>CAWFJI010000008.1:0-15671 GCA_963816075.1 uncultured Flavobacteriaceae bacterium | reverse complement strand
GTGTATAGAAATTGGAGACGGAATGAATGGTGCGACCCCAGCCGGGGTCGAATATTTAACGGCGAACATTTGTTTCTATATACATGAGACCTTTCCAAGGTCTTTTTTTCGGAAATGGATTCAATCAAACCCGGCGGGTTTGCATGTGTATAGAAATTGGAGACGGAATGAATGATGCGACCCCGGCCGGGGTCGAATACGTATTGCGCATGTTGATTCTATAAACATGAGACCTTTCCAAGGTCTATTGTTCGAAATATGTTAACCAAACCCGGAGGGTTTGATGTGTATAGCAATTCGAGATGGAATGAATGATACGACCCCGGCCGGGATTGAATGCTTTCGGCGTTATTTCTTTCTATACACATGAGACCTTTCCAAGGTCTTTTTTTTGGAAATCAATTCAACGAAACCCTGAGGGTTTTGTATGTGTATAGCAATTGGAGATGGAATAAATGATATGACCCCAGCCTGGTTCGAATACGTATTGCACATGATGATTCTATACACATGAGATCTTTCCAAGGTCTTTTTTTCGAAATCAATTCAACGAAACCCTGCGGGTTTGTATGTGTATAGCAATTGGAGATGGAATGTATGGCAATTGTGATTTGTTTTTCGCAACCCGGAGGGTTGCCATGTTTATAGAAATTGCTTTGTGTTGGAATGTGCGACCCCAGCCGGGGTCGAATACGTATTGCGCATGTTGATTCTATACACATGAGACCTTTCCAGGGTCTTTTTTCCAAAATGCAATCAATCAAACCCGCGGGTTTACATGTGTATAGAAATTGGAGATGGAATGAATGATACGACCCCGGCCTGGGTCGAATACGTATTGCGCATGATGATTCTATAATCATGAGACCTTTCCAAGGCTATTGTTCGAAATGGATTCAATCAAACCCGGAGGGTTTGTATGTTTTTAGCAATTGGAGACGGAATGAATGACACGAACCCGGCTGGGGTCGAATGTTTTCGCGCCATTTGATTCTTTAAACATGAGACCTTTCCAAGGTCTATTTTCCAAAATGCAATCAATCAAACCCGGAGGGTTTATATGTGTATATAAATTGGAGATGGAATGATTCGTGTGACCCAAGACGGGTTCGAATACATATTGCGCATGATGATTCTATGCACATGAGACCTTTCCAGGGTCTTTTTTCCAAAATGCAATCAATCAAACCCGGCGGGTTTGCATGTGTATAGAAATTGGAGACGTAATGAATGGTGCGACCCCAGCCGGGGTCGAATGCTTTCGGCGTTATTTCTTTCTATACACATGAGACCTTTTCAAGGTCTTTTTTTCGAAATTCAATCAATCAAACCCGGAGGGTTTGTATGTGTATAGAATGGAGATGGAATGAATGATACGACCCCGGCTGGGGTCGAATACGCATTGCGCATGATGATTCTATACACATGAGACCTTTCCAAGGTCTTTTTTTTGAAATCCATCCAACCGAATCTGGAGGATTTGCATGTGTATAGAAATTGGAGACGTAATGAATGGTGCGACCCCAGCCGGGTTCGAATGCGCATTTCGCATGATGATTCTATACACATGAGATCTTTCCAAGGTCTTTTTTCCAAAATGCAATCAATCAAACCCGGAGGGTTTTCATGTGTATAGAAATTGGTGATAGAATGAATGATACGACCCAAGCCGGGGTCGAATACGTATGGTGCATGATGATTCTATACACATGAGACCTTTTCAAGGTCTTTTTTCGAAATTCATTCAACGAAACCCGGCGGATTTGCATGTGTGTAGAAATTGGAGACGGAATGAATAATACGACCCCGGCCGTGGTCGAATACGTATGGTGCATGTTGATTCTATACACATGAGACCTTTTCAAGGTCTTTTTTCCAAAATGAAATCAATCAAACCCGGCGGGTTTGCATGTGTATAGAAATTGGAGACGGAATGAATGGTACGACCCCGGCCGGGGTCGAATACGTTCGGCGTATTTGATTCTATACACATGAGACCTTTCCAAGGTCTATTATTCGAAATATGTTAACCAAACCCGACGGGTTTGCATGTATATAGCATTAAATAGATAATCAAAAATACGACCACGGCCAGAGCTAGAGCATACCCTGTTCTTTCAGTTCTAATATGACATCAAAAATATGTGCTTTTTGTGTTTTCCGAAGGATATTGACTCGGTGTGTATTGACTGTATTCTTGCTTATAAAAAGTTTTTCTGCAATTTGTGAACTACTCAGACCTGCTGCGATAAGTTTTATGATATTAAATTCACTGTGGGTAAAAACAATACCCATGTCCAAAAACTTTTTATCCGGATACCTCAAATATGAAAGGTTCTCTCCTATATAGTAATGGTAGCCTTTTTTAATTTTTTTGCACCAATCAATAAGGGTATGAATTTTTAAAAAATAGACGGTTTCATATGGTAAACTTGCATAAAACAAATATCCCTGAATAAGAAAGTCTGAATAGCTGCCATTTGCCCTTTTTATTTTAAAATTGGTTGAGATAACCTTATAACCTTTTTTTTTGATGAAGAGGTCTTGTGCTTTGCTGATTACAATAGATCTTCCCAGTGTCAATCTTGTTAAGTCATCTTGATGCGTAGCCTGCATGAAAAAATGCGGATTAATATCTTTGGGTTCAACTCCAAGTAAGATTTTGCTGAGTTTGCTCGTAAATAAAACCTGTAATTGAATAATATCGGCAATATAGAAAAATTGAGAATATTTTTCCGTTGAAGCTTCAAGTTGAACCATTAGTGGATCCAAAGGGTCTATTCCCCTAAAACCAATGGGTGAATAGGTCTCTATGAATTTAAAGAACAGATGGTAATCATTATTTTCAACCGAAATCATAGTATAATGCGCTGTTGTTAAAATGCCATCATTGGCAAATATAATAAAAAATATACTGATTACTAACTATTGATGGAGGTGCGAAGAAGACCTATCTTTGATGGAACATAGATGCTCACAGGTCATACCCAATATATGTGTACTTGCATATTAAATTTTAAAGTGAAATAGTGTTGATCAACACAATTTTTAATACAAAGGCCTATAGTAAACAAAAAAAAGTCAGAATCCGGCCTGCGTCTGTGGGCGTAGTGACCTTTATAATGCGTGGATAAAACAAAACGAAAAGAAAGAAAATAGTTCAATTTCCGTAAAAGCCAGTCAGGCGGTTAGTTCTTCTTATGCTTTAAAGGGCATGGAACCTGAACAAAAGCGAGCTTTAAAATAAAACTTAAAATAGATTTTTATCCCGTGAGGTGGTTATAAAACAAGAATAGTAAGCTGAACATTAAATAATTAAAATTATGGAAAACGACAAGGTTAAAGTTACCACTTTTGAAAACACAAAGTTGAACGTGGTTAAGTTGAATTGGAAAGAGGTATATTACACCAATTGTCCGTTGGTGTCTGCCAGTAATGTGGATGAAGGCCTGGGCCTGACCAAGAAAGAGTTTAAGAAGATCGGGGTGAAGTTTGCCTACATGCGTTCGACCCCTGAAACCGATTGGTATCCCCACTACATTCACAATCAGGATAATCTTATCCGCTTCGGTGGTTTGTTTCCACCTATCGAAGTCCACGCGGATATCCGTCGGACCAAACTTCTGGGGGTAACACAGATGCCTGCCGAAGGCGGCGTTATGATGGTACGCGCCAAGGACGATATCTACCGGATGGCTGATTTAAAAGGCAAAAAGATCGGCATCTCTAAAAGTATGAATAAAATCAAAAACGATTGGTGGCGGATTCAGGAACACCAAGGCATCGAGCTCATGCTCAAGATGAACGGCATGACCATGGCAGACATTGAGCTCGTTGAGTTTCCCTACGCAGATGACTGGTATAATCTGCCGGAAATGATGAAAGCAACCATGGAACTTTCGATTGATCTGTGGCTGGCACGTGACCACAAGCGCGACCTGGCTTTCCGTCCGTTGGAAACCGCTCTGGAAAAAGGAATCATCGATGCGATGTATATGCAAACCAAGCCGCTACAGCAGGTTTGCGAGGCAACGGGTAAGTTTGCCGCAATCGAAGACCTCTCCCGCTATCCCGACTGGCGCCTTCAGGTAGCTAACATTCCTGCAGCTATCACTTGTACCGATGTTATGGCTAAGGAACATCCTGAACTCGCTGTTACATTTATGAAAGGTATGATTCGGGCCGGTCGCTGGGCCAATCAGAACAAGTATGCTGCAGCGGAAATTCTCGACCAGCAGACCTTCTACCGCGACATCGAGGCCACCTACCAAGGCATAAGAGATGTTGACCTGGTTCCCAACCTTTCACCTTTGAATCTCGCTGCTGTTACGATCGGTAAGGATTTTATGTTAAGCCATGGTTACATCAAGAATGATTTTGATGTAAACGAATGGGCTGCGCCGGAATTTTTGGAGCAGGCAGCAAGAGAATTACTGGAAGAAGAATGGAAAAAAAGATCTACTGCAAAACTTCCTCATACAGCTGGTGCGTTGCAATCAGGAGGAAGGGTTGGTTAAATCAGTGAGACTATAATTTTGAGGAGCAAAATTATTTAGTCGAACTCCTGCCGGTTTACGTGCCGTAGGCATGCCGGACAGGCGGGGATCCTGAGCTTGTCGAAGGATCTTAAGGGTTTTATTCCCCGTCACTTGTGATGTATAAAAATGAGTTCCATTAAGATACCGCGACAGCTTGCGACGAGGAGTTTCAATTTATGCAGCAGACTTATAAAAATTTTTTTTAATAGTCCCTTGGATGTTAGTCAATAAAATGGATAGAGTCCTGGTTTTATGTGGGCTCTATTTTTTTATGCCACATATTGTTTATGAATTAAACTTATCTTTAGGGGGTAGGTGTTAATTCTTGAGATAAAACCTAATATTCATAAATCATTTAGCTCTGGATCTGGTTGGATAATTTACCCAATTATAAGTATTGTATTGGATTGCCGGTTATGTTAACTTTACGCATAAATATTATTAGAAATTCGGGTTTTTCAATTTGGTTACTGGGGTTTATGCAATACAACTTAAGGTTATTAAAATTGAGTGACATCGGCGGCAATGTGGTTTAGTAATTAAAGATATGTTTAATAGAAAATAAAAAAATCAATGAAAGTAATCATTATTGGTGGAGTAGCCGGAGGCGCTTCCTGTGCTGCACGACTTCGCAGGTTGGACGAAAAGGCTGAAATTTTAATGGTTGAAAAAGGACCCTATGTTTCCTATGCGAATTGCGGCCTGCCATACCATGTAGGTAAAGTGATCGAAAAAGAATCGAGCTTACTGGTTGCCAGTGAGCAGATGTTCCGCGGGATGTTCAATATTGAAGTGCGCACCAACTGTGAGGCCGTGGAAATTCTGTCCAAGGAAAAAACCGTTAAACTGCGGGATGTAAAAACCGGTGCGATCAGCTCGGAGCCTTATGATAAACTGGTGCTTGCACCGGGTGCAGTAGCTATTCATCCTCCACTTCCGGGTATCGATCTTCCGGGTATATTCCATGTCAGAACAGTTCCGGATGCAAGGGCTATCAACGAGTGGATCGAAAAGGGAAACCCTTTCCTTGCAGGCATGTATAAGTATTCCGGGTTTCAGGCAGTTCGGCCTAAGATCCGTGCCGTTGTTGTTGGCGGAGGGTTTATAGGCTTAGAAACGGCAGAAAACCTGATCCACCGCGGTTTTGAAGTAACTTTGCTTCAAAATGGACCACACGTTCTCGCACCGCTCGATCCTGAAAATTCGATCGTGGTAGAAACATTGCTTCAAAAGAATGGGATTAAACTTGCCCTGAATGATGCAGCTGTGGCTTTCCATCAGGATGCGAAAGGTTCACTCGAAGTCGAGACGAAATCCGGTAAACGGTATCCGGCTGATATCGTGATCCTGGCCATTGGCGTTCGTCCGGATACAACCCTCGCGAAATCGGCTGGACTTGAAATTGGGGAACGGGGCGGAATCAGGGTCAATGAACACATGGTTACCAGTGACCCGGATATACTGGCAGTGGGAGATGTTGTTGAGGTGAAAGACTGGGTTACCGGACAATGGACTTTAATTGCACTCGCCGGACCGGCTAACCGTCAGGGACGCATTGCTGCCGATGTAATTGCCGGTAGAAATTCAAAATACCGCGGTACCCAGGGCACCTCCATTATTGGCCTTTTTGGGGCAGCCGCTGCCTGGACCGGAGCCAGTGAGCAGGGCTTGAAACGCGCAGGAATTACTGATTTTGAAAAAGTGTATCTCTATCCGAACTCCCATGCCGGTTATTATCCCGGTGCCAAACCCATAGTCATCAAATTGATTTTCAAAAAATCAGATGGAAAAATTCTGGGTGTGCAGGCACTTGGTTTTGATAATGTCGATAAACGGGTGAGTGCTATTGCTGCTTACATGCAGATGGGGGCCACCATTTACGACCTCGAAGAAGCAGAGCTTTGCTACGCGCCGCAGTTCGGCAGCGCCAAAGACCCGGTAAACTTTGCGGGTATGATTGCTGCCAACGTACTTTTTGGTGATATGCCGGTAAACCATTGGGAGCTTGCCAAAGATGGATTTGTTTTGGATGTGCGAGAAGGCATTGAACTAGCCGTTGAGAGTATCCCGGGGGCAGTCAATATTCCGCTGCCGCAGCTTCGTTCCAGGCTGGCCGAGCTTCCAAAAGATAAAGAGATCAATGTCGTTTGCCGATCCGGAGGCCGTGCTTACTATGCCACCAGGATCCTGTTGCAAAATGGTTTTAATGCCAAAAATGTAACAGGCGGAATGCTTTCCGGTGCGCAGAGCAGCATGCTCCAGGATTACTCAGGCGACAATTAAATAATTACTGCAATGAAATTAAATGTGCAAAAATACCTGCCGATCCTGGAATGGGGAAAAACATACACAGGGAAAACTGCCGTTAACGATTTGGTTGTGGCCTTAATTGTGACGATCATGCTCATACCGCAATCCCTGGCTTATGCACAATTAGCGGGATTGCCTGCTGAGATTGGTCTTTACGCATCCATGGGTCCATTGGTTTTGTATGCCATCTTTGGCACCTCGCGGGCACTTTCTGTAGGTCCTGTTGCAACAAGCAGTTTGATGACATTGGCCGCCATTGCGCCGTTTGCTGTTGCCGGCACCCCGGAATATCAAACAGCAGCCATGACACTTGCCTTGCTTACCGGATTGTTTCTGATCATATTGAGAATATTCAAAATGGGGTTCATCTCCAATTTTATGAGTTTTCCGGTGATGGCGGGACTTACAACGGCATTGGGCCTCCAGATTGCGACGAGCCAGCTTACACCCATTTTGGGTGTGCCTATGGAAGGTGGGGCCTTTTTACCGATGGTCATTTCTTTGGTAAAAAACATCAGCCAAATCAATATTCCAACGGCCGTGATCGGCGTTTCATCTGTTATTTTCTTGATGTTGGTAAAAAAATATATGGCAAGCCTCCTTATCCGGTTAGGTATGGGCAAAAGCCTTGCAGGAATAATGGCCAGAATGGGCCCTGTTGTTGCCATAGTGATTGCAGTTTTAATCGTTTCCGGTTTGGCATTAAACCAACAAGGTGTAAAAATTGTTGGTGAGGTACCAAAAGGACTGCCAGGTCTGGTTTTTCCACCTTTCGACCCGGAACTTTGGGGACAACTGGTAACTCCGGCCATACTCATTGCTATTTTATGTTATGTAGGCTCTATATCGGTAGGGCAGTCCCTTGCTTCCAAAAAGCGGCAGTACATAGATCCCGATCAGGAACTTCTCGCTTTAGGAGCTTCCAATATTGGTGCTTCTGTATTGGGAGGCTTTCCTGTGGCAGGTGGTTTTTCCCGCTCCATCGTCAACTTCGAAGCGGGTGCAGAAACTCAGGCAGCCGGCATATTTACGGCGATTGGTATTGCACTGGTCGCGCTCTTCCTTACTCCGCTTTTGTTCTACCTGCCTAATGCAACCCTTGGGGCAACCATTTTTGTAGCTGTACTCTCCATGGTTAAAATTGGGGCTGCAATTAAAACATACGGGTTTTCTAAATCCGATGGCATAGCGATGGGTCTTACGATTATTCTCACGCTGACTCTGGGTGTTATTTACGGACTCATGGCCGGAATTGGCACTTCCCTGCTGCTGTATTTGTACCGGACCTCAAAACCCCATATGGCCGTTATCGGTCAGGTACCCGGCACACAAAGCTTTAAAAATATCATTCGAAATGAAGTGGTAACAAGCCCCGAAGTAATTTCTTTGCGGTTGGATGAAAGCTTATATTTCCCTAACGTCAGGTTTTTGGAATCGAAGGTCAGTGAAATGATAGCCCAAAACCCGGATGTACGCCACTTTATACTGAACTGCTCTGCGGTAAATTCTCTGGATGCTTCTGGTTTAGAAGGCATAAAAGCTATTTATGGCCGCCTGAAGGATGCAGGTATTACTTTTCACCTCTCCGAAATTAAAGGCCCCATAATGGATAACCTTAAGAAAACACAACTGGCCAAAGATATGGAAGGAAAAATGCATATGACACATTACGATGCCGTGAATAGCATAGATCCTTCTTTGGCTGAAGAAACATGGAGAGCTGAAAGGAAATAGTTGAAGATCCTAAAATCCCTTTTAAAAATGGGTTGTACTCAGGATGAAGCGTGAGTTTTTAGCATATCAATTGTTGTTTGAAATATAATATTTCTTAAATCATCTGTGACTTTTAAAACAACAGGTATTTACCAATCCGTATCTTTGATATTGAATTTTGGATCTGCAAAAAAATAAGGAGTTTTAAAACTTTAAAATAACCGGAATGGTGATTCCGGTATCGGTTACCCATTAAAAAAAGTCAGAGTTGAGCAGTAAGTGGTATAGAAATTTAATTTTTTTGGTTTTTGGTCTGGGGGCTTGCCATGGGCTTTCTGCACAGGAAAGTACAGCAGAGTTCTGGCCTGAGATCGATACCTGGTTCAGACTCGATCCACAGTGGCGGGTTTCTGTTTTTGTCCCGATATCCAAAAATCTGGAAACAAAATACAGAGAAGGCAGTTTCATAGTACAGGGAGATTATGCTTTTGGTCAGGGCACTTTAATTCATTTACGGCTATTTGATGAAAACAGGGCAGCATCCATTAAACCCTATCTGATACGAGGTGGTTATCTAAGGGGGAAAAGTCTTGGCGATCAGGGAGAAGCTTATAATGAGGACATGGCTTTTCTCGAATTTCATTTAAGAAGACCCTTGCAGAAAAATTTCTTGTTAACGCACAGATTAAGGCCTGAACTGCGCTGGATCGATGATACACCTTCACCCTCATTCAGGCTCCGCTATCGAATTATGCTTGAAAAGGAATTCAGGATAAAGGATATTTCATGGGTTCCTTACGTAAATTTTGAACCCTATTTTGATTCACGCTATGATATGATCAACCGGTATCGACTGATTGGAGGAGGAACCGCTTCCTGGTCGCCGAAATATGCACTGGAAGGTAATTTTACATATCAGTACGACTCACAATCGTCGGTAACCCATTTGTATGCGCTCAACCTCATATTGCATTTGTTCTTTGAAACAAACAGGTCAAAAAACAAAATGGCTGAAGGTAACAACTTAATAGATAAGCCGGATGCCGTTCCGATGAATGCAAATCAGAACGGAAAAGGTCTGGTAAACAAATCCGGTGAGGCAGATATTTTATTACAATATGATTAGCATCGTTCCGGCATAATCAATAACTTTATTAATTGAAAACAGAAAAATCAACTATTATGAAGAATCAATCCACAAACAATTCAGTTTACGATACAATTATCCGTCTGGTTATTTTATTCCTGATCATTATCTGGTGTCTGCTGATCATGCAACCCTTTTTGAGCATCTTATTATGGAGTATTATCCTGACCCTGGTTTTACTTCCACTCCATAATCGATTAACCAAGGTGTTCAAAGGAAAATCCAAATTGGCAGCTTTCGTCATGATATTTACTTTTTTGCTCATATTTTTCCTGCCCTCCTGGTTGCTGATCGATCAAATGGCTGATGAAGTGAAGCTGTTAAAGGAAAAATTCAATACAGGAACCTTATCTATACCTCCCCCGACCGAACAGGTCAGGGAATGGCCGGTTGTAGGAGAAAAACTGTATGACACCTGGCAGGGAGCCTCAGTGAATCTGGAACAAACCATGATCAAACACAAGGACCAAATTGCAGAATCGGGTAAGAAACTGATAAAGGGCCTATTGAGTACCGCGGGCGGGATACTTCAGATCATGATATCGCTGATAATCGCCGGAATCATGCTGGGCATTGGCAAATCGGGAGAATTGGCCTATAAATTATTCAGAAAAATAGCCGGAAAAAGGGGGGAAGAGTTCGCCGACATTGCAGTAAAGACCGTTAATAATGTGGTCAAAGGGGTTATCGGGGTCGCACTGATTTTGGCCATTTTACACGGAATACTATTTGTCCTGGCAGGTATTCCTTTCCCCGGGGTCTGGACCCTGCTTATTTTTGTTCTTGCTGTACTCCAATTACCAGCCATAATTGTAAGTCTGCCGGTGATCATTTATATGTTTTCGATTAAGGATACCCAGTCTGCCGTGATTTGGACGGTCTTGTTTTTGGTGGTTGGCCTTTCCGATAACGTGCTGAAACCAATCCTTTTGGGCAAAGGGGCTCCGGTTCCCATGGTGGTGATCTTTATAGGTGTGGTTGGCGGTTTTATTTTATCCGGGTTTATCGGCTTGTTTACCGGAGCTATAGTGATGTCCATTGGCTATAAATTATTTATGGAATGGATCAATACAGAGAATGAAGCGGTATGATAGTGAATTTTTCGAAAAGGAAATTAAAAGCACTATATTTGATTTCATGTTTAAAAAAAAATTAATAATTATAATACTGTTTATATGAAAAATCTGCTTGTTGTTTTGATTATTAGCATTTTGCTATTATCCTGTGACAAAGAAAAGAAAAGTGAAACGATTAAGGTAACAGAAGTTGCCACTGATGGAATTGACAGAACGATCCTTCCGGTTAAAGAACCATTGGCGCAAACAAGCCAAGAACTGGATGTGCGCAATGCCAAGATGCCGTCTCATTTTGAAGTCAGGGCCCCGGAAGGAGCACCCAATGTAATTTTGGTACTCCTTGATGACCTCGGTTTTGCCGGTACCAGTGCTTTTGGCGGGCCGGTGAATACCCCTACTTTTGACAGGGTAGCCAGCGAAGGTTTGTATTATAATAATTTTCATACCACAGCAGTTTGTTCCCCTACACGGGCGGCACTGAAAAGCGGTACGGAACCATCATGTCAATAATATGGGATCGATCATTGAAACAGGTACAGGATTTCCCGGAAACACGGGTCAGATTCCCCAAAATGTTGCTCCTTTAGCAGAAATGCTGCGACTGAACGGTTACAATACTGCCGCATTCGGCAAGTGGCATGAAACCGCAGCCTGGGAGGCCAGTACTTCAGGGCCTTTTGATCGTTGGCCTACCCATCAGGGATTTGAAAAATTTTATGGGTTCCTCGGTGGAGAAACCAATCAATGGGCCCCCTTTATTTACGATGGTACCCATCAGGTTGAATTGCCCGATGATCCGAATTACCATTTTATGAATGATATGACCAACCAGGCGGTGGCATGGATGATATTTCAAAAGGCTTTAGCACCTGACAAGCCTTTTTTCATGTACTTTGCACCAGGGGCTACTCATGCTCCTCACCATGTTCCGGCGAGTTATATAGCCAAACATAAGGGAAAATTCGATGCCGGCTGGGATGCGATGCGCCAGGAAATTCTTGACAGACAAATCAAAGCAGGTATTGTGCCTGAAGGAACCAAACTGGCACCAAAACCAAAAGCCATTCAGGACTGGGATAAATTATCAGCCGATGAAAAACGCCTGTTTACGAAACAGGCAGAGGTTTTTGCAGGGTATCTCGACATGGCCGATTATGAGGTGGGGCGTCTGCTTGAGGCCATTGAAGCTACCGGACAGGAAGATAATACGATGGTGATCTTTGTTTATGGAGATAACGGAACCAGTGCTGAAGGAGGTACTTCTGGCATGTTCAGTGAAATGACTTATTTTAACGGTGTGCAGGAAACGGTACCCGATATGTTAAAGAAAATAGACAAATGGGGTGGGCCCGAAACGTATCCGCACATGGCTGCAGGATGGGCAGTTATGTTCGATACACCTTACAAATGGACCAAACAAATGGGTTCCGATCATGGAGGGACCAAAGTTGGGATGGCAATACGCTGGCCAAAGGGTATAAAAACCAAAGGTGAATTGAGAACCCAGTTCTCGCACGTAATTGATGTAGCTCCAACCATATTGGAGGCAGCAGGACTACCCGAGCCAAAAATAGTGAATGGCATTGAGCAGCGGCCTATGGACGGGACCAGCATGTTATATACTTTTAATGACGGAAAAGCAAAAGAAAAACACAGTACCCAATACTTTGAAATGTTTGGCAACAGAGCCATTTATCATGAGGGCTGGTATGCCAGAACCATACACAGGGCTCCCTGGGAAAGTGTTCCCAGAAGGGCTCTCAAAGATGATATCTGGGAGTTGTACGAAGTTGCCACAGACTTTAGTCTGATAAATGACCTTGCAGCCAAACACCCTGAAAAACTGAAGGAACTGCAAGCCTTGTTTTTGAAGGAAGCTGAAAAAAACTACGCGTTGCCAATAGATGACCGGGTATTTGAGCGTTTGAGTGCTGAAAATGTAGGAAGACCTACCCTGATGGGAAGCCGCACCTCGCTCACCCTGGCCGAAGGCATGACCGGCATGACAGAAAATGTTTTTCTGAATATAAAGAACAGATCCAAGACCATAACATCGGAAATAGAAGTCCCAGAAGGCAGACCAGCCAACGGGATCATACTGGCGCAGGGCGGACGATTTGGTGGCTGGGCACTTTACGTGAAAAACGGAGTTCCTGCCTACGACTATAATTTTATTGGCATGGAAAGGTTTACGGTGACGTCAACTGAAAAAATTACGCCGGGAAAACATACTATTAAATTTGATTTTGCCTATGATGGGGGAGGTATTGGCAAAGGAGGAATTGGAACCTTATACATTGACGGCAAACAAGTTGGACAGGGTAGAATCGATCGTACGCAGTCAGGTATTTTTTCCGCTGACGAAACTGCAGATGTAGGCATAGATCTGGCCACACCGGTGGTTGAAACGATGGGTGCTGAGCATAAATCGAAGTTTAACGGAAAAATACCAAAAGTAATGGTTGAAATAAGGTAGAGCACTTTTAAACCGGATAAAAGCTCCAATCGGAAATGACAAAGTATTCAATATACTCAACAATAGGTATTGCCGCAGAAGAAGCTTAGTGGTAATTTTGATTAAACTTTATTGAAGTTTTTAATCAGTAATAATTTAAATCAAATCAAAATGAAAAAATACTTTTTTTTACTTTTTACGCTGGGATCTATATGTATGATGAATGCTCAGGAAAACATGGCCATCATAAGCGGCGGTTATGTTTTTGCCAATATTGAAGATAGCGATGAGGATGCAACAGGCTGGAGAATCAATGCTTCTTATGAATTTAATCCTTACCGTGGAAAATTTTCACATGGTATAGCCATTGGTTATATTGAAACTACTGCATCTGAAAGTTATGATGGTATTGGTGATTTTGATGACATCGATTTTACCATGACCAGCATTCCGGTTTATTACGCTCCGAAATACAATTTTGGTTCCGGGGCCTTAAAAGGCTTTTTAAAAGGCGCACTGGGTTGGCACTTCTCGGACTATGAAAAGAGAGGGGGAGTGGCCGATGTTTCTGTCAGCGATTCCGGTTTCTATGGCGGCCTCGCTTTGGGAGCCATGTTTAATGTATCGAGCACTGTATTTTTAAATGCAGAATATGAATGGGCCTACCTGTCGAATTACTATTATAAAGATGGCAACATCAATTCGATCATGGGCGGTATCGGCTTCAGATTTTAAAGCAAACTGTCATTCATATTCAGGAATAATCTTCGATCTTTCGTCGAATAGTCAGGGATATTTTTCGAAAAAGAATAATTTAACCAATAAAATTAATATGTAATTATGAAAAGAAATAACCCTTATTTTTTGATCCCTGTTCTGGCTCTGTTTTTATTTAGCCAGGCCTCGTTTGCACAAGCAGACAAAAATGATTTAGAGCAGTTCCAGGCCAGGTTTGGTACAGCAAAAAAGGATATGATATCCGGTTTTCTTAAAATAGACAGCAACAATGCTTTCTGGCCCATTTATAATGAGTATGAGATGAAGAGACAGGAGCAGGGAAAACAGCGCCTGCAAGCCCTGACGAATTATGTGAACAACTATGATAAGATGGATGATGCGACGTATGACAATACCATCAAACAAATGATTCAGTTAAGGGATGGTCATGACAAGCTGCTGGATGAATATTATCACAAAATTAAAAAGGCTTCGGGTTCGAAAGTCGCTTCACAATTCTTTCAGATAGAAACCTATATCCAGAGCGCTATACGCGTAGGCATCATGGAGGGTATCCCTTTTATAGGAGAATTGGAATTAAAATAAAGTGGTTTTTAGACAAGGTACCAATGAACGTTTATATTTGGGGGATTATAAATATGGGTACCTTGTCTATTTTTTTAATTGTATTGTTGTAACCGATTTGGTAGGTGTTATACAAATTCTTTTAAAGTAGAATTGAATGAGGCGGATTAGTCAATTGTAAAATTGGGTATCTTTACCTGACAAAATATAAGCTATACCATGAGACTTTCCAAAGTAATTTTCTTAAGTTTTTTCTTTCTGTTTATTTTTCAATTAGCTGATGCCCAGGAGAAAAAGCCCAAGGTGGCCCTGGTTTTAAGCGGGGGCGGAGCTAAAGGCGTTGCGCACATACCCACTTTGCAATTGCTGGATTCTTTGGGTATAGTACCTGATCTTGTTATAGGTACGAGTATGGGGAGTATAGTTGGTGGTCTCTATTCGATGGGCTATTCGGGGGATGAGATCGAGAAATTAACCAAAGAAATGGACTGGGAGGAGTTGTTTGGTGGAAAATTATCACTTTTGGATATCAGTAATGAAGAAAAAAGTGAATATGAAAAATACCTGCTGGACTTCGATTTCGAGAAGGGAAAGCCAAAAGTAGGCTCAGGCATCATAAGCGACCAGAACCTTCGCGAGTACCTGCACACAGTTACTTATCCTGTATATAATGTATCCGATTTTGATGATCTCTCCATTCCCTTCAGGGCAATGGCGACAGATATAGTAACTGGGAAAGAGGTGGCGCTCGACAAAGGATCACTGCTCTTTCGCCATGCGGGCGAGCATGTCGATTCCTGCAGTTTTCTTACCCCTGGAATATGAAGATGTACTGCTGGTTGATGGTGGCGTTCTGAATAATTTTCCCACAGATGTAGCCAAAAGCATGGGTGCCGACATCATCATTGGCAGTGATGTGGGTGGCGGCATGCAACCCAAAGATGAACTGAACAATATTGTATCCTTACTTTTTCAGACAGGTATGCTGAGCAGCAACCTGAAAAATCCGGTCAATCGCGGGTATTGTGATATTCTTATAGACCATGTCGGCAATTTAACTTATGGAACCGGAGATTTTGACAAGGCTCTGGAGATTTACGAGCAGGGTAAGATTGCGACAATTACCAATA
>CAWFJI010000007.1:0-133765 GCA_963816075.1 uncultured Flavobacteriaceae bacterium | reverse complement strand
CATAAAGCACCGAGCCCAGAAAATTCAGTTTTTTTATGGAACGGTAAATCTCGTCAGACGACAACTTCTTCGGTGCCTGCGCAAAAGCATGCTGCAAAAAAAAGGTAACCAATAAAAAGAGGGTAAAATATTTCTTCATAGGGTATCTGAGTAAAAAACAAATCTAAAAAAATTAAAGCGAACAGGGCAGGAATTGTGAAAATCTTAACAATTAGTATTGAGTACTGAGAATTGAGTATTGAGATTTGAGATTTGAGATTTGAGAATAGGAGCCAGGAGACAAAGCCAAGTAAAAAGGTAAAAGTTAAAAGGCAAAAGTTTAAATTTCTTTAATGCGGATTTGCGATTCCCCTCTCGAGAGGGGTTAGGGGTGTGTTTTACGTATAATAGATTGTTTATCAATTACATAATCCAATCTTCTTAGTCTCGCGAATCGAAGGAAGCGATATTCCTTCATGTTGTCATTCCGATACCCGCACGCTCACGCGGGGGTCAGGAATCTCATGAAGCTTATAAAAGTATGGGTGATTTGGTTATGCCCAATTCTTTACCCCGAACCTAATCCCGAGTGCTCGGGAGAGGAATTGGTCAGGATGATTCGGTTCGATATTAGTGAAATTATAATTTATTACGGCTTTAAACCCCGGCCTCAAAGAAAAAAGAATTGAGATCAAAATCAAAGCTTAGTAAGACGGGGAAGTTCCGATTGGCTATGAGGAAATCACTCCGCCGCACTTGGCATTGATGCAGGTCGAAAATCAAGCCGAAGGCTGGTTTTTTCTTTGCAGCCTAGATTTTTTGGTTCTTTTTGCAGCAATGGCAAAAAGAACAAAGATAATCCGAAGTTGCAAACTTCGGGTAACATTCTTTGAAACAGAATCACTACAAACCACCCCGTCACCGCGCGTCACCCCTCCTTGAAAAAGGATGGGAGCTTTTTAAATGACCTCCTTATTTAAAGCAACCTGATTTTCCTGTAAGTATAATTGCGGCGTTTAAGCCAGTGGCAGAGAAAAAATAGTGTCGAGCCTGCCCACGACAGGTATTGATATTTGTTATTTGTAATTTGATAATCGTAATTTGATAATTGTCCTTTTGATTTTTTATTATAAGCTTTAAAATAATATATTTGTATTCCTTTTACAGTCAAAAAAAATAAAAATTCACATGAAATTCATTGTATCCAGTTCTCAGCTATTAAAACAGTTGCAATTGCTAAGTGGCGTTATCAACTCCAACAATACCTTGCCCATCTTGGATAATTTTCTGTTCGAATTTAAAGACGATGAATTAAAGATCACAGCCTCTGATCTCGAAACAACCATGAGTGCTGTTATAGAGGTTGGTGCCGATGAGACCGGATCGATTGCCATACCTGCAAAATTATTACTCGAAACGCTCAAAACATTTCCGGAGCAGCCGCTCACCTTTACGGTTGAGGAGAACCACATTATAGAAATTAGTTCTGAAAGCGGCAAATACGCCCTGGCTTATGCCGATGGAGATGAATTTCCAAAGTCCGTTGAACTGGATACGACCAGTGCAACCATATTGAATGGTGCCATTCTGGCTGAAGCCATATCCAAAACAATTTTTGCTTCCGGGAATGATGATCTGAGGCCGGTGATGAGTGGGGTGTTCTTCCAGTTCTCCACAGAGGGGCTGACATTTGTTGCTACCGATGCGCACAAACTGGTAAAATACGTGAGAAATGATGTATTTGCCAATGACAATGCCGAGGTGATCATGCCAAAGAAACCCTTGAATATTTTAAAGAATATTCTGGCCAATTCTCAGAGCGATGTGAAAATCGAGTTCAACGAAAGCAATGCCCGGTTTACCTTTGACAACATTACCCTGATCTGCCGTTTGATCGATGGCAAATATCCCAATTACGAGGCCGTTATCCCTAAAGAAAACCCAAATAAACTGACCATAAACCGCAGCCTGTTTTTAAATTCAGTGCGCAGGGTATCCATTTTCTCCAGCAAATCCACCCACCAGATCCGTCTGAAAATGGCAGGTACTGAGTTGAAGATCTATGCAGAAGACATCGACTTTTCTAACAGGGCTGATGAAAGATTGCAGTGCAGCTATGAGGGCGATGATATGCAGATCGGTTTCAATTCCAGATTTTTGGTTGAGATGCTGACGAACCTGCACTCTACGGATATTTTACTTGAAATGTCACTGCCCAACAGAGCGGGCATCCTTACACCCGCCGACGGACTTGAAGAAGGCGAAAGCATCACCATGCTGGTTATGCCTGTGATGATCGGGAATTAAAAGTAGTTTTTTCGACTATTATACCCTATAAAAAAGGGTTTGTCACCCCTATTTAGATGGTTGATCATTCTCATGAAAACGTACTTGTCATCCCCATGAAAATGAAATTGATTATTCTCTTATAAACGTAATTGTCATCCCCATGTAAATGGAATGGATTATTCTCTTAAAAACAGAACTGTCATCCCCATGTAAATGGGGATCTCATGGATTATCCCTAATGCCACTTCATTTACGTTACAACCATTTCCATTCCAGTTTTGTAGACTTTTTCCGTTTGACCAATTCTTTACCCCGTCCCTAAAGGGTGGAATTGGCCCGCTTGATTTTTCAAGTATAATAAATATTGGAGTATTACGTATTCAAAACCCGTTTTAAAAGAAGAAGATTCTGCTAAAATAAATACCAATTTTACAATAATTCGTAAAGTTCCAACAGATTCCCGCTTACGCGGGAACGACAACTAAACAAATAAAAGATACGTATTTACTCTCCCGCGTATAAGAAGAACTTTTACCTTTTTACTTTTTCCTTTTTACTTGTCATCCTGTCTCCTCATTCCTGATTGATCATTTTGTCTCAATACTCAATACTCACTACTCAATACTTTATCCTTTGTCCTTTGAACTTTATCCTTATTTGTCTCCTGATTCCAGTCACGCATCTCATTCTCAAATCTCACATCTCATATCTCAATACTTTTGCCTTTTTACTTTTACCTTTTTACTTCTTTATCCTTTGTCCTTTATCCTTATATTTTCTGTTAACAACTTGTTAATAACCAAACTATTTCGTATCTTTCGCCCATTAAAATTAGTTGAATCCCCCACAATTCAATTATTTTTGGTACAACTTTAAAAAATTGCTGATTATTTAATACTGATTATCAGTATTTTAAATGTTAAATGAAGTTTAACTAAAAATAATGTATGAAGAGAAAATTACTATCTGTTTTATTCCTTTTATCTTCTTTTTTTCTGTTTGCTCAAATTGATTATTCTGAGATCAAGTTCAAAAGCAATGTCTATGAGTATAAAGATGTCAATCCCAGGGCAGAGGAACTGGGTATCGACAAGCAATTGCTTGCCGAAATTGTAGAAATGCTCGGCAGTTCACTTTATACTGCACAGCAAAAAGAGGATATCATTGAAAAAGCCTATATGGCCTTATCAAATCCGAAATTATTCGATTATGTGTACAAGGATTTTGCGGTTACTTCCAACAACAACTGGGGCAGCCGTAACTCACAGGGCGAAATTATTTTAGAGCCCAACCCCTACCTGACAGACTGGACGATCAGCGAAAATGAATACCCTTATTTTCAGCTGGCCTTCAATAAAATTCTGGATCATTTCAATCTGATGTCCTATGGAGATGATGCCGATGGTGTGGCCTCCAGTTTCAATGAATTATTGATCACCAAAGATTTTAAATTCTCGGCACCCAAGGATGAAGACTGGGCCTATTCCTATATTGAGACAGTCAATAAAGAACTGGCACCAAAAGGTCTGGTTGCATTGGTGACAAAAGGATACTATCAGATTGTGGTCTGTGATATTAAGAACAAGGAAAAAATAACCGATCTGTTTCAAAAATTTAAATGGGAATTGGTACAGCCCTAAAAATAAAATCATTTCCTCCCCTCGGAACTAAATCCTCTCTTGTTGCATGATAAGGAGGATTTTTATTTATAAACATATAATAAGCAACTGTTAACAGCGTTATTGCTATAGTTATTTATCCAAATAAAATCTTGAAAAAAGTTTTCGTACTTTTTGGTATTCTTTTATTGAGCTATACCGGCTATGGCCAGCATAAGGATTATGCCAATATAAAATTCAAAAGCAAGGTACGTTACTACTCTAAAACCATCCCGAAAGTAGCAGAAAACGGCATAGAAAAGGAAGATGTAAAGCGCTTGATTGCACTGCTGGGTGAAGGTGTTTTAAACGAAAAACAAGAGACAGAATTATTCAACAAGATCTGGCTGGCGCTGAGCAATCCGGAAAAATTTGATTTTGTTTACAAAGATTATTCCATAAAAACCATTGACAACTGGGGCGTAAAAATAAAATTTGAAGATCCGAATTTTGAACCCAACCCCTACCTCTATCAATGGACCATCACGGCCGATGAATTCACTTATTTTCAATGGACCCTCACCCGCATTCTGACCTATGAAGGACTTATTGCCTATGGTGACGAAGCGAAAAAAGCCGCCAAATCCATTCGAAACCTGCTTTTGACAAAAAAAATAAACTTTCCGCCATCCTGCTTATGAGGATCATACCTATTCTTACCTGGAACGCATGAATAAGCTCGTTAGCAGCAAGGGATTTGCGCTGATGGTATACGAATACCACTTTGATTTTTTAGCCTGTAAAAAAGAGAATCAGGAGGGCATAAGCGAAATCCTGGAAAAGTTCCGCTGGCATTTTGTGCCGCCGAAAGGGAGTATTGAGAAGTAAGATTGTAGTTTACAAACAAAGGTCAGATTTGAAATATGGATCCTCTATTTAATAATTAATACAAGCAATACAGTTAACAAAAACAGAAAGCAAAAAAAGTGTAATTATGTGTTCTAAATGTTGATAGGAAATAAGATCAGTTGTTTATAACTGAATTTACTTTCATAAAACGACTTCAACAATGTTTATATAATATGATGTTTGGTTTCTATTATTGCTACCCTAAATCTATAAAAAAATTGTATGTTAAATAAACTGATAACTATAATTGTTCCTGTATACAACTCCTTTCCTTCCCTGCATATTCTACTTAGGGCAATAGATATTGAAAGAGAAAAATCAAAATGGCAATTAGAACTTTTACTTATTGACGACGGCAGTAAAGATGGTAGCTTTAATAAAATAGTTGAACTTAGTCACGAGTATAGTTATATTAAGGGGGTCAAATTATCACGAAATTTTGGACATCAAGCAGCGGTAAAAACAGGTTTGACCTTTTCCACAGGTGACTATGTTGCAATTATTGACGATGACTTACAGGACCCACCATCCCTTTTAACCGAATTTTTTGCGAAATTGGACGAAGGTTATGATGTAGTTTATGGAGTTAGAAAAAAAAGGAAGGAATCAATCTTAAAAAAATTAAGTTATTCAACATTTTATAGGTTATTAAAAGTACTTAGTAACACTGAAATACAATTAGATAGCGGTGATTTTTGTGTAATGAAAAAAGTTGTTGTTGAAAACATGCTAAAACTTCAAGAACATAATCCTTTCTTGCGAGGGATAAGAGCTTGGGTTGGATTTAAACAAATTGGATTAGAATATGAAAGACAAGCACGATTTCAAGGTGAATCAGGATATACTTTAAAAAAATTGTTGAAAATTGCCATAGACGGAATTTTTTCTTTTTCAACCGTCCCTATACGAATAATAACAATGCTTGGTTTTATAGGGTTATTTTTTGCCTCCTTTTACTCCATAATTATAATCTATCGTCAATTAATAGACCAAATTCAAGTAGAGGGGTTCACATCTTTGGTTATCTTAATATCATTCTTTAGTTCATTAACATTGATCTGCATTGGCATAATCGGAGAATATGTTGTTAGAATTTATGATGAAGTAAGAAACAGACCTTTTACAGTAATTGAAGAAACAATCAATTTATGAATGTAGCAATAGTTGGATCAAACGGTTTTATTGGCCAACATTTGGTCAACACACTTTCAAAAAATAAGGAAGTCAGTTTATCGTTATTTGGCAGATCTGAAATAAAAAGTTTACAAAATAGAATCCCGTATCATCAAATTAACTTGATGAATTCAGAACAAATTTTAGACTATTTTAAAGAGATCGATATTGTATATTACCTGGCAACTAACTCCATTCCATCGTCTTCTTGGGAAGATCCCCTCTCTGAAATAGAAGCAAATTTAATACCATTTGTTAATTTTTTAGTATGTATTAGCAAACTCAAAGTGAAAAAAATAATATTCTCTTCAAGCGGGGGTACAGTTTATGGTTGTTCAAATATGAAATTAACGGAAGATTCAGATAAAAAACCGTTTAGCCCTCATGGAATTAACAAAATTACGATGGAATATTATTTAAATTATTTTGATTTAAAATTCAATTTGAAGTATTGTATTTTAAGAATTTCGAATGTTTATGGAGAGGGTCAGGACACATCAAAGGGATTAGGAATAATCAATACATTTCTTGAAAAAATAATATCGGAGAAAGAGATAACCGTCTTTGGAAATGGAGAAATTATTAGAAATTATATCTATGTGAAAGATGTAGTTGATATGATGGCTAATTTTTGTAATACTGAAATTTTAACTTCAAATATTTATAACCTATCATCAAATGATTCACTTAGCATTAATGAATTAATTGTAAAAATTAAAGAAACTACCAAAGAACAATTTATAATAAACTATAAAGAGGCAAGGCTAAGTGATAATCCAAGAATCCTTTTAGATAACACAAAAATTAAAAATGATTTTAAACAATTGGCATTCACCCCCCTTTCGGTTGGAATATTGAATACTTATAAAAATTTAATTGGTCATAGAAATATTTTATTCCCCTATTAGCCATATCGGTCGGTCACCTTCCCGATTCTCCCTTGAAGCTTGGTCCACCAGAGCCTCGTCCTTCTTGAAGAGACAATGATTTGAAATTATAACTATAAAAAGTAACTATATACTATACATTTTATCTCTCTATGTCAAAAATGCCTTTTATGTAAGAAAAGTGAAATAGATTTCAACAAATAACATTTAGATTTGATAATTGACAAGCCACTTAGATTTGGTATACAAGTAGAGCAGCTTTTGCTATATTCTTTAGTATATACCATATCATTTGTTAGAATTCTAACCTACTAATGTAAAATAGAACCGAATGCATTTTCATATCGAAAAAGAATCCACTAAATTCTTATTATTATTAATACTTGCTGATTTCGTTTTTATAGGTGTTCATTGTATTAATATGACGCCTATATTGTCTAATTCACTTTTTTCAATTGAATCAGATTTTGGTTACGCAGAGTCGTTCCAATATATTAAGGAGTTTTGGATTACCACATTATTGTTCATACTTGCAATAAAAATACGCTGCATTGTTTATTTTTTTTGGTCTTTACTGTTCATGTACCTAATGTTTGATGATATTTTCCAAATTCATGAAAAATTTGGGGTCTATTTGGGTATTTTTTTTGAATTTCAACCTATGCTCAATTTACGGGCGCAGGATTTTGGAGAGCTTACCGCGTCAACGCTCAATGGTTTTTTGTTGTTTACGTTTATAGGCGCATCATATTTGATAAGTGATAACAAGGCAAAAAGGATATCAAAATACCTTTTTGTTTTGGTGATGCTTTTGGCGTTCTTTGGTGTTGTTGTTGATATGCTACATTTTGCGATCCCTTTTGGAAAATCAGTATTGGGATTAATTGAAGAAGGGGGAGAAATGTTAATAATGAGCGTAATTGTCTGGTTTGTCTATGGTCTGAAGAGTAATCCAGAAAATTCCAAGAGGATTGATGACTCTGTCTAATTATAGTGCATTAATCAGGCAGCAAATAGCGTAACATCATCTAATGATCCAGCCGATCAAAATTCTATTTCATATTTAGGCCTAGATTCTCACTTAGAGTTTTATTATACAGACGCATCCGCGTAATTTGTATTCAAAAAAAACGACAATAAATGGAAAGCCTGGCTTATTGGTACCGGTACTGCTTTGGTGGTGGGATTAGCCAAAGAAGCCATCGATCCTGCCATTGGCAGAACTAGAAATTGTTTATTATACTCTCTGATATTTCTATATCATTTAAACAGCTCGTAGATGAAGTTTATAGCCAATTCAAAACTCATTATCCTTTCGCTTATTCGGAAAAACCCAAGAGAAATCCTTTTGAAATTATACTTTTCAATAATCTAAGATATTTTCATATCTTTATTCAATGAAAATCTTATTGATTATTCTAATCTTTTCTTTTGGGCCAGCCATATTTGCCCAGGAAGATTCGGATAGTCAGCATCCAGAACATTTTATCGCAGGAGCTATAATAGGTAGCGCCACCGCGTATTTTGTATTCAAAAAAACCGACAACAAATGGAAGGCCTGGCTTATGGGTACCGGTGCTGCTGTGGTGGTAGGATTAGCCAAAGAAGCCATTGACCCTGCGATTGGCAGAACCAGATCTGCAGAAGACTTTGGTTATACAGCCCTGGGTGGGGCTATTGGTGCCTGTATCGTTATTCCACTTAAGTCGAAACCCAAAGAAATTGTTTATTTATATTGAGTAAAAGGCACTATTCACTCTTTCACTATTCACTCTTTCACTATTCACTCAAAATTCATAATTCAACACTCATAATTTAACACATCATTCAGCACTCATCATTCAGCACTCACCATTGACAATTTCGCTCCTTCGCTCTTTCGTTCCTTCGCTCATTCTCAAAACCATATCACAAAAAAAAACCGCCATAAAGCGGTTTTTTTTGATCAATAATTCAGTTCGATTGACTTACATCTTTATCGCCTTCTTATTCAATATCGTACCATTTTCAAGCTTCACCTCAAATATAAGCACTGCACCCGTTTTCAGGTTGCCGGCATTCAGATTAAAACTCTGTTGATTTGGCTTGCTGCTCATGATCGTTCTTCCCAGCATATCATACACCTTCACTTCCTTAACCACCTTACTGGCATTGATCCTGAACCCTTCAGCTGAATTGAATACACTAAACTCACTTCCTTCTATGATCTTATCTACATCCACAGCATTCTTAGAAAACTGTAAGGTAAACCTGTTCGGAAAATCTCCTGTTGTGGTTTGGTTAAATGTATAAGCACTTTCCTTTAAATTGTGTGTCTTATTTAGTGTGTGATCAACTAAATATACATCAACATCTCCAAATATACCTTCCATACCGGTAAGACTTAAAGTATGTTCCTTTGCTTCTTTCGTTGCAATTCCTAATGATACTGATTTTTCAGGACTAAATGAACCCAATCCTTGAATAACCAATTTCATATTTTCCAACTGTGAATAAAGACTTATATTCTTTTCATCTAAACTTCCAACTGCATCATAACGATCATCCAAACCATCAGTAGCATCTTCCAGGAAACCAATCAAAATATCGCTTTTTGTATTATCTACTTTCAGCCTTAACCATAGTCTATTTACATCCCCCTCATACAATTTCTGGCCATTCTTCGATAATACTGACTTGTAGAACTGCGTATTCTGTCCAATTAATTTAAGTCCATTATTAAAATTAACTCCCCCAGTACTAAGGGCTCTGGCCATAAAACCTTGTCCTGAGCCAATATTACTTGTAACTCCTGGTGAAGAAGCTCCACTCTGATTGTAGTAAATATATCCTGCAGGATCAAAAGTGCCATCCGGATTCGGTTCCTTATCTTTAGCCCAAAGTGCAATTTGGTTTACAACAGCATTTTCTACCAAGAACTTAGAAATATCAATCGCAGCAGGGTAAGGATTTCCAATCAGGTTAAAGTTCTCATTAGCCGTAGGTGTTAAATCAGGTGATCCGCTATAAAACATACTTTTATTGAAATTACCATTATATGGAATACCAGTAAAAGTAATAGTCTGAATTCCTGTTGAACTGCCATCTGCGGAATACCCCCTTGCCCTTTCCATGGTACCGGAAGCGAGATGCCAATATTTATAATTTGTTCCGGCATATACAGGATTCACCTGGCCCGCTTTAAAATCAAAAACACGGTTAGGATCGACACCTGCAAATACTGTACTAATTTGCTGCCCGGCAACCGATGATGACCAATAGGTCGCCTCATAGATAGAGGTTAGAGATTGTGACTTTTCAATTTTTGTAATCGGTCCCAAAACTGCCCCAGGATCTATAGTAACCAAAGACTCAGTATCACCTATAGTAAGAGATCCATTTACTGTCAAATCACCATACAATACTATACTATTTGAAGTACTTCCACCCGAATCATATACAACATTTACCCCGGGATTAATGATCAGATTACATGCAAAAAAAGTTTCCTGTGCACCTGTTAAAGATGAATTTACAATAGCCGTCCTTGTTTGATCGGGATCTAAATTACTCCAGTTTACACCATCAGAAGTCTCTGTTGGACCAATTGTTTGTGTACCCAATGCCAAATTGGTATTTGGCAGGGCACTATTCACATCAGAAATTACCAATTCTGTCCAGTCATTCTCACTAAAATCCTTATGAGCTACCTCAGTAGAACAACCTCCTTTAATAAAACTGCTGTTATTACCCCAAACCTCAGGAGCTGTACTTGGATTTGGCGAAACATTACCAATCAGATCTATTCTCGAATTATAACTCGTATTGGTATTCGTAGTTGAGATTAAAATAACATCATCTCCATCAAAATCAAAACTTACAGGTAATATAATTTGATTAGCAGCTCCAATGTTACCGGCCACAGGAAAAACAGCACTGGGATCTTTAAACAAAAGGGTTTCGTCAACTGAGAGCGCAGGAATTGCCACTGAAGAAGTTGGAGAACTAGTTCCAATTAAACCTTGTCTTGCAATATTTTGGTTAAATAGTGCTAAATAATATGCACCAGCCGCAATTGGCGCACCCGAGATATTCTTTATCTCCACCCAATTGTCACTGCCTCCAAAAGCCTTGTAATACTGAGTTATCATCAAAGCAGCCGGTGGGTCAATTCCCTTTCCAGTTATTCTGAATTTAAACGGAGTAGTTGTATCAGAATCTGAATGGAATATTTCAACCTGAGCACTAAATGTGCCCAAGGCCAATGGCAAAAAAGTTACATCAAAATCAAAATTACCACCGGCAGGTATTATCAAAGGATAACTTAAAGTTTCAACGACATACTCGTTAGCCAAAAAGTTGGTAATTTGAATATCCGTTATAGTTAAATTACCTGTTCCGGTATTTGAAATATTGTAGGTTTTGACCGTTGAAGTATTCACGAAGGTATCTCCAAAATCAGTATCATCCGCAAGGCTAGGGGTTGTATCATTATTGGCAATAGGAACACCATTTCCGGAAACTACAATAGCCGGGTCCGTAAGTACGTCAACAACTTGGGCGCTAATTGCAAATGTATAAACACCAAACGGCCCAAAAGGATTTGTTGGATCATTACTAAAAATCTGTATGTTAGCAAACTTAGGGCCCAAAGGAAGGGCAGCTGTAAATGAAACCTGAATAGTGGTAGTACCGGCCGAGGCAACCGAAGAAGCAGGTTGGACGGCTATAGTGAATCCGCCTCCTGGAGCTCCAACAGGAAAAATAGTCAAATTGGCATTTCCAATATTTTGTATTTCAAATGTTTTGGTTACTGTGCTGCCAACAAGTACTTGTCCAAAATCGGTATCATCTGCCAAATTCGTTGTAGTTGTACCGTGTGGTATAGTAATATTATTACCTGTTACATTCATCTTTGGACCAGCAGCTGCAGCCGGGGCAGGTACATCTATAACCCAACCTTTTGCAATTAAACTGTTGTAGGCTATCAAAGAATTAAATGTTATCGACTGGCCCGTTTGCTGATTACGGATTTCTAAATTACCATTTGTTTGTCCATGATTATCTAAATCGTTAAGGATTTTATCTAACACTGAACTTGTTAATTTCGAACCAAACAGGTGGACTTCATTTAATAACAAATTATTTGATATATCTAATGTTGTTAGGTTACTATCTGAAGCTTCAATATATGTTAATTGACTATTTTGGGAAATATTTAAAACTCCAGATGCCAATTGTCCATCACCTCTAATTCTAAACGAAGTTAAGTTTGAATTGTTGCTAAGATCAATTGAGTTAACATTATTATACAATAAGTTTAAGCCTTGTAAAGGTGTAGCGTCACTTATATCAATGCTAGAAACTTGAGTCCCACTACTTTCAAAAGACAAAACTGATAAACCAGCAAAACCATTGTCACTTGCAATTGTGATAGTAGCCACTCCTGTGTTTCCACTCAAATTTAATGTAGGGTCATTGATAACAACCTCAGGTATCGTTATTCCACCAGATACAGACCATCTTAAAGTGGTCCCAATATTTACTACCTGAGCCGGAGACCAGGTTGAACTAGTTGATGGAGTAGTAAGGATGATAGTTGTGGTACTTGGCGCAGCTGGAGGAGCAGCCACATCAATTACCCAACCTTTAGATACCAAACTATTATATGCTGCATAAGAATTTGAGGTTAAAATTCCCGGGTTACCACTAATTCTTAAAGTCTTAACAATAAGTGGATTGACATTTGTTGCATAAGTATCCAAATCAATTAACAATTGGTCCATTACGGCAGTTGTTAATTGGGCATTATACAATAATACATCTAGTTAACAAGGGATTATTGGCAACACTAATATTCGACAATCGGTGTCACGTCTCCTTGGATATATGTTAATAATGGATTATTAGATATATCTAAAACACCTGAAGGAAATTGAAAATTACCTCGTACTGTTAAGGAAGTTAAAGCCGCATTCTGACTTACATTCAAATTGGTCAATTGATTGTAACTTGTGCTTAAACGAGTAAGTGCAGTGGCACTACTAACATCAATACTTGTTATTTCAGATTCAATTACTCCATTTGGTTCAAAATTCAGAATTGATAAACCAGCAAAACCATCGTCACTGGTAATGGTTATAGTAGCCACACCAGTATTTCCACTCAAATTTAATGTAGGGTCATTGATAACAATCTCAGGTATTGTTATTCCACCTGATACAGACCATTTTAAAATGTTCCCAGTATTTGATACCTGAGCCGGAGACCAGGTTGAACTTGTTGATGTAGTAGTAAGAGTGATAGACTGCAGTAATTGGCGCAGCTGGAGGAGCAGCCACATCAATCACCCAACCTTTAGATACCAAACTATTATACGCTGCATAAGAATTTGAGGTTAAAATTCCCGGGTTACCACTAATTCTTAAAGTCTTAACAATAAGTGGATTGACATTTGTTGCATAAGTATCCAAATCATTTAACAATTGGTCCATTACGGCAGTTGTTAATTGGGCATCATACAATAATACATCTGTTAACAAGGGATTATTGGCAACACTAATATTTGACAATCGTGTCACATCTCCTTGGATATATGTTAACAATGGATTATTCGATATATCCAAAACTCCTGATGAAAATTGAAAATTACCTCTAACAATTAAGGAAGTTAAAGCCGTATTCTGACTTACATCCAAACTGGATCAATTGGTTGTAACTGGTATTTAAAAGAGTAAGTGCAGTGGCACACTCACATCCAGATTCGTAATTTGACCGGCTTCTGGATCAGGGTAAACCCGTAAATCAAGTTGTGTTAATCCACTGAATCCATCTGCACTCGTAACCGTAATATTAATGGGACTTCCATCATTGGAACTAAAATCAAAAGTCGGGTCATTTGCGTTGATAACTACTGGACTTACCTGCTCAAGGCTGAACCAGTAGCAGTCCAAGTCAGTGATGCTACCTGATTTAGATTACCGTTTCTGGAGACCACGCCGGGTTAACCGAAGTGGTGGTCATTGTAATATTCTGACCATAACAAAAATAAACAGAGGAAATTAATAGGAAAATAAGTAATTTTTTCATCATCTAAGAAAATTTAGGTAATTCTAATCAACTATGTTGCAAATGTAAATAAAAGATATTAAAATTTTACAATGTATTTGTAGAAAAATGGGTTCCAATACCTTTTAAAATTCTAATAAATTTATTTAATATATAATGTTAATAATCCATCAAAACCTCATGGCTTCTTGTTAAAAATTCTTTTATACCAGGGAGATTTCTTTTTATTTCCATATTTGTAGCCGTATCCATAACCATAAGCCCCCTTGCTGTGATCCGTTGCATTGATCAAAAATGCCATATTCGGCAATTTTCGTTCATGGTTTAATTTTTCAGGAATGTGCAGCATCCTTTTATCTAAAGAATTGGCTTTAATAACAAAAATAGTTAAATCCGCAAATGAAGCAACTTGCATAGTATCAGTAACCATACCTACCGGTGCCGTATCAACAATAATAAAATCATATTTTAACTCCGCTTCTTCAAAAAGATCTTTTACTCGTTTGCTCATTAAAAGCTCTACCGGATTTGGTGGAATATCACCAGAGTGTATGATATGTAAATTTTCAAAATTTGTATTTGAATTGGTTATACTCTCTATTTGAATACTACTATCCTTTATGTAATTGGTCACCCCAAAATTTTTCCCGTCCATATTTAAATACTTGTTCACTTTTGGGGCACGCAAATCCATACCTAACAAGAGCGTCTTTTTCCCGGATATTGCCAACGAATTTGCAAGATTAATGGCTGCAAAAGTTTTTCCTTCCCCACTTTGAGTGGACGTAATGAACACAACTTTGCCGGTTTTTTTATTATCCAACATAAAGTTAATGTTGGTTCTGACATATCGAAATGCTTCCGCTATACTGGTATTATCTCCATCTTTGATGTAAAGAGTCTTTTGAGAATGTGAATAGGGTACATCTCCTAAATAAGGTATTCTAAGTTTTTGCAAATCTTTTTGGTCATGAACTTTTGTATCCATTAAATCTGTAAAATAAATAATGAGGAAAGGTATAAGCAAGCCCAACATCCCGGCTCCTAAATAATTGAGCAAAGAGTTTGGTGTAACCTGATCACCGTTACTATATGCCGCATCAACAATCTTTGCTTTTTCAACTTTCACTGCATTTGAAAGAATCGATTCTTCCCTTTTTTGTAATAAAAACAAGTATAGTGCATTTTTTGTTTCCTGATCCCGAACAATTCCTTTAAACTCCTGTTCATATTTTGGCGCAGAAGCTATTTTCGAATTTATATTACCACTTTTTCTTCTAACAGCATCGATTTGGATTTGAGCCGAGGATTTGAGAGCATTTAAGCTTCCAACAAGATTGTTCTTCAAAACGATTAACTGAGAATCAATTTCAACTACCATTGGATTCTTATCACTGGAACTTCTAAGAATTCGATTCCTCTGCAAAACAAGATCATTATACCCTGCTATCATAGATACAATTGAAGGATCAGAAAGTCCAATATTTCCGGGCAATAATTCACCCTGGTTCGTCCTATTTAATTCACTGAGCATATAATTTACCAGTTGCAACTGTGTATTTGCATAGACCACTTCACTTTCCGCAATAGAGGAAGATTGAAGGTATATACTTGCTCCGGCAGTACCGTCATCTACAATTCCTTTATTTGATTTAAATACAGCAGCTGATGATTCAATAGCTTCGATCTCATTTGAGATCAGAACCAGCCTGTCATCCAAAAAATCTGTAGTAGCTTTCGAAATTAAATTCTTATCATATACCCCATCCGCATTGTATTGCTCAACTAAGTTATTGAGTATTGCAACACCTTTTTCAACATTGGTCTCTTTTAAAGATAATTTAATCACTTTTGATAGTCTTTCATCTACTGGTTCAATTTCAATAGTATTAAGATAAAATTCAGCAACTCTATCAACAGGTGTAATGACAATTGAAATTACTTCCCCTATGAGTGATTCAGAGAACCTTTCAGTTTTCACAACATTGACTATTCTGATATCAGGATTTTTATCATTTCCAATATTCACCTTAAAATCTTGTCCAAATGGGAAAACGCCTATAGAATTTTTATCCGAGTCAAAAAATTCAAATTCCTTTGCGGAAATTACACTTAATCGAATATTGCTATTAATTAAATCTGCTGTAGCCGAATCAGACTTAATTTGAAAAAAAATAGGATAATTGGGGTAAACCTCCTTATTAATTGGAAAATCTTCTATAAAATAATTAATATTCAACTTTAATTCTTTTACCATTTTGGTAATCAATCTTCGTGATTTAATAATTTCCATTTCATTCTCGATGCTGTTGTCAGGGTTACCAAATAAACCCAAATCTTCGAAAGCAGAAAGATCAGCAATCGATGTTCCTTTTTGCGATTCCTTTATCAATATGGAAGCATCAACCTTATAAGTTGGGACTTCAAAAAGCAATTTGAAAAAAGCAAAAACCAATAAACTAAAAAGACTGATTAGGAACCACTTATAATGTTTGGCATATTTTTCGACAATTTCGCGAAACGAAATTGATTCATCAATATTTTCTTCAGATAAACTGCGTAGAGGTTGATATTCCATAAATAAATTTAGCTATAAGATTACTCGCTTTTAAAGTAAAAAGTGAAGACAACGGTCTAAAAAAGCATTATGCACTCCGTTTATGCTCAATAATAATATTATACAAAGCCTTAAAAAAGTATTTTGTATCTGTAGTAAAAGGATTTCTTATTTTTTCTTCCAAATATTCTTTTTCAGCCTGTAGAACACTCATCACATTTCCGGATCTATTAAGGGCAACATATGGTGGAATACAGCCTGGCTTTTGGGTCAGACGCAATTTTTGCATTTCTTTGGGAATATCTTGAAAATACCTTGCCGATACAGGTCTGATACCTATAAGTTTTAAATCTCCTTTAAGAAAATTATACAATTGAGGCAATTCATCTAACCAGTATTTACGCATTATCTTTCCCCATGTAGGTATTCTGAAATCATCAGCAGGTTTTCCGGTTTCTGCATAGCCATGTGCTCTGATTACATAATCCTGTAAATATTCACTGTAAGGATGCATGGTACGGAATTTATAGACCTTAATAATTTTTCCGTTTTTACCAAGCCTCGGCATTGCATAAATTGGACCATAACTTGGATTCAAATCATAAGTAGGTTCCTTTTCCTTCTGGACAACGAAATATACAAGACCATTAATAGTCTTGTAATCCATGATTTTGAAACCACAACAGACCAATCTGCCCAAGCCTTCAGCTTTTGACAAAAGCCTGTCCTTCCCTTTGGTCATATCAAAATATAAACTCTTTGTTAGGCTAAGTTTTGGAAGAATGCGTTTCAAAATGAATTCAATTCCAAAATACATATTATTAATGAGTGGTATTTTGGTTACTTTCTTTCTTTCAGTACGTGCCGAAAGTGTTTCAAGACATCCTATAAATATACCGCCAACTTCAAGCTTTTGATTAACCTTTTCAAAAAACTTATTAATATGTCTAAGATCATTGATTCTCTTAATAAAAATAATATGATCAACTTCATTTTCATTTATGTGTGAAAAATCTATTAGATCCTTGAAAATTAAAGTTTTTGGCGAGTTCAGGCTCAAATAACTTTCAAAATACCGGAGTCCTTCTTCACCAACGTGCTTTCTAATCTGGTTACGCTTTTCGTAAGAGCCATTTATATTTCCCTTAGTCAAATTAGACTTTAAAAATACCATTTGCAAAAACTCATGACTCCATTGAAGAAATTGTTCCTGAGTAATATTTTCTCTTTTACAAATTTCTGCAATATTGAATTCACCATTCATTCCTTCCAATACAATCCTGTATTTATCGTCCTCATCAAATTTTTGCTCAATTTTTGGCAAACTTGCTTTTTGACTTAACACTTCCTCCGACCACAGCATAAAATTCTCAGGGGTAATCTTTTCTCGTTCGCACAAATCAGCAATCGAAATTTCACCAGATTGGCCTTCAATCACTAGATTTATTTTTTCCTCTTCGGAGAAGAATCTTTGAGGGAAAAAATCCATTGATTTCTTCTTTTGCAAAACATTTGGTCTTTGATCCTTGGGATCAGGGGGGCTTTCAAAATTTTGAATTTCTTGTAGTTTTCTTTTCATAGCGCATTTTTAAAGGGGATTCATTCATTGTAGTAATTAACAATAAAATCATACTTCATCAAAACATTCACCCTCCTGATAACATACAATCCAACTTTTTCTTTACGGCTTAAAATTAAACTGATAAAGAATTTTAAGAACTTTTAACTAAAGGGGGAATAACATTGATATTAAATTAAACTAAACTCTTTTTCAGGGTAAAAATAAACAAAAATAAGTTAATGGCCAAATTTTCGTTAATTCAAGCCATTGTTGATCAGGGTAATTAAATTTTATGTGTTCTATTTTTTCACAAATAAAAACTGTTTTACCAGGTTCTTTGAATTCTGAAAAATCAATTCTTTAAACCAACTGATTGGGTCATCATGCCATCGTTGAGGGTGAAAAGTAAACATGATTCGATTAGGAAGCTTTATTGAATTCAATGCTTCTATTATTTCATCAGTTGTGTGAAAAGTCATTGTATAATTTGAGCTTACCTTATCCCGAACACTTACTTTAAATCCATCCCACCTCCTACCGGTATCTGTTAGATAGAAAACATCGTTATAATTCACGTCAAAATAGGGTTCACCGTTAATCCCCAAAGTCATGTAATCATATTTTTTCCATATCTCCTTATTATCATATTGTGATCTGGGGCTTCCATGCATACAAATTGAATCTACCGGCACCAGTTTTCTAAGCGTCTCCAGATGCGCACAAAACTCGTCATACGCGAGGTCAATTAGTTCACCATATTGAAATTGATTACCACCTGCTTTTAATTTCTCACTGGCCGTATCCATCGTTTCATAATGATAACCTATTTCATGACCTAGGGAAGCAATCTTCAAGATAATCTCTTCATCCCAGCTCTCTGGCACAGCCCTGAAATAATAGGTACCCTTAATGCCAAACTCATTTTGAATTTCGGCAAAACGCAATGAGTTTTCTGGTAAAAGGTCAACATCATGACGAAGAATTATAACTCTTTCGTCAGGAGATTTTAAGAATTCATTAACCGTTTGGAATGAATAGGCATTGTTTTTCAAGGCCATGAGTAGTTGTTCGTATACCTTTATTGTAAAATCCATCAAGCCTTTATTTAAAATTATATTGAAAATCCGGCTTTTGTTTCATGATTTTTTTACTCTCAGGGAAATTCTCCACAAACCAAACTAAAAATCCGGTTACATCTATCTTTTCCTTTAACATTCTTTCTTGTTTTTGTTTCCAAATCAAAGATATATTTTCATCTTTTAAAATTTCAATTCCTTTATTTATGGCTCTTTCTTGGTCATTAGAAGATTCACTAAAAGAATAACATAAACCATACTTTTCTTCCATCTCTTTTAAATAATAAGAAATACTATTATTCATTATAATTGAAGGAGTTCCAAGTACTGCACATTCTGCTGGCATAGTAAAGCTTTCTGCCCAATGCAAACTGGCGAATGCCAAAGCATCGTGCATTTTTTCAGGAGATATTTTTATTTTGTATTTTTCTAATTCATATGGTAACTTAGATTCTGAAGATATAAATACTTTTGAGTATTTTGAAAATTCTGCAACTGCTTTTATTTTATTTTCAATTGAAATGCCCTGATGCCCTATGTCATGACTTGCATTCCAAGCTACAAATCGTAAAATTGAATATTTCTCTTTGATTTTAACTCCTATATCATCTAAAACAGAAGAATCAGGTTTAAAATAATTAGGGTGTAAATAGGCCAATTCATGATAGCCCGCATATTGGATAACTTTATTTGACTTTAGTGGATGGTAGTAATTACCTGTCAATATAGTTTCTGTAAATGGTCTATACAAACGAAGCTGTTCTAAATTAAATGTGTCTTCTAATGTAATGTGCGGCTTTCTTAGCAGAAAGGAAGCATGAGCCGCATATATAGAACCGTGACTTAAAAATAAATCAGGTTTAAACCGCAAGCCGGTAATATAAGCTTTCAGATCAAATTCAATTAGACCAATAAGCTTACCTCGTGAGGTTAAGTACTTTTTCCCAAATGATTTATAATTAAAATTAAATCGTTTTAATAAATAAATTTCAAATTCTTTATCTCGGCATGTGAATAATATTTCGTGCCCCTTATTTGTCATTACTTCGGCGAAATACCGAAATAAATGCACATGTGCCGGATGACCAATATCAATTAATATTTTCAATGTATTTTCTTTTTTAATGTTAAAGCCATTTTACCTATATTATAAAATAACGAATTATTTATTTTCATAAACCTACCGTTTTCGATAAGAATCCCACCAAATTGAGATTTAAATTTTCTCACACCATACTCCTGACCCTTTATACCAGCTCCCATAAAATCAAAATTTTGAATTTTATTGCTCAAACCATAGTTCATTACACCCCATGCAGCCAAGGTACTTGGAAATAATTTTTTATACTCAAAATCAAGCCCTCCCCGGTACCAATCGTATATGGTTTGCTTATCTTTTAAAAAAAAACCTCCGCCAATTACTATATCATCTGCAATCACAGCTACAACTCCTGCATCCTCCAATTTCATTAAATCCAAAAAGAAGTTAAATTTCGGAAGTGGTTTTTTTACTTTATTCCTATAAATTTCTTGTAGAATTTGATACACACCTAGAATGTTTTTTTCAGATTTAAGATAGGAAAAACTAGCTCCATCTTTTAATGACTTTCTAATTTGTCTCCTTTTTTCAGGAGTAATTTTTTGCATCAACTCTTCTTCATTACTTAAGTTTATTATATAATTTTGATAGGGTGTGTATTGCCAAGTTCTTTTATAAAAGATCTTTTTAAAACTTTCATTAACGCTTAGACATCTAATTTCAGTATAATTTGCTCTCTTCGATAATTCAATTTCAATTTTTCCTATTATGAATTCGTATAAATCGCAGATCTTATCCGCATCCGAAGAAACCAGAGGTTCGCCATAAATAATAGCTCTTTTACTTATTATTTTTTTAATCCCCTTACCGTTTGAAATTATTACACCTGCACAAAAACCCAAGCAATCTCCGTTTATTGAAGTAACCAAAAAATAAAATGGTTCGTGATTGCTTTGACTATTCCAAAAGGAATACAATTCCAGACTTTGAAAAATATTGGATCCAGAATGATTCTTTAAAAATCTATTCCATTTTTGGATATCAATTTCTTCAATATTTTTTATAAATAAATAATCGATCATTTTCGCTTGCTAACATTTTTATAAGTATTATTTTTGTCACGAAACAAATAAAATTGTGTTCGGTCATTTCAGAATAATGCAATCTTCAATATTTTTTTTTGAATCTGTTACCCGTTTTTAAAAAATAGCCCTTACTATTGTAGGCAATTCCTTCTTGACTCTATAAACAAAGCTTCTAGGGTTTATTGAAGGTTTTTTTAAAATTGTAAACTACATGTTAAAAAAAAGATAATAGGATCATATTTAAGACATTTTTCATTTATGATAATACATTGATTGATCCTTGAAGATGGATTGTAAAACTGTTATAGGATGTAATTTAGCAAAATACGCAACCTTGAAGAGATAATCCTTTGTAATGATAATTAACAAATTCCAATAGTAATCTCTATACCTATACTGAGAAGCGATGTAACAAGGCAGATTTAGTCATCAATAAATTTGCGAAACCACAATTCCAAATTGATCCACTTCCATATTTCATTTGAAGCATCAATTTTACCCGAAAGATGTTTTCTATATTGAGCATTTGCAATTTTTGGATCGAAATATCCTCTTGTTACAAAACTATCAGAATTAATAAGGTCATAAATAAATGCCTGGAAATAATTCGATCTAAACCATTTCTCACGAGGATTTGAAAACCCTTTTTTATCCCTTCTTTGTGCAATTTTTGAAGGCAAAATATCTTTTAATGCTTCTCTTAGTATATATTTTGTTTCGCCCTTAAAAATTTTTTGATCTGAAGGGGAGGAAAGTGTTGCTTCCACCAGCCTGTAATCCAAAAATGGCACACGAGATTCAATTGAAAAATGCATTGAATTAAGATCATCCCACTTTAACAAATGCTCCAATTTATACTCGAAATGACTTAATAGTGAGTCATTTAGATTTTTTGGTTTAAATAACATTTTATTCACATCAGTGGTTGATATGTTTGAATTCAGAAAATTCTTTCGAACAGATGGATAGATGACTGAACTTACTTTTTTCTGCAGTTCTATAGGCGATATATAGTATAAAAAAAACTGCAGGGCCCGGGTTGATTTGTTTTTCCGTAAATAATGATAATTTTCGTCAATGAATTTTAAAAATTTAAAACTTCTAAATAGCTCAATATAATAACTGCCAAAAAAATAATGGTAACCGGCCAGCTGTTCATCGGCTCCTTGACCATCCAGGGTAACAGTCACATGTTTAGAAGCCAATTCCATGACCTTGAACTGGGCATAGGGCCCTAAATCGGGCACGGGCTCATTATGGGCCTCTATGAATCCATCAATATCTTCATAAAATCCATCGGCATCTGGTGAAATAAAATACATATTCTTTACAATTGGCCTGAATTCATCTATGAAATCACTTTCGTCAGTTGCCTCTTGTTTACCATACACTGCAGAAAATGTATTAAGATCGGCTAATTTAAAATCTCTAATTAACGAGGCCACAATGGAAGATGAATCAATACCTCCGCTTAGAGATACTCCAATAGGTACATCGGCACGCAATCTCAATTTCAATGAATCAACGAAAAGTGCTCTGTATTCTTTCGGAGTTAACCTATTATTCTCATTAATTTTATCAGATAAATTATACCATTTTTTAAAAATCATATTAGTACCATCAATTCTAATACAAGTACCATGTTGTAGTTTTTTGATTCCTTTAAAAAAAGTATCCTCATTATGACTCGTCCGATTCGTTAATAAATAATCGTAAATTGCCTTTTCTTCAGGCTCCTTTTTGTTAAGTAATGGTAAAATGGATTTTATTTCGGATGCAAAAATAAATCTTTCTTTATCTAGAAAATAATAAAATGGCTTCACACCAAACCTATCTCGAGCCGCAAAAATCTCACGAGTTTCTGTATTAAATATTACGAAAGAAAACATGCCATTAAATTTATCCATGCATGATTCCCCCCATTCCTGAAATGCTGCCAGGATTACTTCCGTATCTGTTCCTGTCTTAAATATATACTTATTTGAAAGCTCAGCTCTGATCTCGATGTAATTATATACCTCACCATTAAAAATGATAACAAATCTGCCATCTTCACTGAACATGGGTTGATGACCTGCAGGGCTCAAATCCAAAATACTTAATCTCACAAATCCCAATCCAACTGTATCGTTAATATATAATCCCTCGTCATCCGGACCACGATGTTTCATTTTTGACATCATTAATATAAGTTCTTCTTCCTTAACTGATTTCTGATTAAAATTTATTATTCCAGATATTCCACACATAGTATTAGTAGTATTTTTCAGTTTGAAGAAAAATATTTTTCAGGAAAATTGATTTGCGTAATTTTTTATTATTTCTTTTTCCCATTTTGTTTCCAAACCCTTTCTTATGATTGTTTCTAATGCAATTTTATTATTTGGTTCACAAAGCAGACCATACTTTTCGGATGTAATTATTTCAGAGAACCCCCCCAACATTGGTTCCAATGTATGGAACTCCAACACCCAAAGCCTCAAACATCACTGTGGGGTTTCCTTCTGATTGACTTGAAAGGCAAAAAATATCACTTGCATTTAAATAAATAGGCAAAGTATCATGCTCAATTTGTCCAACTATTTTAACAATACTATTTAATTTTTTATCCTCTGTATATTTGATCAAATTCTTTTCTAATGGTCCACCACCAATAATGAAACACTCCAGATTGTCTTTTATAGCAGTTGGTAATAATTCAATTGCATCAATTAATAATTTCTGATTCTTTTGGGAATTGTAAAAACCAATATTAACAATGACAAATTTTTTAATTGATTTTATTTTTTCTCTGCAATTTGTCTTATCTAATTCTTTGAACACCCGGTGATTAAATCCATTCGGAATTGAAATAACATTTTTATTATATCTTAACAAAAGCTGGTTATCTAGTTTGTTAACCCTAATTATTACTTTTGCATTTAGCCAAGCATCAATAAAATGTCTATTATTACTGGTTATTTCCTCCACCAGCCAATTATGATCTTCATGTACAGTTAAAACATATTCCTTTTTTACTTTTTTTGAAAGAAAATTTGCATAAACCCCGGCGGTAGAAGTAAAATTGGCATGTATGACTGTATTGTCTTGCATCAGTCGAAAAATCTTATGCTTAGTGTAATAGAAAGCGATATTTCCTTTGATCGAAGACAGGGGCCAGATTGGAAGAAACGGATATTTATAATAATTAACTGAAACATTATCCTTTACATAACTGCTTAAATGATCCGGAAATTTTTTGATACTAATTCCAAAAAAAACAGGAAAATAGGGCAGCAGAACCACAACATCAACTTTCTTAAAAAAATGCTTTGCTTCTTCTACAAATCCTTTTAAAAAAGTATGGCTAAGGTAACTTCCCGATTCATCGGGATAACCACTGGAAATAACCAATAAGTGCTCTCTATTGTTCAATATTGCCTTGATAAATTAATACCAGTATTCATTTTGACTTTTTTGAAACCCAATTTAATTTATAACTAAGAATTTTATTGAAAAAAGTAAATAGATTAAATCCTAAAAATTTAAAACTCTTTTTTTGTGAATTGCTTCTTAAAAGAGTTTTTTTTAGTTATGTAATAAATACATTTGATTATAACAATCTTCAAATTGCACGATCATTTGATCAATATTGAATTTTTCTGTAACTATTTGCTTTGACCTTCTCCCAAATTCTTCCATTAACGCTCTGTTGTTGATAAGTAATAATACCTTTTCTGCTAATGCAACATAATCACCATTACTTATTAAAAATCCATTTTTTTCACTTTCTATTAGTTCCGGATTTCCGCCGCTATTGTTGGCAATCACAGGTTTTTCTAATGCCATAAATTCTAACAGCGCATTAGAAATCCCTTCACCATGAACTTCGGCATTCGTCATTAACACACCCATGTCACAAGTATTCATGATCGACTCAATCTCCTTTTGTTCACTAATGAAAATGATTCCTTTTGCAAACTTAGGGTCTACTAGTTCTTTAAAATTTGCAAAATTTCCTGCGCCAACGCATATAAAAGTAATATCCGATCTTGTCTTTAAAATATGGCTCGCCGCCCTAATATAACTTATGTAATCTTTTTCTTTGGAATAAGAGGCAACCATACCAACCACATACGCTGTATTAATGTTAAATTTATCTCTAATTTTTTCTTTAGATTCTATGTGAGCAATTCTTTTAAAATCAAACCCGTTATAAATAACCTTGCTTTTATTTATCGGTGCGTTATAAGATTGCAATCCTGCCTGTGTGTTCGAAATAATCAAATCGGAAAACGGGAACGTAATTTTATGACTAAATAATGTACTTTTTACCTTCTGTGGAGCATCTGTTATTTGATTATTTATTAAAGGAATATTCAATAAAAGTTTAGCCGGAATTGAATAAATAGCCACCATATTCTCCCACACGTGAATAATATCCGGCTTAAATTTTCTTGCAATTTCGTAAAATTTAAAAAAAACTTTCGGATCCTTCTTGAACATCGTTCTCTCCACAAAATGTATTTTTATATTCATTGAAAGTATTTCTTCATAATGTATGGTCCTTTTAGTAACCACAAACTGGATTTCATGTTTTCTAATCTTGCTTAATCCTTTAACAAGCTCAACAATCCGTCTTTCCTTACCTCCAGCACGCAAACTATCAACAAAAAATAAAATTTTCATTCTAAAATTTGTTTTGATTTAACCATTCATTTAAAAAAAGTAATCCCCAAATTTTTTCACTATAATCCCTCATACCTTTTTGATGATTTTCCATTACCATATCTATATAAGTTCTATCAAGAAAATTATATAAAACCTTACTATTTCTTAAGGTTTCATTTGCATATTCTTTTAGGTTTCCTTTAAACCATATACTTAATGGCACGCCGAAGCCTTGTTTTTTGTGAGATATGATTTCAGGTGGTAATATTTTCGAAAATGTTTCTTTTAGTATGTATTTCTTAATGCCTTTTTCAATTTTAACTCAGAAGGAATCTTAAAACTTAATTCCGCAAATTTATGATCTAAAATAGGTACCCTGGCCTCTAAAGAATTCATCATTGAAGCACGGTCTACTTTGGTTAAAATATCATCAACCATATATGTCTGCATATCAAGCTGTTGCATTTTTGATAGAAAATCCCCCTTCAAATCATTAAGAAGTTTTATCTTAACCTTTTCAGAATTACCTTGCTCAAATCTCGACTTAATTTCAGGTAAAAATATTTTTCTCCTTTCATAATCCTTCCACAAACAAAAATATGCACCAATATTAATTTTATTTTTGGAAAGGTAATAGGTCATTCCCTTACCAAACACATGATCTGGTATGAGTTTATTTGCAAAAGAAAATAATGAAATGGGATAGTTTTTCTTCCTGGATAACATCATCATTTTATCATAAGAACTATACCCCGCAAAAAGTTCATCTCCACCATCACCGGAGAGTGCTACTGTTACAAATTCTCTGGTATATTTTGAAACGTAATAAGTAGGTATGGCAGAGCTGTCAGGTTGAGAAAGAAGTCTGCCCCGAAGTGTTGGCCCTCATTATTTCAACAAACGAGCCTCTTTCATCTGTGTGTTGCTTATACTTTCTTGGAAAATAATCAACCGGTATAAAACTTCTGAAAGTATTGAACATGTTGATTTCAAAGGGATCTCTCAGATCAGGTACTGCACCGTTTTCAAAATAGGCCGATTTCAAAACTATTTAGTAAAGCCAATATTTCGGTTACTTTTTTAGTAGCTGTATACCTCACTGTAAATGCTTTGATCCCTTTTCTTTTGAGCTGATCTCTTGATAATATACCGCACATAATTCATTAATATAGATCAAATCCAGCTGACCATCAGTATGAATAGAAGCGTTCCCCGTGATTGAGCTGGTGACAAAAAGTTGCTACAACCGAGTTGTAATAAGGTTTCCCAAAGGGACCAAATACATTGGATGATCAGGGTACTCATAGGAGTTTGGTTGTTTTTTGCCCATTGTTCAAAATGGATCCTGCCATCCCTTTTTGACCTGCCGTAAGGATTATCCTTTTCTTCCTGAATAGATGAGGCAAAGATTATTTTGGGAGCGGATTTTGTAGAGTCGCAAGCCTCAGTCAGTTTAAAAACCAGGCTTAGATTTGTATCATAGATTACCTGTGGATCTTCGTGCCGGTTCAATGCTGCAAGATGAACCAAAACCTCACATTTCCTTACAAAATTATTCAAAAGGTCTTTTTGCTCAAAATAATGATCTTCAAAGGGAATCAATTCAATATCCTCTTTATTCTGTAAATAATTATACAGATGTGAACCCATAAAACCGGCTTGTCCGGTAATTCCTACTCTTTGCATAACTAATGATTATTTAAATCAATTATTCCTCTTCAATATTAAATACCTGATTTTGAATCAGTTATCCGGAAGACAATTTGTTATATTTTATTTTTCAGATCCCTTTGGATGATATCCAGTTTCATCAACAGTTTCTTTGTTCCATCTTTATCCAATCGCTCGGTATTGTGCGAATGGTATTCTTCAACCTGGGTCATATCGATCTGCCCTTCAGAAAAGAATTGATTCGTAATTCAAATCCCTGTTGTCTGCAGGAATGCGGTAATAATTTCCCAGATCTTCAGCTTTAACCATTTCTTCCCTGTTGACTAAAGTTTCAAACAGTTTTTCACCGTGTCTGGTACCGATAATGTTATTTTACTTTTTGAATCATACAATTCAATCAAGCGCAATGGCCAGGACTTCGATAGTTGCGGCTGGTGCTTTCTGCACGAAAAGGTCCCCGTTGTCTGCGTTGTTCAAACGCAAACCATACCAGTTCAACCGCATCATCCAGTGTCATCATAAAGCGAGTCATTTCGGGATCAGTGATGGTAAGGTTTTTTCCTGCTTTGATCTGATCGACAAACAATGGTATGACTGAACCCCTGGAAGCCATCACGTTTCCGTATCGGGTTGCGCAGACACAGTTTGCACGGAGATTCCGCTGGTTGCTACCATAACCTTTTCCCTGAGTGCCTTGCTAATACCCATGGCATTGATCGGATAAACAGCCTTATCGGTACTTAAAACCACTACCCGCTCTTTTACACCTTCGCGAGCATCCAGTACATTTTCAGCACCGAGTACATTTGTTTTAACCGCCTCCATAGGAAAAAATTCACATGAGGGCACTTGTTTGAGTGCTGATGCATGAAAAATATAATCAACTCCATTTACAACATTATCTACGGAACGCTGATCTCTGACATCACCTATGTAAAATTTTACAGAAGCATCATTCAGTTCCTTGCGAAGATCGTCTTGTTTCTTCTCATCCCGACTGAAAATTCTGATTTCTTTAAAAATTTTATCCTTAAGAAATCTGTTTAATACGGCTTTCCCAAAAGAACCTGTGCCACCGGTTATGAGTAAAGTTTTGTTTTTTACCATGGAAAAAATTTTCAATTAATTGTTAAACTACTAATTTTCTGGCCCCAATCCTCAGCTATTTTAAACATTCCGGCTTCAGAAAAATGAATTCCGTCGTACCGAAAATCCCTTCCGGTATATATATCCGTATCAGGTCCTAAAAACACATTCAAATTTTCCTGAATAACTTCCCCTTGTGCCCTTCTGATATCAGTATTAATGGCATTTTTTGCTGTAGGACTGTAAGATGTCAATGATAAAACTATTGAAGTTTTATGAGTTTTGCCATTTATAATCGTAATTATTTCCTGAAGTTTCATTTTATAAATATCAAATGACGTTTGTAACAAATTATCTTCTTCACCCTGTTGCCAAATAATAAAATCAGGTAACATATCCGTATTTTGAAGTTGTTTTAAGGTATATGTTAATTTATTGTGATATTTCCCGTCCACTGCCCAATCCGATACTGTTGAGCTGCCCTCAGCTATATTCACTAATAGTATCTGATCATAGATTTGGTTCTTCAACAGGATCTCCGAAAATGGTATCCAGATACTTCCTTTTTTACCTGAAGCACCGGGTAATGGATCTTTTGCTTTTAAAATCTTCCCCTTGTGGTAAGAAAAAATTTTCCCTTCACTTGAAAAAAGCCTTGCTCCATAATTGGCAGCATTCGATTGTCCGACAATCAAAAAAACTACTGATTTTTTATTGCCCTTAAAACTCTCGATAATTTGATCATTATTTAAATCTAAGGATCTGTTGCACTGCAACAAAGCGCATCTAATCGCCAGAAAAAGTATGAGAAAGAAAAGGAGAATAGAAAGATATTGCACTTTTTTATTCACTATTTTCAATATACTCCAAAAATTTTTCACTGTCCAAAAATAACTTATAATTTACTTCTAACCATTCTTCATCCTTATCCCACCATGCAAATGATAATAATTTTGATATATGGTACTCTTTAAATCGGAATTTTATATGTTTTGCAGGAATCCCTCCAACTACTTCATAAGGCTTTACATCCTTTATAACAATCGCCCCTGCCGCCACGATGGCTCCATCGCCTATTTTCACACCATCCATTAAAATTGCATTGTTTGCAACCCAAACATCATTTCCAATAATAATTTCCCCATACTCAGAAAAATAATTCTTATCAGAAAAAGTCTTAAACTCCTTATTATTGGAATAAAAAGAAGGATGAGATGAAATTAAATGTGTTGGGTGCTTTCCTAAACCAAAGATCACATTAGATGCAATTGAGCAAAATTTACCAATCGTTGAATTACTAATATGTGAATTCGAACTTATATAACTGTGATTACCAATGACAGAATTGCTGACGATTACGTTATCACCAATATATACAAAATTGCCAAGATCAACATTATCCAGCCGTGAATGAAGACCAATAATCAATTTATTTTTACTATATCTCAATTTTAATTTGTGCTGCCTGTAGTGTTCTAAAATCAGATAGGGTCTTAAAACAAAAGATAATATTTTTTTACTTATTCCAGATGCCATTTGCTTTCTTATTAATCAATAGATAATACTGAATCGGTGAAACAAAAGGTGAATAAAAGTTAGCAAAAATAGAAGCAATAACCACACTTTCAATGCCCCAGTTCAATACTTTTATAAAAAAATATGATAGCGGTACAAATATTAACGCTCCAATTAGAAGTGAATACATTTGTATTGTAATTTTTTCAACCCCATTAATAAACATGTTAAAGATACCACCGAATGATAGTAAAAGAAAATAAAATATGAATGCTAATTTTAATTTGTTACTTATAATAATATGTTCCATTTTCTCCTTGCCCAACCATAAATCAAAGAACCAATCCGAAAAAAAATAAAGAAAAATTGATAGGATAACAAATCCTACCCAAACTAATAAGAGATAATTTATGGTTTTTTTAATCCAGTTAATGTCTTCTAAAGTCCAGGCATCCGTAAATGCAACCCAGAATGGGTTCATAATAATTGAAAATACCATCAAGACCACAGAAAAATATTTGAAGGCAATATTAAATGGAGTAACTTCAGCCGGACCAAAAAATTGTGCAATAATTACGTTTGATGAATGAAATAACACAATCATTGAAACTTGAATTAAAAAAAACTTAAAACCCAAATTAAATAGCTCCTTGGTATATTCAAATTTGATATAATGAATCGAAGGAGCAATTTTGATATATTGATTGCGATAAAAATAAAAAGACGCAATTACAAGTATTAAAGTAGGTATCAAGCTTAATACCCAAGCCAAATATATTAAAGAACCGTCAGTTGTTTTAGTTAAAATATAAATAATTAGAACAGATAATACATTACCAATAGGCCCAAAAATGCTAGCAATTGCCGGTCTTTGATCTGCAGCAAGTACAGTAGATATTAATGTCAATACAAATTGCATGAAAAAAAAGCCAAAAACAATATAAGATACAATACTTAGTTCTTTGTACAATTCTCTTTCCGTATTTAGAATGACTGTCCAATCGAGGAAGAAATTCACAATAAAAAAAACTAAAGATACAACCACAATAATAATCGTAAGAATTGCATAGGTAGTACTTACATAAATTCTCCCACTTTCATAGTCTTTAATTGCCAGAGATTTTGCAAGTTTATTTTTTAATCCATTCCCCAATCCAATTTCAAAGAATGAAAACCAAGTCAAAAAAGATGTTAAAGTTAACCAAATGCCATATTTTGTTTCATCCAAAAAATTTAAGACAACAACAACCATTAAAAAACCAACAATTATACTCAATCCTTTAATAACAAATGAAAGAAGTATATTCTTATTAGCCTTAACTGTTCGATCTTGACCTTTGAAAAAACTGATGATTTTCATTCTATAGAATTTGACTATTCTCTCGAACTTGACTTTCAATATAATATTTGTTTGCAACCATTGCAAATATAAAACCTATGTGAAAAATAGAAAACATAACTAATGTTAGGTTGGCTAGTGCGAATCCCATGACGGCTAAAAATGGGCCCCAATATGTTGTTTTCGTTGCATCTTTGTATAATTTTGTCAACAGTAGGGTAAGAAATGCCAAAAAGAAGAATCCCCCAATGATTCCAAAGCTATAAAATAGCATCAAATACCCAACATGAATTTGGGATGACCTCCCTCTTAAAAAACTTCGTAATTGATAATCTTGTTTTTCAATACCACCCATTCCATAGGCAATATTACCCTTTCCAAATAAGGGACTTTGCCAATAAAGGCGATTAAACGCTTCAAAAGCGATTAGTCTCGTACCTGCAGATTTTTCCTTTTTATTACTTTCTAAAATTCGGTCCTTTAAAATACCGTCAACGTTAACATTTGCAATATTTAATAACACTATGACACCTATGGAAATCACAGGGATTATAATCAATAATCTAATGAAACTCCAAATTTTATATTTTTCGTTAATTATAAGAATTAAAAATACAAACAATGAATTGAGTAATATCCAACGACTTTTTGTAAAAAATGCGTATAAAATACCCGCTGTAATCCAGATTATTATACTTTTTTTATTTCTATGAGCTTGCTCAACAATTAATATAAAAATAGGGACGAATACAAAACCATAGGCAACCATATCTATCCAGGAATAAATTGAATGTAATCTAAATTCATTAGGACCATAAATAGGATCTGCATTATCTTCAATTAACCATTTGTCTGAAAAAATAGAACTATCAACTGTTTGCTGCAAAATAATTGTAATGATTGCGATAATCAAAACATATCTACTCCATTTGAAAATAAATTCAAATTCGCGTTTTTTAATTTTTATATTTTCAATTATCAATAACATGTTAAATCCACCAATAGGACCATAACCCAAAAGATAAATATATTTAAAGTCTCTACCCAATAATTCAAAAGTTGAATAAAACTCGTAGAATATAAACAAAAGATAGAAAATAAGATAGTTTGGTATTTTAATTTTGGTGCCCTTTGTTTTAAAAATGAAAAGTAAAATTACTCCTATATACGACAATAGCTGCATGAGGAAAAGATAATTTATATCAACATACGTTTGCAATAAATAAGCAAAGAATGGCCCAAAAACTAAACTCAAAAATAGTATTCTGTTGTATTTAACGGCTAAATTCTCCAATAACTATAATTTAAATACTTCCTTCTGCTCTCTCCACAATTGATCGCTTAATCTTCCTTTGGGTATGATGACATCATTAAAAGTTATTGCCCAGTCCTTAGGAATATCTCTTTTTAAAATACAGCCCTCAGCGAGGCCCATGGGTAACAAATTTTCTTTGTAAACAGTGCTTGCGTTTTCGCATTCACCATAGGTCATATAAAACCCCATTCCATCAATTACTTCTCCCTTTTTTAGATCTGTTTTAGCCATGGTTATTACTTCTACAGTTGGTCCTCCAAGAGGAGCCAAGGCCGCATCATTAAAAATAACTGCCCTTGCAGCAGTTAATGGCGCCTCAAAATGGCAAAGATGGTAAGGCGTGTAAAACAAATACAATGGACCCGTGCCAAGTTTGTACAAATTCAAATAATGTTGTTGAATAGGATTATCATGTGTTCCTAAAACAAACACACCTGGACCTGGTTCAGCACCTACCACATAGTCAACAATTCCGGGGCCATCTATTAATTTATCCAAAGGATATAATTCATTTGCTACATCCTTTAAATGGGTTCCTGACAATACAGTTGGTCCAAACATACCTCGTTTTCCTACCCCCATTCCGGTTGCATTTGCTACGATTGCCTGTTCAAATGAAACCTTAGTCCCATCTGCAAATGATGCAACCATATGGGGCTTTTGCCCCCACTTTTCAGCAAAAGCTTTTTGGGTAGTCGGGTTTCTGTAAGGGTCTTGAAGGCCTTTAATATTGCCGCATAGAACCGGTTTAACTCCTAAAGACTTTACAAATCTGAATAAATTACCTTCTACTCCAGGTTGATCCCCATCAGCAGTAGTGAGCACCACACCAGCCTGATCAGCATAATATTTTAAGAGGGGGCCAACCGTACCATCTACTTCAGGGTTCATCATTACAACATGTTTCTTATTTTTGATGGCACGTAGTATCATATGGGCCGCATAGTCAATAGTACCTGTTACCTCAATTATAACATCTATTCCATCTGCATCACACAATAATTCTGCATTGTCTGTTATACTGTATTTTTTATTTTTAATATTATTATTTAGTTGACTTACGGTTCCCACCTCCTGACTATCTATAATATCGGCTTGGGCATATGCCAGTCTTGCGTTTTCAATACTTCGGTTAGCAATAGCAACCAATTCCATTCCGGTCACGTATTTTGAAATTTGCAAAGCAAGCCCTTTACCCATAAATCCTGCACCAATCATTCCAACCTTTACTGGATTGCCTTCTTGATGTCTTTTTTTTAAAGCGGTATCTACTATGATCATAATTGGATGTTTTTATTGAAATCAGGATGGTTTCTATCTTTGTCTGAGATTACCGTTGGGCTTAATGGCCATTGTATACCAAATTGCTTGTCATCCCATCTTAACCCCGCTTCAGCTCCGGGAGTATAGAATTGTGTAACCAAATAGGTTACTTCGCTGTCATCTTTTAGTGTAATGAATCCGTGAGCAAAATCTTCGGGAACATAAAGCATTTTGTAATTATCTTGAGTCAATTCAACGCCGTACCATTGCTTATAGGTGGGAGAATCTGGACGCAGGTCAATTATCACATCAAAAATGGCACCCCGGGTACATCGGATCAGTTTTGTTTCCTGATAAGGGTCATTCTGGAAGTGCATACCTCTCAAGGTACCCTTCTTTTTGCTAAAAGAAGTATTCGCCTGTACAACGTTGGTTTTCAAGCCATATTGCTTAAATTCATTTGCACACCAAGATCTACCAAAAAAACCTCTGTCATCCGTCAGCTGGTTTATTTCAATAATAAATGCGCCTTTTAGTTTTGTTTCTTTAAAAATCATTGGCTAAATAATAAAGTTCTTAATTAAGTTGTTATTTAAGATAAAGGAGAAAAATAATCAAAGATTTACAAATTTGATCTAATTATAATGAAATAAAACCAACTAGTAATCTAAATGAAAAAACGAGAATACTTCTCCAATTATTTTGTTCTGTTGATTTTTATCTAACTCAAAAAATAACGGAAGTCTCACTAGTGTATTCGAAAACCTATCTGCATTAGTTAATTCACCGCCAAAATATTTTTCTTTATAAAATGGGCTCTTATGCAAGGATATATAATGGAAAACACTTAAAATATTGTTTTCCTTTAAGTGATTTATCAATCCGGTTCTTTCTTCAATAGAATTACACACTAAATAAAACATATGGGCATTGTTCGTTGAATTTAATGGGACTTTTGGCAAAGAAATAAATCCCTTTTCCTCGAGAAGTGATAATTTGTCATAATACTTATTCCAAATTTCAACCCTTCTTTCTTGAATCATATCCAAATTGTTTAACTGAGCAAACAAAAACGCGGCAGTAACATCCGATGGTAAGAAAGAAGAACCAATATCCACCCAACCATATTTATCTACTTCTCCTCTATAAAAAGCTGATCTGTTTGTTCCTTTCTCCCAAATTATTTCAGCCCTTTTATTAAACCTATCATCATTAATGACTAACATACCTCCTTCACCCGAAATAATATTTTTTGTTTCATGAAAGGAAAATGCGGCCAAATGTCCAATACTTCCTAAAGGTTTATCTTTGTAAAAAGTATCAATAGATTGTGCAGCATCTTCAATTACGAATAAATTATATTTTGTTGCTATCCTCATAATTTCATCCATTTCACATGCATGCCCGGCATAATGAACAACAACGATAGCCTTCGTTTTTGAAGTTATTAAAGCTTCGATTTTTGTTTCATCAATATTTGGATGTTCCTTTTTGCTATCGGCAAAAATAATTTTTGCACCACGTAATACGAATGCATTTGCAGTTGAAACAAATGTAAATGATGGCATTATTACCTCATCGCCTTCCTTTATGTTTGTCAAAATCGCTGCCATTTCAAGAGCATCCGTACACGATGAAGTCAACAACACTTTCTTAAAACCATACTTTTTCTGAAAAAAATTATGGCATTCTTTTGTATAAAAACCATCACCAGAAATTTTACCGCTTTTCACAGCTTTTTCTATATAATAGGTTTCCTTTCCTGTTAAATAGGGTTTGTTAAATGGAATCATAACTTTATTTTATTAAACCAAACATGGTATACAAATTGACATTTTTCCTGATGATATCCGTTCGCTTCATAAAAACTACAAGCTATCTGATTTGCCTTTTGAGTTACAACCTGAATAAATTTATATCCCTGATCAAATCCCCAATTCTCGGCAGCCGCTAATAGTTGTTTCCCTAGGCCCTGTCCCCTACATCCATTATTTACTGCTATCAATCCAATATCAGCTCGTTTATTTTTTTCTCCAACTGTAACAACTCCGTTTACATTTTCTTTATCAATAATATAAACTTCTTTTGCAATAATCTTTTTAATTGAATTTATCATCCATAATTCATATAGTTGTCTAAACTTTTCATTTTCAATATATTTATCTATTTTAAATCTTGAATATTCCCCGCTCTGTATGGCTAATTCAATTAATAGATCATCGCAAGTATTTTCAACATATTTTGAAACATTACTACCTAAATTTTCATTCTTGGCTAATTTTTTTATATAAGTAATTTTTTCATCAGCCAAGAAACATTCCATATAATGGCTATTTAATTTGGTTTCATTTATTCTCTGTGATGAAATTATGTAAACCAATTGATAGCCGTCTTTTTGACATTTTTCGATTTGAGAATTCAAATGTCCATTTGGTTTCTCCAAGAACAGCAATCCAACTTTAAAACCAAAGAAATTCGAATCCCACTCTAAATATTTTACCACGAGCAACTTAAAATATAAAAAAAATGTTCCGCTTAAAAAAAATCAATTAGTTGTAATATTTTTATAATAAAATATTAAACTTGTAAATTACAATTAATTTCAATAATTTTTCCAAGGTGCATTGCCCCCAACCCAAATTTCTTCTAATACTTGTTTATCTCTTAACGAATCCATGCTCTGCCAATAACCCATATGTTTAAAAGCTGCTAATTGCCCATCATGTGCTAAGTTTTCCATAGGTTGGCCTTCCCAAATGGTTTTATCTCCTTCAATATAATCGAATATTGCAGGTTCCAAAACAAAAAAACCACCATTAATCCATGCACTTTCATGACCGTCTCCTTTTGGCTTTTCTCTAAAACTTTTGATTTTATAATTATTACTGTCTAAATTAAATGCTCCGTATCGCCCTGGAGGCTGAACTGCTGTAAGCGTCGCAAATGACTTTTGATCCTTATGAAATTCAAGTAATTTATTTAGATCCACATCACTAACGCCATCACCATAAGTCAAAAAAAATGTATCGTCCTCAACATACTCTTTAATTCTTTTTATCCTTCCGCCTGTCATCGTATTTTCGCCGGTTTCAATCAAAGTAACTTTCCAGGGTTCTGTTTGATTATTAAGGATTGTCATTTTATTATTTTTAATATCAAAAGTCACATTAGACGATTGGAGATAATAATTGGCAAAATATTCTTTAATCATATATCCTTTATAACCACAACAGATTATAAATTCATTATGACCGTAATATGAATACATTTTCATTATGTGCCATAATATGGGTTTGCCACCAATTTCAACCAATGGTTTAGGTCTAATCCCTGTTTCCTCACTTAATCGGGTCCCGAAACCACCCGCCAAAATAACAACTTTCATAACTTTTCTAATTTTTTACTTAAACAATCTATTCTTAATCTTTCTCATCTTTACAATAAACGAGTCATTTTCTATGGTCCTGGTGTGCCTGTCACTTTGATGATTATTAAATTATGTGATATCTTTTAATAATCACCCAATAATTTATCTCGAACTTATCAGATTCTCTATCAGAAAATCTTTAAATCAGGTAAAAAAGTTACGAATTTTCCGTCCCAATTCCTAATATATGATAGTTGATCACTTATTTCATCCTTTAAGTTCCAAGGCAATATAATCACATAATCCGGTTTTAATTCCTCTATAATTGATTCATCAACAACAGGAATATGACTGCCTGGTAAATATTTATTTTGTTTGTATGGAGATGCGTCAACTACCACTTCTATCAGGTCAGTCCCTTGAATTCCACAATAATTTAAAAATGTATTTCCCTTTGCCGCAGCACCATACGCAATAATCTTTTTACCGGCAGTTTTCTGGTCTATTAAAAAAGATATAGCAGCATATTTTATCGAATTAACTTTATGATTAAATCCTTTATAACTTTCAATGTCTTTTATTCCACTTTTAAATTCTTCCTCAAGAAGGTCCTTAACCTCATGTGTAATTTCAAAATTAATATTTTCTTCATGTGTTGCAAAAATTCTAAGAGACCCACCATGACTACCCAATAGCTCAACGTCAAATATCTTCAAGTCACAATTGGTAAAAATGTCATTTACAGCTGTAAGAGAAAGATAGGAAAAATGTTCATGATAGATCGTATCAAACTGTAATAGATTCAACAAATTCAAAAAATGAGGAAACTCCATTGTAATAATACCGTTTTCATTTAAAACAATTTTCATTCCTTTCACAAAATCGATTATGTCAGGGACATGGGCTAAAACATTATTGCCTATTATCAAATCTGCCTTGGGATATTCATTAAGGAGCCGATTTTCAGCTAAATCTGACGTGAAAAATTCTACTAATGTTTTTACCCCATTTTTGTCAGCTGCCATTGCTGTATTCGCTGTTGGATCAATTCCAAGAAATGGTATATTATACTTTATAAAGTTCTTTAATAAATAACCATCATTTGATGCGATTTCTATTACAAACGAATTTGAATCATATTTAAATCGATTTACAATCATATCCACATAATCGCTGGCTGCTTTCAACCATGATTTAGAAAACGAAGAAAAATAAGTATATTCCGAATTAAATAAGCCAAAGTTTGCCTTAAATTCATCTAATTGGACTAAAAAACACTTATCACATATGAATACTTTCAACGGGTAATGTTTTTCTGCTTCATTTAATTGATCTATTCTCAGCATTTCATTGGCTATTGGAGAATAATTAAGATCAACAAATACATGTGTTAATTCAGTTTTGCAATTTTTACACAACATAGATTTAAGGAAAAATTTAGAAAATTATTTAAGGAAAAAAAATATCAACTATCCATTAAAGATAGGAATCACTAAATGCATAACGATTTTAGAACAGTCCTCTTTAATCTTATTATATTGGAATTGTTGGATCCAACTTGTTTTCAAAAAATTAAGCCCCTAATTCCAATATGCCTGGCACTCAAAATACAAAGATGAATTACTAATAAATTATTAGCTGGCAAGAATTATAGAATCATATTTTGTTATTTCCAGTACAAATCTTTATCCAGTTTGTTTTCCTTAACAAGATAATCCAACTGCTTTAATCTTACAAAATACCTTCCGTTAAAGTGGTCTTCATTAAATCCAAATTCTTTATATCCCTTGTAAATATCTTCAACCGCTGCCTTTAATTTCCATTTTGGCTTAAAGTTGGGCAGTTCCCTTTCTATTTTAGAGAAATCAACCCGGTAGGATCGAGAATCTCCACCATGTTCACCGGTAATAATAACCTCGCAACCGGGAATTACCTCTCCTACTATTCTGGCAATATCCTTAATTTGGAAATTTTCACTGTTCTGTCCTACATTAAAAGATTTACCATTAACTGTTTCCTTTGGAGCTTCTGCAACTGCAACGAATGCCCTTGCCATATCTTCACAATGAACCAATGGACGCCATGGAGTACCATCACTCATAATTCTTATTTTTCCGGTAGTAATAGCCCATCCCACAAGATTATTGACAACCAGGTCAAGCCTTAATTTTGGAGACAAGCCATAGGCTGTTGCATTCCGTAAAAAAGTAGGTGAAAAATTCTCATCAGCCATCATTTTGACATCCTGTTCAGTTTTTACTTTACTAACAGCATAGGCTGTTACCGGTGCAAAATCTGCAGTCTCATCCAAAGCCTTGTCCCCGTCCGCAATGCCATACATACTGCAGGAAGCTGCAAAAATAAATTTTTCAACACCTGCCTCTTTAGCCAGTTTAGCAATCCTTACAGATGCCTTGTGGTTGATGTCATAGGTAAGGTTTTCATTTAAAGCTCCCATAGGGTCATTGGACAAACCTGCCAGATGGCAGATCGCATAGGCTCCTTCGAGGTCAGATTTGTTTATATCTCTGACATCTTTGATGACTTCCTCATCCGGACTTACATAGTCTGAAAATTTACAGGAATCATCAAAATAATTGGTGTCAATTCCTTTTACATAAAAATTTGCCTCCTTTAATAATCTTACAAGGTGTGGGCCGATAAATCCATTATGGCCTGTGATAATTACTTTTTTCATTTATCTTAATTTTAATTTTTGTTGATTAGTTCATTTATATAATTTCCAATCGCAAGACTTGCTGTTAAACCTGGCGATTCAATCCCGATTAAATTAAAGTAATCCGGGAAGCCTCTCGCTTTCTCTTCCAAAATAACAAAATCCTTAAAGGATTCACCCGGTTTTTGAATTTTTGGCCTTACTCCTGAATATGCCGGGTACAGATCCTGCTTTTCTAAAAAAGGAAGAAAACGTTTCGCAGATTCAAAAAAGGCATCCCTCTGACTGCTGTCAACACCATAATCAATATCTCTGCCATTCAAATAAACAGCATTGGGACCAAGTTTAAGTCCTTTATCAACATCTATTGTTACATGAATACCCAATCCCGTAAGATTTGGGTTCGGAACAGGGTATATCAATCTTTTTACCAGCAAATTTTTACCATTACCCACTGCAAAATATTCGCCTTTGCAATATTGTAATTCGTAATCAGGTTCATCTATTCCCAGCAACTGACTAATCGTATCAGACTGTAATCCCGCCGCGTTTATGACAATATCACTTGTAAATGAATAGGTAGTATCATCATATTCTTTTAAAGAAATGCTATAACCAGTATCTATTTTCTTTAATTTTTGTACCTCAGTTCCATAAACGAATTGTACCCCATTTTTTGTGGCCTGTTTTTCCAATTCCTTCATATAACCATAGGTGTCCAACACACCTGTTTCCTGCAGCCAAAGGGCACCGATTGCCGTTATATTGGGTTCCAGAACCGCTATCTCTTCAATGGATAATTCCTTCATTCCATCAACTCCATTTGCAATTGCCTGTTTTTTGAGTCGTTCTAATTGTAGGAGTTCATCTTTTGTGACTGCAATGATTAATTTGCCGCTTTTGTTATATACCACATCATTTTCTTCACAAAACTCATAGATAAGTTTCCGGCCTTCAATACACAAGCGTTTTTTCAGCGAGTTAGCAGGATAATATATTCCTGAATGAATTACTTCACTGCTTCTGCTGGAAGTTTCTTCTCCAAAAATCCGGTTCTTTTCAACTACGAAAATGTTATCATATTTTTTTGACAACTGATATGCTATGGCCAAACCGACAACACCAGCACCAATAATAGTTATTTTTGCATCATTATATTCCATTATGTACTCTTATAGAAATCTTCTTACTTTTTTTTCTGGAAATCAAACTGAAAACAGGCTAGTAGTATAATTCTAAATTTATTGTTATAAAATTCATGTATTAATAACTGAGGAAAGGTAATTAATAAAATTTCTCATCCTGTCTTATATTATTATAAAATCATGGATTTAATTAACCTTTCCATTACATTATTCAAAGCACGTTTTTTTATCCTATTTTGTCTTTATAATCTGTAAACCCTAAATCCATCATTTCTTATTATAGAATCCTTTATTAAAATTTGAACTTCCTTTGGAACTTTTATCTTATTTGGATAAATTATATAATTGAAATCATGCTTCTTAAGAAAAAGGTCCAGAGCCTCATTTGGGGTAATTTTCGGGTTAATTATTCTTGATGAATCGAGAAAATGGATGAACGATGAATGTGTATAATGGTATTTACGGTGTACACTTTTTGTTGTATCCATTTCGTGCACATTAATGCATTCAGGGTAATAAACCCCTTGGTTATTGAAATTCGCAATCCTGTTCAAATTAGGATACAGCTTGTAATTGTGTTGAAACCAATCTTTATAACCCGTTGGTGGTTCGAAATTTTGGTATGAAGCAATTCTATCCTTATTTTTCAATTCCTTCGATAGCTTTATATAGAATTCTGTATCAACATCAATTTTTTCTAAATGACCCCAATATCTCGGTTCACGATGAAGTTGCAATATAAAGCCACAAGCAATGATGAACAGGAGAATTGCTTTATGATATACATACTTTTTATTTTTTTTAATTGAAATTTCATAGACGGTTACAATAAGTATTACAAAACAATAAACCGCCAATAGAGGCAATAGTCCATTGTATAATACCTGGGTATAATCTTCTACCAATAATTGAAAAGCAGCGGAGAATATAAAAGAAAAGAAATATCCTGACAATAAAAATATGCCCATGATTAAAAAAGAATATGAGCTTTTTAAATTGTTGAATCTGGAATAAAAATTGTCCTTGATATAATACGCAAATAATAACAAAAAGGGTAAATAAACTATCGTGAAACGAAACGATTTTTTTATAAAATTGATGGGAAAAGATTTTAACCCTTCTATAATAAAATTAGGTCTGAATATACTGGGCGATACGACATTGGAAAATTTTGAATTAAAAAAGTAAAATCCAACAAATGTTAAAACTATCACCAAATAATAAGTTAAATATTTTGTCCCGACTCTGTAATTTTTAAAAAGGGATATCAGTATTAAAATTCCAACTGCTGGCAAAACAAAAAATATGACCGGGGTATAAAATGCAGTAAGTAATAACACAGCATAGAAAGCATATTTAACATTATTTCTAATTAGAAATATAATAGCCAAGATAAATATAGCATAAACTATGCTCAGTTTTGGCTGCTGAATTAATGCTATGTATCCCTCCATATATTTTCTTAGTATGGGATAGTCGAGACCCCCTATAATAATCATACAACATGCATATAAATAGGTGCCACTTAATTTTACTCCATTGTAAAAACGGTCACCAATTGCATCAATCAAGGCAATCGAGCCTGAGTATACTATAAAAAGAAGGATTGGGATCGATAAAAAAATGATCGTATGATAATAATTGGTATTAAATATTTCTGTTATTAATGAGGTAAACCAAATGTCACTATAATGATATGGGCTTATTACATTTACTGAAAACATACCAAAGTTTTTCCCTTCAATACCAGTATGTTTAAGTGTATAGGCTACGTTAGAATAATATAAATAATCGTCATTAATTCTTCCGTTTGACAATATATGTTTATATGCAAAAAGCAGAAAAATAAAAATTAAGAACCAAGCCTCCTTCAGAAGCACTTTTCCATCCTTTACAATTCCCTCAACAGGGAAAATGTAACTTTTCAATCTCCATCCAAGAATGAACCTCAAGGCCAAAATTGAAACCGGTATAATGATAAAAATGGTATTGCCCTTAGTAAAATATAATGCCGTCAGGGTAATCCAAAAAATAAAACCACTCAAAAGATTAAGGAAAACCCGAAAATACTTCGATTCACTCAAATATAAAAACCCAAATACTAAACCACCTGTTAAATATAAAATTACGGTTAATAATACCAGGATCAAAAAATAAAGTCCAAAATCCGGATTAAACAATTGCATTATAAAATCTTTTTGAATTTTTATTGATTACAATGATAAAATGTCTTTATAAACCTATAAATGGATATAGTAAAATAGGTTCAATAATTGAATATTTCTAGAGATAAATGTGGATCTCTCTTCGTAAGAGTTAGATTAATTAGTAATCTGAATAAAAACAATTTAACTGAATTTAATTTTTCCATTTTTAAATGGATGAGTTGCTATAGGGAATTTTACCAAGGGATGAGCCTCTCCTATGTTAGGTTTAATTTCTGAATTTCTTATCTGATGAACAATTTCGATGGATTGCCTGGCCTCCTTCAAACCAAAACCATTCCCCTTAACAATTTCCTCATAACTTTTGGTATGCAAATCGAAGAATCCTTCACTGAATTCAATTTCGTTGCCATCTACTGTAACAGACCTATAAGTTGTTTGACCTTTAAGCTTAATCTGTTCTGGTAATAAATTGTAATTTATCGACAAAAACCACCGAACACGAGCTTTTTCAAATTCAAGATACCCTCCAGCACGGTCATGAGTGTGCAGATGGACTGTATTTGATTTGATGGGACCGAATACCCAATTCAACATATCAAAAAAATGAATTCCAATATTAGATGCAATTCCACCTGACTTGTTTTCATCTCCTTTCCAGGAGGTATAATACCAATTTCCTCTTGAAGTTAAATAGGTTAAATCTACCTCATATATTTTAGAATTTGGCCCGGAATCAACAAGTTGCTTTAGAGCGATGATACTTGGATGTAACCTTAGCTGAAGAATTGTATTTACTTTTTTTTCGTGTTCCCTTTCAATCTCTTCCAAAGCATCAATATTCCATGGATTGAGAACCAATGGTTTCTCACATATTGCATGTGCTCCACTTCTCAAAGCCATCCGAATATGTGAGTCGTGCAAATAATTTGGAGTGCAAATACTGACATAGTCGATATTTATCCCCTTTTTCCTTTTGAGTTTTTCTATGTGCCTATCAAACCTTTCAAATTCTACAAAAAAAGAGGCATCAGGAAAATAACTATCCATAATACCTACACTGTCAAATTTATCAAGTGCAACCAGTAATTGGTTCTGTGTTTCCTTTATGGCCCGAAGATGTCGCACAGCAACAAAACCTGCTACACCAATTATTGCAAAGTTTTTCATTAGTTTTTGTATTGGATATTCGATTTTTTATATGGCTTCGCCATCCTAAATCCCATTCCTTCTTTTGTTTAGTAACGAGATAATATCTAAATAATGATGAAAAAACAAATAATGTTCAATTGAAAATCACCCAGTGAAACATATTAAATTAAGCACCCTAATCAAAGGAAAAAGGAGCTATGAAACATTTTTAAATGTTGGAGTTTAATAAGGTCTTGGAATTTTTTGAATAAATTCAAAAATAAATTAGAGATCCAATTAAAATCATAGGGGACTGATGTAATTGACATTGATATTATTTTTCTTTTTCTATAACGATTCAAAGTTAAATAAATTATAGTAATGGCATAATTTATTTTTTTTCTAAAAGATTTTAACTAATACGGTCATTATACTTAAAAGAGTATAAAAATTTAAGAAATTAACTGATCTCGATTAAGAGATATTATTTATCTGGAAAACATAAAAATTTTAATTAATAACACTAAAAAATACTTAAACCTTGCAGTTGTCCAAAAAAATACTTATATTTGTTATGCTATGAATGGCGAACAGTAACGATATTGTTCAGGATTTTAAAGAAATAGGTAATTTAGTTCCTACAATATTTGTTATAATTTGATTTTCAAGGCATTTTATTCCCCTCTGCTATGAAAACCAATATTATATATATTTTTGGCATGTTCCACTGTATCATGAAAAACATGATAATTAAGAATGTGGAAATAAAAAAAGCCGATAAATTTATTAGTTCTATATATTCCTGCATTAGTCAAACTTATTCCACTTATTTTAGTGGATCTTTATTGTTTATAGGTAAGTTTACGGGGGGGTTATTAGTTGGAATAGTCTTTTTAACCAACTCTCATAGATGTTATTCTCAATTACCTCCATCAACCACTACAGAGACCTTATTTTCAGTCGAAGTTCCGACTGCATTTGGCAATGATACCAGATATGAACTGGGAACTGAATTTCAAATTTTAGCAGATGGACTCATTTCAAAGACCCGTCTGTATAGCGGTATCGATGAAGGTGGAGATCACCTAGTTCGGCTGTGGATGTTTAACGGGTCGGGATATACTTTGATAGCAGGTCCGTATACATGGAATTTTTCAAAAGGAGTTGAAGGCTGGCGCGAATTTGATTTGCCATCCCCAATTCAGGTAAGTGCCAACACAACTTATATTCTTTCTATTACCAACAGTACGGATCTTTATTATTCGAAAAGACCCTATTTTAACTCCGTTACTGTTAATGAAAATATCCGTTATTTGGGAGGACTTTATTCTACAAATCTGGGATCTGTTCCTACTTCCAAATACGTATCCAGTTCTTATTTCAGGGATATCGTTTTTACAGTATCAGGTAATAATAGTAATCTGACTTCCGGAACCATAGGATCGGCACAAACAATATGTTACAATACGGCTCCTTCACCTTTAACAGAATTGACAGCACCCACAGGAGGAACGGAGGCTTATACCTACCAATGGCAATTTTCACCTGATAATGCCTCTTGGACAAATATTGATGGTGCTACGCTTTCCGGTTATTCACCACCAGCCCTAAGCTCAAGCATCTATTACAGGCGTACTGTATCTAGTGGAAGTGCTGCTCCGGTTAACAGCAATTCGGTTTTCATATAAGTAAGCCCCTCGCTTACCCTTGCTCAGCTTTACGGTACTAGAACGATAAACAGCAATACTTCAACAAATATCAATGTTGTTGTTTCTGGTGGAACTAATCCTTATACTATTAACTATACACGAAATGGAATTGCGCAAACACCTATTAGTAGTTATTCGAGTGGAACTAATATTTCAACCGGGGTGCTCGCACCAGGAGTTTATACCTACACTTTAACATCTGTTACAGATGCCAGTGGTTGCTCTGCCCAAAGTCTTGGTAATGAAATAATAGTCACTGTATCAAATGAACCACCTCCATCAACCACTACAGAGACCTTATTTTCAGTGGAAGTTCCGACTGCATTTGGCAATGATACCAGATATGAACTGGGAACTGAATTTCAAATTTTAGCAGATGGACTCATTTCAAAGACCCGTCTGTATAGCGGTATCGATGAAGGTGGAGATCACCTAGTCCGGCTGTGGATGTTTAACGGGTCGGGATATACTTTGATAGCAGGTCCGTATACATGGAATTTTTCAAAAGGAGTTGAAGGCTGGCGCGAATTTGATTTGCCATCCCCAATTCAGGTAAGTGCCAACACAACTTATATTCTTTCTATTACAAACAGTACGGATCTTTATTATTCGAAAAGACCCTATTTTAACTCCGTTACTGTTAATGAAAATATCCGTTATTTAGGAGGACTTTATTCTACAAATCTGGGATCTGTTCCTACTTCCAAATACGTATCCAGTTCTTATTTCAGGGATATCGTTTTTACAGTATCAGGTAATAATAGTAATCTGACTTCCGGAACCATAGGATCGGCACAAACAATATGTTACAATACGGCTCCTTCACCTTTAACAGAATTGACAGCGCCCACAGGAGGAACGGAGGCTTATACCTACCAATGGCAATTTTCACCTGATAATGCCTCTTGGACAAATATTGATGGTGCTACGCTCTCCGGTTATTCACCACCAGCCCTAAGCTCAAGCATCTATTACAGGCGTACTGTATCTAGTGGAAGTGCTGCTCCGGTTAACAGCAATTCGGTTTTCATTATCAGTAAGCCCCTCGCTTACCCTTGCTCAGCTTTACGGTACTAGAACGATAAACAGCAATACTTCAACAAATATCAATGTTGTTGTTTCTGGTGGAACTAATCCTTATACTATTAACTATACACGAAATGGAATTGCGCAAACACCTATTAGTAATTATTCGAGTGGAACTAATATTTCAACCGGGGTGCTCGCACCGGGAGTTTATACCTACACTTTAACATCTGTTACAGATGCCAGTGGTTGCTCTGCCCAGAGTCTTGGTAATGAAATAATAGTCACTGTATTAGATAATAATAATCTGACTTCCGGAACCATAGGATCGGCACAAACATTATGTTACAATACGGCTCCTTCACCTTTAACAGAGTTGACAGCGCCCACAGGAGGAACGGAGGCTTATACCTACCAATGGCAATTTTCACCTGATAATGCCTCTTGGACAAATATTGATGGTGCTACACTCTCCGGTTATTCACCACCAGCCCTAAGCTCAAGCATCTATTACAGGCGTACTGTATCTAGTGGAAGTGCCGCTCCGGTTAACAGCAATTCGGTTTTCATATCAGTAAGCCCCTCGCTTACCCTTGCTCAGCTTTACGGTACTATAACAATAAACAGCAATACTTCAACAAATATCAATGTTGTTGTTTCTGGTGGAACTAATCCTTATACTATTAACTATACACGAAATGGAATTGCGCAAACACCTATTAGTAATTATTCGAGTGGAACTAATATTTCAACCGGGGTGCTCGCACCGGGAGTTTATACCTACACTTTAACATCTGTTACAGATGCCAGTGGTTGCTCCGCCCAGAGTCTTGGTAATGAAATAATAGTCACTGTATTAGATAATAATAATCTGACTTCCGGAACCATAGGATCGGCACAAACATTATGTTACAATACGGCTCCTTCACCTTTAACAGAGTTGACAGCGCCCACAGGAGGAACGGAGGCTTATACCTACCAATGGCAGATTTCACCTGATAATGCCTCTTGGACAAATATTGATGGTGCTACGCTTTCCGGCTATTCACCACCAGCCCTAAGCTCAAGCATCTATTACAGGCGTACTGTATCTAGTGGAAGTGCCGCTCCGGTTAACAGCAATTCGGTTTTCATATCAGTAAGCCCCTCGCTTACCCTTGCTCAGCTTTACGGTACTATAACAATAAACAGCAATACTTCAACAAATATCAATGTTGTTGTTTCTGGTGGAACTAATCCTTATACTATTAACTATACACGAAATGGAATTGCGCAAACACCTATTAGTAATTATTCGAGTGGAACTAATATTTCAACCGGGGTGCTCGCTCCGGGAGTCTACACCTACGCTTTAACATCTGTTACAGATGCCAGTGGTTGCTCTGCCCTGAGTCTTGGTAATGAAATAATTGTCACTGTAACAAATGAACCACCTCCACCAACCTCTACAGAACCATTATTTTCAGTGGAAGTTCCGACTGCATTTGGCAATGATACCAGATATGAACTGGGAACTGAATTTCAAATTTTAGCAGATGGACTCATTTCAAAGACCCGTCTGTATAGCGGTATCGATGAAGGTGGAGATCACCTAGTCCGGCTGTGGATGTTTAACGGGTCGGAATATACTTTGATAGCAGGTCCGTATACATGGAATTTTTCAAAAGGAGTTGAAGGCTGGCGCGAATTTGATTTGCCATCCCCAATTCAGGTAAGTGCCAACACAACTTATATTCTTTCTATTACAAACAGTACGGATCTTTATTATTCGAAAAGACCCTATTTTAACTCCGTTACTGTTAATGAAAATATCCGTTATTTAGGAGGACTTTATTCTACAAATCTGGGATCTGTTCCTACTTCCAAATACGTATCCAGTTCTTATTTCAGGGATATCGTTTTTACAGTATCAGGTAATAATAGTAATCTGACTTCCGGAACCATAGGATCGGCACAAACATTATGTTACAATACGGCTCCTTCACCTTTAACAGAGTTGACAGCGCCCACAGGAGGAACGGAGGCTTATACCTACCAATGGCAATTTTCACCTGATAATGCCTCTTGGACAAATATTGATGGTGCTACACTCTCCGGTTATTCACCACCAGCCCTAAGCTCAAGCATCTATTACAGGCGTACTGTATCTAGTGGAAGTGCCGCTCCGGTTAACAGCAATTCGGTTTTCATATCAGTAAGCCCCTCGCTTACCCTTGCTCAGCTTTACGGTACTAGAACAATAAACAGCAATACTTCAACAAATATCAATGTTGTTGTTTCTGGTGGAACTAATCCTTATACTATTAACTATACACGAAATGGAATTGCGCAAACACCTATTAGTAATTATTCGAGTGGAACTAATATTTCAACCGGGGTGCTCGCTCCGGGAGTCTACACCTACGCTTTAACATCTGTTACAGATGCCAGTGGTTGCTCTGCCCTGAGTCTTGGTAATGAAATAATTGTCACTGTAACAAATGAACCACCTCCACCAACCTCTACAGAATCATTATTTTCAGTGGAAGTTCCGACTGCATTTGGCAATGATACCAGATATGAACTGGGAACTGAATTTCAAATTTTAGCAGATGGACTCATTTCAAAGACCCGTCTGTATAGCGGTATCGATGAAGGTGGAAATCACGTAGTTCGTCTGTGGATGTTTAACGGGTCGGGATATACTTTGATTGCAGGTCCGTATACATGGAATTTTTCAAGTGGAACAGAAGGCTGGCGCGAATTTGATTTGCCATCTCCAATTCAGGTAAGTGCCAACACAACTTATATTCTTTCTATTACCAACAGTACAGATCTTTATTATTCGAAAAGACCCTATTTTAACTCCGTTACTGTTAATGAAAATATCCGTTATTTAGGAGGACTTTATTCTACAAATCTGGGATCTGTTCCTACTTCAAAATACGTATCCAGTTCTTATTTCAGGGATATCGTTTTTACAGTATCAGGTAATAATAGTAATCTGACTTCCGGAACCATAGGATCGGCACAAACAATATGTTACAATACGGCTCCTTCACCTTTAACAGAGTTGACAGCGCCCACAGGAGGAACGGAGGCTTATACCTACCAATGGCAATTTTCACCTGATAATGCCTCTTGGACAAATATTGATGGTGCTACACTCTCCGGTTATTCACCACCAGCCCTAAGCTCAAGCATCTATTACAGGCGTACTGTATCTAGTGGAAGTGCTGCTCCGGTTAACAGCAATTCGGTTTTCATATCAGTAAGCCCCTCGCTTACCCTTGCTCAGCTTTACGGTACTAGAACAATAAACAGCAATACTTCAACAAATATCAATGTTGTTGTTTCTGGTGGAACTAATCCTTATACTATTAACTATACACGAAATGGAATTGCGCAAACACCTATTAGTAATTATTCGAGTGGAACTAATATTTCAACCGGGGTGCTCGCACCGGGAGTTTATACCTACACTTTAACATCTGTTACAGATGCCAGTGGTTGCTCTGCCCAAAGTCTTGGTAATGAAATAATTGTAACTGTATCAAATGAACCGATTGTAACAATTAATACTAATAAGGCAATAATAGTAGTAAACTCTGAATCCTCATATTACCAGGATTTTGTTAAATATATTGAACCATATTTTCAAAATTTTGGAATTCCTTACGACATAGTTGACGTTAAATTGGAAACCTTACCTGAATTCAATCAATACGCAATTATCATCTTTGGTCACAGAAATGTATTTGAATCAGAATACCCTATAAGCCAGTTGGAATTATCGATATCCAATGGTATTGGGTTATATAGCTTTGATCCGAATCTATTTAATTTCACAAGTGCTTTTAATACCTTAAGCTCAAATCGTTATATATATAATAGAACACTAAATATATCTAATACAACCCATTACATAACGAAATTTCATACTCCCGACATATATAGTCCGAAAAATAATGAAATTACTCTTCGTTGGGAAATGAATTTAAATACAAACAGTTCACTTGTGGGGGGAGAAGAGTTAGTAACTCTGGGTTCTCCCGGACAAACTATACCTTTATTAGAGGTATCTAATTATGGCAATGGCAAGATAGTTAAATGGAATAGTTATGACTGGGTATTTGATGGACTGCTTGGCCCTGTAGCCGGTATAGATGATATTATCTGGAGAGGAATTGTTTGGGCAGCCAGAAAGCCTTTTGCAATGCAGGGAATTCCACCTTTTATAACCATGCGGGTTGATGATAGTGATGGAATAGGCGGTCAGGTAACTGATAACTTCGAATGGGTAAAAATATGTAACGAGTTTGGAATCATACCATGGTTAGGTACTTTTAACAATACGATTCCGGTCGAATATATTCCTACTTTAAAGTCGTTATTAGATAATAACCTTGCAACTGCTTCTCCACATGCCTTTGCGGCGTCCGATTTTATTTATTTTAATCATGAAAATTTAAGCTCATTTGACGCTGCAGCGAATACAAGGGCTGCAAATGATTTTTATATTCAGAATGGCCTTAAGATGTCAAAATATATAGTTCCTCACTTTTATGAAATGAGTTCGGCAGCGTTGCCCGAAGTTCAGAATATGGGTGTCGAATTCATAACAATTCAAATGCTTCCTGATAACCGTTATTTTGGTACTGAAGAAACCCCCTGGATTAATGTTGCACCATATCGATTATATAAGAATGGAGAAGCCACATCGAATTGGCCGGTTTATTATGCAGGTTCAATTAATTTATCGGGAATAAACTTCTTTAATTGTGCGACAGAGATACGGGATGACGGTGGCTATGAATGGTACCCGGATAGTGACATTTTTGATACATCTGCCAGAGGAATTAGACATTTAAGAAGGTCCCTGAATAGCATGGTACTTTCTACATTATTTACACATGAATATTTCCTTGATAATATAAGTGCCTCAAGCTGGAGAGAAATCTTATATAATATAACAACTTCAATATCTGAATTTAATCCTGAATTCACATCCATAGACTATGCAATTCAGTATATACGGGCAAAAGGTAATATTCAAATTACAAATGTTATTGAAAATCAGCAAAATATTGAGATTGAATATAGTGGGAATAATGATATGGAAACTAAATGTTATTTATTTACAGATAATGGCAATCAAATAAATTACATACTTATAAATTTACCCCAAACTAATGGTACCAAAATTGTAAATGTTGTAAAATGAAAAATTTTAATCCATTTTTTTACAGACGGCTGTTTTTTTGCATTATGTATTTTGGCCTTATCTTGTGCATGAAGTTGAACGCACAATGGATATCGGAAACTTCCCCAACTACAGCTAATCTCAACTCCATATCGACATTGAACGAAGAGGAAGGTTGGATAGTTGGTGATAATGGAACTATTCTGAGTAAAATAGGTGGGGATTGGATTCAACAATTTATTACTTCCCAGGAAAACTTGAATGGTGTTTATATGCTTGACCGTAATTCAGGTTGGATTGTTGGAGCCAACGGTACAATATTGAAATATAATGGTAGCTCATGGCAACCTTCATTTAGCCCTACAAAAAAAGACTTACTTTCAGTTCATTTTAGCGATTCTGAAAATGGAGTTGCTGTTGGTGAAAATGGATTGGTTTTATTTTACAGAGGAAGAAATTGGATTGAGTCAGATATCAGAAACAGAGCCAATCTAAATACGGCATTTCATTTGGATAAGGATATTTGGTTGGCCGGTGGACTTGAAAATGTTAAAGTACCAATTATGAAAATGTCAAATGAAAATCCGCACCTGCAGGATTTTGATTCATTCAATTTTGCAACAATCAATAGTATCTATATTTTAAATGATTTGAATGGATGGGCTGTAGGGAGTCCAAGTACTTTAATTCACTTTGACGGATTTAAATGGGGAAAAGCGGATATCAGTGAGAGTTTCCCTTCGCTCAGATCCGTATATTTTTCAGATGAAAGAAATGGTATCAGTGTTGGTTTTGAAGGTACAATATTAATCTTTTCAGATGGGAAGTGGACGAAAGATAATTCCAATTCTACCCAAAATTTAAATTCTGCATCAATCAATGGTAATTATTATTATGCTGTGGGTGAACAGGGGACTATTATAAAGAAATTATTACCTAAAAATAATAATAGCAGGGATAATGTCAATTTTCCTTTAAATTCAATAGTATTATACCCTAATCCATGTGATGAAATGCTGAATTTGCTTCTTCCTAATGGCAGTAGTAATGCCATTGTTCGAGTATCGATATTTAATAGCCTGGGACAAATCGTATTAAAGCAAGAATTTAGCGTGGAAAATGCAGGTATTTCTTACCCTTTAAATACTAGTACTCTTAAAGATGGAATTTATATTATTGAACTTATTTTAAATGAAAGGATATCAAATATGAAATTCGTTGTACAACATTAAAAGTTCTATTAATTTAAAATCCTGAATTTCAGTACTTAAGGGAAAATACAAAGGGTCAGTTCCAATCAATAGCCAGATCCATCTAATTTTATATTTACTTTTCCATTTATCCCTGACTTCCGTCTGGAAGGCTTTTCCTTTTTTTCAACCCTAGATCACAATAACTTTCTTCACATAACTCTCCTCACCATTATACAATTGAAGTAAATATACTCCCTTTGCAAATCTGGAAAGATCAATCTCCTTGTTGATACCATCCTCTGCGGCATCCATCTCGTCGGAATAGATCACATTGCCATTGATATTCATCAAAACAAGGTTGAAATTGTAGATTGGTACTGTGGTCTGTACATTGATCTTACCCTCCGTAGGGTTAGGATAAACTGTAAGTTCAAAATCTGCCTTGTTTAAAATCTGCTCATCATCCTGTGCTGCAGTATCATTTGTTGCAGGATTTCCTGTAGCACCCGAAACGCTGTTGTTCACCCCATTGTTGAGATCACAGTTGATCACCGTTACGGTTACCTCATCTGTACTGGTAGTGCCTCCCCTGTTTGCTGTCAGGGTATAGGTCGTGGTTCTCTTCGGACTTACCGTAATATTCTGGCTTGTGGCTCCGGTGTTCCAGGAATATGTGGCGCCTCCATCACCCTTTAAGGTGATGCTTTCACCCTTACAAATCGTAAGGTCAGATCCCGCATTTGCCACTGCGGGGGGTACCTCTTTTACTGTAACTTGTACTTTATCAGTCGATTCACAACCATTTTTTCCTACGATTACCTCATACACAGTAGTCACCAATGGATTAACTGTAATTTCCTTCGTAGTTTCACCTGTATTCCAGGTAAAATTATCCCCCCCGCTTGCTGCTAAAACTACACTTTGACCTGCTTCGATCGTTACATCATTACCGGCACTTGCAACAGGCAGGTCAGTAACATACACAGTCACATCAGCTGTGTTAGAGCTGCTCCCATCAAAGACCGTAACAGAATAGGTTGTTGTTATCTCAGGACTTACTACGATACTCTTGGTTTTTTCTCCCTTACTCCAGATATAGGATGTTCCTCCGGAAGCAGTCAAAACAGCGCTGTTTCCTTTACAAATAATAATATCTTGTCCTGCATCAGCAACAATATTGGTTGCTGGTGGTGCACTTCCATTAACCATTACGGTAACAATATCCGTTGAACTACATCCACCAATGGTAACAATGACTTCGAAATTTGTTGAGGAATCAGGTTTAACCGTTATACTTGCAGTTGTTTCACCTGTACTCCATAAATAAGTATCACCACCCGAGGCAGTTAAAGTTGTGCTCTGACCGGCTTCTATGTTTATATCGGCCCCTGCATTTGCCGCAGGCAAAGCATTTACGGTTACAAGTACATCATCAGTTGCCGTATTTACACCATCACTTACGGTTACGGTATAGGTGGTTGTATTGTCCGGACTCACTATTATGGTATTACCGCTCGATCCGTTGCTCCAGGTATATACTGAACCGCCACTGGCCGTTAAAACAGCGCTACTGCCTGAACAAATGCTCACATCTTTACCGGCGTCAGCAACAATTACAGATCCCGTTGAAGAATTATTTACGCTTACTTTAACTGAATCAGAAGATTCACAACCATCTTTATAAACTTTGACTTCGTAAATCATACTCGATGCCGGCTTAACTGTTATACTTGCAGTTGTTTCACCCGTACTCCATAAATAAGTATCACCTCCTGAGGCTGTCAAAGTTGTGCTCTGACCTGTTTCTATGCTTACATCGGCCCCTGCATTTGCCGCAGGCAAAGCATTTACGGTTACAAGTACATCATCAGTTGCCGTATTTACACCATCACTTACGGTTACGGTATAGGTGGTTGTTTTGTCCGGACTCACTATTATGGTATTACCGCTCGATCCGTTGCTCCAGGTATATACTGAACCGCCACTGGCCGTTAAAACAGCGCTACTGCCTGAACAAATGCTCACATCTTTACCGGCGTCAGCAACAATTACAGATCCCGTTGAAGAATTATTTACGCTTACTTTAACTGAATCAGAAGATTCACAACCATCTTTATAAACTTTGACTTCGTAAATCATACTCGATGCCGGCTTAACTGTTATACTTGCAGTTGTTTCACCCGTACTCCATAAATAAGTATCACCTCCTGAGGCTGTCAAAGTTGTGCTCTGACCTGTTTCTATGCTTACATCGGCCCCTGCATTTGCCGCAGGCAAAGCATTTACGGTTACAATAACATCATCAGTACCTGAACTTGCGCCTTCTGAAACGGTAACACTATACGCTGTTGTGGATTTCGGGCTTACAGTTATACTTTTTGTTGTAGCTCCGGTACTCCATTTATATATGGATCCACCTGAAGCTGTCAACGTAGCACTGCTTCCAATACAGATAGTTTGATCTTTACCGGCATTAGCACTCACGGACACAACGGTATTGTCTTGAAACTGATAAGCACCGATATCAGGATTGTTATTTGATGGTCTTGGTTTCCCTTCAAAGTCTGCTTTTACATTTTGCAATATTATTCCATTTCCTCTTAAAGGGCTGTTAGATTTCAATTTATAATTTCCATTTGGGGCATCTTCATAAATTGGGTTAACAGACATATTATTTGAACCAGATGGTGGGGAGGGACTGTTATAAATGTTATCATACTGGAATGTCATTCCCGAAATTTTGCCGTCAACAAAATTTGTTACGTTCGTTACGGAATTATTTTTGAAGTTGCTGTTGGTAAAATTAATTTCAGCATTAATATAATAAAACAAAGTAGTTATATTATCGAACGTACAATTTAGTATATCTAACTGCCCAGTCTGATTGCCAACATCTGATGAAAGCAGGAATACTCTTCCGCTATTTTTCACAATGCAATTCTTCATCATATTTCCAGTGCCAAAACCAGTACCATTTTCGGACGAATCTTCCAATCTTACTCCACCACTCCTTGAGCCTTTACCAATTTCAATTGTACAATTTTCAGCTATATTATTAAAAGATCCATCCCTAAAAACCAAGCCTCCAGTATCTTCTGAACCTGAACCGCCATTATTGTATATACGGATATTTCTTACAACATTATCATGTGAGTTTCCTTTTCTAAATTCTACACCCTTATCTGAGTTCATGACCTCACAATCAACTGCCAAATTATACGCTGTTTCGCTACCGTTTATAATATTAAAGTTAATACCATGTCCTGAGTGACTGGGGTTTTCCTTTGCCCTCAAAAAATAACTATCTTTAATAATATTATTATTGCCTTCCAGTTGCATCAAATATTCCAAATTTGATCCTGAATGTGAATAGACATTATCAACTAAACAGTGCTGACCGTATTGCCATACTTGGTAGATAGATCCTTCAACTTTACTATTTATATAACGGCAATTTTTGTTATTTCCATAACCCAGTATGCCATATTCTGTACAATTATATGCCAATACATTATCAAAGATGATATTAGTACAGTCCGCAATATAAAAACCGGTTCCCCCCGCCCCCGTTTTACTTGCTTGAAAATTGCGAACTATAACATTAGAAGACCTAGGAAATGTAATTGACCCTGTTCCACTTGTACCTAAAATAGAAGGCATTTCAGATGTGCTTAAAGCATTACCATAGTTCCAATAAAGTTTCGTTATATCTCCGGGAACATTTTTATATCCAATAAATTTTATGGGAGATGTTGGTGTCCCATTTTTTATGAATTCTAATTCTATATCCCCATAATTACCTGCTTTAATCCACCATGTTTCTCCAGCTATCGCCTTAGAGAAAGCATAGGAAATGCTTGCAGGAGTATCAATTGTTAAACCGTTGCCAGATGCCCCGACAGCAACATATCTATTTGTAGGTGCTGAAGGTTCTGCAATGTTATTATCTATGTAAGTAAGCGCAAAATTATGTATGATAGAATTAACGTCTGTTTTTTGATTATTCTCTCCTAACCGGATGGTATTATTATCCCAAAATGTAAATGGTTGACTGACTGTAAAATAATGACCGGTTGTACTTGTACCATTCACTGTTACATTTGAAATAGATTTACCCGAAATAACAAATCCGGTTGTAGTTAGTCCTGTTATATCAGCAGAACTATCGAAGTATACCCGGGCAGGTTGGTTATTTTCAATTCTAAAATTTTTTAATACAGGGTAAGTGCTTTGTGCATAGGCCAACATTGTAAATGTCATAGCCCAAAAGACAAGAATTCTCTTCATAAAATTTTTTCTCTTTTTTCTTTTTCATAATAGCTGTATACCGGACCGGTAATACAAATTCATTTCGAGGGAAAAGCACTTTTGCGAAGAGGGATTGCCTGTGCTATAGTTTTTAAACGAAAGTATAAGTTTATTATTGCGCGAATAAATCAAAAATAAACATCCATTTCAAACGCTGCAAAACTCGACAGCAATTCTTAAGAGAATCTAAAGCCACACCATTAATAACTAATAAAAATTATAGAACGAAAGGTGATATAAATAAATTGGGAGAAAAAAATATTAAATACATAATTAATTTCACAATATTTTATCATATTATTAAAATAACGATCGTTGATTTAGATTGTTTGTTTTAGAATAATGTTATAAACACTTTGTCTTACTTATTAACAGTGCACCCGAGCTGCATTAATTTTAATTTATAAGGATTTTCCGGATCTGATGTATCATGGTCTTTTTTTGTTTTGAGTCCTTAGTCCCTAACGTCCGGCTGGCTGAACTTTTTCCTTTTTACTTCGTTCCTAATATTAGACAGTCATATAAAACAGAATAAAAAGTACTTTCAAAGCATATTAAAAGCATTATTAATGCTATTTTCATGTCCTTGATATGCGCTTTTTATACTCTTTTCGTGCACTTAACTCAGAATTGAAGTGCATTTTGACCAACTTATTCGATATAATCTTACGCTAGCACCAAAACAGGTATTTTTTTTGAGATTGGAGTATTATATTTTTATTTCCATGGTTTAGTCACTCGTACTCCTGTCTCTGGTCTACTGATTCCAGTCACCCTTCTCAAATCTCACATCTCAAAACTTTTACTTTTTACTTTTTCCTTTTTAATTTATCCATTTTTCCTTGCCCACAGGGCACCGGATAATCGTAGTACCCACCCCACTTAAAAACATAATAATTTATAATATAATGCACTATTTTACCTATTATAACGCATTATAATTGCAATGATAATGCAATTATAATGCACTTTTATTACCATCTCAGTGCTCTTTCAGTGCACTCTCATCAGAATTGAGGTGCATTTTGGGTGCTTTTTTTCTTATACCGTTATGTAGACTTCGAAACCCGTATTTTCTTTGAGGTAGGAGTATTAAATTCGAATTTCTATCGTTTTTTGTGCTTCTCGTGAATTTATCTGTCAGAGGCATGAAGCCGGAATCTGTTGTCGCTTTATGAATTATTGTAAAAAATGGCATTGTAGTTCCGGTTACTCTGCCGAAGGCATGAAGCGGGAATCTGTTGTCGCTTTATGAATTAAGGTAAAAAATGGTATTGTTTTACGTTAATCTCGCTATTTGAGCCGGGTGCTTTTTTCTTGAACATAAGCGTTTCAAAGAAAATTCCCCTCTTGAGGCGTGGCACGCAGTGCCGGGGTGGTTTGGCATGATTCTGCTTCAAAGAATGTTACCCGAAGTTTGCAACTTCGGGTTTGCTTTGTTCATTTTGGCTTGATCCAAAACGAACCAAAAGATCAAGGCTGCAAAGAAAAAAACAGCCTTTGGCTTGAATTTCGACCTGCATCAATGCCAAGTGCGGCGGGGTGATCTTCTCATAGCCAATCGAAGCTTCCCCGTCTTACTAGGCATTGATTTTGATCTCAATTCTTTTTTCTTTGAGGCCAGGGTTTAAATCCGTAATTAGGATGGTTTAATTGTCATTGGCTCAGCCGAATCTTCGATTTGACTGTGTCAAATCTTCGATTTCCACGCGAAAGCTGGGAATCTGTCCTCGCTTTACGAGTTAAGGTAAAAAATGGTATTGTATTTCCGGTAACTCCATAAGCAAATCGAGATTGTTAATATCTGACAATCAATTATTTAACATAAAACACACCCCTAGCCCCTCTCGAGAGGGGAGCCAAATCCAATTCAACATTCAACACTCAAAATTCAACATTTCCAATTCGCTCTTTCTAACTCGTTCCTCCTTCGTAAAACCGTATAACCACCTGCCTTTGGCAGTAAGGAAAAAGTAAAAAGTCTAAAGGAAAAAGTATTTTCTAGACACAGTTCTCGGTCATTCGCAAAACCCCATCCCAGCGTCGGCATAACTTTTACCAATACCTCACCACATAACTGAATTCTTTTATCTTTTATCTTTGGTCTTTTTTCTTTGGTCTTTGGTCTTTTTTCTTAATTTCTCCTGATTCCTGTTTCCTGTTTCCTGTCTCAATTTTTTGTCTCAATATCTCAATACTCACATACTCAATACTTCTTTCCAAGAAACACTTCCGCCATCATACACCGTGCGCTGCCCCCACCGGCGGTTTCTATGGTATGCAGGTCGCTGTAAAGAATGGTTGAGGATTTCTCAATGATTGAGATCTGTTCTTTGGTCAGTGATTCAAAAGCAGCTTTGCTCATCACCGTGATACGTTTATCATCTTTTCCAACAACTTGAAGCATATTGCCGGCAAAACAGTTAACCTGAGCCTCTGTTATGGCAATCACTTCCTTGCCGGTTTCTCTTAAATGCTGTACCACGTTTTTTCGTTCTGCTTTGTCATCAATGGAATCCAGACAGATAACCGCGAACTGCTCTCCCAGCGCCATCATCACATTGGTATGGTAGATGAGTTCCCTTTTCCCCTGAACTGTTTGCCAGGCGTGAAAAATAACCGGAGTATACTCGAAATCCTCGCAAAACTCGATGAACAACTCTTCATCTGCCCTCGGCGACAAGGCGCAATAGGCTTTTCTGTGCACCCTGTCGAGCAACAAACTGCCCGTTCCTTCCAGAAAGATATCCTCTTTTTCTGCTTCTGTGTAATCTATTACATTTTCTATAACAAACCCTTCTGCTTCCAGCTTATCCAGTATGTCCTCCCTTCGCTCCAGCCTTCTGTTTTCAGCAAACATGGGGTACAAAGCCACCGTTCCATTTTCGTGAAAAGAGATCCAGTTATTTGGAAAAATAGAGTCCGGTGTATCGGGAACCAATGTGTCCTCTACAACAACAACATGCACACCTGCATCCCTGAGTTTTTGAACAAATGCATCAAATTCCTTCAAAGCCCTTTCCTGCACTTCTTTTTTTGTCAGCTCCGACAACTGTTTCTGGTAAAAATTATTCACTGCCGTCTGCTCGTTCATCCTGAACGCCACCGGGCGGATCATTAAAATGGTATTGGTTATTTGTTGCATGATCAAAATGCTTATTTATTTTATTAGGGGGTAATAAAAAGTAAAAAGGCAAAAGGCAAAAGGTAAAAGTTTGAGTACACTCTCATTCAAAATTCAACATTATTCCTATTGTATCTTTTCTATTATCTTTTATCTGTTTTCTTGTCTCATGTGCACATCCCTGAATAGGGTTGACCGATTTCCTCACTATCTTTAAACATCTTTATGAGATTCCTACCCCGCCAACGCCCCGACCCTAAGTTACTCGGGGCGGGGTCGAGGCGGCCTTCGGAATGAACAAATTAAGAAAAATCACTTCCTTCCCCAAGTACTCGAGGGCAGGAACTTCGAAGAGCAGGTATCCTTACACCGCATAACTCGCTCCTTCGCTCTATCTTCTAATTGAATACCTTTTTTTGGCTCCCTTTAGGGCCGGGGTAAACCAAAAAATCCACCACTCAACTTTCAACAATTCAGCACCCATAACTCAACATTCATAATTCATACTTCACTTTTTCGCTCCTTCATAATCGTATAACTAAATCATATGAACCTAACTAAACCACGCTGACCAATTCCACCCTTTAGGGCCGGCTTGCCCGACCAGTATTGGGCGGGGGTAAAGAATTGGGCATAACCAAATCACCAATACTTTTTTAAGCTTCATGAGATTCCTCACCCCTGCGTTACGCGGGGGTATCGGAATGACAGCATGAAGGAAGATCACTTCCTTCGATTCAGCAGACGGGTTCGAGGTTCAAGGTAAAACCGTATAACCGCATAACCGCATAACTGCTTCACTCCTTCACTAGTCACTATTCACCATTTCAATTCAACATTCATCACTCAACACTCATAATTCACTTCTCTCTTTCGCTCCTTTCGAAAAACTGCATCAGCTTTCGTTCACTTCTCGCCTTCGCTCCTTCTACTCTTTCGCTCTTTCGTAAAACATCAAGACCTCACCAAGGGCAACGTTGAGCATCGCAATAAACCTTCCTGTTTAGAGATCTCAGCAAAAGGAATCGCCTCAACGGTAAAACCGTTTTCAAGTAGCCAGGCTTTTAAACGGGTAAAATTCTGCTTCAATTACAACCACATCCTCAGCAATAGAAAACACATTGGAATTCATGTCGTACATTTCCTGTTTGGTGATCTCGAAAATATGCTCTTTTCCAAACAGCTCAACCAAAAACTGATATTCCTCTTCTACCAGAAAACCATTTTTATGGATAATGGCCTTACCTTTTCCCAAAGGCTGAAAACAGCAGTCCAGATGCAAGGCATTTTCCCTGGCCTCGGTATTGGATTTCCTGAGCTCAAATTTTATTACTTTCTTTTCCGGAAATAATTCCTGCAAAAATTGTACAGCCGCCTTGTTGGTGCGGGCTGTGATATAGTCCTTGTAATCCGGTCCGGTATAGGTGCCAACAAAAATATATTCATTCCAGGGCATCACATCACCACCTTCAACATGTACCTTCACCGGAGGCGTAATCACCTTTTGCGGATCGAGCTGTTCGATAAGGTATCCTATAGAAACCAACTCTTCTTCCCTGTCGGGCAGGATATTGGATTTGATGAACTTGTCCTCAATAACAAAACCAATATCTCTTGCAAAGATCTGATTTACACCGTCCATAACCTCAGGGCGGTAGACTTTTACGCCATACTTCTCCAGTACCTCCCTGAATCCGTCCAGCTCCCTGACCATATCCGCTTCCAATGGGTAGGTGCCTGCAAGCACATGCTCGCGCGATTTTGGATCATAGCAATCCTCCAAAGCCGGGGTCGGACCGTTATGATCAGCAATACCCAGGACCACAGCACGCAATCTGGAAATTTCATCTGTTATATGTAATTGTAGCTTTTCCAAAAGGATGTATTTATCACAAATTTAAGCAAAAAAAATCGCAAACCGATTTTTTCGATTTGCGATTCAGTGGTATGACAATTCTTATTTATCGTTTTTCCATGGGTACAAAGGGACGCAACGCGTAACCGGTATACAACTGACGCGGTCTTCCGATAGGCTCTTTGTTCAGGCGCATTTCTTTCCATTGTGCGATCCATCCGGGCAGCCTGCCAATGGCAAACATTACGGTAAACATCTGAACAGGTATTCCCAAAGCGCGGTAAATGATGCCGGAATAGAAATCTATATTCGGATATAATTTTTTCTCAATGAAATAAGGATCTTCCAATGCCACTTTCTCAAGATGTTTTGCAATGGCCAAAACAGGATCCTCGGTTCCCAATTCATCAAAAAGATCATCAGCGGCCTTTTTGATGATGCTGGCACGCGGATCAAAATTCTTGTATACCCTGTGTCCGAAGCCCATCAGACGGAACGGATCATCTTTGTCCTTGGCCTTGGCTATGTATTTCTCTACATTATTGCCATCAGCCTGAATGGCCTCGAGCATTTCAAGTACAGCCTGATTGGCACCACCGTGCAGTCTTCCCCAAAGAGCACAAACACCGGCAGAAACTGAAGCAAACAATCCGGCCTCCGATGAACCTACGATCCTTACTGTAGAGGTGGAACAGTTCTGTTCGTGATCGGCATGTAAGATCAGCAATTTATCCAGTGCTTTAACAGCAACCTCATTCGATTTATACTGATCAGTTGGGATTTTAAACATCATGGCCAAAATGTTCTCCACATAACCCATGGAGTTATCAGCATAATTGAGTGGCTTGCCTTCCGTCTGGCTCATCGCCCAGGCTGCTAATACAGGGAATTTTCCCAGGATCTTTACGATGGCTTCATACAGCGCATTGGGATCCTGCACATTTACGGTGATCGGATTAAATGCTGTAAGGGCGCAGGTCAGCGAAGAAAGAATTCCCATAGGGTGGGCTCCTTTTGGGATAACCACCAATGATCTTCTTCATTTCCTCATTCAAAAGGGAATTTTTCTTGATGTCCTTTTCGAATTTTTCTGATTGCGCTTTGGTTGGCAGCTCGCCGAAAATAAGCAGATAAGCCACATCCAGAAAATTGGATTTACTAGCCAGATCTTCTATAGAATAACCCCTGTGCCTCAGGATTCCGAGCTCTCCGTCCAAAAAGGTTATTTTACTCTCACAGGATCCGGTATTCTTGAAACCGGTATCCAGTGTGATCGCACCTGTTGCACTGCGAAGATTTTCAATATCAATGGCTATTTCATTTTCTGATCCTTTTAATAACGGAAACTCATAAGTCTTCCCGCTTATTTCTAATTTGGCTGTATCTGACATGTGTTATATTTTAATTATAAATTGAAGCACTAATCTACAAAATTAAAATAAATAGTATGTAAGGAAAGTTGCAAACAAGGCATAAAAAATCCCGCTGTTTTTGCGGGATCTTTAAAAATTTATTTTTTAACCTTAAAAGCCTTGAGTTGCGGATAATAAGCAACCTCATGCAGGTCCTCTTCTATCCTGAGCAACTGGTTGTATTTAGCCATGCGGTCACTTCGCGAGGCTGAACCGGTCTTGATTTGTCCGGTATTCAGGGCAACAGCCAGATCAGCAATGGTATTGTCTTCCGTTTCTCCTGAACGATGCGACATTACTGAGGTATAACCCGCATTGTGGGCCATGTTCACGGCAGCGATGGTTTCAGTTAAGGTACCTATCTGATTTACTTTGATCAGAATAGAGTTACCAATTCCTTTTGCAATTCCTTTTGCCAGGATCTCTACATTGGTTACAAACAAGTCATCACCAACCAATTGTACCTTATCACCAATTTTTTCGGTTAGGTATTTCCATCCGTCCCAGTCATTCTCATCCATACCATCCTCAACGGAAATGATCGGATATTTTGAAACCAGTTCCGCCAGGTATTCTACCTGCTCCTTGCTGCTTCTTATTTTTCCGGTAGCTCCTTCGAATTTGGTATAATCGTACTTGCCGTTTTCATAAAATTCAGATGCAGCACAGTCCAGTGCCAGCATCACTTCATCACCGGGTTTGTAACCTGCCTTTTTAATGGCTGATAAGATGGTTTCAACGGCATCTTCTGTTCCTTCAAAAGTAGGTGCAAAACCGCCTTCATCACCAACCGCAGTGCTTAAATTTCTGTCGTGCAGGATCTTTTTTAAGTTGTGGAAGATCTCTGTTCCCATTTGTAAGGCATGGCTAAAGCTTTTGGCTTTTACCGGCATGATCATAAACTCCTGGAAAGCGATGGGCGCATCAGAGTGCGAACCTCCGTTTACGATATTCATCATGGGTACGGGTAAGGTATTGGCACTTACACCACCGATATATCTGTATAAAGGCATGCCCAGTTCATTGGCAGCCGCTTTTGCCACAGCAAGTGAAACACCCAGAATGGCATTGGCACCCAGTTTTGATTTGTTGTGGGTTCCGTCCAGTTCGATCATCAGTTTATCAATACCGTTTTGTTCAAAAACAGAAATACCGATTATTTTTTCAGCAATGATCTCATTTACATTTTCTACTGCTTTTAAAACACCTTTCCCCATAAAATCCTTACCTCCGTCGCGCAATTCAACGGCCTCGTGTTCTCCGGTGGAAGCACCTGAAGGAACAGCAGCACGCCCCATTACACCATTTTCCGTAGTTACATCAACCTCTACTGTTGGATTCCCTCTGGAATCAAAAATTTGTCTTGCATGGATATCAACTATTATGCTCATGTTTTTTTATTTATTTTTATTAATCTGTAAATTTAGTGAACTCTGCACTCTTTTTAAAGTCTTTTATGGGAATTATGCGCAAACGATTTCGACCTGTACTTCCGGCCTAAAGTCGCTCATTACACTTTTGCCAGTTGCATATTCTCGATGAACTGATCAAACAGATACGAGGAATCATGCGGCCCCGGACTCGCTTCCGGATGGTATTGCACCGAAAAACAATTTTTATGCTTCATGCGCATGCCTGCCAGGGTACCGTCATTTAAATGTTCATGGGTCATTTCAAAAATATCTCCTGCCAAAACAGCCTCCTTATCAACAACAAAACCGTGATTTTGTGAGGTGATCTCCCCTTTTCCGGTCAGCAGGTTCTTTACAGGATGGTTGATACCTCTGTGCCCGTTGTGCATTTTATAAGTTGGCACACCATTGGCCAGGGCAATGATCTGATGCCCGAGACAAATACCAAAGAGCGGCAGGTCATTGTCTATGATTTCTTTGGCTACTTTTTGTGCATTGACCAAAGGCATTGGGTCACCCGGACCATTGGACAGAAAATAACCGTCAGGCTGAAAACTTTTCAAATCCTCAAAAGTCGCGTCAAAGGGAAAAACCTTCACATAGCAGTCCCTTTTTACAAAATTGCGGAGTATATTTTTTTTGATCCCGAGATCCAGTGCTGCAATCCGGTAAGTGGCATTTTCATCGCCTACGGTATACGCTTCTTTAACGGACACGCTAGAGGCGAGCTCAAGACCTTCCATGGAGGGAATTTTGTTCAGTTGCGCCTGCAGGTACTGCAGGTCTGTATTGGTTGAAATGACAGCATTCATCGCCCCTTTACTTCTGATATGCCGTACCAGAGCCCGTGTATCAACTTCTGAGATGGCAAAGAAGTTCTGTTTTTTAAAATAATCCTCCAGGGTACCGGAAGCTGCGGGTCTTGAATGGTTATAGGAAAAGTTCCTGCAGATCAGGCCGGTAATCTTGATGGAATCTGATTCCTGTTCTTCTCCGTTGACTCCGTAATTCCCGATATGCGCATTGGTGGCTACCATAAGCTGCCCGAAATAAGAGGGATCGGTAAAGATCTCCTGATAACCTGTCATCCCGGTATTAAAACAGATTTCACCAACTGCAGTCCCTTCTTTACCTACTGCCTTACCTTCGAAAATTGTTCCATCTTCCAAAAGAATAACCGCCTTCATTTTTGTTTTATATTCCATTACTTATCCGATTTGTTTTAAAGTGTATTGAAATAATTGCATGCGCGAATCATATCAGATTCATCTTTGTATGATAGTTTATTATCCTCTATATACTTTTCCATCACTGACGTCTCGCTACCAAATAGGTCTGTAAAATTTTTCTTGTTCAAATAAACTTTTCTTGGTATGCCATTTCGAACTGCATAATAGCTTGTAACAATCTTGTACCTGTACGATTTTTGTTTGCCATATACTGGGCTATACATTCCTTCCATAATTTCAACGTCATAACTCTTAATTAAATTCAACTTTTTACCCTCAGAGAGAATCTCGCTAAATTTCCCTGTATTGTTGCGTTTAAGTAACCTATTATTCACCTTTACAGAATCAATTTTTGAATTATCAAAAACAAAAATTGAATCTTGCTTTTTCATTTGACTAAATTCATTTGTAGAGATGTCAAAATTGATGTTGTCAACTGAACGTACAGCGCCCTTGTAATAAATTTGTCCCTGGTTCTGCCAATTAGGAAAGAGAAAACGATTACCCTCAATTTCTTTATCATTAAAAACAGAAACAGAACCGGAATTATTCACTTGTGTAGTATTATTCACTTGTGTAATTGTTCTTTTTGTATTTGGCTCTTGCGCGGATACATGCCCTAAGCAAAAGATAACGATAATAAAAAGGATTTTTTTCATGACATCAAGATAAAAAAAAAGGATAAGCCTGAACCGCCTATCCTTTTATAATTTAACACAAATGACAACATATTTATACTTCGTCTTTAGGTTCAGTGTTTTCTGTTTTTGTTTCTTTACTTTCTTTAGCTGCCTCAACAACTTTGTCTTCTGAAGTTGATTTTTTACCCCTCCTTCTGGTAGCCTTTTTCTTAACAGCACCTTTGGCGTTGTAGATCTCATTGTAGTCAACGAGCTCAACCATGGCCATATCGGCGTTGTCACCCAATCTGTTTCCAAGCTTGATGATACGTACATAACCTCCCGGTCTGTCTCCAACTTTTACGGCTACATTTCTGAACAATTCAGAAACCGCTTCTTTACTTTTCAGGTTCCTGAAAACGATCCTTCTGTTGTGCGTAGAATCTTCTTTGGATTTTGTTACCAACGGCTCTACGAACTGACGTAATGCCTTCGCTTTTGCTACGGTGGTATTGATTCTCTTATGCTCGATCAGGGAACAGGCCATATTGGAAAGCATAGACTTTCTGTGCGCTGTTTTCCTGCTTAAGTTATTTACTTTATTTCCGTGTCTCATTGTAAACTCAAATTTATTTGGCTATTTCTTTTCAGAAACAACTATTCTTTATCCAATTTGTATTTTGTTAAATCCATTCCAAAAGTCAGGCCTTTCACCATCACCAGTTCATCCAGCTCAGTAAGTGATTTCTTTCCGAAATTTCTGAACTTCATCAGATCGCTTTTGTTGTAAGATACCAGGTCGCCCAGGGTATCTACTTCTGCAGCCTTTAAACAATTTAAAGCCCTGACAGACAGGTCGAGGTCGATCAGTCTGGTTTTCAGCAACTGACGCATGTGCAGTGATTCCTCATCATAGGTTTCGGTATGTGCGATATCATCAGCCTCCAGGGTTATCCTTTCGTCTGAGAACAACATAAAATGATGGATCAGTATTTTCGCTGCTTCGGTCAGTGCGTCCTGCGGACTGATAGAACCATCCGTTTTGATGTCAAAAACCAGTTTTTCATAATCTGTTTTTTGTTCAACACGGAAATTTTCAACGGCGTACTTTACATTTTTTATCGGTGTATAAATGGAGTCAATGGCAATGGTACCTATAGGAGCTGAAGCTTTTTTATTTTCTTCTGCCAGTACAAATCCCCTTCCTTTATCAATGCTGATCTCCATGTCCAGGTTGACTGATTTTTCCATATTACAGATGATCAGCTCAGGATTGAGGATCTGGAAACCGGAGATGAAGTTTTGAAAATCACCTGCCGTCAGTTGTTCTTTACCTTTGATAGATATCGTAATGGCTTCATTGTCTATATCCTCTATCTGTTGCTTAAATCTGACCTGCTTCAAATTTAAAATGATCTCGGTTACGTCTTCCACGATACCGGGAATGGTTGAAAATTCATGATCAACCCCTTCTATACGGATAGAATTGATCGCATATCCTTCCAGAGAAGATAATAAAACACGTCTCAAAGCATTACCAACAGTTAAACCGTAGCCAGGTTCAAGTGGTTTGAATTCGAATTTGCCGTCAGTGGCATTGGATTCGATCATTAATACTTTGTCTGGTTTTTGAAAATTTAAAATTGCCATAAGTTTGGATTCTATCTTTAATTATTTAGAGTACAATTCCACAATAAATTGTTCATTAATATTCTCAGGAATCTGAACTCTTTCCGGCACTTTAATAAATCTGCCTTCCATAGTTTCTGAGTTCCAGTTCAGCCATTCATAAACACTTTTGTTCAATGATAACGAACGGGCAATTGCATCCAACGATTTCGACTTTTCTCTCACACCTACAGTATCTCCTTCTTTCAATTGAAACGACGGTATATTGACTATTTCACCATTCACGGTGATGTGACGGTGAGAAACCAGCTGACGTGCACCACTGCGCGTTGGTGAAACACCCATTCTGTAAACGACATTGTCTAAGCGGGATTCACATAACTGCAGCAATACCTCACCGGTAATACCTTTGGTTCTTGAAGCTTTTTCGAACAGATTCCTGAACTGACGCTCAAGAATTCCATAGGTGTATTTAGCTTTTTGTTTTTCATTTAACTGGATAGCATATTCAGATCGTTTCCCCCTTCTGCGGTTCATACCGTGTTGTCCGGGAGGATAATTTCTTCTTTCTAATGCTTTGTCCTCACCAAAAATCGGTAAACCGAATTTTCTGGCGATCTTTGATTTTGGTCCTGTATATCTTGCCATCTTTTAAATTTTAAGGGATTATGAATTAAGGCATTCCTTCGATAATCTAAATCCTTGATTTATATAAAATTATTTAATTAAACTCTTCTTCTTTTTGGTGGTCTGCAACCATTGTGCGGCATTGGGGTAATATCGATGATCTCTGTTACCTCGATTCCACTGTTGTTGATCGTTCTGATCGCAGATTCCCTGCCATTTCCCGGACCTTTAACAAACACCTTTACTTTTCTTAAGCCGGCTTCATGAGCAACTTTTGAGCAATCCTCAGCTGCAGTCTGGGCTGCATAAGGCGTGTTCTTTTTTGAACCTCTAAATCCTTGTTTACCTGCACTTGACCATGAAATAACATCCCCATTCTTGTTGGTCAGGGAAATAATGATGTTATTGAAGGTAGCGCTGATATGCGCCTCACCAACTGCGTCAACAATTACTTTTCGCTTTTTTTGAACTTTCTTTGCCATGTCTCTAAAGATTATTTAGTTGCTTTCTTTTTATTTGCTACAGTTTTCTTCTTGCCTTTGCGCGTTCTGGAATTGTTTTTGGTCTTCTGACCACGCAATGGAAGTCCTGATCTGTGTCGAACACCTCTGTAACAACCGATGTCCATCAAACGTTTGATGTTTGTCTGAACTTCTGATCTGAGTTCTCCTTCGATCTTGACCTTACTAACCTGCTCACGTATATTGGCGATCTCACTGTCAGTCCAATCCTGCACTTTTGTGTTTTCGTCAACCTTAGCATTTGCCAAAATTTCTTTAGCCTTACTTCTTCCGATACCAAAGATATAGGTCAATGAAATGATCCCTCTCTTGTTCTTTGGAATATCAATACCTGCTATTCTTGCCATAACTTATCCTTGTCTTTGTTTAAATCTAGGATTACTTTTGTTGATTACATATAATCTGCCTTTTCTACGTACAATTTTGCACTCGGCGCTTCTTTTTTTGATAGATGTTCTAACTTTCATGAGTTCTACTCTTATTATTTATTTCGGCTTTTTACTACAAATTAATTAAAAGCCTTTTTTTATTAATATCTATAGGTTATTCTGGCCTTGCTCAAATCATAGGGGCTCATTTCCAGCTTTACCTTATCACCGGGTAATATTTTGATATAATGCATGCGCATTTTTCCGGAGATATGGGCGGTCACTATATGCTCATTCTCCAGTTCAACGCGAAACATTGCATTGGAAAGTGCTTCTATAATCGTGCCATCTTGCTGTATTGCTGTCTGTTTAGCCATATACTATACCGTTGATTTTCTTTTAGCTCCGGTCTTCATCAAACCATCGTAATGTCTGTTCAACAAATAGGCATTGATTTGTTGTAAAGTATCTATTGCTACACCCACCAGGATCAACAAAGAGGTTCCTCCATAAAACAGAGCCCATCCCGGCTGCACACCAAATTTCGTTACGATGGCCGGCAGAACCGCCAGGAGCGCAAGAAATATAGAACCCGGTAAAGTGATTCTCGATAAAATACCATCCAGGTATTCTGCGGTATCTTTACCCGGACGTATGCCCGGAACAAAACCACCACCTTTTTTCAGATCATCAGCCATTTTATTGGTTGGAATCGTGATCGCTGTATAGAAATAACTGAAGATGATGATCAGTATTGCAAATACCACATTGTACCAGAAACCAAACATATCTGTAAAAGCTATTCCGATAGACTTTAAAGTCGAATTCTCAGAACTGGCCAGCAATCCGGGAACAAACATCAGGGCCTGTGCAAAAATGATGGGCATAACACCGGCTGAATTCAGCTTAAGCGGAATGTATTGTCTCGCTCCGGCCACATCTTTTACATTACCTGCAACGGTGCGTCTGGCATATTGAACCTGTATCTTTCGAACAGCTGTCACCAGAAGCACACTGGCCAAAATTACCAGTAACCAGAAGATCACCTCGATCAGTATCATCAACAAACCACCGTTGGATTGGGTGATACGTGATGTTGCCTCCTGCATGAATACGGCCGGTAACCTGGCTATGATTCCTATCATGATGAGCAGGGAGATTCCGTTGCCAATTCCTTTATCGGTTATCTTTTCACCCAACCACATAGCAAAAACCGTACCGGTTGTTAACAAGAGGATGGAAGATAAATAGAATAAGGGTCCGCGTCCCAGCAAAAATGCACTTTCAGGTATTCCCAGGCTGGGTAAACTAACCAGATAAGCCGGTGCCTGAATGATCAGGATTCCGATGGTCAACCAGCGTGTGATCTGGTTGATCTTTTTTCTGCCGCTTTCACCTTCTTTTTGCAATTTTTGCAGATAAGGAATGGCTATTCCCATTAATTGTACAACAATAGATGCAGAAATATAGGGCATGATCCCCAGGGCCATAACCGATGCATTGGCAAAAGCACCACCGGTAAAGGCATTGAGCAAGCCCAATAAACCACCCGAAGTTTTGTCATTGATGGCTGTCAATTGTGTAGGGTCAATACCCGGCAATGGCAAATGAGCGGCCAAACGATAAACTACCATTAAACCAAGCGTAACGATAATTTTATTCTTCAGCTCTTCTATTTTCCAAATATCCTGTAGGGTACTAAAAAATTTCTTCATTTAAACCTATTTAATTTTAAAGGGTTTCTGCCTTACCGCCGGCCTTCTCAATTGCTGCTTTTGCAGAAGCTGAAAATTTATGTACCGTGATATCCAATTTTGCCTTTAATTCACCGCCACCTAGTATTTTTACCAGGTCATTTTTATAAACAACCCCATTCTCGATCAACACAGCCATATTTACGGTATCTTTAATTCTACCGTCTTCAACGAGCTGTTGCAGTTGATCCAGATTGATGCCTTTGTATTCCTTGCGGTTAATATTATTAAATCCGAATTTAGGCACACGTCTTTGCAAAGGCATTTGTCCACCTTCAAAACCTATCTTTTTAGAATACCCTGAACGTGATTTTGCTCCTTTATGACCTCTTGTTGCAGTACCTCCTTTACCGGAACCCTGCCCACGGCCTATTCTTTTCTTACTTGATTTTGCAGAACCTTTTGCAGGTTGTAAATTATTTAGTTGCATAAACAATATCTTATTTTATTTCCTCTACGGAAACTAGGTGATTAACTGTTCTTACCATTCCAAGAATTGCAGGAGTAGCTTCGTGCTCCACACTGTGATCAATTCTTTTCAATCCCAAAGCCTCCAAAGTTAATTTTTGGTTTTTAGGTCTTCTGATCTTGCTTCGTATCTGGGTTACTTTAATTTTTTTCATCACAATTACAAATTATCCGTTAAATACCTTCTCTATACTGATTCCTCTTTGTTTTGCAATTGTTTTTGCGTCACGCAGACTCAAAAGTGCATCAAAAGTAGCCTTTACCACGTTGTGTGGGTTGGAAGATCCCTGTGACTTGGAAAGTACATCATGTACCCCAACAGATTCCAATACCGCGCGAACCGCACCACCTGCAATAACTCCGGTACCGTGTGAAGCAGGCTTTAAATATACCTTTGCTCCTCCGTATTTACCTTTTTGCTCATGGGGTAAGGTCTGGTTTAAAATAGGAACCCTGACCAGGTTCTTTTTTGCGTCTTCAATTGCTTTTGCAATAGAAGTTGCCACGTCCTGTGATTTTCCCAGGCCATAACCAACAACGCCATTTCCGTTACCTACCACAACTATCGCGGAGAAACCGAAAGTTCTACCTCCTTTAGTTACTTTGGTAACTCTTTGAACACCCACCAAATGATCCTTCAATTCCAAACCACTTGGCTTTACTCTTTCAATATTTCTATAACTCTTGTCCATGACGTCTTTTTAAAATTTTAAACCACCTTCTCTTGCACCATCTGCGAAAGATTTCACCCTTCCGTGAAACAGATAACCGTTTCTGTCGAATGAGCAGCTATCTATACCTGCTTTTAAGGCTTTTTCGGCAAGCAATTTACCCACAGCATTTGCTACTTCAATTTTAGTACCTTTAGCCACACCTTTTTCTCTCGAAGAAGCTGCCATCAGGGTTACGCCCTGGGTGTCGTCAATTAACTGAGCTGAAATTTCATTGTTACTTCTGAATACAGACAACCTGGGTTTTACCGTAGTTCCGGTGATCACCTTTCTGATCCTCTGTTTAATTCGCGCTCTTCTCTCTAATTTTGTTAGTGCCATAACGATAAATTCTTATGCTTTTTTACCTGCTTTTCTTCTTAATAATTCTCCTACAAACTTAACACCCTTTCCTTTGTAAGGTTCAGGCTTACGGAAAGAACGGATCTTAGCCGCAACATGTCCAAGCAACTGCTTGTCGTGTGATGAAAGTTTTATTACAGGATTCTTACCTTTTTCTGACACAGTTTCAACTTTTACTTCAGGGGCAATATCAAAAATAATATTGTGTGAAAATCCTAAAGCGAGGTCAACCCTTTGCCCTTGATTTGATGCTCTGTAACCTACACCAACCAATTCCAGATCCTTTGTCCATCCTTTTGACACACCTATGATCATGTTATTGATCAAAGCCCTGTACAAACCGTGACTTGCCTTGTGAGATATGGACTCTGAAGGTCGCACAAGTGTGATCGTATTATCCTCCATGGTGATTCCGATCTCGCTGAACTCCTGCGTTAATTCACCCAGCTTGCCTTTTACGGTAACCAGGTTGTCATTGATAACAACGCTTACACCTTGTGGTATTACTATTGGGTTTTTTCCAATTCTTGACATCTTACTAATTTTATTAATAAACGTAACACAATACTTCACCGCCCACATTTTCCTGACGAGCCTGTTTGTTCGTCATAACTCCTTTCGAAGTGGAAATAATGGCTATACCTAAACCGTTCAATACCCTGGGCATATCATCGGCACCAACGTACTGACGCAGACCAGGTGTACTTACCCTCTGTAATTTCTTGATTACGGATTCTTTAGTAAGTTTGTCGTATTTAAGTGCAATGACTATTTTGCCCTGCACTTTGTTTTCTTCGAACTTATAGCTGAGGATATAACCCTGATCGAAAAGGATCTTGGTCATTTCTTTCTTCAAGTTGGAAGCCGGAATTTCAACCACTCTGTGACTTGCGTTAGCCGCATTTCTGATTCGGGTTAAAAAATCTGCAATAGGATCTGTATACATAGATTAAATTTGCGGTTTTGGTTTTTAATCCCGAGTACCCGGGATTAAACTTCAAACCAATTAAACAATACTTTTTATTTTTACCAGGATGCCTTTTTTACACCCGGAATCAATCCTTCATTGGCCATCTCACGGAAAGTTACACGTGAAATACCGAACTGTCTCATATAACCTTTAGGTCTTCCTGTCAACTTACATCTGTTGTGCATGCGAATAGGAGAGGCATTCTTTGGTAATTTCTGCAGCAATTCATATTCACCGGCTTCTTTCAAAGCTTTTCTTTTTGCTGAATATTTTGCTACTGTTTTTGCCCTTTTCACTTCACGGGCTTTCATTGATTCTTTAGCCATCTCTTAATTCTTTTTAAATGGTAAACCTAATTCGTGTAATAATGATTTTGCTTCTTTATCTGTTTTCGCCGTGGTAACAAAGGTAATATCCATACCACTGATGCGGTAGATCTTATCGATATTGATCTCAGGAAAAATGATCTGCTCTGTAACCCCAAGGTTGTAATTTCCCCTGCCGTCGAAACCGGTAGACTTTACGCCTTTGAAGTCACGAACCCTTGGAAGGGCAACGGTAACCAGCCTGTCCATGAATTCAAACATCCTGTCGGCACGCAAGGTAACCATAACACCAACCGGCATTCCTTTTCTAAGTTTAAAGGAAGCAACGTCCTTTTTAGACAAAGTTGTAACGGCCTTCTGACCGGTAATGGCTGCCAGTTCGTTGGCAGCATGCTCGATAATCTTCTTATCGGCAATACCTGCACCAACGCCTCTGCTGATAACGATCTTATGCAATTTTGGAACCTGCATCACGTTATCGTAACCAAATTCTTCTTTCAAAGCAAGTTTGATCCTGCTTTCGTATTCTTTCTTAAGTCTTGGTGTATATTCCATAACTATATAGCTTGATTCGTTTTTTTAGAAAACCTAACCTTTTTGTCTCCCTCTGTTCTGAATCCTACCCTGGTGGTGGTTCCTTTCTCCACGATCATCAGGTTAGAAATATGCAGGGAAGCTTCTTTTTTAACAATGCCGCCCTGAGGATTTTTTGCACTTGGCTTGGTATGTTTTGAGATCATATTCACTCCTTCAACAATTGCACGGTTTTTATCTGTCAAAACCTTTACAATTTTGCCTTTCTCTCCTTTATGATCACCGGAGATCACTTGTACCGTATCGCCGGTTTTTAATTTTAGCTTTGTCATAATTCTGATAATTAAAGCACTTCCGGTGCCAATGATACAATTTTCATGAACTGCTTTTCACGCAATTCTCTGGCAACAGGGCCAAAAACACGGGTGCCTTTCATTTCCTTTGCGGCTGCATCCATTAATACACAGGCATTGTCGTCAAAACGAATATAGGATCCGTCCTTACGTCTTACTTCCTTTTTCGTACGCACCACGACCGCTTTGGCTACCTGGCCTTTTTTTGCTGTTCCGTTGGGGGTGGCTTCTTTAACAGATACCACTATCATATCACCCACCGATGCATAACGTTTTTTGGTTCCACCTAGGACACGAATTACTAAAACTTCCTTTGCTCCGGTGTTGTCAGCTACTTTTAATCTTGATTCCTGTTGTAACATGGTTATTTCGCTCTTTCTAAAATTTCAACTAATCTCCAGCACTTGGTTTTGCTCAAAGGTCGAGTCTCACTGATCTTAACAGTATCTCCAACGTTGCAGTCATTTTTTTCATCGTGTACATAATACTTTTTAGTACTTAACACGAATTTTCCGTAAAGAGGGTGTTTAACGCGTCTAACTTCAGATACCACTACGGTTTTCTGCATTTTAGTGCTTGATACTACACCGACTCTTTCTTTTCTAAGATTTCTTTGTTCCATCTTTAAATTGAAATACAATTATTGTAATTCTCTTTTAGTTAATTCTGTTGCCAACCTTGCACAGGTTCTTCTTAAATTTCTCAATTGTATTGGATTTTCTAATGGTGAAATCGCATGTGCAAGTTTCATATCAGTGTAGTTCTTTTGGAACATGCCCAATTTTTCTTTTAAATCCGCTACAGATAATTCTACAATTTCAGATTGTTTCATGGTTTCTATTTTTTACAGGCCAGGCCGGATTAGATTAGGCGTCCTGATAATCACGTGCAACAATAAACTTGGTTTTAACCGGTAGCTTCTGAGCTGCCAAACGCAAAGCCTCTTTAGCCACATCCATTGGAACACCGCCAATTTCAAACATAATTTTTCCCGGCTTCACAATAGCAACGAAATACTCGGGTGCTCCCTTACCTTTACCCATACGAACCTCTAAAGGTTTTTTGGTGATCGGCTTGTCCGGGAATACTTTGATCCACAAACTACCCTGACGTTTCATAAAACGGGTAGCCGCGATACGTGCTGCTTCAATTTGTCGAGAGGTAAGGAAACTTTGCTCTAATGATTTAATCCCAAAAACTCCGTCTGAAAGCTGGTGACCTCTTTGAGAAAGGCCACTAAAACTACCTTTTCCCTTTTGTACTTTACGATATTTGACTCTCTTTGGCTGTAACATTTCTTGTCTATTAAAAAATTATTTTTTGCGCGGTTTACTTCTCATTTCAGTTGGTTTGCCCGCTTTTTTGGCCATGCCAACCAAAGGAGACAACTCTCTTTTTCCGTAAACCTCACCTTTCATAATCCAAACCTTGATACCCAATTTTCCATAGGTAGTGTTGGCTTCTTCAAGTGCATAATCAATATCTGCTCTGAATGTAGAAAGCGGTATTCTGCCTTCCTTAAAAGATTCTGAACGAGCCATTTCAGCTCCGTTCAACCTGCCTGAGATCATCACTTTAATACCTTCCGCATTCATGCGCATGGTAGTTGCGATAGCCATTTTGATCGCTCTCTTGTAAGAGATCCTGCTCTCAATCTGTCTTGCAATACTGGCAGCAACCAGCAGTGCATCTAATTCAGGTCTTTTGATTTCAAAGATATTGATCTGTATATCCTTTCCTGTGATCTTTTTAAGTTCCTCTTTCAACTTGTCTACCTCTTGTCCACCTTTTCCGATGATGATTCCCGGACGGGCGGTAGTGATAGTAACGGTTACAAGTTTAAGGGTTCTCTCGATGATCACTCGGGAAACACTTGCCTTATTTAATCTAGCACGCACATATTTTCTGATCTGGTGATCTTCTGCGATCTTATCGCCGTAATCATTTCCTCCATACCAGTTTGATTCCCACCCCCTGATGATTCCTAAACGAAGTCCTATTGGATTAGCTTTTTGTCCCATGCTATTACTTAATTGCTTATATTATTAGTTCCTAACACCAACGTTACGTGATTCGAACGTTTTCTGATTCTATGTGCTCTACCCTGTGGTGCAGTTCTCAGTCTTTTAAGAACGGATGCACTGTCAACATAGATCTCCTTTACAAATAATCCTGCCTCTTCAATGTTTGCATCTTCATTCTTTGATTGCCATACTGCAATCGCTGAAAGCATTAATTTTTCCAAATTAATAGAAGAGTGCTTGGCATTGAACTTCAAAATAGCCAGTGCTTTTTCAACTTCCACACCTCTCACCAGATCAGCAACCAAACGCATTTTTCTTGGTGAGGAAGGGCAACCTTTAAGTTTTGCTACGTAAGTACCCTTACGTGCTTCCTTTAATTGTTGTGCTCTATTGTTTTTACGAACTCCCATAAAACCTATTATTTTTTACCTTTATTTTTTGAACCACCATGTCCCCTGAACGTACGTGTAGGTGAAAATTCTCCAAGTTTATGTCCAACCATATTCTCGGTAATATACACAGGTACAAATTGACGTCCGTTATGAACACCTATTGTTTGTCCAACAAAATCCGGAGTAATCATTGAGGCTCTTGACCAGGTTTTTATCACTGATTTATTGCCTGCTTCTATATTTTTCTGGATCTTTCTGTCTAACTTAAAATGAACAAAAGGTCCTTTTTTTAATGATCGTGCCATATATCAATCCTTATTTTTTTCTGCGCATTATTATATGCTTATTACTCGCTTTTGTTTTAGACCTGGTCTTGAATCCTTTTGCAGGGATACCTTTTCTTGATCTTGGGTGTCCACCGGACGCCCGGCCTTCACCACCACCCATCGGGTGATCAACAGGGTTCATTACTACAGGACGCGTTCTTGGTCTTCTTCCCAGCCAACGGTTTCTACCGGCTTTACCTGAAACAGTCAATTGATAATCTGAATTGGAAACCACACCAATGGTAGCCTTACAAGACAGCAATACCAGCCTGACCTCACCCGAAGGCAATTTAACAGTTGCATATTTACCTTCTCTGGCCATTAACTGAGCAAAAGATCCGGCGCTTCTGGCCATCACCGCGCCCTGACCCGGGTGCAATTCGATCAGTGAAATAACGGTTCCAAGTGGAATATCCTTCAAAAACAAGGTATTACCTACTTCCGGAGCTACTTTATCTCCTGAAATGATAGTCTGCCCGATCTTTAAACCATTCTGAGCAACTGCATAACGCTTCTCTCCGTCTGCATAAAACAGCAATGCAATATATGCCGAACGATTGGGGTCATATTCAATGGTCTTTACCGTTGCAGGAACACCATCTTTATTTCTTTTAAAATCAATGATACGGTATCTCTGTTTGTGACCACCACCTACATAACGCATGGTCATTTTACCATCATTATTTCTACCACCTGATTTTGATCTTCCTGCCAGCAAACTTTTTTCTGGTTTGCTCGTAGTTACCTCAACAAAATCTGTAACAACTCTGAATCGTTGTCCCGGGGTTATCGGATTTAATTTTCTTAATGCCATCTCGTTTTCTTAGATATTGCTGTAAAAATCAATATTCTGGCCCTCTGCCAATTGAATAAAAGCCTTTTTGTAAGCCCCCTTCACGCCGATTACCAATCCCTTTTTGGTGTTCTTGGCATTGCGTACAGCGGGATGTACAACAGTTCTTACTTTATTAACAGTTACACCGTAAGCACTTTCCACAGCTTGCTTGATCTCTATTTTATTCGCCGACTTTTCTACAACAAATGTATAGCAGTTTCTCAGTTCACTAAGATCTGTAGCCTTTTCCGTAATAATAGGTTTAACTAAAATACTCATAACTATTTGCTAAAATTTGTTTCAATTTCTTCTAAACATTCCTCTGAAAGGACCACTTTATTGGCGTATAATATTTCGTAAGTTGCTATATTTGAGCCATTTACAATATTCACACCTTTCAAATTTCGCGATGACAAATATACATTTTTATTTGACTCATCCAACACGAAAAGGGATTTTTTATTTTCAATACCCAGTGTTTTCAGGATCTTTACAAAATCCTTCGTCTTGGGTGCTTCAAAATCAAACTTCTCCATAACCACCAGATTATCCTGTTTTGCCTTCAAAGACAATGCAGATTGACGGGCCAGTCTCTTTAAACCTTTGTTCAGTTTAAAAGAATAACTTCTGGGAGTTGGTCCGAAAACCCTTCCCCCGCCTCTGAAAAGCGGTGATTTAACACTACCCGCTCTGGCAGTACCTGTACCTTTCTGTTTCTTAACTTTTCTGGTACTTCCGGCGATCTCAGCCCTTTCCTTTGATTTATGCGTTCCTTGTCTTTTGTTGGCCAGGTATTGCTTAACATCTAAATAAATAGCGTGTCTGTTTGGCTCTATTCCAAAAATAGCATCTGAAAGCTCAACGCTTCTTCCAGTATTTTTCCCGTTGATATCTATTACAGCTACCTTCATTATTTCTCAATAATTATATATGCATTCTTATGACCAGGAACTGCACCCTTTACTACCAAAAGATTTTTTTCCTTAACCACTTTTAAAACTCGCAGGTTTTGAACTTTCACTGTATCTCCTCCTAACCTTCCGGCCATCCTTACACCTTTAAATACCCTTGACGGATAAGAAGATGCACCAACAGAACCGGGGGCTCTCAAACGGTTGTGCTGACCGTGTGTGGCCTGACCAACACCGGCAAAACCGTGTCTTTTTACCACACCATTGAATCCTTTTCCTTTTGAAGTGCCACTGATGTCGACAAATTCTCCTTCCTGAAAAAGATCAACTGTGATCTCATCACCTAATTTATACTCCTCTGTAAAATACTTGAATTCGACAACTTGTTTCTTAGCACTCGTGCCCGCTTTTTTAAAGTGACCTACGGTCGCTTTGTTGGCATGCCTTTCTGCTTTGTCATCGAAACCAAGTTGAATGGCCTCATACCCGTCAACCTCTTTGGTTCTGACTTGGGTAACAATACATGGACCTACCTGTAAAACGGTGCATGGGATGTTCTTCCCATTCTCATCGTAAATACTGGTCATTCCAATTTTCTTTCCAATTAACCCAGACATAATTTAGTTTATAATTATTATACAATCTATTTAAAACAAACAGGGTCAAAAATACTTCAACCCTGATGTATTTTTTTCCGTTTTTCCCTCGTCAAACGCTTGGGACATGTTGTTGAAAAATCTCTTTTTCAATTTCAGTGGTATCTTCCTATTTGGAAAATACTTACACTTTGATCTCTACTTCCACACCACTTGGCAATTCCAGCTTCATCAGTGCATCGATGGTTTTGGAAGAAGAGCTGTAAATATCGAGTATCCTTTTGTGGGCATTCAATTCGTACTGCTCCCTGGCCTTTTTGTTTACGTGCGGAGAACGCAAAACAGTAAAGATCTTTTTGTTTGTTGGTAAAGGAATAGGTCCATTGATTACAGCACCCGTACTCTTTACAGATTTTACGATCTTGTCTGCCGACTTATCTACCAGATTGTGGTCGTAAGATTTTAATTTTATTCTGATTTTCTGACTCATCACTTATTGTATTACAAGGTTACCCATTCGCTTTTTTAATTACTTCTGCCGAGATATTCGCCGGAGTTTCCGCATAATGCGAGAATTCCATCGTTGACGTTGCCCTGCCCGATGACAAAGTCCTCAGCGTGGTTACATAACCAAACATCTCTGACAAAGGAACCAATGCCTTGATGACTTTCGCTCCCGCTCTGTCATCCATTGAATTCACATGACCACGTCTTCTGTTCAGGTCACCAACTATATCCCCCATATTCTCTTCCGGGGTTACGGCCTCAAGTTTCATGATAGGCTCCAAAATTACAGCTCCCGCAGCTTTTGCCGCTGACTTGTATCCGATCTTGGCTGCCAGTTCAAACGACAGGGAATCAGAATCCACCGGGTGGAATGATCCGTCAATGACCCTGACCTTCATGGTATCCATTTCATATCCGGCCAAAGGACCGTTCTTCATGGCTTCTCTGAAACCTTTTTCAATAGCAGGCACATATTCCCTGGGGATATTACCTCCTTTTATCTCATTGACAAACTGAAGTCCTGGGCCTTTGAAATCGGCATCTGCCGGTCCCATCTCAAATACAACATCTCCAAATTTACCACGACCACCGGATTGTTTCTTGTAAACTTCCCTGTGCTGTGCATTTTTTGTCAATGCTTCCTTGTATTCAACCTGTGGTTGTCCCTGGTTGACTTCAACCTTAAACTCGCGCTTTAACCGATCAACAAGTATTTCCAAATGCAGTTCACCCATACCTGAAATAATGGTCTGGCCTGAAGCCTGGTCTGTCCTCACCACAAAAGTCGGATCTTCTTCAGCCAGTTTTGCCAATGACATACCCAATTTATCGACGTCAGCCTTTGTTTTTGGCTCAACTGCAATACCGATAACCGGTTCAGGGAAACTCATGGATTCCAGAACAATCGGTTTGTTCAGATCACAAAGCGTATCACCGGTTTTAATATCTTTAAATCCAACTGCTGCACCTATATCACCTGCTTCAATTTTATCGATCGGTTGCTGCTTGTTGGCATGCATCTGATAGATTCTTGAAATTCTTTCCTTATTGCCGGAACGCGTGTTCAGTACATACGAACCTGAATCCAAAAAACCTGAATAGACCCTGAAGAAAGCCAGCCTTCCAACAAATGGATCGGTAGCAATTTTAAAGGCAAGACTCGAGAATGGCTCAGTAACACTCGGCTTGCGTCTTTCTTCGTTCATGGTATCAGGATTAATACCTACAATGGCTTCAATATCAAGCGGTGAAGGCAAAAATCGCATCACACCGTCAAGCATCGCCTGTACACCTTTATTTTTAAATGCAGAACCACAGAACATGGGAATAATAGACATATCAATGGTTGCTTTTCTCAAAGCTGCAATGATCTCCTCTTCTGTGATTGAGTCTTCATCTTCAAAAAATTTCTCCAGCAAAGTTTCGTCATATCCGGCTACGGCTTCAACCAGTTCTGCCCTCTTTTTAGAAACTTCTTCTTTTAGATTTGCAGGAATTTCGATGACTTCAAAAGTCATACCTTTATCCTCTTCATCCCAAATGATCGCCTTATTTGAAATAAGATCAACCACACCCTTAAAATCGATTTCATCACCTATCGGCACCTGCAGAGCAACCGGATTACCACCCAGCATTTCTTTTACCTGGGTACAAACATTGTAAAAATCTGCACCCTGACGGTCCATTTTGTTTACAAAGCCAATTCTGGGTACCCTGTATTTATCTGCCTGTCTCCAAACAGTTTCTGACTGTGGCTCAACACCGTCAACGGCGCTGAACAAAGCCACCATACCATCCAATACACGCAGGGAACGCTCTACCTCAACGGTAAAATCCACGTGACCCGGAGTGTCGATGATATTTACAGCATAACTGTCGTTGTTGTATTTCCATTTGCAATGTGTGGCAGCTGAAGTAATCGTGATACCTCTTTCCTGCTCCTGCTCCATCCAGTCCATGGTAGCAGCACCATCGTGTACCTCACCGATTTTATGCGAAACACCGGTATAATAAAGTATTCGCTCAGTGACCGTAGTTTTACCTGCGTCAATATGCGCTGCAATACCAATATTTCTTGTATATTTTAAATCTCTGGCCATTTATCTAATCATTAAAATCTAAAATGAGAGAATGCTTTGTTGGCTTCAGCCATTTTGTGCACATCCATTCTTTTCTTTACCGCAGCACCTTCTTCTTTTACAGCAGCCATTATTTCACCGGCAAGTCTTGCCGACATTGATTTTTCATTGCGTCTTTTGGCATATAAAATCATCCATTTGATCGCCATCGAGATCTTTCTGTCCGGTCTGATCGGCATAGGAATCTGGAACGTAGCTCCACCAATTCTGCTGCTTCGTACCTCAACGTGAGGCATGATGTTCGATAAGGCATCCTTCCACAGGTCCAAAGCATTTTTCTCTTCGTCCTGCTGCTTTCTCTTTTCTACAATTTCCAAAGCGTCGTAAAATACTTTATAGGCGACAGACTTTTTTCCGTCTACCATCAAGTTATTCACAAAACGAGTTGCTAACTGATCTCCGTATTTAGGGTCCGGTAAAAGTTCCCTTTTTTTAGATATTTTTTTTCTCATTGTTCTCTACATTAAAGTAATTACCTTATTTTTTCGGACGTTTGGTACCGTATTTTGATCTACGCTGATTTCGTCCGCTTACACCAGCAGTATCCAGTGCACCGCGAACGATGTGATACTTAACTCCGGGTAAGTCTTTTACTCTTCCGCCTCTAACCAATACTATCGAGTGCTCTTGCAAGTTATGTCCTTCACCCGGTATGTATGCGTTCACCTCATTCCCGTTGGTCAACCTTACCCTGGCTACTTTTCTCATAGCAGAATTTGGTTTCTTTGGGGTTGTTGTGTAAACACGCGTACAAACACCGCGACGCTGCGGACAAGAACTCAAAGCAGCCGATTTACTCTTCTTGGTTATTTTAGCCCTTCCTTTACGTACTAATTGTTGAATAGTTGGCATTCTATTTTTCTTGTTTTTTTAATATTTTTAAACCTCTTTTTTTAAGAGTGTGCAAATGTATAACATTTTTCTATTTATTCAAACTTTAAACCATCGTTTTTTTCACAATATATTTTAACAGACCTCCTGGATGCCCGGAAAATGAAAGCCTTGTAAGCCAATATTTTATAGAAAAACTATTTCTTTAATATAAAACACACCGGATAAACCTCCGGGGTCTTCTTCCTTTAAAAAACTGCGGCACGCCAAAAAATTGCATTGGTTTTCAATAAAAAATCAGTGATATTTACACCCTGATCCCGTCTGAAATTGCACATTACACCATATATATATTACACCCTGTTTTTCTTGTGGGCGAATTTAGCCTTTGGCCAGCGCATTTATCTGGATGTAATAATACAACCCGACGCAAAAAAAGTGTCTGTGTCCCTGCCCGATTATATAAAAATTCATGAAACCGAAACCGGGGTAATCAGTGAGCTCGGTGAAATCGGTCTGAAACTGCAGAAAATGGGCTATTTACAAAACAAACTGGATACCCTGATCAAAGCAGATACCCTGTACACGGCTTCTTTTATACCGGGGCACAGAATTGAAAAAATAATCCTGCATTATCCCCGATCGCTCCAAGAACTGTTCAAGAACAACAAAGAATGGGAAACAGGCAGCGAAACCATCACCCTGCCATTTGAAGAACTGGAGAACCTGATGCAGCAGGTCACCGACTATTACGCAGGGAACAGCCAGCCCTTTGCAGCAGTTTTTCTGGAAGCGATCGAAATCGAGGGCTCTGAGCTCCGCGCCAATCTGGCCGTCAGCGAAACATATACCCGAACCATCGATGAGATCGTCATCAACGGTTACCCGGAATTTCCCGCAGGTTTTAAAAAACATGCGCTGGGCATAACTGTGGGAGAGCCTTTTAGTAAAAAAAATGTCGACCTGTCTTCAGTAGCCGTCCGGAACATACCCTTTGTTAGCGAAACAAAACCACCTGAAGTTCTGTTTACAAAAGATTCCACCAGCATCTACTATTTTTTTGAAAAGAAAAGATCGAGTTCATTTGACGGCCTGGTCGGTTTTAGCAACGACCGTGAAAATGACAAACTTATATTCAACGGCTATCTCTTCCTCTCTTTGGAGAATATTTTTAACCGCGGGGAAAGTATTTCTTTAAAATGGCAGAACAACGGGAACGACAGAAAAGAAATTGACCTCCGGGCACGGCTGCCCTTTGTATTCCAGTCTGGATTCAGTCCGGAATTCCGCTTCAATCTTTACCAGCAGGATTCCACTTTCAACAACATCAATTTCAATTTTGATTTGTATTACAAGCTCCGGAGACGGTCTGAGCTCGCAGCCCTTTTCAATTATACCGAATCCAATGACCTGCTTCAGGCCTCAGCAGACAGCTCTTTGTCATCTTTTGAAACCCGGGCACTCGGACTTGCTTTTTTTAGTTCCGAAAAAGAAGGTTCATTTCCCGACTGGCACGATTACGAAATCATTACCAGGATATTCTGGGCAAACCGCAGCACAGAGGACGACACAGAAAAACAATACAGAATTGAACTTTTGGCAAATAAGATCTGGACCTTCAACCAGAAGCATTCACTTTTCACCCAGGCACAGGGCAAATATCTCGCTTCGGATACTTATTTTTATAATGAGCTGTTCCGGATAGGCGGAATAAAAACACTTCGGGGTTTTGGTGAAGAAAGCCTGCTGACCAATCTTTACGGAATTGTAAATATTGAATACCGATACAAAACATCCCCTTCATCTTTTTTTCACAGCATCACCGACATTGGCTACCTGGAAAATGAAATTTTGAACGAAAACACCAAAATCCTGAGTTTGGGCCTCGGTTATTCCTTTCTGACCAAAATTGGCAGGATCCATCTGGCTTACGCCCTGGCCAGAACCGACAAACTGGATTTTGATTTTAACAATTCCAATTTGCATTTGAATATCGTTAACTATTTTTAGTAATGAGATGTGAGATATGAGTATTGAGACAAGGAGATGTGAGATGGAGACAAGAAACAGGAAACAGGAACAAGGAAAAAGGAAAAGGAAACAAGGTAAAAGTAAAAAGTAAAAAGGAAAAAGTTCATTTCCTGCTCTTCGAAGTCTCCCGACTTCGAAGGAAGTACGCTTCCTTCATATTGTCATTCCGAATCCCCCGCCCCGAGCGCTCGGGGCGGGGTGAGGAATCTCATAAAGCTTGTAAAAATATAAGAATCAGGAAACAGGATGACAAGGACAAAGGACAAAGGATAAAGGACAAAGTGAAAAGGTACTGAGTATTGAGATTGTTGTCTTGTAAACATTATCAAATCCATGTACATCGGTATAATCCGTGTCATCCGTGTTCTATTTATATGATTTGATTTCGGATACCCCGAAAAACCTTGAACCTTGAACCCTGAATCAGGAATCAGGAAACAGGAATCAGGAAACAAGGCAAAAGTAAAAAGTAAAAAGGAAAAAGTTCATTTCCTGCTCTTCGAAGTCTCCCGACTTCGAAGGAAGTACGCTTCCTTCATATTGTCATTCCGAATCCCCCGCCCAGAGTGCCCCTGGCGGGAGAGGAATCTCATAAAGCTTGTAAAAATATAAGAATCAGGAAACAGGAACCAGGAAAAATTAGTATTGAGAACTGAGTATTGAGTATTGAGATGGTGTGTCTTTTAACAATATCAAATCAGTGTATATAGGTATAATCCGTGTCATCCGTGTTCTATTTATATGATTTGATTTCGGATACCCCAAAGAACCTTGAACCTTGAACCTTCCTTAGGTTTACATGCCGTAGGCATGCACGTAAACCTTGAAAATCAGCCACTCTTTAGGGCCGGGGTAAAAGCTGATTTTCAAAAAATGCTTTTTTAGAGGAGACTCTACTTTGAACCTTGAACCTTGAACCTCGAACTTTGAACCTTGAGCCTTGAACCTCGAACCTTGAACCTGCCGAAGTCATGAAGCGGGAATCTGTTGCCGATTTACGAATTATTGTAAAAATGGAATAGTATTGCGGGAATCTCCCTTCAATACTTTTTACTGCATAGTTTAAGTATAGCTTAAGTATGGATAGTGTATGGATAGTGTATGGAACATTTTTGATATTTCAATTTAAATATTTTCTACTTTTTACTTTTACCTTTTACCTTTTTACTTGACTTTATCCTTTATCCTTTGTCCTTTGTCCTTCATTTCAGTGTTAAAATCAAAAAATCCACGCAACCTATATACAAATAACGCATCTTGTTTTTCATAAGGGTAAGCTCATTTAACAAACGTTTAAGTTAATTTTTTGATTATTTATGTTAAAAAATTTGATTTCTTAACTTTTTTTTATGACTTTTACCCCTTATTAATTTCATATTAATTCAAAAAAATACAGAATGAAAACAAAGTTTAATGGAATCTTAACGCTATTACTGGCGTTTATGGTGCAAATGACCTTTGCACAGGAGAGAACAATTTCCGGAACGGTTTCTGATGAGTCAGGTCCGCTACCCGGAGTAAGTGTTCTTGTTGATGGTACCACCAGAGGTACCGAAACAAATTTTGACGGGCAGTACACCATATCTGCAAATGTGGGCGAAGTGCTCAGATTTAGCTTTTTGGGTATGACCTCCGTAACCAGAACCGTTGGAACTGAGGCCGTGATCAATGTGAAACTCGCTTCAGGTGAAAACACGCTGGATGAGGTTGTTGTAACTGCATTGGGTATTGAAAGAGAGAAAAAATCTCTGGGATATGCCACACAAGAGGTGACCGGTGACAAAGTCAACACCGCAAAAGACCCTAACTTCGTAAACGGTCTGTCCGGTAAAGTAGCCGGACTGGATGTAAAAAGTTCAGGTACCATGGGTGGTTCCGCCAACGTTATTATCCGTGGATATTCTTCTTTAACCGGAAATAACCAGGCCTTATTTGTAATTGACGGTGTACCTGTTGACAACAGTAACACGAACAGTACGAATCAGAGAACCGGTAGAGGTGGTTATGACTACGGAAACGGTGCAACCGACATCAACCCTGATGACATCGCTACGATCAACGTATTAAAAGGCGGTGCTGCAACTGCTCTGTATGGTTCAAGAGCTGCAAACGGGGTAATCGTTATTACTACTAAAAAAGGTACCGACCGCGGAAGCAAAGGAATTGGGGTAACAGTAAGTTCCTCTGTAACCTTTAACAAATTCAACAAAGAGACCATGGCAGAATACCAGAAAGAATATGGTGCCGGTTATGGCCCATATTATGAAAATGAGAATGTTCCTGGTGCACCGGATTATTATTTCTTGAATCGCGATGTGAACGGAGATGGGATTGATGATCTTGCTACACCATCAACTGAGGATGCTTCTTATGGTGCCGCTTTTGACGAAAATTTACTGGTATATCAATGGGATTCCTGGTTTCCGCAATTATCTACCTACCAGCAAGCCAGACCGTGGGTGGCAGGAAAAAATGACCCAACTTCATATTTTGAAATAGGACACACCTACTTCAATACCGTTGGAATTGACGGGGCTTCTGAAAAAGGTTATTTCAAATTGGGCTATTCCAATATGAATCAGGAAGGTATTCTTCCAAATTCTGAAATTATCAGAGATAACATTGATTTTGGAGCATCCTATGCTTTAACCGATAAATTAACCGCAACGATTCAGGGAGCATATATCAAAACAAAAGGTAAAGGACGTTACGGAACTGGATATAGTTCGCAAAACCCGATGCAAGCGATGAGACAATGGTGGCAAACCAATGTGGACGTTCAGGAGCAAAAAGCTGCTTATTTCCAAACACGTGAAAACATCACATGGAATACCAGTGATGCCCACCTTGATTTATCTCCTATTTATTCAGATAACCCATACTGGACCCGTTATGAAAACTATAATACAGACGGCAGGGACCGTGTCATCGGGAATGTAGCCTTGGATTATAAGATCACTGAATGGGTAAGTTTATTCGGTAGGGTATCTTTGGATAATTACGATGAAATTCAGGAAGAAAGAATTAACAAGAACAGTTCAGACGTTTCCAATTATCAGCGTTTTAACAGAAGTTACAACGAAAACAACTACGACCTGATGTTGAATTTTAACCACGATTTTTCTGAGAACTTTAATCTGTTGGCAACTGCAGGTACTAACATCAGAAGAACCAAAGTAAGTTCTATCTTTGCCAGTACCAATGGCGGATTGAATTTACCAGGATTGTATTCGTTGGAAAACTCAGCCAACCCGATCTTAGCTCCTACAGAATTTGAATCAGAAGTTGGTGTTGACGGTATTTTTGCCACTGCATCCTTAGGTTTCGCGAATACTTTATATCTCGAAGGATCTGTTAGACAAGATAAATTCTCTACCTTACCAAGAGATAACGATACTGCTCTATATTGGGGAGCTTCAGGTTCTTTTGTGTTCTCTAGTTTATTAGGAAACAACAATTTTATGTCTCTGGGTAAATTAAGAGCCGGTTATGCAGTAACCGGTAACGGTGCCCCTGCTTACAGTGTGAGCAATACATATACTTTGGGTACTCCAATTGCCGGCCAGCCAACTGCTGACCTGCCAGGTCAGAACAACAATCCTGATTTAAAACCTGAAGCTTCAGAGGAATTTGAAGTAGGTCTTGAAATGGCTTTCTTTAAAAACAGACTTGGATTTGATGTATCTTATTATGACAAAACCTCCATTGATCTGATCACGCCTTTAACAATTTCTACGGCTACCGGTTTTACAAGCCAGGTATTGAATGCAGGAGAAATGACCAACAAAGGTTGGGAGATAGCCGGATGGTTATCACCAGTCAAAACCAATAATTTTGAATGGAGAATCGATGTGAACTGGGCTCAGAATGAAAATGAGGTTACCAAATTACCCGGTGACTTACAGAACATTTTACTCGCCTCAGTACAGGGTGGTATTACAATCAATGCCCGTTTGGGAGAACCTTACGGAACGATTGAAGGTACCAACTTTGTATATACTGACGGACAAAAAACTGTCAACTCAACTACAACAGTAGGATCAAGAATCGGTAAATACCTCGTTTCTCCAACCACAGAAGTACTGGGTAGTTTCCAACCAGACTGGAAAGGTGGTTTGAACAATACTTTTACTTATAAGAGTTTAAGATTCAGCTTCCTGCTTGATATGCAGAAAGGTGGAGAAGTATTCTCTTTGGATCAGTGGTACGGACAAGCAACTGGTATTTATCCTGAAACTGTCGGCCTGAATGACCTTGGTAATCCTGTTCGTAACTCTGTTGCAAATGGTGGTGGTATTATCTTACCTGGTGTTAAGCAGGATGGTACTCCTAATGACTTGAGAGCTTCTATGGATACTTATCTGAATGCGCTTGGTTATGCACGTAATCCTAATGCAGCTCACGTCTATGATGCCGGATTTATTAAATTGAGAGAAGTTTCTTTGGGTTATACCCTTCCACAGGAATGGTTTGGCGGAGATAAAGGTGTTATTGAAGGCTTAACGCTGACTGCGATAGGACGAAACTTATGGATTATTGACAAAGATGTTCCTTATGCAGATCCGGAAGCAGGATTGAGCTCAGGTAACGTACAGGGAAATCAATCCGGTGTGTATCCTTCTACAAAGGACTATGGATTTAGTATAAAAATGCAATTTTAAAACAGATACAAAATGAAAAAATTAATTTTAATAGGCCTCTTGATTGTAAGTACGATTTCGTGCGAAGATTTCGAAGGCTGGAATATTGACGACAAACATCCCGGCGAAGTGAGTGGTGACTATCTGGTTACTTTTGCTCAGCTTCAAATGGCCAGAAGGGTATGGGATATGAATGTGAACACGAGTTGTTTCGCCATGATGGCACAATACTGGACAGAAACAACATATACCGACGAAGCTAATTACGATTTTGTAACCAGAAATCAGGGTGGTAACTACTGGAATGCCCAGTATACCAATGTATTGGCGAATTTAGCTGATGCAAGGAGAATTATTTCTGAAAACCCTTTGCTGAGTGAAGAACAAAAAGCCAATCAAACGGCAATAATCACGCTGATGGAAGCCTATACCTGGCAATCTTTGGTAGACGTTTATGGTTACATACCCTATTCAGAAGCAATTCAGGGTTCTGCCAACTTAGTACCTGTCTATGATAAGGATTCTGATGTATATAACGACTTGTTCACTAAAATCACTTCTGCTGTAAATACACTAAAAGGTGGTGGAACATCTTTTCTTAGTGGTGCGGATCTAATTTATGGTGGCGATGTCGCCAAATGGGCGAAATTCGGAAATTCACTAAAATTAAGAATGGCTGTAAGGATCTCAGATGTTGATAATGCGAAAGCTACTGCCATGGCAGCTGAAGCCATTGCAAGTGGTATTATCACAGGTCACAGTGAGAGTGCAATTTTTCCATTCCAGTCAACCCCACCGAATACCAACCCAATGTGGGAGGACTTAATCCAGTCAGGACGTTTAGATTTTGTTGTGTCTAATACTTTCGTCGATGTTATTTCACCATTGAATGATCCTCGGGCTGCGGTTTTTATGCAGGACAATGTTGTTCCTTATACAGGTGGCCCATACGGAGCTAATAATAATTACGCCTCTTACACCCATATCGGTACTCAATTTGAAGATCCTGCCAATGCAGGAGTGATGCTTGGTTATGATGAAGCAGCTTTCCTTCAGACTGAAGCGATTGCAAGAGGTCTGGTCAGTGGTAATGCTGAAGAAAGCTATAAAACGGCTATCACTGCGTCAATCGAGTACTGGACTGGCAGTTCTTCTTCTGCAGCTGCTTACCTTGCACAACCTGCAGTAAAATATGATGCTGCGAACTGGAAAAAATCAATTGGTACCCAAAAATGGATTGCGATGTTCGCAAGAGGTATTGAAGGATGGGCAAGCTGGAGAATGTATGATTATCCTGCTATGAACACTGCCGCACAAAGCCAATTACCAGTGCCAAGACGTTATATCTATCCAAATGCCGAACCAAAAATTAACGGCACAAATTATGAAGCAGCATCTTCTGCAATGGGAGGTGATGTATTAACTTCAAGAGTATTCTGGGATAAAGGTGTTGGAAACTAATACCCACCAGTAGTAAAACAATTTTAATAAAAGCCATCCACGCTTCGGCGTGGGTGGCTTTTTTATTTCCTCAATATCCCTAACTTTGCTTCAAGGAAGTCGAAGGTTCAAAAATATTTTCTACCCTTATTTATTGATTAATTATATGCCTTCACTGATCAAGAGTCCCTTAATCATTTAATGATATTCATACTGGGTAAGAGATAGTCCTTTATTCTGCCTTAAATGATTCTTCCGATACATTTACGATTGATTATTTTGTTCTAAAAATCAATCTGCCGTTTTGTCTATTTTATATTCAAAAAATAATATTTTATCAATTCTTAAAATAAAATGAGTACAATTAACCTGCTTGGATAAAAAAGTCGTCCAACCGACGCAACTATCACAAAATATTACATCTGTATATCAAAGGGCCTTCCTCATTTAACATTAATTTATGTTAATTTTTTGAATTTTTATTTAAATATTTAGATTTATTAACTTTTTTTGTTGAATTTTGGTTCTTATCAATCTCATATTAATTCAAAAAAATACAGGATGAAAACAAAGTTTAATGGAATCTTAACGCTTTTACTGGCGTTTGTGGTGCAAATGACCTTTGCACAGGAGAGAACAATTTCCGGAACGGTGTCTGATGAGACAGGTCCGCTACCCGGAGTTAGTGTTCTTGTTGATGGTACCACAAGAGGTACCGAAACAAATTTTGATGGTCAGTACACTATTTCTGCAAATGCGGGCGAAGTGCTCAAATTTAGCTTTTTAGGTATGATAACAGTTTCAAGGACTGTAGGATCTGAGAGCGTGATTAATGTGACGCTTAACACTGATGTGAACACTTTGGATGAAGTAGTAATACTTGGGTACGGATCTTCAACAAAAAAATCTTTTACCGGATCTGTAAAAACAGTTAATTCAGAAATTTTAGAAATGAAAGCTGTATCTAACGTTGCCCAAGCGCTTACCGGTGAGGTTGCAGGGGTTACTGTTATCAATACCTCCGGACAACCTGGTACGGTTCCTACCGTAAGGGTTAGGGGTTTTGGTTCTGTTAATGGTAACAGAGATCCTCTGTATGTAATCGATGGTATTCCTTTTTCGGGAGCCTTAAACACCATTAACCCCCAGGATATCGAGTCAACTACAGTATTGAAAGATGCAACTGCAACTGCAATTTATGGGGCAAGAGGAGCGAACGGGGTTATTTTGATCAATACCAAAAAAGGTAGATCAGGAACTTCAACAATTGAAGTTGATGTGAAATCTGGTGTTAATATGTCTTTATTAGAAAGACACTCTCGTATCAAGTCGCCTGAAGAATACATGGAAATCGGATGGAACGGTTTGTACAATCAGGGGGTTGTTACGGGAGCTACAGACCCTGTGGAGTATGCAAATAACAACCTTTTTGGTGGTAGAGGTATTGACCCTAAATACAATATGTGGAACGTTGATGGTGCAGACTTAATCAATCCTGACACCGGTTTAGTCAATTCTGGAGTGACACGTAAATATGACCCGGAAAACTGGGAAGACTATGGTTTTCAAAATTCATTTAGAAGCGAGTTAAACTTAAATTTAAGTGGAGGAACTGAGAAAAGTAATTATTTTGCTTCAATTGGATATTTAGATGATCAAGGTCCGATAATCAACTCAAATTTCGATAGAATTTCTGCTCGTTTAAATGTAAACAGCGAAGTAAAACCTTGGTTAGACGCTATTTTTAATATGGGCTATGCCAGAACTGAAACCAATAATAACGGTCAGTCTGCCGACTCGGGCAGTATTTTCTGGTTTACAGATAATATACCACCTATTTTCCCATTGTTCGAAAGGGACGAAAACGGAGACTTTATTCCTGAGCCTATTTTTGGTGGGAATACTTATGACTATGGTGTAGGTAGAAGTTTCGGTGCATTGACCAACTCAATCGCAGATGCACATTACGACAGAAGTAGAACAGATAGAAACTCAATTGACGGTAAAGTAGCTCTAAATATCAACTTTACTAAGCACTTTTCATTTGAAAATAGTTTTGGTGGACAGTATTACAGCAGTATTTACAACAACTTAAACAACCCCTTTTATGGGTCTGCTGCCGGAACAACCGGATCTATTTATAAGCGTCATGAAGAATTTACAACCTATACTTTACTAAATTTGTTGCGATACAAAAACGATTGGGGCAGCCACAGTTTTGAGGCTTTAGCCGCACACGAAGCAACCAATTGGTTAAGGAAAAGAAGTGATGTCTTTAAAACGAAAATTGTAGATCCAAATCTTGATGATTTAACCAACTTCATCGTAGTCTCCTCACCTCCTCAAGGTTATACTGATGAGTGGAGCTTAGAGAGTTATTTCGGTCAGGTAAATTATGATTTTAGCGATAAATATTTCTTATCGGCTTCATTAAGAACGGATGGTTCTTCCAGATTCGTAAACGATAAATGGGGAACATTCTACTCTGTTGGTGCGAGCTGGATTGTAACAGGAGAAAATTTTGCCAATGATTCCGGTTTCTTAAATTACCTGAAATTAAAGGGAAGTTATGGTACAGTGGGTGAACAAGCGGGTGTTGGATTCTACCCTGGTTACTACTTGTATGAAACTACTCTTTTAGGTGACGGATATTCTACAACTGAACAAGTAATTGGTAACGCTGATTTAACCTGGGAAACTTCGACCATGTTCCAAACCGGAGTAGATTTTACGCTATGGAATTTCTTAGATGGTGCAATTGATTACTACATCAAAGATACGGATGACTTATTATTCGACAGACGTGTAGGCCCTTCTGTGGGTTATGCCTTAATAACAGTAAATGATGGTTCTTTGAGAAACAGCGGTCTTGAATTTGATTTAAACTTCAAAATTATCAACAAACAGGATTATAAATTTGATATTGCCTTGAACGGTGCTTTTTTGACTAATGAATTGACCAAAATGCCAATTGACCCCGCAACAGGAGAAGAAAAACTCATCGATATTGATGGAACTTTTGGCCGGTCAAAAGGACATTCCTTATATGATTTCTATATTAGAGAATGGGCAGGAGTTGATCCAGCGGATGGTGCTGCCATGTGGTACCAATATTACAACGATGAAAATGGAAATGATGTACTTGATTCTGGTGAAGGAATTCCTTCAATGGCTGAATTCGAAGATGAAAATCCGGATGTAGAAGTAAGTAAAACAACGACCAAAACTTACGCCAATGCCACTCAGAAATATGTAGGTAAATCTGCTATTCCTACTGTAAGTGGTGGTTTTAGATTGAATGCACAAATCAAAAAATTTGATTTTAGCGCACAGTTTATATATAGCTATGGCGGTTATGGTTTCGACGGCAACTACCAGGATTTAATGGATAATGACCAGATTGGCAACAATAACTGGCATACGGATATGAGAAACAGATGGCAACAGCCCGGGGATATAACTGATATTCCAAGATTGGATAACGGTACTTCTACGAACTATGTATCTGCTTCAACCCGCTTCCTGACCAAAACAGATTATTTGGCCTTTAATAACTTCAGAGTTGGATTTACTTTAGGTGATAGAGATTTACCCAATAGTGGTATTGACAATGTAAACATTTGGGTTTCCGGAGACAACTTATTCTTGATGTCCGAGAGAGATGGTTTCAACCCAACTCAAAGAGAATCAGGTGCATCAGAACGTTATGCCTATGCGCCATTGACAAACTTTTCCTTAGGTTTGAGAGTTAAATTTTAAATAGAAAAATTATAGATCATGAAAAAAATATTTAAATATACCCTAACACTCCTTTTTCTTGGAGGCTTGGGATGGAGCTGTACCGAAGACTTCTTAGAAGTTTATCCAACAGAGTTTTTATCTGCAGAACAGTTAGAGGCCGCATCGGCCAACAACCCGGATCTTCTTGCAGGAAGTTTGAATGGTATTTATACTTTAATGTTTGAAGCAGGAACAGGTGGTACTGACGGCCACGATGATTTTGGCCAAAAAGGATATGATATTTACGGTGACATGCTCTGTGGAGACATGGCACTTTCTGTAAGTACTTACGGATGGTACAGAACGATTACCCAGTTTCAGGCTACTACCGATTTTACTTTCCAAGACAATTACCAGGTCTGGAGATATTACTACAGAATTGTTCGTTCTGCCAATTTAGTAATTGACGCCAGTGGTGGAAATGATGTTGTTCCAGAATTGGATGAGAACAAACATATTTTAGGTCAGGCAAAAGCACTGAGAGCTTACGCATATTTTTATCTCGCCCAATATTTCCAGGAAGCATATGACCCTAGTGAAGCTATTTTGCCGATCTACACAAATCCTACTGATCCGAACCAGCCCAAAAGTACTGCCGGTGAAGTATACGCTTTGATTGAAAAGGATTTAACCGATGCGATCGGTTTATTGGAAACGTTTTCAAGAACCCAAAAGAACCAGGTTAATAAATCTGTGGCTCAAGCATTTTTGGCTTACACTTATGCCGTAACAGGTGAGTATGTTAAAGCCAAAGATTTGACAGCCGATATTATCAATAACGGCGGTTATACTTTGATGAGTGCAGAAGAAGTTCTGGGTGGTTTTACCGACGTCAACACTCCAGGTTGGATGTGGGGTCATGACGTTGTGTTAGACAATGGTCTGGATTTGATTTCTTGGTGGGGTCAGATGGATGTTTATACCTATAGCTACGCTTGGGCAGGAGATTATAAAGCGATAGATGCCGATCTTTTTGCGGCCATCCCAGCCAACGATGTGAGAAAAAGACAATTCTTAAACAACCCTAATTCAGGACGTTATTTGCAGCCCATTAATAAATTCTACGACCTTGATAGAGTAATCGGAGGCCAAAGAAATATTGAAACTGATTATGTATACATGAGGGTAGCAGAAATGTATTTATTACATGCTGAAACTGCTGCTAAAAGTGGTGATGAGGGATCTGCAAAAACAGTACTCAAAAGGTTGTTGGACGAACGAATGGATGATACTTCTTTTGTAGATGGACTTTCGGGACAAGCTTTGTTAAACGAGATTTATTTCCAAACCAGAATTGAACTTTGGGGTGAAGGAAAAAGTTATTTAGCTATGAAAAGAAATAAGGCTATGACTAAAAGGGGTCCTAACCACTATTCTAATGTAGGTGAATCTATTTCTTATGACGATGACAGAATGACTTTTGAAATTCCACAGTCAGAAATTCAAAATAACCCATTTATAGATTAAAATAAGTTAAAACCGAGGGAGTTTTACATAAATTCTCTCGGTTCTTTAACTTTCAATATTCTTTGATTAAAGTATTAACTAAAATATGTAGTAAACATGAAAAAACTCAACATATTAATTCTATTGGCCATTTCGCTCATTGCTTTTAGCAGTTGCAGTGATGATGAGGAGGAAACCATCAATTACGTCGCATTTGCGGATAAATCAGCCACCTTTGGTGTGGATTTGAATGGTTCAAATACCTACACTTATAAAATTTTCTCAACCAAAATTACGGGTTCTGCGAGAACATTTGATATTCAAGTTTCTCCGGCCTCTACTGCCGACCCCGCGTCTTATGATGTACCTTCTTCTGTAACAATTCCAGAAGGAATAAATGAAGGTCAGTTTGATGTGACTGTTTCAGATATCAATATTGGTGAAGAAGGAAAGACATTAATCCTCGAATTTGTTCCGCAGGAAGACCTGTTTTTGGGACAAAGACTCGTGTTAAATCTTAAACAAGTTTGTCCGACCAATGAAGTGATTTTAGATATCACATTTGATCCATATCCGGAAGAATCTTCATGGGCTTTATTTGATTCCGGCAACAACGAGATCGCATCCGGAACAAATTATGGAGGTGCTACTAAATTCAACAAAGCATTTTGTCTGGATAACGGAACTTATACTTTTGTGATGTATGATGCTTATGGGGACGGAATCAACCCGCCAGGATATTATCGGCTAACTTATAATGGGTCTACAATTGTTGAAGGCGGCGCTTTTGAATTTGAAGAAAGCACAACATTTACAGTGACTAAATAAAACACATCTTACAATTAGATAAAAAGCCATCACACCAAAACGTGGTGGCTTTTTTATTTCCTGATTATCCCTACCTTTGTTGCATGGAAAACGAAGGTTCAAAAATATTTGGTATCAGGGCTGTTATTGAGGCAATCAATGCAGGCACAACGATCAGTAAAGTCTATCTGCAAAAAGACCTGAGCGGTTCACTTTTCTCAGAATTAAATTCGCTGATCAAACAACACAAAATAGCCACAAGTTTTGTACCGGTAGAAAAATTAAACCACCTGTCGAAAAACGGCAACCACCAGGGGGTTGCAGCGCAAGTTTCAGCCATTGCATTTGAAGACCTCGATACTTTAATTACCAAGACCTTAGAAAGTACTCCCGCCCCACTATTTTTGCTTTTAGACCAGATCTCGGATGTGCGCAACTTCGGTGCCATCATCAGAACGGCTGAATGTGCCGGTGTACATGGCATCGTCATTCAAAACCAGGGAAATGCACCCATCAGTCCCGATACAGTAAAGACTTCAGCAGGAGCGGCATTTATGATCCCTATCTGTAAAGTAGACCATATCAAGGATGCCGTATTTCATATGCAGGCAGCCGGCATACAACTGGTAGCGGCCACCGAAAAATCAGAACAGTTGATCTATGACCTGGACCTGACCCTGCCCACAGCACTTATTATGGGATCAGAAGACAGGGGGATTAATCCATCTATCCTAAAAATGGTAAGTCATAAGGCAAAGCTCCCTATTTTGGGAAGTATAGAGTCGTTAAACGTTTCTGTAGCCTGCGGTGTGGCACTCTATGAGGTGGTCAGACAGCGATTGGCAAAAGCCTGATTCACAGCTGCACCCGATCGTTCTCTTCAGGATCAGGGTTAAATTCAGAAATATCTTTTAGTGGCTGTGCCTCTTCAGTGTCGTCATATCCTTCCTCCTCCCACTCGTATTGCAATCGTTGCGGCCCCGAATCTTTAAAAACATAAGCCAACAGAATTCCGGTAAGAAAACCAGACAAATGGCCCTCCCATGATACATGCTCTTCTATGGGCAAAATATACCAGACCATACTGCCATACAGAAAAATGACCACCAGCGAAACCGCGATGAGGCGGTAGTATCTTCTAAAAATCCCGCTAAAAAAAATAAAACTGAAGAGCATGTAGATAATGCCACTGGCTCCGATGTGATACGAACTCCTGCCAATTAACCAGGTAAGCAGTCCCAAAAGCAGGGTACCGGTGATAAATATTTTCAGGGCGATTTTTCTGTAGAAATACCAGAGACTCAGCATAAGCAAAAATAAAGGGATCGAATTATGATACAAATGGGCAACTTCACTGTGAATAAAAGGGCCGAAGAATATACCCCTGAACCCCACCGCTTTTCGCGGCAGTATACCGTACTCGTTCAGATTGATATGGAATTTTATTTCGAACCAATACACGATCCACAAGAGTAGCACAAAATACAAGGGTATGGCAAGAACAAGCGGTGTAAATTTAAACTGGTGCTGGTCGTTCATCGGGCAATTGCTTTTGCTTTTAGCTATACAAATATTCAGCTTTATTTTAAAATTCTACTATGAATTTATCTAATTTTACCATATGAACATTCCATTAGCAGAGCGGATCAGGCCAAAAACCCTGGAGGACTTCATCGGTCAGCAGCACCTTGTTGGCCCGAAAGGCGTTCTTAGCAGGCAGATACAAACAGGCATGCTCCCTTCCATGATCTTTTGGGGTCCGCCGGGGATCGGAAAAACAACCCTGGCAAATATTATTGCCAAGGCTTCCAACCGCACTTTTTACCAGTTAAGCGCCATCAATGCAGGGGTTAAAGAGGTTAGAGACATCATCGAATCTGCCAAACGCGATGAAGGGTTCTTTTCCACAAAAAACCCGATCCTGTTTATCGATGAGATCCACCGGTTCAGCAAATCGCAACAGGATTCCCTGCTCGGAGCCGTAGAAAAAGGCATTGTAACCCTGATCGGAGCAACCACAGAAAATCCAAGCTTTGAAGTGATCCCGGCACTTTTGTCGCGTTGCCAGGTCTATATTCTCAATGCTTTTGACAAAACTGACCTCATCATGCTCCTGAACAGAGCTATACTAACAGATGAAACCATCAGCAAAAAAGAGATTGAAATAATTGAAACCGATGCACTGCTGCAAATTGCAGGTGGCGATGCACGAAAACTGCTGAATATTCTGGAATTGCTGGTAAGTGATGAGGAAGACCATATTAAAATTACCAATGATTCCGTAATTCAAAAAGTGCAGAAAAATATTGTACGCTACGACAAAACCGGGGAACAGCACTACGATATCATTTCCGCTTTTATAAAATCCATGCGGGGCAGCGACCCGAATGCTGCGGTGTACTGGCTGGCAAGGATGATAGAAGGTGGCGAAGACCTGAAATTTATTGCGAGAAGAATGCTGATCCTGGCAGCAGAAGATATTGGCAATGCCAATCCAACAGCGCTTATTCTGGCGAACAATACTTTTCAGGCAGTGGCCCAGATCGGTTATCCCGAATCGCGGATCGTTCTCAGCCAGTGCGCCATTTACCTGGCCAATTCACCCAAAAGCAATGCTTCCTACCTGGCCATCAGCGATGCCCAGGAACTGGTTAAAAGAACGGGAGATCTGCCTGTACCCCTGCATTTGCGAAATGCACCAACCAAATTGATGAAGGATCTGGACTACGGCAAAGACTACCAGTATGCGCATCTGTTTGAAGACAATTTTATCGATCAGGAATTTCTGCCTGACGAAATAAAAAATACCAGAATTTATGACCCGGGAAACAACCCCAGGGAAAATGGCTTCAGGGACTTTTTAAAACTCAGGTGGAAAGAAAAATACGGATACTGACTTATTCCTGCACAAAAACAAGTGTCTTGATCTCTCCGTTTTTATCCTGAACATCGATTACCAGGCTGCCCTTTTCGTCAAAGTATCCGGTAGTTTCCTCCGGTTTACCCTCCCTGTTTTTCCAGCTTACCCTGAAAACATTGGGCAGTGAAGTCTTGCGCAAATTGCCAAGTACGTCCCCTTTTTTAAATTCCGGCACCTTGCTGTCGCTGATATACGCCTGATAGCCGTCTCCGGAAGGGATCAGCAAAAATGAGAGTTCATTATTTTTATATGCATGGGCACGGTCGGCCGTTTTCGCTGGTACCGCCTGTCTGCTTTCCTCAGTTGTTGTTACGGGCACCAGAACGCTTGCGGCAACTGGCACAACAGTGGGTACCACAACAGGCTCAGTTACCGAAATTTTAGGTTGCGTAGCTGTTTGAACAGCTTGTGGCTGCACAGGCTGCTCTGTTACAGAAGTTGCTATTGGAACAGTTACTGCTACCATATCAGGTACGGCTTCCTTTACCGGCGCATCGGTCTGAACCGCTGATATGGCACTGGCCTTTTCTGATAACACAGGTTTTAAATCCGGATTATAGCTGTAATCCATATTTTCTATAGAGGTGAATGTATTCCGTAGTGCCTCCTGATATGATTTCTGGTAATCTTTTTCTTTGCTGGTGCCGGTCTTTGAGGTGTATACCACTTTTTTCTGACAATTTTCAAGTTCCAGATTAACCTTGGTGGTAAACAGGTTTGAGTTGTCTGCCATTTGAACCGTAAGTGCCAGGCAAGGGTTCTGAATCAGATCTTCAGGGAAATTCTCACCATCCATAAAGGTTTGAAATCCTTTCTTCTTAAACAAAAAAACTGTCAGTGTATTCAGTTTGTATTTGTCATCTTCCTTCCAAACATGAGACTTGTATTTACTATAACTCGTTGGTACTATGATGTATTTATAGGCATCCAATTCTCCCTGGGAAAAACCATTCATAATGTAGAAAAATATCAAAACAAAGGTCAGAAGTACTTTTTTCATGGGTCTATAAGGTAAAACTAATATTTATTTTCTGTACACTCAGGGTATTAAAATACTCATCCCCATTTGCAGGGATTGGTAGTTGCTGTCCTTGGGGCTAAAGATACCAATTAAATTATCAGCTGCTAAAAAGAAATTAAAATTGCTGATGTGTGTTGATAGTCCGATGCCGATATTGGTATAGGTAAAACTATCCACGGTATAGGTCAGTTTAGCAGCCAGATACGGGTTAAACTTTTTGGCGTAAAAGATCGTTGCTCCCCATTGAACGGTAGCCGGCAGGAATTCGGTATAGGTTTGAAAACCGTATTCGTCATAAACTTCATAAATATCTACATTTGCCATGGACCTCACATTGCGGAAGACCGAGTGGTATTTCCTGGATTTGTAGGATTTATTATTATTCCGATACTTCAAGCCGGTATACAATTTTGGATTTCTGCCAACATTATATTCTGTCTTTAGGGTCTCTATCGGAATAAGCTGATTCTCATCAAAGCCTTCAAAAACATCATCCCAATAGTCTTCTTCGGGAGGTTCAGGGTTCCAGAATTCGTCATCAGGCAATTCAAAGTTTTCCTCACTAAAGGTATAGGTCACATTATTTTTACTGTATTTCAAATAATCCAGGTCGAGCAAACTGGCCGTAAAGGTCAATTTTTCATCAAAATGATGGGTAATACCGAGGTCAATGCCTACACCAAAGTTTCCGCTCATCAAAAACAAATCAGATATGGGTTCGCTCCAGTCTTCTATCACTGGAGGATAATCTCCCAGAGTTAATCCGCTGCCGGGATAAAGATCTGGGAGGTTTAATCCTGAGGATTGCATAGAGATCTGCATACCTTCATAATTATGGGCGTAGGGTCCGCTGCCTGTCAGGTAATAATCACCTTCAACATCCTGAACATTAATATTCAATGATCCTGAGAGCAATTTCAACCTCGCTCCTATTTGAGTCCGCTCGCTTATTTTTTTGGAAATTCCAACATGAAAAACGCCAACCAACTCTCCTATAGCATTTAACTCACTGAAATCGGTTCTTTGATTAATTTCGGGTATTTCATCATTATTTTTATCATCCCCTAAGAAAAATAAGTCCAGGCTTTCAGTGGGATATTTTCCAAAAGCCTTGCCATCTGCATACATACCAAAACTCAAATAATAATCGGGATTTTTTAGCCGAAATCCAATATTCAGCACCTCCACACGGCCATTGACAACAAAAAAATCAGAATTGCTTAATTTCAGATCGTATAAATTTTTTAGTTCGCTTTCCTCGTTATTGTTATTGATCAGATTATTGTAGGTAATATCAGAGTCAGTAGCCCCAAACTGTCAGATATACATTCGACAGTAAAGGAACTCCAAAATGCTTGTCTATCTTGAGTTCTGCACCCGGGTTTAACATCAGGCTCTGCGGCAGACCGTCAAAATCATACAGGATCTGGTTATTCTGAGCAACTGACGATAGTGTCCATAAAAAGAACCATATTAAAACAATCCGTCTTGGGTACATAGGGGAAATCAGCAATTTATTCAAATATTAAAAGTAACAAATATTTTCCAATCCGGAGCGATTAAAATGCATTACAGATAGCGTTTGAGCTCGATCAGATTAACTATGGACAGCTCATCCTGGATTTCGGACTCGCCCTGAAACCGGCAATGGATCGTTCGCATACCCACCGCCCTTGCTCCCATAATATCTGCTTCGAGGTTATCACCGATCATGATGCTCTGTTCCGGCCTTGCCTTTGCGGTTGCCAGCGCATGGTGAAAAATATCGGGACTCGGCTTTTTAAAACCAACCCGCTCGCTGGTGAATACATTTTTAAAATAGGGTAACAAATTGGCATTTTGAATCTTTTTGTGCTGGACTTCATCAAATCCATTGGTGATCACGTGCATGTCGTATTTGCTTTGCAGATAATCCAGAACGACATAGGTATTTTCAAAAACGTGGTTATAGTTTGCCAGATTCTCAATGTAATCATGAGCAAGCAGATGAACGATCTCATCGCTGACCTGAAATTCCATGAGGTCAAAACTCTCTTTGAGCCGCTGATAACGAAGATCTTCTTTAGAGATTCTTTCCTCCCGGTACAGTTTCCAGTACTTTTCATTGATGGGCTGGTATATTTCATCAAACATCGGTTTGTTGATGTTTAATTCATATTTTTCAAATATAAATGCAAAAGCCAGGCGCGAATTTTTTTCAAAATCCCACAAGGTATGATCCAGATCAAAAAATACATGCTTTATTTCCATTCCTTGCTATATGTTCAAAAAGTAATTTAATTTAGCTCACTAAAGTACTATATCCAACTTGAACAAAAAAAAACTGCACATATTATTCTTAAACAGTTGGTATCCTTCGCTGGTTCTTCCTCAAAACGGTGATTTTATTCAGCGACATGCAGAGGCAGTTGCACTGAAACATCAAATAACTGTACTTCACGTGGTTACAGACCCCACAGTGTCGAAAACCGAGATCACCGACCACCAAATAAATGAAGTCAGAACCCTGATCGCCTATGTCAGGCCCAAAGGTTTGGGGTTTTTGAAACTGATTCAGTTTGCCCAAACTTACTTTACACTGCTGAAAATGGTGGAACCCTTTGACCTCATTCACGTCAACAGGATCTATCCGGCCGGACTTATCGGTCTGTTCATCAAATACAAATACAAAAAGCCCCTGTTGCTCAGCGAACACTTTACCGGATATTTAGCCGAAAGAGCCGGTGATCTAAGCAAAATGGAAAAAAAATTAACTGCCTTTATCTGTTCAAGTGCCGATCATATTACCACTGTTTCGGAAAATCTGAACAGAAGCATGCAGCAACTCGGATTTAAAAATACCTATTCGGTCGTTCCCAATGTTGTCGATACGGCTCTCTTTAAGCCACTTGGTAAAAAATCTGAGTTATTCCATATTTTACATATTTCAAATATGCTTGATCAACATAAAAATGTGAGTGGTATTTTACGCGTCATCAAAAGACTGGAAATGGAAAAGGTAAAATTCAGGTTCATTATGGTTGGTGAAGGATCAGCTCAATATGAACCGCTTATCAGGGAGCTGGGCATACATAAAGAAAGTATTGTTCTCAAAGAACAAATTCCCCATAACGAAATTCCGGCATACCTGCAGGCAGCAGATCTGTTCGTTCTCTTCAGTAATTACGAAAATCTGCCCTGTGTGATCCTCGAAGCTTTTTCCTGCGGCGTGCCGGTCATCTCAACTGACACCGGTGGTATTGCTGAATTTTTTCCTGAGGATTTTGGAAGGCTGATCCCGGTAAAAGATGAAGAAGCACTCTTTTATGCCATCCTTGACCAAATGAAAGGGCCTGCTCCCGACCCAATAAAATTGCACAACTACGCGATTGCCAATTTTGATAAAATGGTTATTGCAGAAAGGTTTAGCTCCATTTACGAAAATCTAATTTCCAGACAAAATGGCCACTGAGCTCAGAAATTTTATAGCGGGATTCCTCCGGCGGGGCGGACCGGCTATCTTAATTTCGACCGTCCTGGCACGGGGACTTACCTTTTTTGCTTCCTGGCTGGCCTTACAATTGTTACCCGGTGAAAGCCTCGGACTCATTTTATTTGCTGTGAGCATACTGTCTTTTTTTATTCCATTTGCCGGCTTTGGTGCCGCGCAGGGCTTGCTCAGATTTGGTGCCCTGAGAGAAGATCCGGGAGAGAAAGAGCTTTTCTTTATAAAACTAGCCAAAAAGGGGCTCGTTTTTTCCTTGATGATGGTCGTTTTTATATCGGTCTTTGCCGGATTTTTCACATATTCACTGCCGGGGGCAAAGTACTACCTGGTCATCCTTTCGGCTCTGCTAATCCCGCAATTCCTTCTCGAACTGCTCAAAACCTATTTTCGTATCATCCCGGACAATAACAAATATGCCCTGACCGAATTTACCCATGCACTACTTTCGCTGGTCCTGATTTTTATGGGCTGTTTTTTGTTAAAAGAAACGGGGTATGTGCTCGCGCTTCTGCTCAGTCCTGCTCTCACTTTTCTGATCTTCTTACCAAAAAAACTCAGCAAAATCCTGAACGACCGATCGGAACAGAATCCCCCAAGCTCTTTTTGGAGATACAGCATTTTTGCAGGATTGTCGAATACAGCTTCCCAGCTGCTCATCGCCCTGGATATACTCCTCATCGGAATTCTTTTGCAGAATCCCATCGATGTTACGCACTACAAGTACATATCGCTGCTGCCATTCAGTCTGGCCATCATTCCCAATATCGTGCTGACCACCGATTTTGTGAGGCTCACAAAAGCCATCACGGACAGAAAGTTTGTTGATACCTATATCAGGAATTACCTGCATATTTTTGTGATTATTACAGTTTTGATCTGGACGGTATGCCTGCTTTTTACAAACGAAATACTGCTGTTTTTCGGAGAGGATTTCCCGGCCTTAAAAACGGAATTTTACCTCTTGCTGGCAGGGATCAGTTCGGTTCTGCTCATCCGGGGACTGTTTGGAAACCTGCTTTCTGCTTCAGGACTTTCCCAGCTGAATTTTTGGATCTCGATAGCAGCCATTGGATTAAATCTGATCTTAAATATCCTGCTTATACCCCGATACGGGATTTTTGGTGCAGCTCTCACTACGGCCATTACCATGTGGATCACCTCACTTTCATCGGTATTTCTTTTTTACCACTACCGAAAAAAGGTATCCGGCTCCTTTTAAAATGGTAATACCTTTCTTTTCCTGCTCCGAAACTTCTGAAAAAAGAAGCGATACCGGGTACCATAGAACCTTCAAAATCCAGAACATTCGCTGTTTCAGCATATTCCTTTATCAGGCTGTCGAGCAAAAATGACATGGCCTGTTCTTCACGGCCTGCCTCACTTACAGCGGAGAACAAATAAATGATTCGCCCAGCTTGCATGGCGAACAATGCACCACCCAGCACCTGCCCGTTTTCATAAACCAGGATCAGTCTGCCCTTCTCCCGCGCCAGAATGTGCACAAATAGTTCCTTCAAGCGCCTGAGGTCCTCACGGCTTCTTGCTCTGCCCTGGTCATAATTACTTTGGTGAAGTTCTATCAGTAAGTCCAATTCCAATGAATCCCGGCAAACGAGGCCCCGGCTTTTTGCCTTGGATATGGAACTTTGCCTTCCTTTGTTATAGCCGCGTTTTAGTGCCTCATATGGCTGATTAAGTTCCAATGTATAATTAATGCGTTCACTTTGATTTACAGGATAAAAATCATTGTGCGCATTGAAAAAAATATCGGTAAGCAGGAACTTTTCCGGTATGGCCTTCAGGAAGGCCATTACGATTTCAGCAGACAGTTCCTTGCTGTAAAAAATACCCAGCTGCTGTATCCAGCAAGGCAGATAGATATAGTCCATTCCCAGTTTTGTTCTCCGGGGAAGCGGCATGACCATGGCATAGTCCTCAAGAATGAGACAATCCCAGTGATCACATACCGCATCCAGATACCAGCTGCAGGCATAGATCAGTCCGTTTTCTGCGTATTCAATACAGGCATTGTATTTTGCCTCATCGATCTCAGGGCGTTCTATGTAGGTACATGTGTATATCAAACCAACTGAAAATGAATTAGTTATTCCCGATACCGGCCAGAAATTCCTCGAATTTCTTATCCCAGTTGAGCCATCTACCTGTGCCGCTCAGGGATTCGTTATGAAAAATAGTTATAAAGGTACCGTCCACTTTTTTTACCTCCTCCACCAGTTTTTCAATCGTCTCAAAGGATTTTTTGGTGGTCAAGCTCAGGTAGTCTTTCAGGGTTCCGTCCATCACGGCAAAAGGGAATATTTTGAGCGGGGTCTGTATCTCGAAATCCAGATCGTAAAAATAAAAAGGCGTACAGGTACCCGCCCTGAAACCGTAATGTTTTGCAAAGCCCATGGTATAATCCTCGGTTATTCCCAGGTCGATCAGGTGCTGGTAGGTCTCAGGCAGGTCAATCCTCAGAAAATGCTGCCGCGACCGGTAAACCTGGGAATTCAGGATGCTCTCAAGCATTTTTTTTTCATTTTTCATCTTTTCATCATCCTTCATGGTATAATAAGACGGGTGGACACCAATGCCCACATAGTCGGCCATTTCTTTGATCAGCCTTTTAAACTTGCCGTTGTTTACCGAGATGTTCTTATTAAAATTATTGTACTCTCCCAGCAAAAAGAAGAAGATCAGCTCGACCTCATGTTTTTCATGAAGCCTGAGGATGTAATCATACACATCGTAAGGATCCCTTTTGAAGTTAAAAACGATCAGAAAGCGTTCTACGATCTTTTGGAACTGCAATTCGGCTATATCCTTAACAATTCCGCCCACGTGTCGCATAAAGCCTTTGTATTTGTACATATAGGCAAGATCTATATCAATCGTTGACAGATACTTAAAGGAACGCTTTTCAAACTGCTGATCGGGATATCTCTTTTTAAGGATTTCGCGCAGTTTGTATGCCCAGATATCAACAACAGGTTTTTCTATAAATTTTTTCCGGTATGCAAAACTTTCAACGGCTGTGAAACGCTCATGTTCATCCCGCACATGGGGCATGTATTCTTCATAGCGACTCAACAGAAAAAAACTGGCCGCAAAAAGATCAAATGGGATCATGGAAGGTGCACTCGTCTGAAAAAAACAGGGCACTTCATCCCAATAGCTTATACCGGGTTCAATATGATCTATTCCATGAGAATACAAAAGGTCAGTACATCTTATAAAGATCTCATCTCCTAACGGTTGTTTGGTATAAGACATTTTCATGCCGTCGTAAGACATAAATTCGATCTTATGCGTAGTAAACTCCACCGGTAAAAGCAGGATCCTGGTGAAGACCTGCTTAAAAACATAGGTTAAGCGCGGTGTAATTTTATGGGTGTAAACCAATACCATGATTCAATAATTTCGTTCAAAGGTATTTATAATTCCCATGTAGGAATTTAATATGGATGCAAATCTTATAATTTCCCTTCATCGGCAAAACTGTAAAAACTGCTGTCGGTTATAATCAGATGGTCCAGGATGCGTATATCGAGTATGGTACCGGCCTCTTTAATTTTTCTTGTGAGTTGCAGATCTGATTCACTTGGTTTGAGCGTTCCGGAAGGGTGGTTATGGCAAAGAATGACGGCTGTTGCCATAACTTCCAGCCCCTTTTTAAAAATGATCCTTGTATCTACAAGTGTTCCTGTTATGCCCCCTGCGCTGATCTTTTCCCTGGCAAGGACCTTGTTGGCGTTGTTGAGGTAAACAATCCAGAACTCTTCGTGAGGAAGATCGCCCAGCAAAGGCTGCATGATTTCAAAAACATCGCGGCTACCATTGATTTTCCGGCTGCTCACCGCCTCTTCAAGCCGCCTTCTTCTGCCCAGTTCCAGTGCGGCCATGATGGTTAATGCCTTCGCGGTACCTATTCCCTTAAATTTCTTCAGCTCATTGATTTCCATCCGGCCAAGAAGCTGCAGGTTATTCTGAACTCCGGCCAGTATCTTTTGGCACAGACTTACCGCATTGTCCTCTGTGTTCCCGGAACCGATCAAAATAGCAAGCAATTCAGCATCGGAGAGGGCAGATCTTCCCCTGAGCATAAGTTTCTCTCTCGGTTTGTCATCGTCTTTCCATTCTTTTATACCCAATGGTTTACTCATTTTTTGCATAGATTTATGTGTATTTTATTGGTCATAAGCGTTCTAAAGAACCTCAAAAACAAGGTATTGAACAGCTCACATCAGAAAAAAAATCAATCCGGCTTCATTTTTTTATGCTAAAGATATAAAAGAAAAAAATAATACATTTGAATAGAATTACACAACTGTTCATCATTTTCCTACATGAAAAATATTACTCCATATAAACCAAAGAATAAAATCCGCATAGTAACAGCTGCCTCTCTTTTTGACGGGCATGATGCTTCGATCAATGTAATGCGGAGGATCATTCAGGCCACAGGAGTGGAAGTGATACATCTGGGACACGACAGAAGTGTTGAGGAGGTGGTTAACACAGCCATTCAGGAAGATGCCCATGCCATTGCCATGACTTCTTATCAGGGCGGGCACAATGAATATTTTAAGTATATGTTCGAGCTGTTGCAGGAAAAGGATGCCTCTCATATCAAAATATTCGGTGGTGGCGGGGGTGTTATTTTACCGCATGAAATAAAAGAACTTATGGATTACGGAATTTGCAGGTTGTATTCCCCAGACGATGGCAGACACATGGGTTTACAGGGCATGATCAATGACATGGTGGAAAAAGCCGATTTTGCACTTTCCGACCTAAGCCCTGAAATAAATCTGCCCGCAGCACTTTCTTCCAACGATTGGAATACCATTGCCAGGCTGATCACCATGGCTGAAAACAAACATGATGCCTTTTTAAAACTCATGCAAACTCTGGAAGCTCATGAAAAAAGACCGGTCCTGGGCATTACTGGAACCGGTGGCGCGGGAAAATCTTCTATAGTTGATGAACTTGTGAGAAGGTTTTTGAGTGATTTCCCGGATAAAACATTGGCCATCGTATCAGTTGATCCGACCAAGAGGAAAACCGGGGGAGCTTTGCTGGGCGATCGTATCAGGATGAATGCCATTCACAACAACAGAATTTATATGCGTTCCCTGGCTACAAGGCAATCGCATTTATCCCTGTCAAAACATGTAAAAGAAGCCATACAGGTATTACAGGCTGCAAATTTTGACCTCATTCTTCTTGAATCGAGCGGGATCGGGCAGTCGGATACAGAAATTCTGGATTATGCCGATGTGGCTTTGTATGTGATGACCCCGGAATACGGTGCAGCTACCCAGCTCGAAAAAATAGATATGATCGATTACGCTGATGTGATCGCACTCAATAAATTTGATAAGCGAGGTGCCCAGGATGCCCTGAGGGATGTTAAAAAGCAATACCAGAGAAATCACAATCTATGGGATCAAGATCCTGATTCCATGCCGGTTTTCGGAACGATCGCCTCGCAGTTCAATGATCCGGGTATGCATAATCTGTATGCCGAAGTCATGAAAAGTATTCACAGAAAGACCGGACTTGATTTTCACAGTCAGTTTTTGATCTCTGAAAAAATGAGTGAGAAGCAATATATCATTCCGCCACACAGAACCCGCTATTTATCAGAAATAACAGAAAATAACAAACAGTACGACCGGGAAAGCCTGAGTCAGAGCCAGATCGCTCAAAAACTGTACGGCATCTGTAAAACGCTGGAAACACTTACCCCCGAAACCATTGAGATCAATTCTGCCGGTATTGCTACCGATTTTGTCAGTGGTCTGAAGGGAAAGGACCATGACCTGGCGCTTTTGCTGCTGGAAAAATTTGATACTTTGAAGAAAGTGCTGCAACCAAAGAACTGGGAAGTTATCTCCGGTTTTTTTGCAAAAAAGGCAGCCTATGAGCAAGAGGTCTTTTCCTATAAGGTCAGGGATAAACAGATCGATGTAAAAACATATACAGAATCCCTCTCTCATTCAAAAATTCCAAAGATCGCCGTTCCAAAATACCAGGGCTGGGGAGAGATCCTGCAATGGATAGCACAGGAAAATTTTCCGGGTGAATTTCCGTATACCTCAGGGATCTACCCGTTTAAAAGAACAGAAGAAGATCCAACCCGTATGTTCGCCGGTGAAGGCGGTCCGGAAAGAACGAACAGACGCTTCCATTACGTGAGCAAGGATTCCAGAGCCAAGCGTTTGTCAACCGCCTTTGACAGCGTAACCTTATATGGGAATGATCCGGATAGAAGACCTGATATTTATGGAAAAATAGGAAATGCTGGAGTTTCTGTGTGTTGCCTCGACGACATGAAGAAATTGTATTCCGGTTTCGATCTCTGTGACCCGTTGACTTCTGTATCCATGACCATCAATGGTCCTGCGCCCATGCTGCTGGGTTTCTTTTTGAACACAGCTATCGACCAGGCCTGTGAAAAATATATCAGGGAAAAAGGGCTTGAGGCTGAAATACGTGCGAAGATCCGGAAAGCTTATAAAGAGCGGGGCATGGCTGAGCCTGCTTATCAGGGCGAACTCCCTGAGGGCAATGACGGTCTGGGACTGATGCTGCTGGGAATTACCGGTGACCAGGTCTTGCCAAAAGAAGTGTATGGAAAGATCAAAAAAGAGACAATCTCCAAGGTTAGGGGAACCGTACAGGCGGATATACTCAAGGAAGACCAGGCACAAAATACCTGTATTTTTTCCACGGAGTTTGCACTGAAACTAATGGGTGATGTGCAGGAGTATTTTATAGAAAATCAGATCCGAAATTTCTATTCTGTATCGATCTCGGGTTACCATATTGCAGAGGCGGGAGCCAATCCGATCTCACAACTTGCCTTTACGTTGTCAAATGGTTTTACTTATGTTGAGTATTATTTGAGCCGCGGCATGGACATCAATAAATTCGGTCCGAATCTGTCTTTCTTCTTTTCCAATGGACTTGATCCGGAATACGCCGTTATTGGCAGGGTCGCGAGGAAAATCTGGGCCAAAGCGATGAAATTGAAATACGGTGCCGACGAAAGAGCCCAAATGCTCAAATACCATATTCAGACCTCAGGGCGAAGTCTGCATGCCCAGGAAATCGATTTTAACGATATCAGAACCACCCTTCAGGCCTTGTATGCCATCTATGACAATTGTAATTCCCTGCACACCAACGCCTATGATGAGGCCATTACAACGCCGACTGAAGAATCTGTAAGAAGGGCCATGGCCATTCAACTGATCATCAACAACGAATTGGGTCTGGCAAAAAATGAAAACACCCTTCAGGGATCTTTTATCATTGAAGAGCTGACCGACCTGGTTGAGCAGGCCGTTTATGTGGAATTTGACAGAATCACGGAAAGAGGTGGTGTGCTGGGGGCCATGGAAACCATGTACCAGCGTTCGAAAATACAGGAAGAGAGTTTGTATTATGAAGAATTAAAGCATACAGGGGCATTTCCTATTATCGGGGTGAATACTTTTTTGAACAGCAAGGGCTCTCCTACCATTTTGCCTCAGGAAGTGATCCGGGCAACGGAAGAGGAAAAGGAAAACCAGATCAGCGTGGTGGAAAAGCTGAAATCTGCGCACAGGGATCAGTCGCCGGGTGAACTGAAAGTGCTGCAGCAGAAGGCAGTATTGAATGAGAATGTTTTTGAACAATTGATGGAAACATCCAAAATTTGTTCCCTCGGCCAGATCACGCGGGCCTTGTTTGAAGTGGGAGGACAATACAGAAGAAATATGTGAATTCAGTTTAATTGATATTTTTGTTATAACCAAATTTACTATCAACCCATGGATAAGATCTATACCTTTATTGACGCTGCCATAGAAAAAATAGTGTTTTTCGTTCCTAAATTGGTACTTGCCGGCATTGTGGTCTGGTTGGGTTTAAAGATTGTGAAAAAGATCACTGAGCTAGCCAGAAATCTGCTGACACGTGCCGAATTTTCTCCTACCATAGCCCCGTTTTTAATTTCGGTATTGAATGTGCTGTTAAAAATTTCTCTGCTGTTCATTGTTGCCTCAATCATAGGGGCAGACCTCACAGGTTTTATCGCCATTCTTGCAGCAGCAGGTTTTGCTATTGGCATGGCCCTGCAAGGCAGTTTGGGAAATTTTGCCTCAGGTATCCTGGTCTTATCCTTTAAACCTTACAAGGTAAATGACTGGATAAAAATAGAAGACAATTTTGGCAGGGTGGATGAAATAGGTATTTTCAACACAAAAATGATCACAAAAGATCACAATATGCTGATTATTCCAAATTCCAAAGTGACAGATTCAATTCTTACCAATTATTCAGAAATCGGTACGCGGAGGGTTGCCGTTAACATCCCAATTCCATATGACGAGAGTTTTCCGCGTGTAAAAAATTTATTACTGGAAGCCATTTCGAATCTGCCCAGCGTATTAAAAGATCCACAACCTGTCATTGAAATAGAAAACTTTGACTCTCACAGTGTTATGCTCGCAGTAAGACCTTATGCCCTTCCCGACCTCTACTGGGCAGCTGTACAGGAGACACATGAAACCATAAAAAAAGTCTTTCACAACAACAATATCAAGTTTGCATATGACGGAGGGGTTGAATTGGGTGAAATCGGAGAATAAAACAAAATCAATTGAGCAATGAGCGCAAAAAACACAGATCCTGATATCATGGGCATGGCCATGCTGGATTATCATTACGGCAGGCATCAAGAGGACATTACCAGCTATTCTTCCATAGCAGGCGAAGATAAATTGCCGCTCAAACACCTGTTCAGGTCTTTTGATGAAATGCCAAAACTGGAACAGCTGGCACTGAAAAGAACCCAAGGAAAAACCCTTGATGTGGGTTGCGGATCGGGAATTCACGCTTTGTATCTGCAACAGCAAAATATAGCTGTGGAAGCCATCGATATTTCAAAAGGCGCTGTGGAAGTATGCAAACTCCGTGGCATCAAAAATGCCAGATGCATAAGTCTTTACAAGCTCAAAGATAAAAAATACGACACCATACTGCTTCTGATGAACGGCATTGGACTTTGCGGAAAGTTATCAAAACTTCCTGCTCTGCTGGAACATTTGAAAGGTTTACTGAATGAAAATGGTGTCATACTTACAGATTCCTCTGATCTCAGTTATATGCTGGAGGACAGATCCTACTATCTGGAAAAAAGCGATGCCTATTACGGGGAAGTGACCTTTCATTTGTTTTACAAAGAAATTGAAAGTAAACCATTTGATTGGGTGTATATCGATTTTGAAACCCTGAAAGTACAGGCTGAACTTGTGGGTTTGCAATGTACCCTCGTAAAAAAAGGCCGTCATTTTGATTATCTGGCCGAACTTAAAGTTAAGAAATAGACAGAATTTCTCCACACCAAATCTCAATAATCAAATCTCAAAAATCATAACTCATAATAATTTATCCTGGTTCCCTGCCTACCGGTTTACATGCCTGAGGCATGCAGGCAAGCTGATTCCTGGTTCAAGGCATCGTGTTAAAAGTGGCTATAAAGGGAAATAAATAAGATAAAAGACCAAAGATAAAATAATCACGAAAGGATTTAAATTGTACTCCCGCGATGCCTCGCGGGATGACTGGCGAGACGGGCTTCGATTTGAGACAGAAAAAATACCAAATCTCGACTACCAAATTCCAAAAATCATAGCAAATTCTCTGTCACACATCATTCATCATTCATAATTCTCCTGATTCCTGGTTCATGTTTCCTGATTCCTGTTTCCTGATTCTCAAATCTAGCTCACCGTTCCAACTGCAACTTCGTCATGCGTTTGGACAGCACAATGCAGAAGGCCGCGATCAGAAGTAAAAAAGCCATGACATACCAGGTCGTTTGAAAGCCAAAGGCATTGGTGAGTTGCATGCCAATATTCGGGCCTGCGATATTTGCCACGGAAAATGACATGCTGTACAAGGCCATATAGGCTCCCTTGTTTCCGGTTTGTGCCCGGTTCAGCGCATGTGTATTCGAAAAAGGAAATCCGAGGATCTCTCCCAGTGTCATTAAAACAATTCCAAGCAGCGGTATCCCGATCCAAAATGAAAAATTGAGTACAACAAAACTGGCGCAGATCAACAGTATCCCGACGATGACGATATTCAATTTATCGATTTTGAACTTGTCGAGATAATGCACCACCGGCATTTCTATCAAAAAAATAATAAATCCGTTCATGGCCAGCAGGTAGCCTATTTCCTTTTCAGACAAATGGTATTTTTCGTTGTAAAAGATGGGAATGGTTGAGAAATACTGCATAAAACAAAAACCGATCAGGAACATGGAAATCCAGAATATCAGGTATGGTTTGTCCTGATAGGGCGACAATTTTTTCTCCTGAACGGGTTCTTCGACTTTATGTGTATTTTTTGGTTTTAATAAATAGAGCAGTAAAAATCCGGCCATGATACAGGTAATTCCATCGATCCAGAACAAGCCTTTATAACTGAGGCCGGCAATGATCAGGCCTCCCAGTGCCGGTCCAAAGGAAAATCCCAGGTTAATGGCAAGGCGGATCAAAGTGACCGGCCCTGGTTCTGTTCTCCTCTTTGCTGTGTGTGCTCAGCGAAACCCAAAGTGCCGGTTTAAAAGCATCTGCCACAAGTGAGAGTGCAAAAAAACCTATGCAAACCGAGAGAAAACTTTCAAAAAATTGTATCACCAGAAAAGCGATGCCGCTCAGAAACAAACTTCCATACATAACCCGGTAATAACCGGCCTTATCGGCCAGGATCCCTCCCAGGTAAACGCCAAGTACTGAACCAACACCGAAGCAACTCATGATCCAGCCTACCTGTGATAGCGAAAAATTGAGGTCCTTGACCAAATAAAGCGAGAGAAAAGGGATTACCATGGCGCCGGCCCGGTTCACAAATGTGATCAGGGCCAGAAACCAAACTTCCCTTGAAAATCCGGAATAGGGGGCTATAAGTCTGCTTAACATCTGCTAAAGATAAAAAAACAATGGCCTTCTAATGGTCTGCGCGAATTAATTTATTTTTCTTTTCTATCCTCCAATATTAATTATCTTTGAACAAATGCTAGTCATGAAAAAAATTGTATTCATAATTCTGCTGTTCACAATAGCCGCCAATGCGCAAAGCCGCAGGGTAAAGGATGTGCAAGATTTTCAAAAAAAAATAAACAGTGAGTTTAAAGACGAAAAAGAAAGTCCGTTAACTGCTGAAGACAGGGAAGTTTTTACTACCCTGGAATTTTTTCCGATCGACACTGCCTTTATCGTGGTAGCGAAAATTGAGCTGATAAATGATCCGGTAACCTTTAAAATGAAAACGACAACCGACAGACTTCCGGAATACCGCACTTATGCCAGGGCCAGCTTTGAACTGCAAGGTAAACCCTTTGTACTGAATTTGTATCAAAATGTAAATTTTATGGATTCAGGTGATTTGAAGGATTATCTTTTTTTGCCTTTTACCGACAAAACCAACGGTGTCAGCTCCTATGGCGGAGGCAGGTTCATAGATCTTAAAATTCCGAAAAAAGATGTGATCACCATCGATTTCAACAAGGCTTACAACCCATATTGTGCCTACAATCCCAAATACTCTTGTCCTATTCCTCCCAGCGAAAACCACCTTGGGCTATTTGTTGAAGCCGGAGTAAAAGATTATAAAAAGAAATAACTTACGGAATCAGTACTCTAAGGAATGATTGAGACCTGGGTTCAAAACCCTTCATAAGGGACAGCCTTTAATTCTATATCTTTGATATCTCTCCAGTTCCATTTGCCTTCAACGGTGCCTTTGTTCAACAAAACGATTCCCGGATTACCTCGGATGATGGTTTTTAAAGTGGTTTCATCACAAAAAAGCAGATCAAAATCCCATTTGTATTTTTCTTTCATGAGGGCAAAATCCTCCGGTGCGGAAGCAGAAAATGCATAAACGTGATAACCTTTCCTCATTGCTTTGTCGGTAAAGTCCTTTATCTTTTTCAGTCCTTTTTTATGTGATTTTTCCATGTTGTACATCACAACAAGGATCAGTTTCTCCTCTTGCAGCAATTGATCTTTGATATCATTGCCCTCCAGCTCCATAGTAAAATCATGGATGGGCGGGGTATATCCCTCCGTTACAACTTTTGTTTTTCTGTCCACAAAATTTGCTCCAGCAATAGTCCAGGGCTTTTCTTCCGTACTGTATTCTTTTTCCACCCCGTTCACTTCATAGATCCAGGTATCCTCATACACCCATTTGGGTGCATCCTCTGGTATGATCATGCCCTCCTGTATATTTTTACCCTTGGCATAGGGCATAAAATCGATGATGGGCAGGTGCCTTAATACGTGTCTGGTTATTCCTGCGAAGATCAGCAGCAATACCAGCGACAAGCCTCCTGCAAAAGCAGGAGCTAAAGGCGGATTGATATAATCTGTATAAAAGGTCAAAAAAATGATCATAGCCAGCAATACAATATTTTTGTAAAAAGTTGTCCATGGGGTCATATGGATGGCATCGCCAAAGCAGCCACAATCGGTAACCTTATCGTAATAAGCTGAATACCAGGTTAAAAAAAGAAAGAACAAGGTTAGCGCAAACAAACTCCATACCGTAAATTTTGAAAACACACCCAGCAGCAGCATAATGCCGAGCATCGTTTCTGTAAGGATCAGTACAATAGCCAAAGGAAGCGCATAGGGAACTAAAAATTCCAGATTCAACACAGAGGGCGCAAAGTAATCCTGGAATTTATAGGCTGAACCAATCGGGTCGACCAGTTTTACAAATCCCGAAAAAATGAAGGTTACTGATACGAGTATCCTGATAATTTGTGTAAGTACAAACATGGTTATAAATAAAATAAAATTAAATTTAATCCGACCCCTTCTCTGAGATCAGTATCAAGGCAAAGACCGCATAGTTGATCATGTCCTGATAGTTGGCTGCTATGCCTTCGGAAACAATTGTTCTGCCTGCATTGTCTTCTATTTGTTTGATGCGAAGCAGTTTCTGAAGGATCAGGTCTGTCAAAGAGCTGAGCCTCATTTCACGCCAGGCCTCACCGTAGTCGTGGTTCTTGTCTTCCATTAACTTTTTGGTAAGGGCTACCTGCTTGTCGTAAAGCCTTACCGCTTCTTGCATTTCCATATCCGGTTTATCAGAAACACCCATTTCCAATTGTACAAGTGCCATGATGCTGTAGTTGACGATCCCGACAAACTCAGGTATTTCGTCCTCCTCAACCTTTCTGATACCGGATTCCTGAAGTTGCCTGATCCTTTGGGCCTTGATAAAGATCTGATCCGTTAATGAGGGTAGGCGTAAGATCCTCCATGCACTGCCATAATCTTTCATTTTATGTACAAAAAGATCACGACAATCCTTTATGACCAAATCATATTGTTCCGAAGTTTTTTGCATAATTTGAATTTGGCAGACTTTGAAAATTTTATCCGGCAACGAATTTATAAAAATCTTACTAATTAAAGCGCTTAATCCTTATTTTTACTCTTTGCATCAGTATATTTAAACCATGGAACCGCTTTGGAAATTATTTCTCCTAATTGGCACTGAGGAAAAAAGGAGTAACCTGTTGCATTAAGCTGAGCCTGGTCTAATTTTTAAAAAAGCAGAAAAAATAAAATGAAAAGAATTGCAGTATTTTGCGGCTCGAGTTCCGGGCACAATTACATTTACAGACAAACTGCAGTTTTACTGGGAAAATACCTGGTTGCAAACAGAATAGGGCTGGTTTACGGTGGTGGCAGGGTTGGATTGATGGGAGTTTTGGCAGATACCGTTATGGACGGGCAGGGAGAAGTGATCGGGGTGATCCCGAACTTACTGAGGCATGAAGAAGTAGCTCACAAAAAGATCACCCAAATGATCGTAACGAGAAAAATGTCGAAAAGGAAAGTGAAAATCAGCAAACTGGTGGATGGCTATATCGCCTTGCCCGGAGGCTTTGGCACAATGGATGAACTATTTGAAGCACTCACACTCGGGCAGTTGGCCATTGAAGAAAAACCTGTGGGTATCCTGAATATCAACGGATTTTTTGAGCCCATGCTGAAACAACTTGAGCTCATGGTCCGGGAGGGCTTTCTTCATCCGGAAAATCAGTCCATGTTGCTTGTCAGTGATTCGGTTGAAGATTTATTTAAAAAAATGGAAGGTTACAAGGCATCCGGACACAGCAAGATCGTTGAAGCGGGAAATCAAAACAAAATGAATGCACATGTTAACGATAAACTGTAAAGGTACATTGATCGACCTGAGCATACCCAAAGTGATGGGTATCCTGAACCTCACGCCCGATTCCTTTTATGACGGCGGAAAAAACAGCGACGAAAAAAAAGTGCTCCAGCAGGTAGAAAAGATGCTCAGCGAAGGAGCTGCCTTCATAGATCTCGGCGGTTATTCGTCCAGACCCGGAGCCGAACACATTACCGAAAATGAGGAAGAGAACAGGCTACTGCCCGCTCTGGAAGCTATTTTAAAACACTTTCCCGAAACACTTATTTCAATTGATACCTTCAGAAGCGGACTCGCAGCTAAAGCCATAGATCTTGGTGCCTGTATGATCAACGATATTTCTGCCGGAAATCTCGACAAAGACATGTTCCGCACCGTTGCCTCCAGGCAGGTGCCTTATGTGGCCATGCATATGCCCGGAACGCCCGGAACGATGCAGAAAATGACCCATTATGATGACCTGGTGACCGATCTTGTATATTTTTTCTCAAAAAAAATCTGTGAATTAAGGGAACTACACATCAATGACATCATAATAGATGTAGGCTTCGGCTTTGGCAAAACCCTGGAACAGAATTATACCCTACTGAGAAAACTGGAAGTTTTTCACATGCTGGGGGTACCGATATTAACCGGTATCTCGAGAAAATCGATGGTATATAAAATAATCGGAGCCGATCCGGGACAAGCCCTGAACGGCACAACCGTTGCCAATACAATAGCCCTGTTGAAAGGGAGCAATATACTGCGCGTGCACGATGTAAAAGAAGCTGTTGAAGCGGTAAAAATAACCAGGGCTTATGTATAGAATATTGTTATTATTCGCAATGCTACTCTCCTGTACCGAAGAAAAAGTAGAGCTACCCGTAATCGCGCAAGAAGGAATTACCGGGGTGTACAATACCTCGAACATCTGGTTCTTTTTTAAGATCCACCAAGGCGATACCCTTGCTTCCGTGAACAGCAAAAACAAAATAGCCAATACCCATCTGATCTTTCACATAGACAAAAAGCTGCAGATGAAACATATCGTTCCGGAACTGGTTGCCATACAAAATAAACTTCAGGAAAAAACGATGCACAAGAAGGAAGGAATGAAAAACTATATGAGCTATGCAGATCCGGCGAACAAGACCTACGCACTGGTCGATTTTACAAACACACGCTTTTCTTTGGAAGATCGGGTCTCAAGAACGGATACAATAAAATATGACCTGCTGAATCTTTGCCAAAAAGAATTTGTCCTGAGAGACAGTACCTACCCCATTGTGGTACTTGAACTCAAACTGAAAGAACTGCTTGCTGATACTGCGCATGCCCGACCACTTGCACTCAGATTTTGCGGGACTTTGGCCTATGATCAATACCTGTACGCAAAATCACTGCTACAAAAACACAAGATCGATACCGACAATACTGAAATTATCTACTCAAAAAAATAATGATTACATTTACAAAAACTAAATAATCTTGGAACTGTTTGATTTTTTGGATCTGGGTTTTTTTGACATCCTGGATATAGTGCTTGTTGCTGTGCTGCTTTTTTATCTCTACAAAGTAATGAGAGGTACCACGGCATTCAATATTTTCCTGGGTATAGCTTTTATTTATCTGATCTGGAAGATCACACAAATGCTTCAAATGAGTTTGCTCAGCGATATACTGGGCAATTTTTTGGGTGGTGGCATGATTGCTCTGCTCATCGTCTTTCAGCAGGAAATTCGCAAATTCTTGTTGATGATCGGGTCTACAAACTTCGCGACAAAAAGAGGCTTTTTGAAGAAATTCAATTTTTTAAAGCCCGATTCCCTGCAGCTGAACAACGAGATCAATGAGATCGTGTCTTTTTGTGAAGATATGTCCAAGATCAAGACAGGGGTTTTGATCGTGATCGGCAGAAGCAATAACCTGGATTTTGTAAAGCTTACCGGAGATGCCCAGCAGATAAAGGTGAACAAACCGATCCTGAAGAGCATTTTTTATAAGAACAGTCCCCTGCACGATGGCGCTGCAGTTGTGGAAAATGATTATATCACCGCAACAAGGGTCATTCTGCCGATTGATAATTCCATTGAAATTCCATCGCATTTCGGTTTAAGACACCGTGCCGCATTGGGCATAACCACCAGAACCGACGCCCTGGCACTCATCGTTTCAGAAGAGTCCGGGCAGATCTCTTATGTAAACAATGGGGTTTTCGTATTGTTTGAAGATACCGAAGACCTGGCCGAGATCATCAAGGAAGACCTGATCTATTAACCGGCTTTTTTCTGAAGAAACTGAATGTTGTACAGATTGCTGTAATAACCATCTTTTGCCAGCAATTCGCTGTGCGTACCCTGTTCAACGATCCTGCCCTTATCCATAACAACTATTTTATCCGCTTTCTTGATCGTGGCCAGACGGTGTGCTATGATGATGGAGGTACGGTTTTTAGTAATCTTTTCTGTTGCTTCCTGTATCAGAAATTCCGATTTTGCATCGATGGAGGAAGTGGCCTCATCCAGGATTAATATACTCGGGTTACTGACAGAAGCGCGTAAAAATGCAATCAGTTGCCTTTGACCTGAGGAAAGCATGATGCCCCGCTCTTTTACATTGTAATCATAACCCCCTGGTAAGCTCATAATAAAATCGTGAATACCGATCTCCTCGGCAACCCGGATCACATCTTCTCTCGAAATATTCGGATCCTTGAGGGTAATGTTGTTATAAATGGTATCCGAGAAAAGAAACACAGACTGTAAAACAACCGCTATGTGTTCTCTTAACTCATGCAGTTTGTACTCATTGATCGGTATGTCATCGATCTCTATGGACCCATTTTCTACGGGATAGAACCTGTTCAGCAGATTGATAATTGTCGATTTCCCTGCCCCGGTAGCTCCCACAAAAGCCACCGTTTGTCCCGGTTTGACTTCCAGATCAATGCCTTTCAAAACCTCCTCACCAGGTAAATAGCTAAAATGCAGGTCCTTGATGGTTATTTTTCCTTCCATATGGGATTTCACGACTGTTCCTTTATCCGGTTCCTGCTCCTGGCTTTCCAAAACATCAAATACCCTGTCGGCAGATACCATACCCATTTGCAGGGCTGTGAACTTATCGGCGATCTGCCGTAAGGGCCGGAACAACATATTGATCATCATGATAAAACTGATGATGTCGCCAACCCTGATGGAATCATTCTGTGCAGCCTGCATCCCGCCGTACCAGACAATTAATCCCGTTGCAATAAAAGGAAGAACTTCTGCTATCGGAAAGAAAACGGAGTTATACCAGACTGTTTTTATCCAGGCTTTTTTGTGTTTGTCATTGATCTCCTTGAAGTTTTCATATTCGATGCTCTCTCTGGTAAACAGCTGAATAATTGACATTCCGGTAATTCTTTCCTGAACAAAGGTATTTAAATTAGCCACTTCAGTTCGCACGTCCTGAAAAGCTGTTTTCATTGCTTTCTGAAAGACCTTGGTCGCATAAATGAGTATGGGCAGCACGCCAAAGACGATCAGGGCCAGTTTCCAGTTCACCCAGAGCATAACTCCGGCTATCACTGCCATTTTTAAAAGATCACTGATAATCGTAAACAAACCCTGACTGAATATACTCTCAATGGTCTCAATATCCGAAACAACGCGGGTAACCAATTTTCCAACGGGTTGCTTATTAAAGAACTTCATTCGAAACTGCAACAGGTGACTGAATAAACGGATTCGCATATCCTTTACTACATTTTGCCCCAGCCAGTTGGCGTAATAAATGAACATCAGTTGCAAGATGACTTCTGCCAGCAGGACTGCGAACATAAGAATGACATTCCAAAGCAATAATTTCGCATCCTTTCCTGCAATGTAGGTATCGACGATCTCCTTGATCAGCAAAGGGGTGATCGCAGAAAAGACTGCCAGCAAGATGATGGTAATTACAGAAATTACAAACTGCAATTTGTATTTCTTTGCATACTGCATAATCTTAGCAAAAACTTGATAGTCAAATATTTTGCCTGTTATTTTTTCTTTCGCTTCTTCCATTACCCGGTAATATTCTCTAATTTGTACGGATACCTGATACTCGTTAAAAACAAGCCATGTGCTTTTACGGAGGCTCCTGCATTTTCTCTTGACTGACTTTGAATAACCCTTTTCATATCATCAACAGGCCTCTTGTGCATACCGATCTCCAATAACGTTCCCACCATGGCTCTTACCATATTGCGGAGAAACCGGTTGGCGGTGACGGTAAAGACCAGAACCTCTTTTTCTTGTACCCAGCCGGCCTCACTGATCATGCAGTCAAAAGTTTTTACGTCAGTACCTGCCCGGGAAAAGCACTTGAAATTGCGGTGATTTAAAAGTTCCATGGCTGCCTCATTCATCAAAGATACATCGATTTTTTGATACGGCATTTGCAGGGTAGTTTTTGTTGTGAAAGGATCTTTTATCAAAGACATCCTGTATTCATAGGTCCGTGACAGGGCATCAAATCTTGCATGCGCTGAATTCTCCACTTCAAAAAGCCCTTTTACAACTATGTCTTTGGGCAAATAGGCATTGAGCCTGTACAGTAAATTTCTTCCCCTTAAATCACTTGCACTATCAAAATGAGCGAAGTACTGTCCGGCATGAACCCCTGTATCCGTCCGGCCGCAGCCTGTCAGTGCTATTTCTTCTGAAAGCAGGTCGTGCAGTGCCTTTTCAATGACATCCTGTACCGAAACGGCATTGGGTTGTTTTTGCCATCCGTGGTAAGCAGATCCATTATAGGATAATTCAAGAAAGTACCTCAAAAAATGTAAATTTGTTGAGCACAAAGATAAACTTAATTCATAAAAGCAGGTGGCCAAAAAAATTTTGCTTCTTTCGGATACGCACGGGTATATTGACGAAAAAATATTGGCCTACTGCAAACTTGCCGATGAAATCTGGCATGCGGGGGATATTGGGAGTTTAGCAGTTACCGATGAAATTGCGAAAATAAAACCGGTCAGGGCTGTTTATGGAAATATCGATGGACATGAACTGCGAAGCGTTTGGAAACCCGATGAAATCTTTATGGCAGAGAAAGTAAAAGTATGGATAACGCATATTGGCGGATATCCAAAAAAATACGATCCCCGTGTAAAAGAACAACTTGCGATTTTAAAACCAAATTTATTTATTTGCGGGCATTCCCATATTCTGAAGGTGCAATACGATGCGCAGCACAAATTGTTACACATGAACCCGGGTGCAGCAGGGATACAGGGATTTCACCAGGTCAGAACCATGCTGCGCTTCGAGATCGAAGGAGAAAATATAAAGAACCTGGAAATCATTGAGATGCAAAAAAGCCTATAAATCAAAGCTGTCGTCTTCCTTGTTATAAATAGGGACTGCGATATATATGCTGGTACCTTCTCCTCCGCTTCGGTCATCTCGGCGAGCACCGCCTCCGACAGCACGGCGCGCAGCTCGACGACCGCACCGACCGCGCGCGCCAGCGCCCCGTACTCGGCGCTCTGCCCCTCGAGTGCCGCGCGCATCGCCTCCCACTCCCCGGGCAGGTAGTTGCGCTGCTCCGGCGTAATCGCGAGCAGCGCCTCCATCCCCCGCGGCCCCGTGAGCGCCGCATGCGTCGCCTCGAGCTGCGTCAGTTCCGCGCTCATCGCCTCGATCTGCTGCCGCCAGTAATCGATCTGCACGACGAGATGCCGGATCGCCGCGACGTCGATCACCGCGAACTGCGCCTGCGCCGGCGGCACCACCGCCACCGCCGCCAGAACCGCCGTACCAATCGCCGTCACCACACCCGCACGTCTGCGCATCACCAGTCCCTCCCCCGCCTCAATTCCACCCTCCGCCCCGCCCCGCTCCGCGTCCTCCGCGATCGCGTGACTGACGTGTCGAGTCGCTCCCGCGTCACTGGAGATGTTCCGGCGGACATGGCGCGCGAGACCACGACCGTCACGCCGTGAACCCGCGCTGCAGGCTGACGATCGCGCTGTCCACTGAGCGGTGTCATCTGGCTGCAGACGCCTCCGGGGACCGTCGCACGGTCGGACCCGTGCGCGAGCACACACGGACGTGCTCGCTGCGTGTCCCCGGGAGGCGGGCTGCGGCCAGATGGCAGCGCGCTGCCTGCAGCACGCGGGTGCGACGCCGGCGTCATGCGCTTCCCCTCGGCCGCGATTCGAATTGCGCCCGGAACACCGGCAACCAGTTTTCCGGCGCTTCCCCCAACTCTTCAATCAGCGCGGAGACCCGTTGCACGTTGCGCGCCCGACCCGAGATCACCGCGAGCTCCGCGTCGAACCCCTCGAGATCGAGCTCGCACACCACGCCCTGCAATCCCTGTTTCAGCAGGAACCGTCGCGCGCCCGGCATCAGCTCCGAGCGCACCAGCTCGAACTCACGAGCCGAGAGCCCGAACCCCTCCACGTACTCGGCGCGCTGCGCCTCGACGTTCGGAAAGAACACCTTGGTCGGCGTCTGCTCGACCAGCGTCCGCGCGATCGGACTCGTGAGCACGTCACTGGCCGATTGGGTCGCGAACGCCGCGACCGCATTCAGCTTCCGCCAGGTCTTGAGTCCGTCGCGCGCGAACCCCGCGAAGGCCGGATCGCCGAGCAGCTTCGCGAACTCGTCCATCCACACCACGAGCCGCCGTCCGTCGAGCGCCTGCCGCACCAGGTGAAACAGGTACAGCGTCACCGGCGTGCGGATCGCCGCGTGATCGAGGAACTCCGTGACGTCGAACCCCACCAGCGCGGCGTCGCCGAGCGTCTGCGCCTCCGGCGCCGCGCCCGCATCGAACACCCACGAATATTCGCCACCCTCCGCCGCACACCAGCGCGCGAGCCGCGCATGCACGCCCTCCGCATCGGTCGGATCGAGGAACTCGACCAGCCGCGACAGGCGCCGCGCCCCGAGCGGCAAGGCCAGCGTGCCGGCCAGCGCCTGCTCGAGGTCCGCCTCTTCGCGCACCGTGAGGCCGCGCTCCGGCCGCACCACCAGCGCGCGCAGCCACGCGCGCAGGAACTCGAGGCTGGCCGGCCCGTCCGGCAGCGCGAGCGGATTGAACCCGGTCGGCGCACCGTACTTGAGCGGCCGGTACCGCCCACCCATCGCCCGCACCAGGATCTCGAGACCGCGATCCTTGTCGAAGATCACCTGGCTCGCACCGTGCTTGGTCAGCATCGCGACCAGGAAGCCGAGCAGCACCGTCTTGCCGGACCCGCTCGGCCCGCAGATGAAGGTGTGCCCGGTGTCCTGCCGTGCGCCGCGCTCACTCTCGCGCGGATCCGAGGCGTGCAGTGAAAAGTAGTACGGCGAGCGCGCCGAGGTCGCGAACAGCGCCAGTGCGTCGCCCCAGTGGTTGCCCGTCGCGCGACCGACCGGAAAGTTGTGCAGCGACGCCAGCCCCGCGAAGTTGCGGCTGGTGATCGGTGCCTTGCGCGGCCGGAACCCGAAATTGCCCGGCAGCTGCGCCCAGTACGCCGCCTCGAGCGCGAGATCCTCGCGCGCCGTCACCATGCCGCACTCCCCCAGCCACGCCCGCGCGAGGGCCACGCTCTCATTGAGCTGCCGCACGTCGCCGACACCGGCCGCCTCGGCCGCCACCGCCTCGGTCAGCACCTGCAGCGAGAAGTGATGGTCCCCCATCACGAACTCGTTGCCCGACAGCTGGTCGAGCGCCACCTTGAGCGCCTCGGCCTGCGTCACCGCGAGATCCCCCGAGTTCGTCATCCGGTGGTACTGGCGTCCGAGCAGGCCCTGCGCCGTCGACTTCGGCAGAAACGTGAAGCTCTGCGTCAGCACGAACGGAAACGGCGCCGTGAGCAGCCGGTTGACCAGGCCCGGCGACGTCGGCGTCGGATACTCCTTGATGGCGAGGAACGCCCCGAGTCGAGTCGCACTCGCCGTGCGGTATTCCATCGCCTCGGTACCGAACAGCAGTCGTGCCGTCGGCAGCACATCGGCGAGCGGCGCCTGCGGCAGCGGCCACGCCTGCCGCTCGCCGTTGACCAGCAGCCCGAGGAACTCGAGCAGATCGCTACGCGCAACGCCCGCCGCATCCGCCTGCACCGCGAGCGCCTGCGGCTCGTACGCCGCCAGGCCCGCCGACAGCTGTCCGCCGAGCTTCTCGCAGGCCTCGAGCGCCTCGGCGATCTCGCGTCGCGCGGTCGCCGCGTCGCTGCGCCGGAACAGCGCCAGTGCGGCCGCCCCCACCATGTTCGGCTGCGGTCGGTACACGAGCGACAGGTACAGCTCGTTGACCATCAGCGTGCGGCCCGCCAGCCGCGCCCGATAGCGCGCATCGAGATCGCGCGCAAAGCCCGCCGGCAGCTCGCCGGCCGGATAGGCGCACTCGCGCCGTCGCACCACGTGCACCCAGACGCTGAGCTGCGGACTCGCGAGATTGCGCCACACGGCGTTCAACCGCTCGTGCCACGCATTCACCGCCTCGTCGTCCGCCGACTCGAACGCGAGACCGCCGAGCCGGAACACCTGCACGCAATCGCCCTGCGCGGTGCGCACGACGCCCGGCGCCACCAGCGCCGTGTACGGCACGTGCCGCCCGGCCAGCAGCTCTCGGCGTGCCGGTCGCAGCGCGGCACTCACGGCCACACCGCCTGATCGTTCACGACCCGCGGTCGCCGCCGCCGGCGACCGCCGGTTCCCGGCAGGTCGAGCGGCAACGCGCTGTAGCCCTGCGCGCGCCACAGCCGGCCATTGCCGAGCAAGCCCGGGCCCCGCGTCTTGCCCCACAACAGCGCGAGGTCGAAGAAACGCGGCTCCGACAGGCACAACAGCCAGAAGAGCCCGTGCACCGGCAGGCAGGCGAGCAGCCACAGCAGGTTGCGCGTCAGCAGGAACAGCTCGACCGTCACGACCGCATTGACCAGCAGCGCCGAGTAGGTGACGCCGAACGCCATGGCCGGTCGCGTCATGCCGACGAACAACGCGTCCGCCGTCACCCCCGCATTGCGCGTGTGGCTCATCGCCGGCTCAGACGCCGAACAGCCCGCGGCACCCAGGCCACGATCTGCGGTGCGCCGAACACCAGCACGATGCCGACCACGCCCGCCACCGCCCAGCCCCAGCTGATGCGGTTGAACCAGGCCGCGAGCCCGAGCGCCATCACCGCGATGACCGCGACCGGCGTCAGGATCGCAAGGAAGCTTCCCTGGAATGCCGTCGTGCCCGTCGAAAACGGACTCGCCTGTGCGAACACTTCACCGGCCAGCACCAGCAGCGCCAGCCCGATACCCCACACGCTCCGTCTTTGCATCGCGCCTCTCCGCTGACCGTGCACCTCGGCACGGGACGAAGCGTCGCGCGGCGCAGATTTTCAATCCTTCTGCGAAATTTGCTGAAACGTGCAGAAATGCAGCCGGCCAAAATGGCCGGCACGACGACTCGTTCAGCGCAAGTCGAATATCGGCTGCGTTCGACCAGAAATTCACCGGTCACTACGCATCCCCTGCACAACCACCGCGCAGCGCGCGGCGCCGAGGCTCGCCCTGGCGAGCGAGCGGCCAGCGGCCGCGTCCTCTCAATCTCCCCGCAAACTCTGGCGGGGGATTGCTCAACCGCTGCCCCGCGATCGTCCGCGGGAACGGAACGTCCGCTTCGCTGCGTCGTACTGCAGGAATGCGGGCCCGCGCCGCGACGACCCCTCTCCCGTCGCAGCCAGTTCGACGATTCCAGCCACCGCCTCGCGCCCGCCGCCATGCGGCAGGTACAACTCCGGCCGGTGCAGCAGAACGGTACTCACCGCGGACCGAGTGACCGCGGTGCGCAGTCGCAGCAGGTCCTCGAGCCGGGGTCCGGCCTCCTGCGCGTCGTTCCAGGCCGTGCGAACCCCGTAGATCGTCGCCACACCCGACGCACGGGCGAACCGCTTCGCACGCGCGAGCGTCGCCGCCGACAGCAGGGTCGCCGGCCGCTCCCGGTGCAGACGGTACGGGACCGATCCGACCACGTGCTTGATGTACGAGCCACGTTCCGCGTAGACGGTCCAGCCGTTCGACACCAGCAGGTCGCAGCGCCGAACCTGCGACACGTTCAAGTCGTGCGCCAGATAATGCGGCCAGGTCGGGCCGACGGCCTGTACGTCGACCAGGTAGATGCAGGGTCCACGTCCCGGCGGAAACTCCAACTCGCCCCGCATGAGCTGGAGTGACGGAAGCTCCACCAGGCACGAACGGGCCGCCGCCGGCGCCATCGCGATGATCTGTTCCGGGAACTCCTGCGCGGTGGCGAACACCACGTTGGTCTCGTACCGGCGATGAACGCCAAGCGCGATGTGCAGCAACAGCAAGGTTTTGCCCGTGCACGGCCGCCCTGTGATGCAGTGCAGCTCACCGAGGCCCAGATGGCCGATCACCGCGTCGAAACCTGCCAGTCCTGTCTTCATGCGCACTCCCGCCCAGTGTCGTCCGCATGCTAAGCACTAACCGCGACATCCCATGTCGCGGTGCGGCGTACACTTTTTGGACGGAATGCTAAGAAGCGACTCGGACAGACTCCGATGACGGACGCACTGCTGCGGCAATGGACGCTGCTCCGGCTCATCCCACGCGCACCACGCAAGGCGGACGTGAGCCAGCTGCTTGCGCTGCTCGCCGACGCCGGCCACGCGATCACTCGACGTCAGCTGCAGCGTGACCTCAACACGCTGTCACGCCTGTTCCCGATCTCTGCCGACGAACGCGGCGTCGCCCACGGCTGGTCCTGGCTGCGCGAGGCGCCCGCCCTCGACCTGCCCCGCATGGACGGCGCCACGGCGCTCTCGGTGAAGCTGCTGGAGCAGTTCATCCCGCAACTGCTGCCGCCCACGCTCAAGGACCACCTGCAGCCGTATTTCCGCCAGGCCGACACGGTGCTCGCCGAGCATGCTCCACCGAGCCTCGGCCACTGGCTCGACCGCGTTCGCGTCGTGCCGCGCGAAATGCCGCTGCTCGCGCCCGAGGTCGATACCACCGTCGCTCGCACCGTCTACCAGGCCCTGCTCGACGGCAAACGCTTCACCGCCGACTACGCCTCGCGCTCTGCCCCTTGCCCCGAGCCGCGCGAATACGTGGTGAGTCCCCTCGGGTTAGTGGCCCGCGGCAACCTCCTGTATCTCGTCTGCACGCTCTGGGACTACACCGACCTCCGCCAGCTCGCGATGCACCGCATTCGAACGGCCACCGCGACCGACGTTCCCGTCACCACCCCGGCCGGCTTCGATCTGGATCAGTACATCGCCAAGGGCGAGTTCCACTACCCGGTGGGCCCGGAGATCCAGCTCGAAGCGCGCTTCTATCGCGGCGCCGCCACGCACCTGTACGAAACGCCGTTGAGCGCCGACCAGACGGTCACCGACCTCGACGCCGACCACGTGCTCGTGACTGCCACCGTCCGCGATACCGAACAACTGCACTGGTGGCTGCTCGGCTTCGGCAGCCTTGTCACGGTTATTGGCCCCGCGAGCTTGAGGAACGAGTTGGCGTGTGAGCTCGCCGTTGCCGCCCGCACCTACACTCAGCGAACAGAGGAACGCTTGTGATGGATGACGACGCACGCGCCTATCTACGGAAGAACGGCTGGAGTGATTCCACGCTCGATGTCTGGCTGCGCGCCAATGGATGCTGCGAATACTGCGGCAAAGACCTTCAAACCAAGTCTGATGACTATTTCCACGGCTATAACATTGACCACATCGTGCCAGCGAGCCTGCATGGAGCGAGCGAAATCGATAACTACGCTCTGGCCTGTCGGGCATGCAATCTAATCAAGAGAAACGTGACATTCCATAGCTCCACCGAGGCTCTGACGCGCAGCGAGCTGATCAAACGCGCAAGTGATTACATTCAGCGAGAACGACGGCGCAACGACGAGAGACTGAAGGATCACCTGCCCTACTTGAAGATGCTCGGATTGGTTCGTCCCTGAGAAGGATGCCCTCATTCAAAGCAGAGAGTATGGACACCACCAATATCACGATCTGGCAACAAGCCGCCGGCGACACCGACCGCGACTACGCGGATTGGTGCCTGAAATGGGACGTCATCCTGAACGGCCCGGGATACGCGGGACGCTGGCCGGACTGCAGAAGTCATCTGCAGGGGGATGGCTTTTCGCCGAAGAAGCTCACGGACCTCCAGCGATTCTGCGAGGAGATGCAAGACGGCGATCTCGTCGTACTACGCCTCGGCACCGCCGCGGTCCGTGGGGTTGGCCAGATCGTTGGCCCGTACGAATGGCTTGAAGAGTTCGGCGACGTCGATGGCTGGGACCTGCAGCATGTTCGCCGAGTCCGCTGGCTCTGGAAGAGCGAACCCGCCTCACCAAAGACTTTCGACACTTACGCCCTCAAGCTCGGCGACACGACCCAGCGACTCACACCGGTCCCGGTCACCGACTGGCTCTCGTCTCTGGACCTGCCCGCCTCCGCGTGGACGCGACCCCTTGCTGAACTACCCGAGAGTCCGAGCGGGACTAGCAATGCCATCGGCATCGAAGAAATCTCCGAGTTCCTGTTCGACAGCGGTGTGGCGAGCGCGTCGATCAGGTCACCTGGTCGGCGAGATCGGCGAACTCACCCGTATCGCCAAGTGGTACCAGCGGGCCGGCAAACCTTCCGAGCACGAAACGGTCGCCTACTTGGTCGTACCCCTGCTGCGCACGCTCGGCTGGACTCCGCAGCGGATGGCGGTGGAATGGAATCGTGTGGACGTGGCGCTCTTCGAACGTCTGCCGCGCAGTGACGCGTCGCTGCGTGCGGTCGTCGAGGCCAAGAAAATGGACAACTCCTGCCTGACCGCGAAATCCCAGGCGGAGGCCTACGCCGCCGGCAAACCGGCCTGCCACCGTCTCATCGTCACCGACGGCCTGCGCTATGGCGTTTACACACGCGACGCCGACAGCGCCTTTCACCTCTACGCATACCTCAACCTGGCACGGCTGCAGCGCGACTACCCGGTCTATGGATGCAAGGGTGCCGAAGACGCATTGCTGGTGATGGCGCCGGAGTGGCGGCCGGACGTTGCTTGAACGTCTTCTGGAATGTCCGCGAACGACACTCCTCCCTCAGCTACTCCGCATACCACCCGAGTCCGTCCACCGAGCGGACCACCGCGACTCGCTCGAGCATCGGTTCGACTGGACTTGCGTCCTTGAGCACGACGGGTCCGCCGT
>CAWFJI010000006.1:0-158517 GCA_963816075.1 uncultured Flavobacteriaceae bacterium | reverse complement strand
TGTGCCAGATATATGCACTGCTCACCCACTTTCATGCGTTTGTACAAGCCGCGTTCTTCGGGCAGATATCCGATATGGGCAATATCAGAAGGCAACAGCGGCCTTCCGTCAAAATACACGATACCCTGGTCGGGCATGGTGATCTGGTTGATGATCCTGATCAAAGTGGTTTTACCGGCTCCATTGGGGCCGAGTAAACCGTAAATACTCTGTGTTGGAACTTGAATAGAAATATTGTTCAGGGCATTGTAGTCGCCGTAATTTTTAACAATATTCTCCGTAATCAATATATGATCCATGTAGCTTAATTATGCTCCAAATATATGGATTTGAACTCTTTTAGTAAGTATCTTGATTATTAAAAAGATCAGGACATACGGTCCAAATACTTTTTGCGTATTTCCCTCACCATGTCAACGGTAATATCCGGTTTAACAACACGGATCATTTCTGTAATGCCCTGGTTCTCATAAAAAATACCCTTGGCAACATCATAACCTGAAACATTGATGTTGTTTTTAATATCAAAAGTCATATCCCTGAACTCATCCCAGCTCAAATAACGTGGGATGGTGATATAATACCTGTTGGGATTGCCCATGGACTGGTAAATTCCTTCTTCGATCTTTTTGATTTGAAAGAACTTATTAACGCGAATGATTGCAGTCGTGTTTTCTTTTAATCGCACTGCTTTAGCAAATTCAAAGCCCTCTTTTCCATACAAGCGCTGTATACTTTCAATTTCGGTGTAACGGTTTATCCCTTTTACCCGTATACCACTGTATTTTTGGCTATCTATGGCAACCTCACATTTCCCGGCAGTAATTTGCAGCCCGTTTTCCCGGTTTATTTTATGGGTTGCCCGCAGTATCCTTTCAAAAGATGCAGGATCTTTGGTAATCAGAACAACAGAGTGCGGTTTTTCAACCAGAGTAAAACGGGTGTAATACGAAGCCAAAGGATTCGGAATATTGACCACAAAAGTATTGGGGATCTTGTTGTTTTCAATGGGGCTGACCTTTTCCTGCAAAGTCAATTTACCAATAAGCTGAAGAATTTCCATGGAATGATTTAGTTTTAGTATCGTGCTAAATTTACAAAGTTAAGTCCATAAAAAAAATAAAAGTTTTAAATTTACTATGCGTGCATAATATATTTTTTATATATTTGAAAAATGAAAAGAGAAAAAACAATAGATCATGCCCTGAGGGCGACCTGGCAATCTGTTGCTAAAGCCTACAATGAACAGGCCCAAAAGCACGACAGCACGATGGCCATGGCTCAGGCTTTGCTATACATTGATTATGAGAAAGGTACCCCTTCAACGGCTTTAGGCCCGTCTATGGGTATGGAAGCCACGAGTCTTTCGCGGATCCTAAAGAATATGGAAGAGAAAGGCCTGATCATAAGAGAAAAAAACCCGGATGACGGCAGGGGGATGATCGTAAAGTTAACCGAGCTGGGAAAAGAAAAAAGAGAGTTGTCGAAAGACTCTGTGCTTCAGTTCAACAACCGGATCAAAGAAAATATTGCTGAAATAAAAGTCAGACACTTTTTTGAAGTGACCGACCTGATCAACAAACTAATCGCCGACAAGGCCATATTCTAAAGATACTTTTAACAGAGTAAATTCAAGTAAATGAAAAAAAGACATATCAAAAAAGTAGCGGTTATCGGTTCAGGAATCATGGGTTCGGGTATCGCCTGTCATTTTGCCAACATAGGTGTTGAAGTTTTGTTGCTCGATATCGTTCCTCGCGAGTTAACGGCAGAAGAAACTCAGGCCGGCCTTACTCTGGACAGCAAATCTGTCAGGAACAGGATCGTGAACAGCAGTCTGCAAAATGCCCTCAAGTCAAACCCCTCTCCTATCTACAGCCAGAAATTCGCCTCACGCATTGCCACCGGTAACCTTGAGGATGACCTTCAGCAAATCTCTAATGCCGACTGGATCATTGAAGTAGTGGTTGAAAGACTGGACATCAAAAAACAGGTTTTTGAGAAAATTGAAAAATACCGCAAACCGGGCACAATAATCAGCTCGAATACATCCGGTATTCCCATAAAATTCATGAACGAAGGCCGTAGCGCAGACTTTCAGAAACATTTCGCTGTAACCCATTTCTTCAACCCCCCCAGGTATCTCAAACTCTTTGAAGTTGTTCCGGGTCCCTCATGTGATCCGGAAATCGTTGAGTTTTTGTTGGGTTACGGCGAAAAGTTTTTGGGAAAAACCTCCGTGCTGGCCAAAGATACTCCTGCATTTATAGGAAACCGCATTGGCATTTTCGGTATCATGAGCCTGTTTCACAGCATGAAAGATCTTGGTTTAACTATAGAAGAAGTGGATAAACTGACGGGTCCGGTGATCGGAAGACCCAAATCTGCTACCTTCAGAACCGTTGATGTAGTCGGACTTGATACACTGGTGCATGTAGCAAACGGCTTGTACGAAAATGTTCCCGGTGATGAAGCGCATGATCTTGTTCAAATTACCTGATTTTATTCAGCAATGATCGATAACAAATGGCTGGGTAGCAAAACCAAACAAGGATTTTACAAAAAAGTAAATAATGATAAAGGCGCTCCTGAAATTCACGGACTCGATCTGAATACCCTTAGATACAGACCTTCCGGCAAAGTAAAATTTGGTACCCTCGAGTCCACGAAAAGTATAGACAAGGTCATCGACCGCTTCAAAGTACTTATCAAGGGCAAAGACAAGGCCGGTGATTTTTACCGCAAAAACTTTGCCTCCATGTTTGCCTATGTTCAAAACAGAATACCTGAGATTTCCGATGAGCTTTATCGCCTGGACGATGCCATGAAAGCCGGATTTGGCTGGGAACACGGGCCTTTTGAGATCTGGGATGCTGTTGGTATAAAAGAGGGCATGGCACTGATGGAAAGTGAAGGCCATCCTGTAGCTGATTGGGTAAAAACCCTGGCTGCATCAGGGCAAAACTTCTATGCTATAAAAGATAACAGAAAATATTATTACGATATTCCAAAAAAATCCATGGCCCAAATTCCCGGACAGGATGCCTTTATTATTCTGGACACGGTACGGCCGGCAACAACGATCTGGTCTAACAACGAAGCCTGCATTCAGCATTTGGGCGACGGGGTACTGAATGTGGAATTTCAGTCCAAAATGAATACCATAGGCGGTGGTGTGCTTACAAGCCATCAACAAGGGAATAGACCTGGCCGAAAAGGAGTACGCCGCAGTAATCCTTGGAAATCAGGCTGCGAATTTCTCTGTGGGAGCCAATCTCGCCATGGCCTTTATGCTGGCCATAGAACAGGAATACGACGAACTGAACATGGCCACAAAAATGTTTCAGGACACGGTGATGCGCCTGAGATATTCTTCTGTTCCAACCTTGATAACCCCCAGAGGCATGACCTTTGGCGGAGCCTGTGAAATGAGTATGCATGCTGATAAGGTAGTTGCCGCGGCAGAAACCTATATCGGCCTGGTGGAATTTGGCGTGGGTATCATTCCTGCCGGTGCAGGAACCAAGGAAATGACCAAACGGGTGTCGGATCTGTGGGTAAAAGATGATGTAAAGCTGAACCGCCTTCGCGATGCCTTTATCAACATCGCCATGGCCAAAGTGGCCACTTCTGCCTATGAAGCCTTTGATATGGGCTATTTTAAAGAAGGAAAAGATATTGTGGTTGTCAATGCCGACAGACAAATCGCTACGGCAAAGAGACTGGCACTGGAAATGCTCGAAAACGGCTATACCCAACCCGTTCCTCAAAAAGTAACTGTTTTGGGGCAACAGGCACTCGGTATGTTCCTGGTAGGCTCAGACAGTCTGGTAAGCGGACAATATGCTTCGGAACACGACAGAAAGATTGCCAACAAACTGGCTTATATCATGGCTGGTGGTGACTTGTCTGAACCAACCGAAGTCAGTGAACAATATTTATTGGATTTGGAGCGCGAAGCCATTTTGTCTTTGCTCTCAGAAAGAAAAACACTGGAAAGAATTGAACATACATTGAAGACGGGAAAACCCTTACGGAATTAGATGTGAGATTTGAGATATTGAGTACTTGAGATTTGAGAGGTTGGGAGATGAGAGATGGACAGATATCGGCTGTATGATTGAAACCGAAAAAGAATAAATATTTAATAGTTTTTGATTGATTACAATTTACTTATGCACCATTTGGAAAATCTATTAATTTGGAAAAAGGCCATAGAATTGGCAAGGATGTTTATGGCTTTTTGTCGCAGTTGCCCGAAAATGAAAAATATGGTTTAACGTCGCAAATACGAAGAAGTTGTTATTTCCATTCCTTCAAATATAGCAGAAGGTGCCGGTAGAAATTCTGACAGAGAATTTAAACAATTCTTTGAGTATTGCCGAATGGCTCAACATTTGAACTTCAAACACAATTAATATTAGCAAAGGAATTGGAAATGTGATCCAATGCACGATATAACCCATTATTAAATCTTGTCTTGAACTACAAAAAATGAATTTTTCCTTGCAAAAAACATTAATAAAAAAAATGGAAAACCCATAAATCAAAATACCATATTTCTCATATCTCATATCTCACATCTCATATCTCAATGCAAACTATGAAAGAAGCATATATCGTAAAAGCATACCGCACAGCAGTGGGCAAAGCACCCAAAGGAGTATTTCGTTTTAAACGCCCGGATGAGCTGGCAGCGGAAACCATTGCTTATTTGTTAGAGCAGGTACCGCAACTGGATAAAACCCGGATCGATGACCTGATCGTAGGCAATGCGATGCCGGAAGCTGAACAGGGACTCAACGTGGCACGTCTGATTTCCCTGATGGGCTTAAAAACGGATGAAGTACCGGGAGTTACCGTAAACCGTTACTGTGCCTCAGGATTGGAAACGATTGCGATGGCAGTGGCCAAAATTCAGTCGGGTATGGCAGAATGCATCATTGCAGGTGGCGTTGAGAGCATGAGCTATATTCCCATGGGAGGTTACCGTCCAACCCCAAGTTATCAGGCTGCCAAAGCAGGACATGAAAACTATTACTGGGGCATGGGTTTAACAGCCGAAGCAGTGGCAGATCAATTTAAGATCAGCCGTGAAGCTCAGGACAAATTCTCATTTGAATCACATCAAAAATCGCTCAAAGCAATAGAAAAAGGCACCTTCAAAGAAGATATTGCACCGATCACAGTAGAACAGGTCTTTTTGGATGCCAAAAACAAAAGACAAACCAAAAAATATACGGTTGAAACAGATGAAGGTCCGAGAAAAGAGACTTCGTTGGAAGCGCTGGCCAAATTGCGGCCGGTGTTCGCCAATCAGGGATCTGTAACGGCAGGTAACTCCTCGCAAATGAGTGATGGTGCTGCTTTTGTTCTTGTTATGAGCGAGGCCATGGTCAAAGAACTGAACCTCAATCCCATTGCCAGAATGGTCTCCTATGCTGCCGTTGGTGTTGAACCGCGGATCATGGGTATCGGACCGGTAAAAGCCATACCCAAAGCGCTTAAAATGGCCGGTTTGAAACAAAGTGACATCGAACTGATCGAACTAAATGAAGCCTTTGCCTCACAATCCCTGGCAGTAATTCAGGAACTCGGTCTGAACAAGGAGATCATCAATGTCAATGGTGGTGCAATCTCTCTTGGGCCACCCGCTGGGTTGTACCGGGGCAAAGCTTTCCGTACAGCTTTTTAATGAGATGAAAAGAAGAAAGAACAAATACGGAATTGTTTCCATGTGTGTGGGAACCGGACAGGGAGCTGCGGGGATATATGAAGTGTTGTAAGGGAGGGAAATAAAAAGTAGATAAAGGATAAAGGATAAAGGATAAAAGACAAAGGCAAAAGTAAAAAGTAAAAAGTAAAAAGTATTGAGTACTAAAATACTGGAATCAGGAACCAGGAAACAAGAATCAAGAGACAGGAGTGAAACAGTGAAGGAGCGATGGAGCGAAAGAATTATAGTGTTGAACATTTTTAACTTTTAACTTTTACCTTTTTACTTGCTACCGCAGGCACAAATAAAAAATAAAATATAAAAAATATGGAAGTAATTAAAGGAGGTGAATACCTGATCAAAGAGGTTTCCAGTGATCATATCTTCATCACGGAAGAGTTCACGGAAGAGCAAAGAATGATGAGAGAGTCTGTGATAGATTTTATAGACCGTGAAGTATGGCCGCACAAAGAGCGGTTTGAAAAGAAAGATTATGCCTTTACCGAAGAGATCATGCGCAAAGCAGGTGAAATGGGATTTTTGGGTATATCGATCCCTGTAGAATATGGCGGTATGGGTATGGGCTTTGTTTCAACCATGCTGGCTACGGATTATATGTCGGCTGCAACGGGATCACTTGGCACAGCCTATGGCGCACATACAGGCATTGGAACCATGCCGATCTATTTGTACGGAACAGAAGAACAAAAACAAAAATACCTGCACGACCTCACATCAGGCACCAAATTTGGGGCCTATTGCCTGACTGAACCCGGTGCCGGTAGCGATGCCAATTCAGGTAAAACAACAGCAACCTTGAGCAAAGATGGAACACATTACCTGATCAACGGACAAAAAATGTGGATCTCTAATGCCGGTTTTGCAGAGATCTTTATTGTTTTCGCAAGAATTGAGAACGATAAGAACATCACAGCCTTTATCATGGAATTCGATAAGAATAATCCAAATGGAGTGACGCTTGGCGCTGAAGAAAATAAATTAGGCATTGCCTCCTCTTCTACCCGACAGGTCTTTTTTGCCGATACAAAGATCCCTGTTGAAAATATGTTGTCCGAAAGAGGGCAAGGTTTTAAAATCGCCCTGAATTCACTGAATGTAGGCCGGATCAAACTGGCCGCCGCCTGTTTGGATGCCTCCCGCAGGGTCATCAAAGAATCGGTCGTCTATGCCAATCAACGGGTACAGTTTAAAACTCCGATCGCAAAATTTGGAGCCATACAGGCGAAACTCGCTGAAATGAGCATGCGTGCTTTTGTCAGTGATGCAGGATCTTACAGAGCAGCAAAAGACATACAAAATTATATTGACGACCTGCTGACTAAAGGAAAGACCCATCAGGAAGCAGAACTGGAGGCTTTTAGTGAATATGCCATTGAAGCGGCTATTTTGAAAGTTTATGGTTCAGAGACAAGTCAGTTTGTTACGGATGAAGGCATACAGATCTTTGGTGGGATGGGATTTTCAAAAGATACCCCAATGGAAGCGGCCTGGAGAGATGCCAGGATCACCAGGATCTATGAAGGCACCAATGAGATCAACCGTTTGTTAACGGTAGGTATGCTACTTAAAAAGGCCATGAGTGGAACAATTGATCTGATCACTCCTGCCATGGAGGTAGGAAACAGTCTGGTAGGTATTCCTTCCTTTGACATACCCGATTACAGCGAGCGCTTATCAGAAGAAAAGGCGATGATCGCCAAATTGAAAAAGGCCTTTTTGATGATCGCAGGAAAAGCGGTGCAAACCTATGGCATGGATCTGGAAAATCACCAGCAACTCGTTCTGGCAGCAGCCGAGGTCATGATCGAGATCTATATGTCGGAAAGCGCCATTTTAAAAGCAGACAAACTGGCAAAAATGACTTCAGACAAGGAGGCTGAGGGACAAATAACCATGGCCAAACTGAGTTTGTACCATTCCGTAAACAAGGTTATGGATATGGGCACGGAAGCGATTGCTTATTTTGCTGAGGGCGATGAACAGCGCATGCTGCTGATGGGACTGAAAAGATTTACCAAATATACCAACCAGCCCAACCCGATAGCCTGGCGTACAAGTATTGCTGCTAAAGTGATCGAAGCAAACCAGTATTGTTTTTAAAAATTAACTGATTTACTTTTTAAAAAATCCCGTCACTGCGGGATTTTTTTTTGCTATTAACAACTTTCAGAATTACTTTGACTTAAGAAATTATAAAGCATGAAATTCCTTCAACTTTTATAATTTCCACGAAGGGGGAATAGTATAATTAGGATGATAAAAATACCCAACCTTTTGTCAATCACCCATAAGTAGAATTCCAATATAGAAGGAATAATTTAGTACTTTCATTCCGGTGGATTAAAAAATGAATTTCAAAAATATCCAGCTGTTCATTCCAACAAATGAGGGATCCTATATCTGAAAAAATAAATTAATTATTGTCATTCCGAATCCCGCCCCCGAGCGCTCGGGGCGGGAGAGGAATCACATAACAGAATGAAATAAATTGTAATTTTACTATCATTAATAATAAACTGTGCTTCTGGACCTACCGACATTCGAACCTAGGTAGGAATGTATTAAATAAAGAAAAATTGAAACAAACCAGATGCAAATTGAAATGTTGACATGAATTAGAACAAAATACTATAATGTTAGACTACTACGAAGGATATCATACCTATTATGTTTACATTATTACCAATAAATACCGTTCAACCTATTATGTTGGTATGACAAATAATTTGGGCTTACGCTTACAACAACACAAGAAAAATATAAACTGAGGGGATTAAGACATTTGCATCAAAGTACAATCTGGTTTTTTTAGTTTATTATGAAAAGTTTACCTGGGTTCATGAGGCCATTGGCAGGGAAAAAGAAATCAAAGGGTGGAGAAGAGAAAAGAAATTGAAGTTAATCCGAGCTTTTAATGAAAACTTTGACTTTCTGAACCATCATTTTGATTGCCAGGATGAGATTCCTCCCACGAGTACTCGTGGTTCGGAATGACAATAACCGGAACCAGAAATCTGCAGGCTGATTCTAATATCATACCAATTATAATATCTTTTGATGCAGGAGGAATCCCTTAACACTGATAACTAAAACCTCACTGTATTGTGATTCCAACTTCAAAACATCGGGGCAGGAAGCCAAGTATTAAAATTTAAAAGCACCTAATTAACTGACTTTCACAACCTCAATCGGCTAAACTTGCTACTTGAACAAATACAGTGATTAAATTAGATGAGGCTATAAATTTGAAACTAAAATTATGCAGTAGAACGGATTAAAATTGCTACCGGGAGTTTTATTCTGAATAAAAAAGAACTGAAGCTATGAAAAAATTAATCCTTATTGAAATAAAATAAAGGTATATTTGTTATACATATAAAATCACCTTTCGATGCAAATAAAAATTATCCCCTCAATTTTTATGCTTCTTATTTCTTCTTTTGCCTTTGCGCAGGAAGCAACTGAGATCTATTTATTCGATCTCATTGAAAGCGGGAAAAGCTTCACCATAAAGAATCCCATAAATATTTCTAAACAAACCGGATATGACAACCAGCCGAGCTTTACAGAAGATGGGTCCTCGATCCTTTTCACTTCCTTCCGCGACGGACAATCGGATATCGCAATTTATGATATTGAAAACGATCTCAGAAACTGGCTTACAAATACCCCTGTAAATGAATTCTCGCCCATGGCCTATCCGGGTAAAAAGAAATTATTTACCTGTATCAGGAGCGATAAGGAAGAAAACCAAAAACTGTATATCTACGCATACAAGGGTAAAGAACCTGAAGTATTAATTGGAGACGCAAAAATTGCCTATTACACCTGGTTCGACAAAAATACCCTGATTACTTATGAACTTGGTGATATGGATGCCTTGTATGTCCATAATTTTAAGCTGAAGATCAAATATCCGGTACAACAAAATGCAGGACGCTCCTTTCTAAGAAAACCGGGTACCGTGCTTTTGGGCTTTATCAGTGAACTGCATGAAGAACCTGAAGTTTATTCCATGGACCTCAAAACAAGCAAATTGAACTACCTGGCTGATGCGCTCGAAAACTCACTGGACATGGCATTTACGACGAACGGAAATATCCTCATGGCAAAGGATAATCAGATCTATAAATTGAGGCCTGAAGAAGATAAAGAATGGAAAAATGTGCCGATAGAATCAGAACTTCCATTAAAACAGATCACACGCCTCGCAATCAGCCCGGATGGCAAAAAGATTGCAGTGGTGGTAGCGGAATAGCAATTTGTTAAAGGTCCTCCCTCCTTCACTATTCACCGCATAACCGGCTGCCTTCGGCAGCAAGTAAAAAGGTAAAAGTAAAAAGGAAAAAGTATTTTCTTAACACAGTTCTCGGTCATTCATAAAAACCGTATAACTGCATTACTGTATAACCGCATAACCATCTGCCTTTGGCAGCAAGGAAAAAAGTAAAAGTTAAAAGTAAAAAGTTCAATACCCAGACAGGGCTACAGGTTATTTTACCGCTCTCACCCATCACAAATAACTCAAAACTCATTCACTCTGACTCGTCATTTTTCATAACTTTTCATCCTTCACCCAATCTCTCCATCTCATAACCATCACTAAATCGTTCTTTCGTTCTTTCGCTCTTTCGTTCTTTCGTCCTTTGTCTTTTCAAGATACAATGAAAGGCTATTCCGCCTGGCTCTCGAGCATTTCCTGATATTGTTCCATAATAATATCGTACTGACCGCTGTTCAGTATATACAAATAAACAATAACAACGATTACACCCAATACGACCCCAATGACCGAGGTTGTTTTTCCGGTATTCGCATTGTTGATGCCGGTGTACAGATCAGGATCCTGATTGTGAACAGCGACAGCCTTATTGGCCTGCATAATCCCGATGACACCCAAAATAATGCCTACTACACCGTAACAACAGCAGGCAGTGATGATTGAGGAAATACCTAATATGAGTGCGGCCTGGGAATGTGGTAATTTTTCTTTCATGGTTTTGATCAGTTAAATTTTAAAATATAATTAATGATAATGATGCAAATGTTTAAAACAAAGAGCCATAACAATATTTTATGTCCTTTTGCAAAGTCAAATTTCAAGTGCAGCAGCAGAAAGGCAAACATCAGCAAGAGGGTATAAACTGCAGGATACAAATAAAAGGCCTCGGTAAATTCTCCTTTTAACAGATGTATTACAGACCGTTGTAATCCGCAGCCTGTACATTCCACGCCCAAGGATTTCCATTGACAAGGCAGTAAATGATCTTCTAAAAAAGAAATGAATCCCATCCGTTTTAATTGAATGAATAAATATAAAAAAAATAATAAAATAAAAGGGGTATATTATCTTTGCAATATGGGTACAAACCAAAAATTTAAAACCGGAGACAGGGTCAGCTTTCTGGATGAACCGATGAAAGGGATTGTTACAGAAGCTGATCAGTATAAGATCATCGTGAAATCCGATGATGGCTTTTCATATACCTGTGAAGCCAAAGACCTGGTATTAACCGGAAATATGGAGTCCCTGCTCACCAATAAAGTCGAGAAAATTGTGGAGGAAAAAAACAGGCCTGCATCACAAAAAATAAAAAATTCCGCAGCAAAAAAAATCCCACCCATGGAAGTGGATCTGCATATTGAACAACTGATCCCTGAAGCTTCAGGACTTCAAAACCACCAGATCCTGGAATTACAATTACAGCATGCCAAAAGAAAACTGGACTTTGCACAACTGAAAAAAATCAGAAAAATCGTATTCATACACGGTGTGGGAGAAGGTGTGCTGCGGTATGAACTCCTGCGACTTTTTAAAAATTACCATGTGGAATACTCCGAAGCCTCCTACCAGAAGTACGGCCTTGGAGCAACAGAACTTACCTTCCTTTCTTTTTAGGACAGATTTCAAATCCTAAATTTGGGTTTAATTGACAGCCGTACTGAAAACTCCAAAAAGATAGGTGTCATCGAAAATCAAGGAATCCTCACCGCTTTCAAGCACCACATCATTCAAAACGACCGTATGCTTGTAGGAGACAACATTGAGTCCGCTCGCATCATACACCACTTCGTTTTGCACCACGACATTTCCGGAAACTCCCCGCCAGTCCTTTTTCACTTTGGGCTCAACAGGAGGTACAGCAGCACAAAAATAACTGCCGGTCACTTTTTCGGCAAAAACCCGGTCTGTTACTGTGACAGGCCCGGATAAGCTCACATTGGCCTTAAAGGTACCCGCTTCCCGTTTGATCTGGTCATCGGTAAGTGTGACGATCAAAGCTTCCTTTTGTCCGTTGGTACTCAAACGGTATAAGGTATATTCTCCGCAAACATTGACTGTCTCTTCAAAATCAAAACTCGATTGATCAATATCGCCGTCATCGCAAGCCAAGCCTGTAACAATGAGTATTAACAGATAAAAAAATCTTTTCATAAACTTCCACATATACTGCAAAAGTAATAGTTTTAAAGGGATAACAAAAATTCATTTGATATAAAAGCATTACTTTTACACCATGCAAACTATTTACCTGGATAATGCGGCGACTACCCGGCTGGAACCATCGGTTTTGGAAAGTATGGTTGATGCTTATCAAAATGTGTTCGGCAATCCTTCCTCAAACCATCAGTTTGGAAGGAAAGCAAAAACTATACTGGAAAGCTCCCGCAAACAGATTGCCAAAGTTTTGAATTGCGAAGCTTTCGAAATCTATTTTACTTCGGGAGGTACTGAGGCCGCTAACCTGATTTTGCATAATGCCGTTAAAAACTTAAAAGTACAGCGCATAATAAGTTCTAAAATTGAGCACCCTGCCGTTTTATACACTTTACCGGAATTACAAAAACAATACGGAACCGAAGTTCGGTTTGTCAACCTTTTGCCCGGCGGAAATATCGATACCGACCACCTTGAGTCGCTGCTGAAAGAACCCACCCCGACACTGGTGAGCCTGATGATGGTGAACAATGAAATTGGCAATATTTTACCTATGGAAACCGTTGCTGACCTTTGCAAAAAATACAAGGCATATTTTCATTCTGATTGTGTGCAGTCGGTTGGCCATATGCAGGTAGATTTAAAAAAAATACAAGTGGATTTCATCAACGCCAGTGCGCACAAATTTCACGGTCCGAAAGGAATCGGTTTTGCCTATATTAAAAAGGGAAATCCGATCGGACCGATGATCACAGGAGGTGAGCAGGAACGCGGGATAAGGGCAGGCACAGAAAATGTTGTTTCAATTCTGGCCATGGAAAAAGCCCTGAACATAGCAACAACTAATTTGGAAACCGACCGGAAACACATTCAGTCATTAAAGGATTATTTTATGGAACTGCTTATAAAAAACTGGCCCGGGATTACCTTTAACGGAAACTCTGCCAGGACTGAACAAAGTGCTCCTCACCTGCTCAGCGTCCGCTTTCCTGAAATGATTCCCATGCTGCTTTTTAAACTCGACATGAAAGGAATAGCAGCTTCAGCGGGAAGCGCCTGCCAGAGCGGTAGCGAGAAAGGATCGCATGTATTGAAGGAAATATTGAATGAGGCAGAACAAAAAAATACTTCCGTGCGCTTCTCATTCAGTAAATACAATACTTTTCAGGAAATTGACCTGGTGATGGAAGCCTTAAGTGAGATCCTCAAAAAAAACATAACTAAGACAGGCGGTTCAGTGCCTGTTCTATATCGGCAATGATATCTTCCGGATTTTCTATGCCCACCGAAAACCGCAACAGATTTTGTGCAATTCCTATGTTTTCCCTTTCCTTGGCGCTCATCAAGCTGTGTGAGGTAAGTGAGGGCATCAAAATGGTCGATTCCACACCGGCCAGACTCATGGAGGGTTTGATCAGTTTTAATGACTTCTGAAAGGCCACCGCATCAATCTCTTTGATCAGTTCAAAAGACATCATACCTCCAAAACCATGCATTTGTTCTGCTGCAATAGCATGTCCGGGATGGCTTTTTAAGTCCGGGGTAATACACTGCCCCTACCCGTTTTTCCTTCAAAAGGTGTTCTGCAAGGATCTGTGCATTTTCATTGTGCTTTCGCATCCTGACACCCAGCGTTTTTATACTTCTTTCCAACAAATAGGCCATAAAATCACTCAAGTTCCCTCCAAAATTGATTCCTTTTGCCCTGATCCGGTCTATATGCGCTTTGCTGCCAACAGCCACACCGGCAAGGATATCGCTGTGCCCTCCCAGGTATTTGGTGGCACTGTGGATGGAGATATCGATTCCGAGATCGATCGGACTTTGATTGAGCGGTGAGGCGAAAGTATTATCGATCATGCTCACCAGTTTGTGCTTTTTGGCCAGCGAAGCAACAGCCTTGATATCCGTTATGGCCAGCAAAGGATTGGATGGAGTTTCTATATAAATTACCTTGGTATTGCTTTTGATCTTATTCTGAAAATCCTGTACCTCCAGCCCTTCCGTAAAATCGTATTCTATGCCATAATCAGGGAACTCCTTCACTATAAAATTAAAGGCGCCACCATAGATGGCATTGGGAAATACTGCATGATCCCCCTTTTTTAAAAAAGCAAGCAGGGAAGTTGCTATGGCAGCCATACCGGAACCAAAGGACAAACCTGCTTCTGCATTTTCAAGTTCTGCCACTTTTCGGGATACGACCTCCTGATTCGGTGTGTTGAAATTACGCGGATATCTTCGCTGTTCCACTTCCAGAAACGGGTAGGAACTGGCCATAAAAATGGGAGAAACTGCCCCGCCGAACAGGGTATCTTTTATTTCTCCACTATGAATACAAACGGAATCTTTTCCTTTTTTAGCCATGACCACAGGTTAAATTTAAAATTTTATAAAACACCGGTTATTTGGTGATCCAATCGATGATCTTTTGGTCTGTAGGTAAGGTTTTTGGAGAAATGACCATGGCCAGATGACCCTTTTCGTCAATCAGATATTTTTGAAAATTCCAGGCTACCTCTGAATCTTCCAATCCGTTTCTGGATTTTTCTGTGAGAAACTGATACAAAGGATGCATATCCTTGCCTTTCACAGAAATTTTTTCCATCATGGGAAAAGTAACACCATAATTGAGTTTACAAAACTCGGCTATCTCTTCGTTTGTTCCCGGTTCCTGCTCCATGAAATTATTGGCAGGGAAACCCACAATGATGAAATTTTTGTCCTGGTATTTTTTGTAAAGTGCCTGCAGGTCGTCGTACTGAGGAGTCAATCCACATTTAGACGCCGTATTGACCACCATGATTTTTTTTCCTTTTAAAGAAGCAAAATCAAATACCTCTCCGTTGATGTCCGTCACTTTAAATTGGTAGATATCCTCTACCATGTTCTCTGGTTTAAGCTCGGTTTTATTCATGTCAAATGCAGATTTAGATTTATTAATATCCCTGAAAGCGATAAAAGCCACAGGGATTGCGATAATGAGCAATAGTTTTTTCATTTTGTTACTTTTTTATTTTTTTATATTGTTTTTTAAATTTCCAATAAGCCAAAATACTGACCACCAGTGAAAAAGTCAGCCAGCCCCAGATCTCCATGGGTATGGGTGCAGATTCTCCTGCGGCGTATGAGTGTAGTCCCGAAAGCAGGTGATTAACTCCCAGATACGTCATTAAAATGGCAGCAAAAGAAATCACGGTCAGGAAATTAAACGTGTATTTACTTCTCAGGCCAGGTATCAGCCTGACGTGTAAGACAAAAGCGTAGATCATGATGCTGATAAGGGCCCAGGTCTCTTTTGGATCCCATCCCCAGTACCTGCCCCAGCTTTCATTCGCCCACATACCTCCTAAAAAGTTTCCAATAACGAGCATGACCAGGCCTATCGTTACAGACATTTCATTAATGGCTGTGATCTCATCGATAGCAAGTTTTAATTTCGGCTTATTCTTTTTTGTAGTAAAAATATAGAGCATCAAAGCGATCAGACCCAAAATCATACTGATGGTAAAAGGTCCATAACTCGCAACGATGATGGCAACGTGTACCATCAGCCAGTAAGAATCCAATACGGGAACCAGATTTCCGATTGACGGATCCATCCAGTTCCAGTGTGCGATCATCAGCAACATGGAAGTCACGAATGCCGTAGCAGCGAGCGTCAGAGCAGAAGTTCTTCCAAAGACCAGTCCGAACAGCATAGTAGCCCAGGAAACATAGATCATGGATTCATAGCCATTGCTCCAGGGAGCATGACCTGAAATATACCACCTGACTGCCAACCCGGCCGTATGGTATAAAAACAGGGCAAAGATCACCAGACTGGCAATTTTTACCAAAATATTGATCAGCTTTTTATCATTAAAAATTTGTGCAATTACCAGGATGAATAAGACCAAACTGGCCAGCATATATTTCCAGAAAAGGCCTTTAAAGATATCGTATTCATTGTAAAAGATCTCAAGTGCAACTTTTCTATCGGAGGGCATAACTTCTGCTCCGTATTTTTGCTGGAACTTGTGCATGCTGTCAAGGTATTCGTCTGCTTCGGTGTAATTGTTATCCTTAAATGCCTTTTGCAGGGCATCGCCATAAAATGGAAGTATATTTTTTACGTAAAGAGAATCATTTCCTTTAAAGCCGGCCTGTCCCAGTTCTGGGTAAGAAAACCACTTGTGATTTGGATCTCCGGGCAGGGGAAAAAATTTGAAAATGCCGCCTCCGAGGGCTCCGTACAAAAGATTTGCACGTTCATCAATATTTAAAATGCTTTCCTCGTACTTGTCCTTGATCTTCTTTTTATGAGCAACCGCCACATCAGCCTGCAATTTGTATTCCCCGTTTTCGGTAAACAGGTCAGAGAACCTTGCATATTTCTGGTCGTGCGGAATGCCGAGCAGGTCCCTTACTTTGGTATTTTCCTTCTTGATATAAATAAAAGGAACGAAATACCAGGCACGGGGATTGATTACCATGGACACCAGTACCTGATTGGCATCGAGTGATTCATAGGTGTCTTTTTTACTCAATTTTCTCAACAATTCCGAAGCGAAGGTATTAACAGGTTTCATTCTGCCTCCTTCATCCTGTATGACCAGGGAGCCAAATTTTTTGGCGTGCTCCTTATCCACTACCTGTGTGGTGATCAGTGAATCAATTGTTTTGTAATAATCGTTGTGTTCATGAGCTTCCTGAGCAAAACCCGTCAGCGAGAGCATGAGAACCAGCAGGGTCAGCGCTTTCTTTTTTTCTTTGATTTTTTTCATTTTTTCTTCGAGAAAGGCAAAGCGTGACTTCTTTGAAAAAAGGGAAAAAGTCAGCGCAAAAAAGAGCAGCAAATAGCCGAAATAGGTAGTATAAGTGCCCATCCTGTCATGGTTTACCGAAAGAAAAGTCTGCTCAACTTCACCCTGATCGTTGTAGCTCGACTGAAAAAAGCGAAAACCTTTGTAATCGAGAATGTTATTCATAAAGATCCTGAAATCAAATGATTTTTCCTTATCGATCACAGTCACCTCACTGGCATAGGATTTCGGGCTCATGGAACCGGGATATCTGTCGAGTTGAAAATCCCTGAGCTTTACCTGAAAAGGAACCTGATATTGTCTGGATCCGTAAGCCAGTCTGAAATTTAAACCATCCATAGAAAAAGTTGTCGGTTTGTTGATACTCAAAGCATTGCCAAAGATCTTTACCTTTTGTTCAGCTTTTTCTGTTTTTACCAGCAATTCCAAAAGGTCCATCTGGTTTTCATCTTTATCCCCTCTTTCCAATACCATAGACCCTTTTATGGGCCCTTCCGGCACAACAAACTGCACATCAGGGAAAGAGTACAGCGATCTGAGCTGGAAGTTCTGAACAGAATCGGCAGCAACCTGAATTTGTTGCTGTGTGGTCATGATCATATACGTACCTTCTTTTGGTGGCAGGAATTTAAGTGTGTCCCCTACATAGAAAATATTGTATGCTCCTTCTACCCTGTTGTCAAATGAGAAAGGCACGCCGTGCAAATTGATCAGTTCCCCTTTTTTTACCCTGTGTTCATGACGGCCTCCGCCGCCGGACTCAACGATATTTATAAAGGTATCACCAGTTTCGGCAGGCATAAATACTTCACGTGCATTGGGCAGGTAATCAACAAATTCGATGCTGACCGGCTTGCCTTTAAAATCTGTTTCAATGGCAAACTCATTGCCACCCCTCAGAAAATTAAAAAATCGCGCTGCCATTGCCGTAAATTTCTTGCTTTCAGACGGGATATTGGCGTATAACTGTTCGTAATAGATCGGGGTTTTCTGGTCTTTGCCGTCGTCGATCTGTACTTCCAAAAAGGCCTTGTCCGACAACATCAGATTTGTCGTTTCTCCCTCATAGATCGGCATAATACCCTCATAGCCAATGTAACGCGTTATGGCTGCACCGAGAATAATAAAAATGAAAGCCAAATGGAACAAAAGTGTTATCCATTTTTCCTTTTTATACAATTGATACTTTGTGATATTCCCGATAAAGTTGATGACAAAGAATAAAAGAATCAACTCGAACCACCAGGCATTGTAAACCAGAGCCTTGGCAGTTTGCGTACCAAAATCATTTTCTATGAAAGTAGCTATGGCCATGGCGGCAGCATAAAGAAGAAATAATACTCCGGTTAGTCTGGTTGATGATAGTATGGAAACGAATCTTTTCATTGGATTTATTATGTTATAAAAGTCACGCAAAAATAGGAAATATTTTCCTAAGGCCTAAACCTTTTCAAATTATAGCTGTTTAAATTGGAAATATGTCATTTTCCCGTCAAAACAATTAGTTTCATATGCAACTAATTATTTATATTTGCCATTATTTCAATTCATGGTTTTGAAACAGTTGCTTATCCCGCATATCGGTAAAACAGCAAAACTGATGTCGTTTTGTATCGGTGATCAGTTTATTGAAAACAATATAAAACTTACCAAAGAGCAATGGCTGCTGTTAAAAAAATTGCATGAAAGAAACGGTCAGATTCAAAATGATCTTGCATTTATTACAGACAGGTCAAAAACCTCACTTACCAGACTGATCGGTACTATGGAGAAAAAAGGATTGGTTTACCGTGTCGGGTGTGAGACGGACAGAAGGGTCAACCGCGTGTATTACACCGAAAAGGGCAAGGCCATCTTTGCGCAGGCAGAACCCGTTTTCCTGGAAGTAATAGAACAGTTAACAGAAAATTTAAGCAAAGAACAGGTCGAACTTACACTTGACACGCTTGAACAAATAATCAAAAATGCTGAAAAAATAACAAAGCCTATTTTATGAGAAAAACAATCACTTTTATCCTTGGAATACTTTTATTAATTGCTTCCTTTTTTTTGGTAAAATACATGGTTGCCAGCAATCAGAAAGTACCGGTTAAATCTGTTAAACCGGTTAATTCGGTATATGCAGAGACAATAAAAAATAAAGACGTGCCCATCGTACTTTCGGCAAGCGGAAATTTAGTTGCAAAAAATAAGATTGATCTGTACAGTGAGGTACAGGGTATTTTGGTGCCCCTGAACAAGGAATTTCGCGTAGGTACAACTTTCCAGAAAGGAGAAACCATACTCAGGATAAACAATGAAGAACACCTGGCGAGCTTGCAGGCACAGAAAAGTCAGTTGTACAACACGATTGCCTCTGTCATGCCCGATATCCGGCTGGATTATCCCGAATCGTTTGAAAAGTGGCAGGCCTATTTAAATAATTTTGATTTTCATAAGTCTGTACCCGCTTTACCTGAAACCAGCTCGGATAAAGAAAAATTATTTATTTCCGGCAGGAATATATACACCACCTATTACAATGTCAAAAATCTTGAAGTGCGTTTGTCTAAATACCAGATAAGGGCTCCGTATTCCGGAATATTGACGGAGGCACTGGTAAATCCGGGCACCCTGGTTCGTCAGGGCCAGAAACTGGGTGAGTTTATCGATCCAAGCGTTTACGAAATAGAAATTGCCATCAACTCCAACTATAAGGACTTGTTACAGCTAGGCAAAAAAGTTTCACTGCATGATCTGGAAAGAACTAAAAACTGGACCGGAAAAGTTGCACGAATCAATGGGAAAATAGACCAGACTACCCAAACCATAAAAGTATATATTCAGTTGGAAGGCAGTGATCTGAAAGAAGGCATGTATCTGGAGGCTGATCTGGATGCAAAGATTGTTAAAGGTGCCACAGAGCTGGCCCGAAAACTATTGGTCAACAATGAATCTGTTTATATTGTAAGAGATACGGTTTTAACGCTGGTTCCTGTAAATATTGTTCATTTTAACGATCAGACAGCCGTGGTGCATGGCCTCCCGGACGGATCAAAAATGTTGTCCAGACCCGTTCCCGGAGCTTATGATGGCATGGTGGTGAAGATCATGGATACCGTTAAAAAATAATTTCTAAAGTATTGAATCCATGAAAAATCTGATCACATACTTTATAAAATACGATGTAGCCGTAAATATTATCATCCTCGGTTTTGTCGTTTTTGGTTACATGGGTCTGAAGTCGATGAAATCTTCTTTTTTTCCGCTTACCGATTCAAAGAACATTTCAATCTCAGTGGTATACCCGGGAGCTTCCCCTCAGGAGATGGAAGAAGGTGTTGTGCTGAAAATTGAGGACAATTTAAAAGGTGTTGTTGGTGTTGAACGCGTAACTTCTGTGTCAAGAGAAAATTCGGCCAGCATCAACGTTGAAATTGAGGCCGGCAGAAATATTGATGTAGTACTTTCCGATGTAAAAAATGCTGTTGACCGGGTTCCCTCCTTTCCTGTGGGCATGGAACCTCCCATTATTTCCAAAATTGAAACCACCAATCAAACCATCTCGTTTACAGTAAGTGGTGATAACATACCATTAAATACGCTTAAACAATACGCAAGACAAATTGAAAAAGACCTGCGCCGGATAGAGGGCATTTCACAAATACAATTAACAGGTTTTCCGGAAGAGGAAATTGAAATTGCGGTCAGGGAAAATGACCTTCGGGCATACAATCTCACCTTCGCAGAAGTAGCCAATGCGGTGAATCAATCCAATTTATTGATCTCCGGGGGAACCATTAAAACAGAGGAAGAAGATTTTTTGATCAGGGCGCGTAACCGGAATTATTATGCGGCTGAGATCGATGGAATTATCGTTCGTGCTGATGCGTCCGGAAATATCATCAGACTGAAGGATATAGCTGAAGTAAAAGATATCTGGAATGAGAATCCGGACCGGGTATTCTTTAATAAAAAAATGGCTATCGAGATCAATATCCAGAACACCAATAATGAAGACCTGCTCGAAACCGCAGAAAATGTTAGAAATTACATAGAACAGTTCAACGCACGATACGATAACCTGCAGATCGATATTGCCAATGACAATTCAGTTACTTTAGATCAAAGGACTGAACTGCTCCTAACGAATGGTATCCAAGGATTTTTGCTGGTATTGCTTTTTCTTGCCTTGTTCCTGAATTTCAGAATAGCCTTTTGGGTGGCAGCAGGTATACCCATATCTTTTTTGGGCATGTTTATTTTCGCCAGTATGCTGGGTGTAACCATCAATGTACTTTCGCTTTTTGGAATGATCATCGTTGTCGGGATTTTGGTAGATGATGGTATCGTAGTGGGCGAAAACATTTACCAGCATTATGAAGCCGGAAAAACTCCGGTCAGAGCAGCAATTGATGGTACGCTTGAGGTGGTGCCTTCGGTACTATCTTCTGTTCTCACTACGGTTATTGCCTTTACAACCTTCTTCTTTCTGGAAGGGAGGATGGGAGAATTTTTCAGCGATGTGGGCATTGTGGTGATCCTTACCCTGACAGTTTCACTCTTTGAAGCAGCTTTTATTTTGCCTGCGCATTTGGCGCATTCAAAGGCTCTCGTAAAAAAAGAGAAGAAAACCACGGGGTTTATGGGATTTTTTAATAAGATCAATCAAAAAGCTGAACAGGTTTTGTTATTTGTAAGAGACAAATTGTATGCACCTTACCTCCGTTTTTTTATACACCATCGTTTTCTGGGTATTGCTATTCCTACCGCTATGATGATACTCGCCTTTGGAACACTTTCCAGCGGCATCGTAAAAACGGCTTTCTTTCCGAATATTGCCAGTGATGCGATCAGGATCAATCTGGCCATGCCGCAGGGCACCAATGAAAAAATAACCGATTCTATTATTACTGCAATCGAAGATAAAGCCTGGCAGGTGAATGAAGTATTTACCAAAAAACAATCAGATGGGCAGCAGGTCATTCGAAACACCATCAAACGCATTGGCCCAGGCTCAAGCAATGCAAGCCTTACCATCAATCTGCTTCCGGGTGAATCACGGGATTTTCCGGCACAGGATATCAACAATGCCATTCGGGATGAAGTTGGGAAAGTATATGAAGCGGAAAGTCTGACCTTCGGTGCAGGCTCCAATTTTGGCGGCAGTCCGGTTGCAGTTTCTCTGCTCGGAAATGATATCACTGAATTAAAAGCTGCCAAGGCAGAATTGAAATCGGCTATGGAATCGAATCCGGTATTAAAAGATGTGGTTGATAATGATCCTGCGGGAATCAAAGAAATTGAAATTACACTAAAAGACAATGCACACATATTGGGACTGAATCTGCAATCCGTTATGAGTCAGGTACGCTCCGGATTTTTTGGTTTTCAATCGCAGCGTTTTCAACGCGGGCAGGATGAGATACGTGTCTGGGTCAGGTATGAGAGAAAAGACCGCTCATCGATCAAGGATCTGGATGATATGTGGATTACCACGCCAACCGGAGCAAAAGTCCCATTTAAAGAAATAGCTACTTATAGCATTGCACGTGGTGAAATTGCCATCAACCACCTTGACGGGCAAAGGGAAATTCAGGTAACCGCTGATCTGGCTTCTTTCAATGAAAGTGCTGTTGAGGTGATGGACGACATAAAAACGAATGTGATGCCTGAAATTCTGGCAAAATATCCTACGGTTAGCCCCAGTTTTGAAGGACAGAACAGAGAAGCCAATAAAACACAGGCCTCAGCAAAATCTGTCGGCCTCATTATTCTTGTTCTGATCTACCTCATTATTGCCCTGACCTTTCGTTCTTTTAGTCAATCCCTGATGCTGATCATCATGATCCCATTCAGTTTGATCGGTGTCGTGATCGGACATTATGTGCACGGCTTTCCGGTCAATATTTTGTCATGGCTGGGGATTATCGCCCTGATCGGTATTATGGTAAACGACGGTTTGGTGCTTGTAGATAAATTCAACAGCAATTTGAGGGATGGCTTAAAGTTTAACGATGCCCTGTTCGACGCAGGAAAATCCAGATTCAGGGCAATTTTCCTGACTTCCGCAACCACTGTTGCAGGTATGTCGCCTCTGTTACTCGAGAAAAGCCGTCAGGCACAGTTTTTAAAGCCCATGGCGATCTCTATCTCATATGGTATAATCATCTCAACTTTTCTTACTTTACTGATGTTGCCTTTGTTACTTTCAATAAGCAATTCGATCACAGTGCGTTGGAAATGGCTGATCACTGGTAAAAAAGTGACCAAAGAAGAAGTGACCAGGGCTATCAGGGAAAAAAAGGCAGAAGAAGAAGAATTAATTGGAGAACATGAACAAGTTTAAATTTTATTTATCACTGGGCCTCTGTTCATGGGGTTCGGTGATCTCGGCACAGGAAAAATTGTCCAAAGAGGAAGCTGTAGAGATCGCATTAAAGAATAATTTCGATATTCAGGTAAGTTCGAACTTTGTGAAGATCGCCGAGAACAATGCGAGCATATACAACAGCAACTACCTTCCCACATTGGGAGTAAATGCAGGAGCAAATTACAATGACAACAACAACAAGACCACTTTTTTTGCTCAGCCTGACCTGGAAAATAATACCCAGGTAACCAATTACAACGCGTCTGTTGGTTTGGGCTATACCTTGTTCGATGGTTTCGGAAGAAAATACAATTATAAAAGGCTCCAGGAATTGTCAAATCTCAGTGAGATTCAGGCAAGGCAGGTTATGGAGACAGCTTTGCTAGAACTTTTATCCGGTTATTATGAGGTTGCAAGATTGACAGAGAACAGATACAACCAGAACCGTTCACTTGAAATTTCGAAAGACCGCTTAACGCGGGAAAAATACCGGTATCAGTACGGTCAGAGTACGCAGTTGAATGTGCTTAATTCTGAGGTCGACGTAAACAATGACAGCATTACCTACCTCGATCTTGACAGGCAGCTGGCCAATACGAAAAGAGATCTCAATCTTGTTCTAGGCAGGGATATATCCATTGATTTTGAAGTGGATACCACCGTAAACTATGTGTTGGAACTGAATTATGAAAACCTGCTGAAAGCATCCAAAGAAAATAATGTACAGTTGCAGCAGGCCGAAAAAAATGTGAAGATCAGCGGATATGACCTGCGTATCAACAGATCCGGCTGGATGCCTAATCTCCTACTGAGTAGTTCATACGGGTGGAATGACAATGAGTTCGAAACGGATCGATTTAATAATTTCTCGGTCAGATCACAAAATACGCTTGGTTTTGCGGCCGGTTTATCGCTTAACTGGAATATTTTTGACGGCGGAAGGACCAGAACCCTGGTACAAAATGCAAAAATCAATATTGATAATGCTGAGGTTGAAAAAGAAAGGGTAGAAAAACTGGTGGAAAGAAATGTAGCCAATGCCTGGGAAACCTATCAGAACGCCCTGTTTATTCTTCAGGCCGAACAAAAAAATGTGGAAACCAACAAAAGGAACTTTTCCAGATCTGAAGAGCAATTTAAGCTCGGACAGATCAATTCTGTCGATTTCAGACTGGCACAGATCAACCTGCTCAATGCCGTAAACAATTATAACAGAGCAAAATACGCTGCGAAAGTTGCAGAACTGTTTCTCCTGCAGTTAAGCGGACAATTGTTAGGAACTACTTATTAAAAATAAAGATTATTCCTTTTTTTATTGGTAATTTTGGATTTTTATAATTACTGATATTTATCATCAATTTTAGTAAACTTAACTGTTAAATTTGCCAATCATAAAATTAATTTAATAAATCATGGAAATTTTAAAAGACTCAAAACCTCATGTCTACAGATTCGGTAATAAAAAGGCCGACGGTAACAGCAAAATGAAGAACCTTTTAGGTGGTAAAGGAGCCAACCTGGCTGAAATGAGCGCAATAGGAATACCTGTTCCTCCGGGATTCACGATCACAACAGAAGTTTGTACGGAATACAACCTACTCGGCGAGGAAGCCGTGATCAACATGATCAGGAAGGAAGTTGAAGCAGCCATTGAGAATATAGAACAAACTATGGGAACGAAATGGGGAGATGATAACAATCCGCTTTTGCTTTCTGTAAGATCGGGAGCCCGCGTTTCTATGCCCGGAATGATGGATACCGTATTAAACCTCGGTTTAAATGATAAGGCTGTTGAAGGAATTGCAAAAAAAACCAACAATGAATGGTTTGCCTGGGATTCATACAGAAGGTTCATACAAATGTACGGTGGGGTTGTTTTGGGAATGAAGCCGGAATCCAAGGAGGATATCGATCCTTTTGAAGAGATCATGGAGCATTTGAAAGAAAAAAGAGGCATCGATCTGGATACCCATTTTACGGTTCAGGATCTGAAAGACCTGGTAAAACAGTTCAAAGATGTAGTTAAAAAACGTGTTGGTTTCGATTTCCCTACCAACCCATGGGACCAGCTTTGGGGTGCCGTAGTAGCAGTTTTTAACAGCTGGAACGGTGATCGGGCCGTTTACTACCGCAACATGCATGGATACCCGGCAGATTGGGGTACAGCCGTGAACGTACAGGCCATGGTTTTTGGCAATATGGGAGATAATTCAGGAACCGGAGTTTGTTTTTCACGAGATGCAGGTACCGGAGAAAATCTGTTCAATGGTGAATACCTGATCAATGCGCAGGGAGAAGACGTTGTTTCGGGTGTAAGAACTCCACAGGAGATCACCAAAGTCGGTTCTTTGAGATGGGCAGAACTTGCCAAAGTAAGTGAAAAGGATAGAAAGGAAAATTATCCTTCACTGGAAGAGCTCATGCCGGAAATATATAAAGAGCTGGATTCTTATCAGAGAAAATTGGAAAATCATTACAGGGATATGCAGGATATGGAATTTACCATACAGGAAGGTAAATTGTGGATGCTGCAAACCAGAAATGGTAAAAGAACAGGTGCTGCCATGGTTAACATCGCCATGGACCTGCTAAAAGAAGGACTGATCGACGAAAAAGAAGCCTTGCTGAGAATTGAACCCAACAAACTGGATGAACTCCTGCACCCTATTTTCGATCCGAAGGCCTTGCAAAATGCACACGAGATCGCTCAGGGATTACCGGCATCTCCAGGAGCTGCAACCGGACAGATCGTGTTCTTTGCTGACGAGGCAAAAAATTATAAAGATTCTATCCTTGTGAGAATCGAAACTTCTCCGGAAGATCTGGAAGGAATGAACATTGCACAGAGGTATTTTAACCGCACGTGGTGGTATGACTTCGCATGCAGCAGTAGTGGCCAGAGGTATGGGTAAATGTTGCGTTTCAGGAGCTGGTGCCCTGAAAATCAATTACAAGAACCGCACCATGACAGTGAATGGTAAAGAATACAAAGAAGGCGACTGGATCTCTCTGAACGGTACCACCGGAAAAATTTTAGAGGGTAAAGTAGCTACCATCGATCCGGAACTGAGCGGAGAATTTGGAGAATTGATGGTCCTGGCCGATAAATATTCTAAAATGAAGGTTCGCACGAATGCGGATACACCTCATGATGCAACAGTAGCAAGAAAATTTGGAGCCCAGGGTATCGGATTGACCAGAACAGAGCACATGTTCTTTGAAGCCGACAGGATCAAAGCGATGCGCGAAATGATCCTCGCTTCAACACTTGAAGGACGCAAACATGCCTTAAAAGCGCTGTTACCTATACAAAGAAGTGATTTCGAAGGAATCTTTGAAGCCATGAACGGCCTACCTGTAACCGTGCGTCTGTTGGATCCACCACTGCACGAATTTGTTCCACATCAATTGGAACAGCAGAAAGAGCTGGCTGAAGAGATGAAAATTTCTCTTGAAGCTGTGAAAGCCAAGATCCATGATCTGGAAGAATTTAACCCTATGCTTGGACACAGAGGTTGCAGGTTAGGAATAACCTATCCGGAAATTACAGAAATGCAGGCCAGAGCCATTATTGAAGCTGCCTTAAACTTAAAGAAAAAAGGCATTACCGCAGTTCCTGAAATCATGATTCCATTGATCGGAACCTGGCAGGAATTTGAGGCTCAGGAAAAAGTGATCCGCGAAACTGCACAAATTGTTTTCAATGAAAGAAAAGACCAGATCGACTACAAAGTCGGTACCATGATCGAAATTCCAAGGGCTGCCCTTACCGCAAATCTGGTAGCAGCCAAAGCGGAGTTTTTCTCTTTCGGAACCAATGACCTGACGCAAATGACCTATGGATATTCCAGGGATGATGCGGGTAAATTCTTACCTGATTATATTGAACAGGGAATTTTGAAGGTTGACCCGTTTGAGGTTCTTGACCAGGAAGGTGTTGGACAACTTGTTGCCATGGCAACACAAAAAGGACGTTCTGTTAAACCAAACCTGAAAGTTGGAATTTGCGGCGAGCATGGCGGTGAGCCAAGTTCAGTAGCTTTCTGTTACAAAACAGGGCTTGATTATGTAAGTTGCTCACCATTCCGGGTTCCAATTGCACGGGTAGCTTCTGCACAGGCACAGATATTAAATTCCTGATTTATATTAGATTTTTTTTGTGATATATGGGCTGCTTTTTGCAGCCCATATTTTTTTTACCCGCTTTGCACAATTTTACATCACTTCCATCCCATTCTTTTTTTATCTTCGTTGTATGATTACAGCAATCTTATTGGGTTCAGGAAATGTCGCCATTCATTTTGCAAAGGCAATACAATCAAGTGAAGGTGTAGTGCTCATACAGCGCTACGCCAGAAGCTTTACCAATGATGCCTACTTCGACACCCAGATTCCAAAAACGGACCGTCTCGAGGACCTTTTGGAAGCAGACTTCTATATTCTTGCAGTCAGTGATGATGCCATAGCGCCCGTGTCTGCGAGGATAAAAGATGTTGGCGGACTGGTTGTGCATACCTCAGGAAGTATACCTGTGCATGCGCTGCGCTGTGCAGCTCCCCGCGGCGTACTTTATCCGGTACAAACCTTTTCAAAACAGAAAACAGTAAATTTCAGCGAAGTTCCCTTATGCCTGGAAACTGAGCGGTCGGGTGATATGGAGCTATTGAAAAGATTCGCCTTGTCATTAAGTTCCAAAGTGTATGAACTCAGCAGCGAACAAAGGGAAAAATTACATCTGGCTGCCGTTTTTGCGAATAACTTCAGCAACTATATGTTCAAGATCGCAGATGATATATGTTGTAATTACCATATCCCCTTCGAAATTTTAAAACCGCTGATCCAGGAAACAAGCCATAAAATTCTCGGGATGAGCCCCTACGATGCCCAGACAGGACCGGCCAGAAGGAATGACCGAAAGGTCATCCAAAAGCAAAGGGATTTGTTGGAAGCCGGCAACAAGGAAATATATACCCTGTTAAGTGAGGCAATCCGTAACACCTATAAAAAATTGTAATATGGAAAAGAGCTATAAAGAAATTTTACCCCTGATCAATACCTTCATTTTTGATGTAGATGGTGTTCTTACAGATGGAAGTGTAATTGTTTTCCCCGGTGGAGACCAGGTCAGGACAATGAATATAAAAGACGGTTACGCCATAAAAACAGCAATCAATAAAGGCTATCATATCTGCGTGATCTCAGGTGGAACCAATCAGGCTATCGTAAGCAGATTGAGGGATCTGGGTATAACCGATATTTATCTGGGTGCCCACAACAAGGTTGAACAACTGAAGGAATTTCTCGATATTTATAGGCTTTCCCCGGAAACGGCATTGTATATGGGAGATGACATTCCAGATCTGCTGGTCATGCAAATGGTTGCTCTCCCTGCCTGTCCGCAGGATGCCGTTCCTGAAATAAAAAAAATATCAAAATACGTATCCAAAAAAAAAGGTGGCAAAGGCTGTGTCAGGGATGTGATTGAGCAGGTACTCAAAGTTCAGGATCAATGGCATTCTGATTTTGATGCCCAATACTTTTAAAAAAATATATGGCTAAAGTTAAAAAACGCTTACCGATAATCGGGAAGGGAATCAGCTATCTCGAATCAATTAAGCTCCCCGGATTCGAAGGTATGTCTCTGAAGGAACTCCTTGATATCTATGCCACAGGCATCATCAAAGGTGCTCTGACCGCAAGGGCCAGCAGCATCGCGTTCAGCTTCTTCCTGGCCCTTTTCCCCTTTTCCCTTTTTCTGCTTACCCTCATCCCTTATGTTCCTATTGCCGGTTTTCAGGAGGATTTTATCAGTCTGATATTTAGTGCAGTACCTTCTCAAAATGCAAAACTGGCTATTTCGTCGGTATTAAATGATATTGCCACGAACAAATACGGTGAATTGGTTTCCCTTGGTTTCCTGTTGTCCATTTTTTTAATGACAAACGGAGTAAATGCCATACTGAACAATTTCGAATACACCTTTCACGGCATTGAAACCAGAACAGTACTCCGGCAATATATTGTTTCCCTCCTGATCACCTTGCTGCTGGCCTTGTTGCTTATCATCACAGTCACAGTGATCATTGTGCTTGAAGTGATGATCCATGAGCTCGATTTAAAAGGCATTATACATAATGTGGATTTCTGGAACAGGTTTATTCAGGTGATTTTTTTAATTCTCTTTGTAATCATCAGTTTGTCGCTTTTATTTTATTACGGTACCAAAGAAGGCAGAATACTGTCCTTTTTTTCACCGGGAACTATTCTTACCACCATTTTGCTGATCGTCAATTTTAAAATTTTTGGCAGCTATATCGAAAAATTTGGAGAATATAACCGCATTTACGGATCCATTGGAACCGTTATTGTTATTATGCTGTTCATTTATCTGAATTCAATTATTTTGTTATTGGGATTTGAATTGAATACCAGTCTTTCCAAACTGCATAAGCTGCGCATAAAAAAAATCGAACAAAAAGCGGGTAACGCATAGTACAAAATTAGCTCTGGATCATATTTGATTTTTACTTTTTTGGATAATTCTGAAAAATATTTTTTGATCTCAACCGGAAATAATTACCAAAAAAACTGAGAAAAGACCTGCCGGGCGGGGTCATTTTTGTAAATTTGAACGGAAAAATTTAATTTGAAATAAAGATGAATTACAGAATAGAAAAAGATACCATGGGTGAAGTTCAGGTACCTGCGGATAAATATTGGGGGGCACAAACTGAAAGGTCGAGGAATAATTTTAAAATTGGCCCGGAAGCCTCTATGCCAAAAGAAATCATACAGGCCTTTGCTTATTTGAAAAAAGCTGCTGCGCTGGCCAATACGGAATTGGGTGTGCTGCCGGCTGAAAAGAGGGATCTTATTGCCCGGGTTTGTGATGAAATTATTGAAGGTAAACTGAATGATCATTTCCCCTTGGTCATCTGGCAAACAGGCAGTGGTACCCAAAGCAATATGAACGCCAACGAGGTCATTGCAAACAGAGGCCATGAACTGGCCGGAAAAAAAATTGGGGATGGTTCTAAGATCTTATCTGCCAATGATGACGTAAATATGTCCCAGTCTTCCAACGATACCTTTCCAACCGGCATGCATATTGCCTGTTACAAAATGATCGTTGAAAAAACCATTCCCGGAATAAAAGTATTGAGAAATACCCTGCATAAAAAATCTGAAGAATTTAAAGAAGTGGTCAAAATAGGAAGAACCCATTTGATGGATGCCACTCCCCTTACACTGGGACAGGAATTCAGCGGTTATGTCTCTCAGTTAGACCATGGCTTAAAGGCACTTCACAATACGCTCGACCATTTGTCAGAGCTTGCGCTTGGAGGAACTGCTGTGGGCACGGGACTTAACACCCCAAAAGGATATGACGTACTCGTCGCAAAAAAAATTGCAGAATTAACCGATTTGCCCTTTAAAACTGCTGAAAATAAATTTGAAGCCCTGGCTTCGCATGATGCCATGGTTGAAACCCACGGTGCATTAAAACAGCTGGCGGTTTCCCTGAACAAGATCGCCAACGACATAAGAATGCTTGCCTCCGGACCCAGAAGTGGCATTGGAGAGATCATTATCCCTGCCAACGAACCCGGATCGTCAATTATGCCCGGAAAGGTAAACCCGACCCAATCAGAAGCCATGACTATGGTTTGTGCACAGGTCATGGGAAATGATGTTGCAGTAACCATCGGAGGTTTACAGGGTCATTACGAACTGAATGTCTTTAAACCGGTCATGGCCTACAACCTGCTGCAGAGTGCTGAATTGTTGGGTGATGCCTGTGTTTCCTTTGAAGAACATTGTGCCCGCGGTATTGAACCCAATTACAGGAGAATAAAAGAATTACTCGATAACTCGCTCATGCTGGTCACAGCTCTGAATCCTAAGATAGGATATTACAAAGCAGCGGAAATAGCGAATACAGCCCATAAAAATGGCACTACCCTAAAAGAGGAAGCTGTTAATCTGGGCTATGTGTCGGCTGCTGACTTTGATGCCTGGGTGAAACCGGAAGATATGGTTGGAAGTTTAAAATAATCCCACAGGCCACGGGTCAAAATCCCGTGGCCTTTTAACAATGATAATATGTGCAACGCCTTCAACAAAAAATTTATCGACGAAGCCGCAAAGAAGTATGAAACGCAACCTGAAGTAAGTAAGGCCTGCAGTGATTCAGACTATATGGAGCTCGCCATAGAAGAAGCCATCAAAGGCATGGAGAAAAACGAAGGCGGACCCTTTGGCTGTGTGATCATTAAAGATGGAAAAGTGCTTGGCAGGGGAAATAACCGTGTTACTTCCAGCAATGACCCTACCGCACACGCAGAAATCGTGGCTATCAGAGAGGCCTGTGCCAATTTAAACGACTTTCAGCTTACGGGATGCGTGCTATATACCTCCTGCGAACCCTGCCCCATGTGCCTGGGTGCTATCTACTGGGCCAGACCGGATAAAGTTTTCTATGGTTGCGACAAAAATGATGCAGCCCGCGCAGGATTTGACGATCATTTTATCTACGAACAACTGGATCTCCCGCCGGATAAAAGGAAAATACCTTTTGTACAGATTGTTCCCGAAAAAGCGATCAAAAGCTTTCAGTTCTGGGAGAAAAAAGAAAATAAGATCAAATACTAAAATACTTTCAGGCAGGAATTATTGTCGCACGCTAAACTCCATTGAATAAAAAAACCGGGTTATGGGTTCTTTAAAGAATTCCCGTTTTTTTATTTGAAATGAATATGATGATGGATTTTGGCAACATACTTCAAATACTCATTTTTTCAAATAATTTCTCTAAGTCATTAAATTTGACTTTGTTATAACAATTTGGCATTCCTGACGTTATAAAGAATATCCGTATAATTTTGAATTGCCCTTTGTTCCTGTTTTATCAGGTCCTCATTTCGCTTAAACCTTTTTTATTTGGTACGAACAGCGCATTCAATTCAAAAATTACGAAAAAAAAGGGTGCTTTTCTGATTGGTCTGAAATAAGAAATACTCCCTGCAATTCAGTCAATTAAAGAACTTTTAAAAGAAATACTATGCAAGCAGTAAATCCTTTTCATTTGGCAATACCTGTAAAAAATTTAGAGGTTTGCAGAAAATTCTACCACGAGGTTTTGGGTTGTTCAGAAGGGAGAAATCATTCGGTTTGGATTGATTTTGATTTTTTCGGACACCAGCTCGTACTGCATCAAAACGGATATCTGGCCGACGCGAACAAGGGTTTGCACAATCCCGTAGACTGTCATAATGTGCCAATTCCTCATTTTGGTATTGTACTGGCCTGGTCAGATTGGGAAAACCTGGCTGTTGAATTAAAGAACAAAGGCATCGAGTTCATTATTGAACCGCATATCCGGTTTAAAGGAGAGGTAGGCGAACAGGGTACGATGTTCTTTTATGATCCGGAAGGCAACGCACTGGAATTCAAAGCATTTAAAGACATAAAAAAACTTTTTGCCAAATAGCTATCTGACAAAAAGTGAATTCATAGGAAACTTGATTATTCAGGATCCGAGTCCCGGCATGGTTGAGCGATTGAAGTAATTCTCATACTCCATCTCTGCACTTCGCACATCGGTTTTATACTTAGGTCTCAGAATTTTGTGGTTGTCTTTCTTCAAAGCGTTTTCCCGGCTTTCAGTTTTTTCTCGATATGATTTTCCCATTGTCAGCAATTTGGTTTTCTTAAATAACGATAATAACATGTAAATTATTATCATATATATATAAATAATTAGAAATAAATATCAATACAATTTGTTAACGGTAAAATTGAAGTGAAATCAATAAATGCAGAAATACAGATATTATGCGGACACAGTTTCACAATAAATAAAGTCTTGTCATAAAAATATTCGACAATAAAAAATTTCTTTCCTTCAACCGACATGGATCTTCTGAATTCCACTGCGCAAAAAAGTCAAGACTTTCATGCTTGTTATCAATAAATTTCCATAAATTTATTGCGAAAATTTTCTATTTTTAATAAATACCCAAAAGCCTGATCTGATATCCATATGTTTTAATTGCTTTTAGAACAGTGGATGCAGGTGCGTGAAATGAAATTTTTTGTTTCCGGATACTTGGAATTAAATTGGAAATTGTATGATTCATAAAATAGATGAACAGACGTAAATTTATAACAAACACATCCCTGGCAGGAGCTGCCCTGAGCAGCTTGGGAATGGGCGTAATTCCGATAAATGATTTCTTTTTTCAGGAAAAGACCTTATTTTTTAAGCTGTCTCTTGCTCAGTGGTCCTTGCACAAAGCCATTTTTTCAAACAAAATGAGTCCGATGGATTTTGCTCAAAAAGCCAAAGAATTGGGTTTTGAAGGTTTGGAATATGTGAGTCAACTCTACAAAAAAGATATTAAAAATTCCGATATCGTAACCGTTGTTGATGCGCTACTTTCGAAGAGCAAGGAATTTGGAATGAAGAATTTATTGATCATGGTTGACGGAGAGGGATCTCTGGCCTCACCTGATCCAGCTGAAAGAAAAAAAGCAGTAGAGAATCATTATAAATGGGTCGATGCTGCAAAAACCCTCGGATGCGAGTCCATCAGAGTGAATGCACATGGAAAAGGTACTCCTGAAGAAGTTGCTGTTGCAGCTGTTGCAGGTTTAGGAGAACTTTGTGATTATGCACAACAGAAGGGTATAAATATATTGGTAGAAAATCATGGAGGAAATACGTCAAATGCCAAATGGCTGGCAGATGTGATGAAAAGAGTTGGAAGAGCAAATTGTGGAACACTCCCCGATTTCGGAAATTTCTGTCTGACAGAAGGCTATGGCTCGATCAGCAGTGATAAGTGTACAAAAAAATACGATATTTATCAGGGTGTTGAAGAATTAATGCCTTATGCAAAGGCCGTGAGTGCAAAAAGTATTGATTTTGATGAAGCGGGAAATGAAATTTTTATCGATTACAAAAAAATGATGGCCATAGTGAAGAAAGCAGGATATACCGGATTTGTCGGTGTGGAGTACGAAGGTGACAGGCTGGATGAAATTGCGGGAATCAATGCTACAAAAGCACTTTTGATCAAAGTTGGAAAAGAATTGTCTTAATGTAATGCAACCATAAAAAATCATAAAATTATTAACCGATTAATCATCTAAATTTTAAAACCAGTAAATCATGAGTAAAAGTACTAAAGGAAACCCTTTATCACGAAGAGAATTTGTGACCAGAACGATGGCGGCAACGGCCGGCTTTACTATTGTTCCATCCTTCGCTGTAAGTGGCCTGGGTCATATGGCACCTAGTGACAAATTAAATATTGCCGGTATTGGTATTGGCGGAATGGGATTTGATAACCTCAAAAAGATGGAAACCGAGAACATCGTAGGTTTGTGTGATGTGGACTGGAAATATGCAGATCGCGTTTTTAAACATTATCCGAATGCCAAAAAGTACAAGGATTTCAGAAAGATGTACGAAGAAATGGGAAAATCAATTGATGCCATTGTTGTGGCAACAGCAGACCATACCCACGCCATCGTCAGTGCTGATGCCATGACCATGGGCAAGCATGTGTATCTGCAAAAACCCTTAACGCATACAGTTTATGAATCCAGACTCTTGACAAAACTTGCCGATAAGCATAAATTGGCTACCCAGATGGGTAACCAGGGTGCCTCAGCAGAAGGTGTGAGTTTGGTTTGTGAATGGATTGCCAACAACGAAATTGGTGAGATAACCCGGGTTGAAGCTTTTACCGACAGACCTATCTGGCCACAGGGCCAACCCATACCCAATGCGATGACCGCTCCGAGTACTTTGGACTGGGATCTGTTCGTGGGTCCCGCAAAAATGAGAGATTACAGTGATATATATACCCCATGGAACTGGAGGGGCTGGTGGGATTTTGGAACCGGTGCACTGGGTGATATGGCTTGTCATATTTTACATCCTGTTTTTGTTGGATTGGAACTGGGTTATCCGACTGCAGTTCAGGGAAGCTCAACCATGCTGCTGACAGATTCAGCACCCAGCGCAGAGAAAGTAACCCTTACTTTCCCAAAAAGAACCTCAAAAAGCAATAAAGAATTACCACAGGTTCAGGTCGAGTGGTACGATGGTGGTTTGCAACCGGACAAACCTGAGGGATGGCCTGCAGGAAAGGACATGAATAACAATGGTGGTGGCGTTATTTTCCACGGTACAAAAGATAAGATCATTTGCGGATGCTATGGCAGGGATCCATGGTTGCTTTCAGGCAGAAAACCTTCCGCTCCTCAAACCAGACGTCGTATTACTGTATCCCATGAACAGGACTGGATCAGGGCATGTAAAGAAAACCCGGCCAACCGTGTAGAAACATCTTCACCATTTTCAGAAGCAGGACCATTTAATGAAATGGTCGTAATGGGTGTACTTGCCGTTCGTCTTCAGGGCTTAAATAAAAAACTGGAATGGGATGGACAGAATATGAGATTTACGAACATTGGTGCCAATGAAACCATCAGGATCATCAAAAAAGATAATTTCAAGATCCATGACGGCCACCCAACTTTCGACCGTGATATGACTGATCCGATCAACGCAAATGCCTTTGCTGAAGAACTGATCAAACACAATTACAGAAATGGCTGGAAATTGCCTGATATGCCGGTATAAACCAGGTATTAAATAGTATCTGTATCTGCTTCAAGGTCTTAGGATTTCAAGTTTAAAAATAAACCCATTTTGAAACCGTGAAGCAGGGCAGATTTAGTAAGTAAATGAAAAAATGACATTATTTTTTTAAAAAAACATTAAACTTAAAGTAAACGATTAAAAAACAAATTAAGAAAATGAGAACAAAGCATGTATTATTAACTTTTGGTTTATTCGCACTTGTTGCTATGACAAGTTGCAATACGGAAACCAAAAAAACTGAAGAAGCTAAAACAACAGAAATGGATACACTAACACCTCCACCACCACCAGCACCTTTGGTTAACGCATTGACAGAAGCTGAAAAGGCTGACGGATGGGTATTGTTGTTCGATGGTACCACTTCAACCGGCTGGAGAGGCTATAAAAAAGATCATTTCCCTACCGGCTGGCAAATTGTTGACGGAAGCATCCAGTGCAAGGCTTCCGGGCGTGGTGAAGCCGGAAACAAGGACGGTGGTGATATTATCTATGACAAACAATTTGATAATTTTACCCTAAGCCTTGAATGGAAAATCTCAGAAGGAGGTAATTCAGGTATCTTTTATTTAGGTGAAGAAAAACTGGATTATATCTGGAAAACAGCTCCTGAAATGCAGGTACTTGACAATGAAAAACACCCTGATGCCAAACTGGGTAAAGATGGTAACCGTATGGCCGGATCATTATACGATCTGATCCCTGCAAAACCACAAAATGCAAAACCGGTTGGTGAATGGAACCAGGTTGAGATCACGGTTTACAAAGGAACTGTGGTACATAAAATGAATGGTGTGAATGTAGTTGAGTACCATTTGTGGACTCCTGAATGGAATGCCCTTGTTGCCGGCAGTAAATTCCCTTCGCTGAATCCGAAATGGGCTGAAGTGGCCTCAAAAGGTTATTTCGGATTGCAGGATCACGGTGATGATGTATGGTTCAGAAATATTAAGATCAAAGAATTAAAATAATTCTTTGTGTTCTGAATCGGAGAGGATTGGTATGTTGCATTAAAACATACCAGTCCTTTTTTTTTAGGCCTGAAAATCATAACTGGTAAATATTATCTTTCAGGTATTTCATAAAATATTTAAGCAGAATAGTCGAACAAATAAGGATTAGCCATGAGAAAACTCAGAATGGGAATGATCGGCGGAGGAAGGGATTCCTTTATAGGTGATGTGCACAGAAAAGCCGCAGGCCTTGATGGAATGATCGAACTGGTTTGTGGTGCCTTCAGCAGTTCTGAAGCCAAATCGGCAGCTTCGGGCAGGGATCTTTTTTTACCTGAGTCCCGCTGTTACGGCAATTTTGAGGAAATGATACGCAAAGAAAAAACCTTGCCTCCCGACGTAAGGATGGATTTTGTATCGATTGTAACTCCCAACAACATGCATTTTGCTCCGGCTAAAATGGCTCTTGAAAATGGTTTTCATGTGGTTTGTGATAAACCCATGACCCTGAACCTAAAAGAAGCTGAAGAACTGGAACAACTGGTGGCATCTAGCGGTTTGTTATTTGCCTTGACCCATAATTATCCAGGTAGTCCCATGGTAAAACAAGCACGGGCTATGGTTAAAAACGGAGAATTGGGAACCATACGAAAGGTTCAGGTTCATTACCTGCAAGGCTGGCTCGCCACACCTGTTGAAAAGTCGGGCCAAAAACAGGCTTTGTGGCGCGTTGATCCGGCCCAATCCGGACTTGGTGGTGCCCTGGGAGATATCGCTACACATGCTGAAAATCTTGTGGAATACATTACCGGATCTAAAATAACAGAACTGGCCGCCGACCTGAATAAATTCGGCGAAGGCCGTTTACTGGACGATGACGGCAATATTTTATTCAGAATGCAGCATGGCGCAAGAGGAAGTCTCTCCTTCTCTCAGATAGCTGTTGGGGAAGAGAATAACCTGTCTATACGGGTTTACGGAGAAAAAGGGAGTCTGGAATGGCAGCAGGAAAATCCGAATCAACTGATTACACGCTGGCTTGATAAACCAAAAATGATCTTTACGCCCCGAGGCAACCAACTCTATCCTGAAGCAATTGCAGCCTCAAGAATTCCTGCCGGCCATCCCGAAGGATATCTGGAAGCCTTTGCTACGGTATATAAAAACTTTGCCCTGCACCTGTTTGCTCTTGAAAATGGAGTGAAAATAGAAGATCCGGATTATCCCGGTGTAAAAGACGGAGTACGTGGAATAAAATTTATTCAGGCCGCTGTATTATCCAATGAAAAAAATGCAGCCTGGGTGAAAGTCTGAAAACAAATCTCAATACTCAAATCTCAATACTAATATCTCATATCTCAAATCTAATTTCATGAAAATATCCGGCAAATTGATTCTCTACATAATCCTGGCCTTTGCACTCGGTTTTTTTGGCTTTAAATTTATATTTCAGTTCTTTAAAGGCGATGATACGGAAATTGAAACCAGGATTAGAAATAAAAGTATAGCAGAACATCAGGGCTTTGAACTTATCTTTGATGGAAAAACATTTACGGGCTGGCGCGGTTACGGCCTTGATATGGTACCTGAAGAATGGAAAGTTGAAGATGGAGCACTGGTCTTTTACCCAAACCCGGAGCACCGTTCGGGCCTGAATAACCTCATCACAGAAAAAGAATATACCAGTTTTATACTCTCTCTCGAATGGAAGATCTCGGAAGGCGGTAACAGCGGAATTTTCTGGGGAATTAAGGAAGATACTGCCTATGCAGTTCCGTACCTGACCGCTCCTGAATTACAGATCCTGGACAATGAAAACCATCCCGATGCCCAAAATAAAACACACAGGGCGGGTGCTGTGTTTGATATTTCTGCTCCAAAACAGGATGCAGCTAAAAAAGCCGGAGAATGGAATGCCACCGTACTGGAAATCAATCACCATACCAACCGGGGAAAAATATCGTTAAATGGAATACTGATCAATGAATTTCCCTTAAGTGGCCCGGAATGGGATGCCCTGATTGCCAATACAAAATTTAAGAACTGGCAGGGATTCGGCAAATATAAAACCGGCAGGATAGGCCTGCAGGATCATGGAAACAAGGTTTCCTTTAAAAACATAAGAATTAAAGCCTTATAGGTATCTCTCTTTAATGATCCTTTGGTGGTGGATGGCATGTCCAGCCAAAATAAAGCCTATAGCCCTGACAGATATTTCACTGTTACTTGCCATGCCTGTCTTGATCCAATCTTCGGCATCAAAGCTTCTGAATAATGACAGGGTGGCTTGGCGAACTGCTTTAAATTCTTCTGTCAGCTCCTGCAGTGTACGCTTATTGGCCTTACTATTTCTCGCAAAATCGTTTTCATCAAAACCCGGAAGGTTGGTCTTGTCATTTCTGGCAATGCGCAGAGCACGGTAACAAAAGATCCTTTCAGTATCTATGAGATGCAAGCAAAATTTCACGGATTGTCCACTTTTGTTCAGCATAGGCATAGAGTTCCTTTTGGGCCGGAATACCTTTAAAAAAGTCTTCTGTCTCCTTTAAACCCAGTTCAAGTAAGGGAACGATGTCCAGGTTTCTGGCCACCGCAGGTTCAATGTAAATTGCAAAATAGGGCTTAAATTCATTTGGAGCAAACCTTTTCATGGTAGTATATTTTGAATCAGACTAATAATTTATATGATTGCTGGGCGATTTCCAGTTCTTCATTGGTTGGGACGATCATGATCTTTACCCTGGCTCCATCTTTTTCAATGTTCCTGATCTCCTTTGACCGGATCTTATTTAAGGACTCATCCAGTTCAATGCCGAGATAATCCATATCCGCACAGATCATGCCCCTCAGCACATCCGAATTTTCTCCAATACCTGCAGTAAATACAAGGGCATCCAAACCGTTCATCACAGCAATATAAGATCCAATATATTTCTTTACCCTGTAGGCATTCATTGCCAGAGCAATACTGCACAAGGCATTTCCCTTTTCCGCTTCCGCTTCTATATCTCGCAGGTCACTAAAGCCGGTTAATCCGGTCATACCGCTTTCTTTTTGCAAGAGATTATTTACCTGGTCCACGGTATAACCCAGGGTTTTGATGAGGTAAAAGATCACGGACTGGTCGATATCTCCGCTGCGGGTACCCATGATAAGTCCGTTCATCGGGCCAAAACCCAACGAGTGATCAATACTTTTGCCATCGCGCACTGCCGTGATGCTGCAGCCATTTCCCAAATGTACAGTAATGATCTTACTGTCTTTTTTGTTCAGGATACCTACGGTCTTTTCGGTTACATATTTGTGACTCGTTCCATGAAATCCGTATAAGCGTACCTTGTCTTCCAGCAGAAATTTGTTTGGGATGGCATACCGGTACGCAACTTCCGGAATGGTCTGATGGAAAGCAGTGTCAAAAACGGCGATCTGTTTTGCATGCGGAAAGATCTTTTCAGCCACTTCAATACCAACATAATTCGGCGGATTGTGTAATGGGGCAAGTGAGAACAGTTCTTTGATCTTATCCTTTACCTTCTCATCAATGATCACCGTATCTGAAAAGGTACTGCCTCCGTGTACCACCCTGTGCCCTACCGCATCAATATCATCTGCAGTCTTCAAAACCCCATGCTTCTCATCGATTAACTGAAGGTAAATTTTCTGCAGTCCGGTCCGGTGGTCGGGTACTTCTGTAACCTGTTCATAGGTATTGCCCCCGGATTTATAAATTACCTTGGCGTTCTCTAAACCGATTCGCTCAACCATCCCGCTGCAAATCACATTTTGTTGGGGCATTTCAAATACCTGGTATTTGATAGATGAACTGCCGGAATTGATTACTAAAATTTTCATGTATATTTTTTTAGAGGCCCTGAGCCTGAATAGCTGTTATTACTACTGTATTGAAAACATCATCAACGGTGCAACCCCTGCTCAGGTCATTTACCGGTTTATTTAATCCCTGGAGCATTGGTCCGATAGCAACTGCCCCAGTCTCTCGCTGCACTGCCTTGTACGTATTATTTCCGGTATTCAAATCCGGGAAGATCAAAACAGTTGCCTGACCGGCCACCTCCGAATTTGGCAATTTTGATTTGCCAACCTGCATATCGACGGCTGCATCATACTGAATGGGCCCTTCTATTTTGATATCCGGCCTCATCTGTTTTACAATTTCTGTTGCCTCTCTGACCCGATTCACGTCTTCACCCTGACCTGATGTGCCTGAAGAGTATGACAGCATAGCTACCCTGGGTTCAATGCCAAAGGCTATACTTGATTCAGCGGAAGAGATAGCTATTTCTGCCAGTTCTGCCGCGGTTGGATTGGGGTTGATCGCACAATCCCCAAATACGGAAACCCTGTCTTCCAAACACATAAAAAATACGGAAGAAACCACAGAAACACCGGGCCGGGTCTTTACAAACTGCAGTGCCGGCCTGATCGTATGCTGGGTGGTGTGAATGGCACCCGAAACCATACCATCCGCATCTCCTTTATAAACCATCATGGTACCAAAATAAGAAACATCCGACATGAGATCAAAGGCAGCTTCCCTGTTCAGCAGTTTCTTTTTTCTCAATTCATAAAGGGTATCGACATAATCTTCAAACTTGGGCGATTCAATTGGGTTCAGTATATTGATCTTGGAAAGATCCAGCTCAACACCCACACTTTCTGCCAGTTGAAGGACTTTGTTTTTATCGCCCAAAATAGTGAGTCTTACAATATCCTGGGCAACCAATCGGGCTGCGGCTTTTAAAATTCGTTCATCATTGCCTTCAGGTAAAACAATATGTTTCTTGTTTTTCTTTGCCCTGACTACCAGATTGTACTGAAACATACGCGGCGTGATCCCGTCGGGTTGGAAAGTGACCAGCTTATCGGCCAGTTCATCCAGATTGACATATTTTTCAAACGATTCAATGGAAGTATAAATTCTCTGCTTGTTATCTGCGTATATATGTGACCTTGCTGAGCCAATCATGTTGGCAGTTTCAAAGGTGCCATCCTCTGCCAGGATAATGGGAACCACTTGCGTTAAACCTTCTATCAGTTTGAGTATCGGTTCTTCCGGAACGATACCCCCTGTAAGCACAATTCCTGAGATTTTTGGGTAATTTGCACTCAAATGTGCCTGTAAGGCACCCATGATGATATCTGCCCTGTCACCCGGCGTGATCACCAGACAATTTTCGATGAGTCTCCTCAGAAAATTTCGCAGCTGCATGGCTCCGACAATAAAATTACCACCCTGGTTGTTTAAAAAGTTCTCTCCAAAAAGTACCCTGGCATTCAGTACATCCGCTAGTTCCCGGATGGTAGGGTTATCGAGGGAACCAAAATAGGGAATCGCATAAACCATCGTTTTCTGAGGGATCACCTCGCGAAGATTATCATATAGACCGGACATGGAATCCGGTGGAACCTTATTGGCTACAACAGCCAGTACCATTACTTCCTTTTCATCAAAGGAATCAAAGGCCAAATGAATGCTCGACACTGCTTCCTCCACACTCTTATTCTTTGCATTGGATACGATGATCACCGGTATCCCCAGATTTTTTGCGATAAGTACATTTAAATCCAATTCGATAAATACTCCCTCACCTAAAAAATCCGTACCCTCAACCAATATAAAATCATATTTAGCCTCAAGTCTTTTATATTTCTCAATAATGATATCTATAAGCTCCCCATCCTGGTTATTGGCTTTTTTGTGAATTACTTCAGTGCCTGTTAAAGCATAGGATTCCTCATAAGACTGATCAAGTCCAAAATGATTTAATATGGTATGGATGTGATTGTCCATTACATTATCCGGGTAATTTGGAATGATGGGTCTGAAATAGGCAACCTTTTTCGTTTTGCCCAAAAGCATGCTCATCAATCCCAGTGCGATCATGGATTTTCCACTTTCGGCCTCACTTGTTGCTATATAAATTGCTTTGCTCATAGTTTCTTGTATTATCTTGCAAAATTACTTAATCAGGCATTATTTTTATTGATAAAAGTCATATAAATTGCTAAGTTTACGATTTAATAAACTTTATTTTTGACTTGGTAATTTACCTCCTTTCGGTATTTGAATTTTGATTATAAAAGTGTGTCATTAACATGGTTACATTAATAAAAAACATACAGGAATTGGTTCAGGTCAGGAATGAGTCTGTCAAATTTTTGCGCGGTAAGGAAATGGGTTTTCTTCCAACTATAAAAAATGCCTATATATTAATGCGCGGAGGCCTGATCGACCGGTTCGGTGAGATGAAAGACCTCCCAAAACTGAAACCAGACCGGATAATTGACGCAACAGGAAGGCTGGTTCTACCGGCCTGGTGCGATTCGCATACCCATATCGTTTATGCAGGAAACAGGGAAGATGAATTTGTGGACCGGATCAGGGGTCTTAGCTATGAACAGATCGCACAAAAAGGTGGTGGCATTTTAAATTCAGCCAAAAAACTTCAAAACGCCACTGAAGAAGAATTATTCGATCAGGCGGCTGCAAGGATCAAAGAGATCATGCAGCAAGGTACAGGTGCGGTTGAAATTAAATCAGGTTATGGACTTACCGTTGATTCAGAAATAAAAATGCTCAGGGTAATCAAAAAATTATCCCAACATTTTCCGATTACCGTAAAAGCTACATTTTTGGGCGCTCATGCCTTTCCTTCTAATTACAAAAATGATCCGCAAGCCTACATTGACCTTATTTGTACCGCCATGCTGCCGGCAATTGCAGAAGAGAAACTCGCTACCTATATAGACGTATTTTGTGAGACAGGCTATTTTTCTGTTGATCAAACAGACCAAATACTCAAGGAGGGTAAAACGTACGGATTGGTACCAAAAATTCATGTAAACCAGTTTAATAGTATTGGCGGAGTTGCTGTTGCGGTTAAAAATCATGCCTTGAGTGTTGATCATCTGGAGGTCATGACTGATGAAGATATTGAGGCCTTAAAGAATACTGAGGTAATGCCCGTGGCCCTGCCTGCCTGTTCTTTTTTTCTGGGCATTCCCTATACCCCTGCCAGAAAAATGATCGATGCCGGACTGGCTCTCGCGCTGGCAACGGATTTTAATCCGGGTTCTTCACCAACCGGAAACATGAATTTTGTGCTTGCTTCAGCCTGTATCAAAATGGCCATGACACCGGAAGAGGCGATTAATGCGGCTACAGTTAATGCGGCATACGCGATGGGCCTGTCCGATACCCATGGAAGCATTACTGCAGGTAAAAAAGCCAATCTGATCCTCACAAAAAAAATTCCTTCTTATGCCTTTCTGCCTTATTCTTTCGGCAGTAATCTGATAGAAAGTGTTTTTCTTGACGGAAAACAAATTGACTGATCAGGTCATTATTAAATCATAAATTTGGTTTTAATTTTCATACTTTTGCAGTCCAAACCCCCTAAATCAAATCTATTTTGAAAGCAAGAAAAAGTAACCCCTGGCATGCAGTAGAAATTGGCAGCAATGCGCCGGATATTGTGAATGGTATTATAGAAATTCCCAAACACACCCGTGCAAAATACGAATTGGATAAAGAAAGTGGTTTACTGAAACTGGACCGGGTTTTGTACTCTTCTGTATATTATCCGGCAAACTACGGTTTTATTCCGCAAACCTATTGCGATGACCATGACCCGCTGGATATTCTGATCCTGTCGCAGATAACCATCGTGCCCATGTGCATTGTTTCTGCAAAAGTGATCGGGGTAATGCGCATGATGGATGGCGGAGAACATGATGACAAGATTATAGCGGTTGCCGAAAATGATATGAGTGTAAATCATTACAAAGATATTTCGGAGCTACCGGATCACTTTATAAATGAAATGCGTAATTTCTTCGAGGATTACAAAAAATTGGAACACAAAACGGTAGTTGTAAAAGAGTTTCAAAACGCAGAACTGGCAAAAAACATCGTTTTGCAAAGTATCATTGATTATCAAAAATTGATCGCGGAGTAAATCGGTCTATTACCGGACAGACCGGATGAGAAAGTTACCTGCCCGGCAGGTGAGGCATTTTTTCTGAACACAGTATTTGTTCTTCAGTTGCAGCAAGGATTGTGATATAAATGCATTGTCCACCTTCACCCCTATTTTTATAAATTGATCGATCTGTGCGTTTGAATCAGGCTTAATGCTTTGGATCAGGGTGAGCAAATCCTCCAGATTCTCTTTTCCCATCTGCCTTTGGTAGACAAATTTTATAGGAATGATGGTATTGATGATCAGCAGATCAATAAACTTTTCTGTAATATTTCTTTTGGTGGCAGGGCTTGATTTCTGAAAAGTATAATGTGTATTCCAGTAATCGCTAACAGTAACCGCAAATAACCGGTGCAGTTCCTCTTTTGAATTCGTTGCTACAATTTTCGAAAATGCAGAATTGCTTTGCGTACAAAGGGCTGCCAGCTGGGCCAGCCGGAGTGTTGGAAAATTGGCAGGCCGCAACCGGAAAAACTGCAAGGGTATTGAAATACCTGTCAGTTTATACTTGTGCTTCAAGTATTTATACTGTTCCCGGAGTTGAAGATAATAAGGATCAAATAATTCTTCATCGAGTAAATTAGCCTGTCCGAAAAGCAGTGCTTCTACATGCGGGGCCTTGTATTGTTCTTTTCTCAGCACCGGATAAGGAAACGATTCCGCTATAGCTAAAAATGCATCTCCGTTTATATGAAGTCCAAAGTTTTTTGCCAGTAAGCAAAAAAATACAGCCTCCCAGTCATTGGTATATTTTTTAAGCAGATCCAGAATAAAGCCGGCTTTTTCTTCCATTCTTTCAATAAAAAGAATCTCCAGCCAGTTGTTCCAGACAAAAGGATCGACTTCTGATAAATCTGTTTCACAGGCTATAAAAACAGGTTTTTTCAGATACAGCCTTTGGTAATTGCTGATCAGACAATCATTTGTGTATTCCGACAGAACGAGTGTTGGAATCTTTCTGTTGAACAGTCCGAAAATATCGCCGTCATCCTCCCAAACCACATGCAGTATTACATTATCATATAATTTATCCCTATAATGGTGGTGGGCATACCAATCCGTTGACTTCAAATGGATCTCTACATTACCTACCCATAATTGGCCGGCAATGGTAAGCTTCGCATTAAAAAAGTCAGGTCCCCCGTTTTTGTTATGCGTACCACAATGGATCAGCTCAACGGGCTCTTTATCTGTAGTTAGCAACCTGTTGAGCCTGAATAACTTGTGTTTCCAGATAAAATGTAGAAAATCTTCTTTAAAATACAAGGCTCTTTTTGGTTATTGATAGCAATAACCAGAAAAAGTAAACATATTAACTTTCCTGAATTTCTTCAAAAGGTTTGACTACGGGTCCGCTAAGTTTTTCTTGCCAGTTATTCCAGCCGTATTTTTTAGAAAAGATGAGAAGAACAATCGGATAAACAACAAAAACCGGTATAAAGGTCTCGGTGCTTAGCGAGGGTTCTGAGGTATCGATGAGCAAGGCGTCTGTCTGAAACACCATCCAGTCAGAGGTCACGATCAATGCGGCGACAATATTATTGGCCGCATGCATGCCAAGGGCCAGCTCGGTTCCTTCATCCATCAGGGTACAAATACCGAACATGAGTCCGGTGCCTATATAATAGACCATAATCCCCTGTCCCAATTTTTGAACTTCCGGGTTAAAACCGTGCAGCAATCCGAAAATTACAGAAGTCAGGATAAGCGGCATGAGCGCATTTTTAAATAAAACACCAAAACCCTGCATAGCATAGCCCCTGAACAAAAGTTCCTCAAAACTGGTTTGAAAGGGCAGCAAAATGAACGAGATCAGCAGTAGGATAAAGAAAGGCAGGGGCTTAAAATTCCATACATACATTTCAGGTTCCATGAAATAGCCCCAGGCAATAGCCCCACAGGCGATCAGAAACCAAAGTGCAAATGAAAAGAGAATTCGGTTAAAATCAATTTTAGATCTTGAAGTAACAATAGTTTTACCGGCTCTATTGTGAATTAAATGTACTCCAAACAATAGAAATAGCAGGCCAAAGATAAAGGTAAGAATCATCAGGGTCAGGTATAAGCTGGAGTTGATGCCCAAACCCATGAAGGCATCTTCGGAGGCCTCTATAAAACCCTCCATGGTCCCGGTCTTCTGAAAGGCAACGACAGAAAGTGGTATAACACCGATTATTTGCCAACCGAGCACGATCATAAAAAAGGTTAACAAATACCGCCACCAGTCATTTTTACCCTTGTATGCCTGTTCTAAAAAATTCATGTGTAAAATTTAAGAATTTGCCCAAATTTAGTATTTAAACCGGAAATGACTTCTCCCAGGCGCAATTTTCTTCCATTGGGCGGTAGTATAATTTTCCCCGCTCCACAAGCAGTGGTGATCTGATATTATTTGTAAATAAAGATCCTGTGCCCAATCCCTGCGGGAGCGAATTATTTAAGGTGAAAGTAAACTGGGCGATCGCATTTAAACCTATATTGCTTTCCAGCGCAGAAGTGATCCACCAGGGTATATTTCGGGCCCCGGCCAGGGCGATCCAGTCCAAAGAGCCTGAAAAACCACCGACTAAAGAAGGCTTTAAGATGATGAATTGCGGATTGATACATTCCAACAGTGCTTTTTTTCTGTGGCTGTCAAAAATACCGATCAGCTCCTCGTCTAAAGCGATCGGTACTGGTGACTTTTCGCATAACATGGCCATTTCCTGCCATTGACCTGCTTTTATGGGTTGTTCAAGAGAATGTATCTTATACTCAGACAATCTTTTAATTTTCTCCAGTGCGATTTCAGCTAAAAATCCTCCGTTGGCATCGAGTCTGAGTGTGATCTCTTTTTCAGAAAAATTTTTCCTGATCGAGCTCAGCAGATCCAGTTCGTCGTCAAAATCAATGGCTCCGATCTTTAATTTGATGGTATCAAATCCTTTTTCTATCTTTTCTCTGATCTGTTTCTCCATAAAGGCCTTGTTACCCATCCAAACAAGTCCGTTGATGGATATACCACTTTTGCCAGCCGTGAAGGATGATGGAAAAAGTTCATATTTATCAGGTTGCCTTACACTTAAAAATGCCTGTTCCAGTCCGAACTGTATGGAGGGAAATTCTGTCAGTTTTTCGAGTAATTCCTTTTCTCCGAGGTGCAGGTGATTACATGTCCAGTTTAAAGTACTTTCATAATCCTCCCGGTCATCGGCACTCAGGCCTTTAAAGAGCGCACATTCTCCTATACCTGTTTTATGGCCTTCCCTGATGATTAAAAAATACGTAGTCTTGCTGTTCAGAACTCCCCTGGAGGTACCGGCGGCTTCTTTAAAAACAAGTTCATATCTGATAAAACGTCCTGTCATGGATAGGAATAACTAAACTCTTACATTTAGTCATGGTAAAATTACAATAATTATTATATTTGCGCTCCTTTTGGCCTCGTAGTTCAATGGATAGAATAGAAGTTTCCTAAACTTTAGATACAAGTTCGATTCTTGTCGAGGCTACAAAAAAACCTGTGAACATTACGCTCACAGGTTTTTTGTTTAAAATTGATTAATTTTGAAAAAAAAGAAAATGAGCAAGATCATCGTTTTGGGTTCGGGTATGGTTGGCAGTGCCATGGCCATAGACCTGTCAAAAGACCATCAGGTAACTATATGCGACAAAAATCCGGAGGTTTTGTCCGGGATTCATTCCAAATGCAAAGATTTAATCACACAGGTTCTGGATGTAACAGACAAGGAAGCGCTCAAGAAGGTCCTCAGACCCTTTGATCTGGTTGTGTGTGCTGTTCCGGGGTTCTTAGGATTCAATACCCTGAAGACCATCATTGAAGCAGGGAAAAACGTTGTGGATATTTCCTTCTTTCCCGAAAATTCCCTGGGCCTTACCGATTTGGCCAAAGAAAAAAATGTTACCGCCATAGTCGATTGTGGGGTTGCTCCGGGCATGGACAATCTGATACTGGGTTATTACAATGAACAATTACAACTTACAGATTTTGAATGTCTGGTGGGTGGTTTACCCAAAGAAAAAAAATGGCCTTTCTGTTATAAAGCGCCTTTTTCACCTGTTGATGTGATCGAGGAATACACGCGTCCGGCGAGATATGTTGAAAATGGGGTGCTGGTAACCAAGGAAGCCTTGTCTGATTGTGAATATGTTCATTTCGATAAGGTAGGAACCCTGGAATCCTTTAACAGTGACGGGCTGCGGTCGATTATCTTTACTATGCCGCATATCCAGAATATGAAAGAAAAGACCCTCCGTTATCCCGGTCATGTTGAATACATAAAGGTTTTAAAAGAAAGTGGTTTTTTCCGGACAGAGCCTCTTCTTTTCAAGGACCAAAAAGTGATTCCTTTGGAGTTCACTAGCAAAATACTCTTTAGCGAATGGAAACTGGGTGAAACAGAAGAAGAATTCACTGTGATGAGAGTGAGCTTAAAGGGGAAAAATAAAAGCGGCCGGGAGGAAACCGTTATTTATGATCTTTATGATACATACTGCCAGCAAACGAAAACATCTTCCATGGCAAGAACTACGGGTTATACGGCTACAGCGGCTGCCAATCTGGTGCTATCGGGTTTGTTTGCAGAAAAAGGTGTATTCCCTCCGGAACTGGTAGGCAGGCATGAAAGTTCTTTTACTTTTATTGTTGATTATTTAAAACAAAGAGGCGTAGTATATAAAAAAACATCTGTCGAATTAGTTTAATAGATCCATTGTATCCTCATTTGGATATTATTGGTCACACCCATAGTATCGAATCTCTCCAGGTGACCCAGGCCCCAGATTATACCTGCCTTCCAGTATTGTGTGGCCCACCAGTTTAGGCCCAGATCGATCCGATCATTTATCCCTCCATTTATGTCTCCTGAATCCAAATTAATTTTTCCTATTCTGCCCACAACCTCCAGGGCGCCATATTTACCATCCGGCATAACCCTTCGTGCATAGGCTGATCTTTTGTCATAAGGCCGTGTATCGCCACTTATAACATAACTCGTTGTGAGGTAATAGCCTTTAAACTGTTCGTACCCCTCAGGTGTATCAACCCAGCTGTGCACATATTCCAATAAAAAGGAAAAATTATCAAGGCTCCAGAGCTGTTCTACACTAAGATTAATGAGATCATCGGCAGGAAAGTCGCCGGTATCAACATAATTGGAACTGATACTGGATTCATTCTTTCCTTTCAGCCTCACCATTCCATCTACTGCTTCAGTATATCTTAGGCCAAGACCCATGTGGATAAACTGTTTACCGTCATTATACCATTTGGGCAATGCGGTAATCCTGCCGGTAAAAGTATTTGCGCTTTCAGAAAAATTAAGGTCATTGGTCAGCCATCCGTTAAACCACCCGCCGGTAACTGTCATCCGGTCATCCAAAAAGAAATGTTTGTAGGTAACACCTATATTCCTCGTTACGGCAAAAGGATTTAACCATCTTTCAAAGTGAGGTAAATTGGCCGCATCTCCCACATATTCATAAATAAATGTTTCTTTTATTTTTCCTACTGAGACTTCCGCCTGTTTGCCCGCCGGAATAACTACCCTAAAATCAGTAAATCCAAAGGGATCCTGACCTTCCGGCCGGTCTTCACCCCGGTATTCTACACCAATTAGATATGACCAGGGATTTTTGAAATTTAATTTCCCTTTGAACATCACCCTTGCACTTCGAATGTCAAAACGACTTTCCTGATCGCCAACCTGCCCTACACTTTCATCATTTTGAATTACCCAGTTGTAGTCAATGATTGGTGCAAATCCCAGTTTTAAAGTCATAAATTTAAAATCTCTTTTTGACCAGCGCATTTTTTTTTCAGAGGCATCGGGTATAAAATAAGTTTTAGACGAATCCGGCAATACCTGTTTTTGGGATTCATCGACCAGGTCAGTAAACTGGGCGTTGGCATTATTTGTAAAAAAGAAAGAAAGGAAAAAAAATCCAACAATAAATTTGAGGCAGAACTTATTGGTTTCCATAGATTAGGTTTAAGGTAGTTGATCTAGCTCAAATTTAAAATTTTTTAATAAAACAATCTCCTTTTGGTAAATTATTGATGATGATGATTCAAAAGTGCTGTCCGAAATATTTTCTGACGGAGGGCATTTACATTGTAATAAGTGCCCTCAGGCAACAAACCCATATTTTGGCGGTTTGTTAGAAGTATGATTGACATATTATGTTCAGGAACAACCGCAATACTCGTACCGGTAAATCCCGTGTGGCCAAAAGTACCTGCCGGCCCATTTTTCATAAAACTGTTTTCGGGATCCATCATCCAGCCCAGGCCATTTTTAAAGGCATCCGGTGTAAGGAATTCTTTCAGGGTTTTTTCTGAAATAAACTGCTTATCTCCCAGTGCACCCTTATTAGTGATCATGTCCACCAATTTTTGCAGATCCTCAGCCGTGGAAAACAATCCTGCAGCGCCACTGATACCCGCATTGGCATACCAGGCATTCCCGTCATTTACTTCCCCTTTTAAAGTGTAATTCCGCCATCCCGACCATTGGTTCGGATCAATTTCTTTAAAGGTAAAGCCTAAAGAAGGATCATGAACCATTCTCTTTTCATAAGGATTTCCATGTGAAGTAGCTGCAATATTTTTAAACCGATCTTTTTTCAGAGGATTGTATACGGTATTCTTCATCCCCAACGGCAGAAAAATATGCTGTTCCAAATAGGTCTCCAATGGCATCCCGGAAACGGTTTCAATGATCTGGCCCAAAATAGTAAAACCGAGATCACTGTATGCTCTTTGGCTGCCTACCTTGTATTTCAGAGGCAAATCAGCGATCAATTTATAAACTTCCTCTTTATTTTTGGCGCGGTAATACATGGGATACCATTCATATAACCCGGAAGTGTGGTTTAACAGGTGTCTGACTGTAATTTCCTTTTTATCCGTGCTTTTAAAAGTCCCCAGGTATTTCCCAACCGGATCATCGATCTGTATCAGACCCTGGTCTGCCAGCAACATGATGGCCGTTGTTGTTCCAACCACTTTGGTCAGAGAGGCAATATCAAAGAGATGCCCGGTGGTCATTTTTTCAGGTTGCTCAAGTATTGCCTGGTTGTAATCCAGTTTTTGGGCATAGCCGTAAGCTTTTAGATAAACTGCTTGTTTACCTAATTTGATCATTACAACAGCTCCCGGAATCCGGTTATCGTCTACTTCCTTTTGAAGAATGCTATCGATTGAATGGGAAAGGTTTACAAAACTTTCATCACTAACTTGGCCGAAGGCAGTTAAATAAAAAGATACGAATGTGAATAAGAGCACTGTTTTTTTAATCATAACTTTTTACTTTTTCCCTACCTCCGGTAGGTAAACTTTTTAACTTTTTAACTTTTTACTTTGTCCTTTGTCCTTTGTCCTTGTTTTTATAGCACACGAATGACACGGATAAAGCGGATTTAAACAGATTTGATAGTAATCATAATAAAAATACCTAAAAATCTTACATGCACTATTCAAAACTCATCACTCATAATTCAACAATCATAACTTACCATACTTTGTCCTGCAGACTTTTTTTTACTTTTTACTTTTTACTTTTTACTTTATCCTTAAATCTTAATAATCTTTTTTATCACGGTCTTATCATCCTGTATTACAAGAATATAAATACCATTATTTAAAGTGCCGACATATATTTCGTTTTCAGACTGCTTCAAAGTGCCCTCCATCAAAATTTTACCGACAAGGTCGTACAGCACAAATTTTCTGATTTGGTAATTCCGCGGCAACTTTATTTTCAGGCGATCTCCAACAGGATTTGGATATAGTGCCGTTTCCTTTTCGGATGAATCAATCTGATCAATTGACAAAGTGCTTAAATAATTTCCCAGATAATTGCTCAGATTGAACTTATGAATCTTTTGGCTGATGTTTTGGTATGCTTCATTCGAAAGGAAGTAATTCAATCCATCGCTGCTCGCAATACCTTCAGTCTGATGCAAGGGCAGATCGAGTGTTAGCTTTCTTTTGTTACCACCAAAAAAATTTTCTACTTTGAAATCATATAAAAGATATAAAAATGGCATGAGCTGGGAACTGTAACCGCAGAATACCAGGAGATTTTTCGATTCCAAATAAGTCGCTCCTGTGATCAAACCATTTACATCATAAGTATTCTGATATGCGGCAACGTGTTTTCCCGGACTTTTCGGCAGGCTGTACACACTCGTCTTTTTGCTAAGCCATTCTTTGGTAAACAAAAAGATCTTGTCAGCAGTCACTACAAACGCTTCACAATCAAAATCTGTATTATTCGATCCGGTTGCAGTGAAATCTGTTTGAGTAGAATAGCTAAACTGTATCTTTTCAATTTCCTGATTATTGGTTAACAGGGTGCTTTTCCTTATTTTATAGATCTGAAGGTCTTTTCTGTTTCCGTTGGCGTTGTTTCCGAAATCGCCAATATAAATGTAGTCGGCATCCTGTGAAATTTCTTCCCAATCGATATTGATCGAATTCTGAACCGGATAGCTTTCAAAGGTACTCTGGTTTCCGGTGTTCAGGGCATAAATGCTCGTGTCCGTATCATCATTGTGTGTCCATAGCCTGTCATTCCAAAGGATCAAACCTGAGGTTTCACTAAATAATTCGGGCAAAGCATTTGAATTTTCGGAGATAACAGATTCAGCACTGTACAAACAGCTACCGTCATTTTGCGTGGCCTGCTCACTGAAATTTAATGCAAGCGGATCAGTACAACCGGATATTTGCGCTTCTGTTTGAAATGCGAGTGAAACAAAATAAAACAGGATCAATTTTTTCATGCAGACTGACATATCTGTAAATATAAAAAATAATTCCACTGCTTCTCTTCGCCTGATTCGTATTCGAAATAATGAAGAATTTAAATTCTATCAATGATGGCCTGAGTTATTCATTTTCTTCCGTTTGTAATGATCAATAAGAAATAGAATTCCAACCAGTATAAACGGAAGTGTAATTAATAAAATGATGCTCATGCTTGTCCAAACCGAATGATTCATTCGGTAATTATGCTGAAAAATAATGGGTGTAAAGACAATACCCAGTATTAAAAACAGGATACCACCCCAGTATTCCCATTTCCAGGCAACTGCCAAAAGGGCTAGCAGGATAAATGAAGGAATCAGGTGAATGAGAAAAGCGCCAATTTGTTGCCAGATGCTCAGGCCGGGACCAAAGGAATCCAGGGCAAATAAACTGATAAATAAAATAGCTGCAATACACAGAACTCTCGGCAGCCAGAAAAAAAATTTTGAAGATTTTTCCATAAACATTTTGATTTATCTCAATTTTCCTGAGAAGTTATATTCTACTGAAATGCAATACGTTGACCTATATCTAAGAGCCATTCTAAGTTACGATTTATTTTATTTACCATCAAAATATTTAGAAAAATTGTTGGATTCTGGTAAATGTTGTAACTGACAAATATTTTTTTAACAACAATAAAAAAGGGGCCTGAGCCCCTGTATTTAATTTCCTATTTCGTAATTCTTATTTCTTTAATATTTTTTCGAGAACAAGATCCTTGTCCAACTTCTTGGTACAGAAGAACCAGTCTTTGCAATCCAGGCCTTCTTCTTTTCCCGTCCATACGGTCTTTTGCGGTGCCACAGTTGCCTGCAGGTGAAATAATCACGTCATCTCCGGGTCTCCAGTCGGCCGGGGTCGCCACTTTAAAAATATCAGCAGTTTGTAAGGCCAGAACCACGCGGTAAAGCTCATCAAAATTACGTCCAAGACTCAAAGGGTAATAAATAATCGTTCTGATAACTCCAACCGGGTCGATCACGAATACTGCCCTTACTGCCTTGGTGCTGCTTTCTCCGGGCATCATCATGCCATATTTGGTAGCGACTTCCATGGTGATATCTTCGATCAGCGGAAAGGTAACCTCCACATCTTTCATCCCTTTGTATTCAATTTTGTCCTTGATCGTTCGCAGCCAGGCTATGTGAGAATACAATCCGTCCACAGAAAGTCCGACCAGTTTGCAGTTCGCCTGGTTGAATTTTTTCTCAAGGGTAGCAAAGGTCATAAACTCAGAGGTGCAAACCGGGGTAAAATCTGCGGGATGGCTGAATAAAATTACCCAGCTCCCTTTGTAATCACCAGGAAAATTCATTTCTCCCTGTGTAGTAATCGCCTTAAAATCAGGTGCTTTATCCCCTATTCTCGGCATTGAATATACTTGTTGTTCCATGTGTATAAAAATTAAATTTTTAAAAAATTATATGGTATAAAATTACCCAAATTCCACAGGATATCAACTTTCTTTCCTCCCATTTTTATGTTAAAACGGTAACATTGGTGACCAAAAAAGATCTTCCGTAAGTGATAATTATGAAAAATAAACGCACATCACAAAAATTAAAAAAACCTATTTATTCTGCTTTCAAGGTCGTGACGGCCTCTTTCAAATCCTTTGAAATGACACGTACGTTCACATTTCCCAAGGTATTTTTCGACCGGACAATGAGCATGGCCTTTCCGTAAAACAAATCAATGGTGCTTGATCTGAAAGAAGTCATCGATTGCGGGTTTCCATTGTCTATCCCGGCAAGCTCGCCTGCTCCGCTCAATTTTACTTCAATGCTGTTGCCGGCAAGGGGACACAGATTTCCGTTTTTATCCAGGGCTTCGACCAGTATATACGACAGATCTTTCCCATTTGCTTTGATGGTGTTTCTGTCTGGGCTTAATCTGATCTTGTAAGGCTGGTCTGCCGTTCTGACAATACTTTCACCAATCGTTTTGCCTGCTTTGTACGCAATTGCTTTTAGTTCTCCCGGCTGGTATATCACATCTTTCCACATCAGTCTGAAACGCTCCGTTGAATTGTCGGATTTCGGGTTCTTACATTTGCTGCCCTGCGATTTACCGTTCAGGAACAATTCTGCGCAGTCTCCGTTGGTATAAACAAAAACAGGGACGTTTTTACCTGTTCTGTCTTCCCAGTTCCAGTGCGGCAAAATATGTACCGTGGTATTCTCCGGTTTCCAGTAACTTTTATACAAATAATACCTGTCCTTCGGAATTCCGCTCAGGTCAACTATCCCAAAATAAGAACTTCTGGAAGCCTGAGCATCGGTAAAACCATTATTCTTTGCCCAGGTATTGGTATAGGGTTCCGGTTCTCCGAGGTAATCGAAACCGGTCCACACAAATTCACCGGCTATATAAGGTTCTTCCTGCTGCCACATAAAATCATCATCAGCAATTTCAGCCCAGTTGGGCGCATTCAGGTCATAGGAACTCACCTGAAGCGATTTGGTGTAATCCGTTTTCTTTTCGGGTAAGGGCAACTCATAAAAACCCCTTGTGCTCACCGTCGAAGCGGATTCGGTTATGATAACGGCTTTGTTGGGTTCCATTTGCCGGGCCAGGCTGTACCTTCGGCCGTAGTTCCAGCAATGCACATCGTACATATCGAAATGCCTCATTTTCGCACTTTCCTTCTTGTCATTCACCATGGTTACAGGCCGGGAATTGTCATGCAGTTTTACCTGATTGATCATGGTCTGTAATTTTTGAAAGCCATTGTTTAAATTCCATTGCACCTCTCCCATTTCATTGCCCACACTCCACAAAAAAATAGACGGATGGTTTCTGTCGCGGGTGACAAAATTTTTGATATTCCGCTGCGCAAAATCCTCAAAATCAGTTGTATCCGTAATATCCGCTTTGCCGTCGTATTTATCAAATACTTCATCGATCACCAACAAACCCATCTCGTCACAGAGGTCCAACAGTTCGGGAGCAGGGGTGTTATGACTTGTTCTGACCGCATTGCATCCCATGTCTTTCATGATTTCAAGCTGCCGCTGCATAGCCCTGTAATTAAAAGCTGAACCCAGGGCACCCAGGTCATGGTGCAGGTTCACTCCTTTCAATTGTACCCTTTTGTTATTTACATACAATCCGTGATCAGCAGTAAACCTGATCTCACGAACGCCAAAAGTAGTATTGGTCACATCGAGCAGTTTGTTATTGTGGTAGATTTCGGTACCCATCAGATAGAGGTTGGGAGTTTCGGGATCCCAAAGCAGCGGATTGGGGAGGGTTATTGTGTTTTCAGAAATTCTGACACTGTTTCCAGGAATCAGGACTGTATCACGTTGTTCCCGGAGCATCCGCTTGTCGGTTGAATATATGATATGCTTTACAACGATCTCTTTTTGTTCGGAGGAGGAATTTTTTATGCTGCTGTTTATTCTGACTTCCGCATAATGTGGTTTTATGACCGGAGTGGTGATATGGGTTCCCCAGAGTTCTGCATGCACCGGATCAACAGCGATCAACTGTACTTTTCTGTAAATTCCCGCACCGGGATACCACCTGCTGTCGTGATTTCGCGTATCGGCATGAACAGCCAGTATGTTATCCGGGCCATACTGTATAAGCTCTGTAATATCAAGATAAAAGGAATTGTAACCATAATCCCAGCTTCCTGCCAGTTTACCGTTTACAAAAACCTTTGGAAATGCCATGACCCCATCAAAAAGCAAATAAATGCGTTTGCCTTTGTCCTGATCAGAAAGAGACAGTTTTTTTCTATACCAGCCTTCTCCTTTCCAGGGAAGCTTGCCGGTATTTCCGTCGCCCTCCTTTATAAATGGCCCTTCTATGGCCCAATCGTGGGGAACGGAAACACTTTTCCAGGCGGAATCATCAAAAGCTGTCTGGTAGGCCCGATCCTGATTTCCCTTAAAAAATTTCCAGCCACTGTCCAACTCTGTGACCTTTCGTTGCGATATTGTTAATTGAGATATAAAAAGTAGTATTAGAAAACTTACAAAAAAATGTTTTGGGCACATGTCAGCAGGTTTTTGAATAACTTAAATATAACTTGAAATATAGCTTTAAGATTTCTCAGTCTTATAATTGATTATGTTCTCAGCCATCCCTTCAAACACGAAATAATGGAAGGGCAAAACACTGTACCAGTAAAGTCTGCCCCAGAGTCCGCGGGGTCTGAAAGTGGCCGTTTGCATCAAGTAGGCTTTCTGTTCTTTTTCAATAATTTTGAATTCCAGCCAGGCCTCCCCCGGCAATTTCATTTCGGCATACAGCAGGAGTCGCTTATTGGCTTTGTCGGCAGCCAGCACACGCCAGAAATCCAGGGTATCTCCGGTATGGATCATACTGGCATGCGTTCTCCCCCTTCTTAATCCTACACCGCCAAAAAGTTTATCCATATGGCCCCTGATACTCCATAGAGTGTTTCCGTAATACCAGCCCCTTTCTCCTCCGATAGACCAGATATTGCTGAGCACCTGATCTGCATTTCCATTTATTGGCTTTAGCCTTTCGTCTTTATAACAGCCATTGACAGGTACATGGATATGTGATAGCAGGTTATCATCCTGGTTGCTCGACACTATTGAATCTTTCCAGCTTGAGATGACATCATCCTGTTCAATTTTTTGGAAGGCCAGAGACACAGCTTCCTTGTAGTTCAGCAGGTGGATGTCCAGTAATTTATTGAGATCATTTTGTTTGGCTACTACTTCCACTTTCATACTGTTCACCAGGTTAACGGCAAGTTTATAAGAGGTACTGGTTACGAAATAAAGCCAATATGAAGAAATTCTGGGAGTCATCACAGGAATAGTAAAAATGTGTCTTTTCAGGCCGCGGACTTCGGCAAACTGCAGCAGCATTTGCTTGTAGGTCAAAACATCCGGACCACCAATGTCATAGGACTGATCAAAAGTTTCTCTCTTCAACAAGACTCCTGATAAATACTCAAGTACATTTCTGATGGCTATGGGCTGGGTTTTTGTATTAAGCCATTTGGGTGTGATCATTACAGGTAGTTTTTCAACCAGATCGCGGATAATTTCAAAAGAAGAGCTGCCGGACCCAACGATGATCCCGGCATTAAGTGAGGTTACCGGAATGCCTCCGGAACGGAGTATGTCATCCACTTTTCTGCGTGAAGCGAGGTGCTTCGACAATTTTTCCTGATTCGTAATCCCACCCAGATAAATGATCTGTTTCGCCCCGGTCTGCTGAATCAATGCAATGAAATTTTTGGCCGAAAGTGCTTCCAGTTTTTCAAAACTTTCTGTATTGTCGCTCATGGAATGTATGAGGTAATAGGCAGCATCTACCTTTTTTATGATGGGATCCGGCTTAATGTCCTTAAGAAAATCCACTTCATAAATAGAAATTTTCGGGTGGGCATAAAAACCATCCTTCGGAAATCTGTTTTTATCCCGAACACAACAAACTACCTCATGCCCCCGGTTTAATAATACCGGCAGGAGTCTTTTGCCTATATACCCATTTGCGCCGGTTAACAGTATCTTCATTCTTTATTATTTTTCTAAATTAATACCGGAATCCACAAGTCTATTCATTTCCGACCTGCTACGAAGTTAAGCATTTCATACAATTTACTGCCGGTCATTTAAAGGTAAAAAAATGAATATAAACACAGGGATTGCTATTTCTTTTTAGAAATAAGTACGCCCAGCACTAGGTTGATGAGGTAAAAAAGTTGTGACAAAACAAATATCACAGACAGCCATTGCATCGCAAGACCAATAAACTCATGACGGTTACTTACAGTTATTACAGGAGCGGTTGCCATGAATAAAACAGCCGCGATTATTAAACTTGTTATGACTGTTGTAAGCACATGTACCCGGGTAAGTGTATCAGAATAAAGAAGTTTCCTTGTTGCCAGATACAATAACCAAAGGAGAAAAAGAAATGCAGGAAATATCCAAATAATAGATTTCAATGGAAAACTGAACATGAGCTTGTCCTGAAAACTCAGGCCGAACAGCAAGTGGGCAACAATAATTATTATCCAGATTACTGATGAAAACCAAAGATAAGCAAATGGCTTTTCTCTAAAGTTCAGTGAAGTTTTCATACAGTCTGTTTATTTGTAATTTGAGTTACCTTTTTTGGTAATTTTAGCTGGCCATTAAATTATGCAATAAATTAGAAATAAGCCAATTAAAATTGAAAAAGGTGAAATCACTTGAAACCAGACCGGTCTCAATATATCCGCAGCCATTAATGAAAAATTGTGATGAAGTTGTCGTGGTACAAAATACAGTACGAAAGAGGTGATCAGCATAAACCAACCGAAAATTTTAAAAATACCGGGATATTTCGAATCGTGTGCAGCTAAAATCAATGCCGCTGCTGGTATCATGCGCAGGGTAATTTCTGCATAATTGATAAAATTTGTACTTCCAGCTTTACGCAAAATTGAACGCGCCTTTTGCGGATCGAGGAGCATCAAAAATCCGGTATAAATAAAGAAACACCCAAACAGTACGGTAATCCATTTTGCAAAATAGGCTGTTATCATTTGATTTGTTTTAAACAAAAAATTCTTTGTCGGGGATGAGACCTGAATTTGTTCTTAGTTCTTTGCATCATGCTTTGTCGTTAAGCCATATATTTTTTAATGTGAGCATAAACACGATTAATTTGCAAAAATTTGGATGAACTAAGCGTGTTTTCCAGATTGCATTTGCCGGTCATAAATTCTCCTGAGCTGCGCATCTCCAAAGCCATAAATTCCCTCCCTGTTGGAGAACTCCGAAAAAACAGTCGCAAATTCAGTTGACACCGTTTCCAGAATTTCTTTTACCACCCTGTCCGGCCTACCCGGTATTGTACCTTTTGGAAATCTGTCGGTATGGGCCTTACATACCGCTTCCAAATGGTCAAAACAGGCAGAATCAGATCTGGACAAAAAGTGAAGCTTGTCAAAATCGCTGTTTTGATAAGCGCTCCACAATTCTCTGCCCAGTTCCAGGTCTTCGTCCGTAAACCGAACTTTAGCAGAAAAGGCCTGCTCAAGCAGTGCGGAATCGGAAACAGAAAATCCCTTCCAGAGATCAGCCTTATTTTTTATTACCGGGAAAACCCTGTAAACCTTGAGATTTTTATTTTGTGGAAGAATTGAAATCACAAACCACATATTTGTCTGACAAAACAGATCGTTCTCAAACCAAAGGCAGACTTCGGAACCTTCAGGAAGGGCCCTGAGTTTTTCAAATTCGCTCACGGAATCTTTGAAATACACTTCGCTTGACTCCGGAAAATTACCGGCGATAAATTCTGCCCTGACTTTCCAGAACTCGCCGATGTTGCTGGCGCGGAGATCCCCTTCAATGAGGCATTCCCTGCAAACAACAAAGTTCCGGTTGATTTTTGTCCGGCTCAGTTGTTCAGCCAAACAATCGCCATTCAAAACATGGTACATATTCATTTTTTTTGAGAGCAAATTAACAGAGCCACCTGCTCAAATATAAGTAAAGTGCGCCAGTTGAAGCTATGCACCCCAGCAGACGCAAAATTCAAATTCCGTAAGTTTTGGTTTTAAATGAATTGATTGATCATTGCATAGAATGCAATCCTATGGTGTTTCCTTCCGTATCCATAATAATGGTACAAAAGCCATATTCACCAATTGACATTTTGGTCCGCAGCACTGTACCTCCTGCTTTTTGAACCCTGCCCTCTTCCACCAAACAATCCTCGCAGGCAAAATAAGGAACAGTACCTATACCGCTTTGTCTCATGGCCTTCATTTTTACCAGTGCGCCGCTGATATTCCCTTCGTTCTCGGCCCAGGGAAAGCTCAGCATTTGCAAATCATCGGTTCCTGCCGGCATGGGCATTTCGGTAAGTTTAATATCCAACACAGCTTCGTAAAATTTTCGGGCTCTGTTCATATCATCCACATAAATTTCGATCCAGGTAAAGGGGTTTTTTACTTTTGTTGCCATGGCATCTATTTTTAAAATTTATGAGCTAATTTAAAAATAATATTTCTGATTATACAAATTGACTAAACAAAGCAATGGTTTCCAATGGCACTTTGAAATGTTCTTAACCACCGCTACCGCGCGATTCCATCGCGTGGTAATTAAACGCTGTAATTAAGGTTATACAAAATAAATAATTAAGTTCATCTTAATCCGGTTGAAACAGGATTTCTTTATTTTCCTGAAGATTATTTTTACAACAGTGCTTCAGATTATGTTAGCAGAAAATTGCGCGGTATCAAAATCAAACTTTTTCAATAACTAATGCTATGCCCTGCCCCACACCAATGCACATGGTACAGAGTGCCTTTTTTGCTTTTGATCTATGCAACTGGTAAACGGCCGTAGTAACAAGCCTCGCGCCGCTCATGCCCAACGGGTGACCGAGAGCAATAGCGCCTCCAAGCGGATTGATCCTGGGATCATCATCAGAAAGGCCCAAATCACGGATGCAGCCCAGGGCTTGCGCGGCAAAGGCTTCGTTCAATTCAATAAGATCCATGTCGTCCAGTTTTAGTCCCAAACGCTTTAAGAGCTTGCTGCTTGCAGGTACAGGACCCAAACCCATCAGTCGCGGTGGAACACCGGCTACTTCCATACCCAGGATCTTTGCCTTGGGTTTCAACCCGTATTTTTTTACCGATTTTTCTGAGGCGATGATAAGCGCTGCTGCACCGTCATTGATACCGGATGAATTTCCGGCGGTAACAGTCCCTTTTTCATCGATCAGCGGTTTTAAGGCCGCCAGTTTTTCCAGGCTGGTTTCCCTGGGGTGCTCATCCTTGTTTACAACAAGTGCCTCGCCCCTGTTTTGAGGGATCAGCACGGGCATTATTTCATCTTCAAACAATCCGTTGCTCTGCGCAAAAAGGGCCTTCTGCTGGCTGTAATATGCAAATTTGTCCTGATCCTCACGGCTGATACGGTGCTCAACAGCAATATTTTCGGCTGTTTGCATCATGGAATCACAGCCATATCTCTTTTCCAGATTTTTATTGATAAAGCGCCAGCCCAAAGTGGTATCGTACATTTTCATATTTCGCGAAAATGCCTCCGTTGCTTTTTCTATCACCATAGGAGCACGCGACATGCTTTCCACGCCGCCGGCAAAGATCAGGTCTGCTTCTCCTGCTTTGATGGCGCGGGCAGCAGTACCAACCGCATCCATACCCGAACCGCAAAGTCTGTTGATGGTTGCTCCCGGAACCGCTTCAGAAAATCCTGCCAGCAACAAAGCCATACGCGCTACATTGCGGTTGTCTTCACCTGCCTGGTTTGCACAACCCAAGAGCACATCATTTATGCGCAAACCATCAATCGCGGGATTCCTGTCCAGCAGCGCTTTCAGCACCATAGCGGCCAGGTCATCGGGCCTGACTGATGAAAGTGCACCGCCATATCTGCCTATAGGTGTCCGGATCGCATCACAAATAAAAACTTCCTGCATTTTTTTGTTTTTTAATTGTTTAAACTGTCAATTTTCGGTTTCATCAGTCTGAATGTGCGCAACATGGCCTCGGTAAACCTATCGACCTCATTTTGGGTTAAAACGGTTGAAAACATACAGGCAAAGGTATTGATCATCAAAATATTTTCCTTGTAATACATATGGTCCAGCAGTTCATTGATGAGTGAACCGGTTTCCTTTGACTGGTACGCTTCCCTGTATGTTGTTGGTGGATTGGCAGTTAGGTGAATCCTGAACATCGAACCGGCCCCGGTTATGGACGCAGGAATATCTGCCATTTTTATGACCTCTTCGAGCTGTTGGATCGCCTTTGAGGTAAGGGCATTTAATTTCAGAACTGCTGCCGCATCAAATAATTTCATTGCTGTATATCCCGCCGTCATCGTTACCGGATTGGCAGAAAAAGTACCCGAATGCGGGAAAAGCAGTTTGCTTTCCCGTGGGTCGAGCACTTTCATTACGTCTGACCTTCCGGCCAGGGCGCCCACCGGAAAGCCACCACCGATAATTTTACCCAGGGCGGTCAGATCAGGTGTTACGGTGTAGTTTTGCTGTGCACCGGCATAATTTACCCTAAAGGTAACAACCTCGTCAAATACGAGCAGGGCTCCGTTTTTGCGCGTCCAGTTGTACACTGCTTCTATAAATGCATTCGTCGCCTGCAGCAGGCCCACCCTGTGTGGCACCGGATCAATAAGTACACAGGCTATATTTTCTGCTTCGCTATCCAAAATGGCCAGGGTTCTTTCGATATCATTAAACGGAAAAACAAGCACATCTTCAAGCACAGAAACCGGTGTACCGAATGCCACCGGCACACTGTTCGGTTTGTTTATATCACCCCAATTGTTGGGGTTGGCTGTCTGGCTTACTTCTGCAAAATCATAAGTACCATGGTAAGCGCCTTCGGCCTTGGCTATTTTTGGCCGGCCTGTGAAGGCCCTCGATGCCTTGATCATGGCCATAACCGCTTCGGTACCTGAATTTACAAACCGTATCTTTTCAAAGGCCTGAACGCGGTCACATAAAAACTGTGCAAAATTTACTTCTATTTCAGAGGCCAGCGTATAAGCTGTCCCTTTCTTCATTTGCTCATAAACTGCCGAGATGATCTCAGGATTTGCATGCCCGTGGATCAGGGAGGCCATGTTGTTGGCAAGGTCTATGCGGCACGAACCATCTATATCGGTAATATAACTACCCGCTGCACGGCTGGCATACTGGGGATAGGGTTTTCGAAAAACGGTATTTCTGCTTACACCACCCGGCAAAACTTTGCAGGCCTGGTTGTAGATTTCTTCACTGCTTCTTTGCTTCTGCATAACAGATAAAATTATAGTGTTTTTATGCCCTGATCATTTTTTATATGCAGGGTCGCTCCTGTATTTTGTTTCAAATATTCCGCGGTAACACCGGGGGCGAGTTCTTTTACGAACAGTTTTTTGTCGGTTACTTCCAGCACCGCAAGGTTTGAATAGATCCTGTTCACAACATTTTTTCCGGTTAAAGGATAAACGCAACTTTTTACGATCTTAGGTTCTCCGGTTTTTGTTGTATGCTGTGTGATCACAAAAATTGTTTTTACCCCTGCAACCAGGTCCATGGCACCACCAACAGCCGGTATCGCTCCTTCTTCTCCGGTCGACCAGTTGGCCAGATCACCTTCTTCTGAAACCTGCAGAGCACCGAGTACACATATATCGAGATGGCCCCCGCGGATCATGGTAAAACTGTCGGCATGGTGAAAATAACAGGCTCCGGGTATGGCTGTAACACATTTCTTGCCTGCATTGATCAGTTCGGGATCTTCCTGACCCGGTTCAGGAACGGGTCCCATGCCCAGCAGGCCATTTTCTGTGTGGTAAATAACATCCCTGCCCTCAGGTATATAACCGGCAACCAGTTCAGGAATACCAATACCGAGGTTTACATAAGCACCATCATGTATATCCATGGCAACTTTTTGTGCCATTTCATTTAAATTCCATCCGATATTTTCTATTTCCATGGATACCTTCTTTTTTCTGCAACAAGTTTGGATTCATCTTCAGGATTGCTGATCTCTACCACCCTTTTTACGAATATGCCGGGTGTAATCACACATTCCGGATCAATTTCTCCGGGTGCTACAATTTTCCTGGCCTGTACCAGGGTGGTTTGGGCAGCTGTGCACATTACCGGACCAAAATTTCTGGCGGTTTTGTTGTAGACCAGATTGCCATAACGGTCTGCTAATTGGCATTTTACCAGTGAGAAATCAGCCCGGATGCCATATTCGAGTACATAGGATTGTTTGTTGAACTGACGGACCTCTTTCCCTGCTGCCAGGGGTGTATTTACGGAAGTTGGGGTATAAAACGCCGGAATACCGGCACCTCCCGCCCTTATTCTTTCAGCCAGCGTACCCTGAGGAACCAGTTCGAGTTCGATCTCTCCCTTGCGGTACAGATCCGGAAAAACTGTAGAATTAGCCGTTCTCGGAAAAGAGCAGATCATTTTTTTTACCTGCCGGTTCTCGATCAGAGCTGCCAAGCCCACATTGCCACTGCCTGTGTTGTTGCTCACTACTGTAAGATCCCTGGCACCCTGATCGATCAAGGCATGGATAAGCTCTATTGGACTGCCGGCTTCACCAAAGCCGCTGATCATGATCGTGGCTCCGTCATGAATGTCGGCGACGGCCTCCTGAGCACTACCGATTATTTTGTTGATCATTCGTGCTCAGATTTTATAATTTCTTTTTCCAGGGCATCGGCCAGATTTTCCTCTATCAGGCTCAATTCATCTTCGTAGAAATACTTAGGTGTGTCGTAGGGTATTAACTTGTCAATGGTGTTTTCCTTTTCATCGTATTTAGCCAGATAAACCTTATCCATCCAGTCCATATTTCGCGCTTCATTGAATTTCAGGGCAAAGACTTTTTCACCATTTACGATCGCCGTGCCCAGCATGGAAACTTTACCGGCCGAGGAGGTCATGGTAATATACCTGGAAGGGCGGTTTATTGAAGCCAGGGTTTTGAACACCTTGCTAAATACCTTATTGATATCAGCCAGCGGGGCGGTGAAGTAATGGTGTTCTCCTGTGGGCCTGGCACAATACATGGAATGGAAACCTATGCCCAGCATGGCCAGGATATTACCGAGGTCTATCCAGTTTCGTGCGGAACGGTCAATATCTACCTCGCCATTCTTATCTGAGTACAAACTGATATGGTTCATAATGGGACTTTGACTTTTTATGGTAAGTCCGTATTTTTTCAATCTTCGTATGGCGGCCAGCGTACTCGGATTCAGAATCTCCTTAGGTGTTGAAAAATGCGCCATCCATACTACCTGGATTCCATTTTCGGTCAGTTTTCTGAACAATTCGAGCACCGGTTTGTAGTTGTCCTTTAAAATCAATTCAGGCTGAAAAGTAAGTGCCCTGGAACCCAGTCTGAGCGTTTTGATCTGCAGCAGGTTTTTATCCTCAATAAATGGCAGAACATACTGTTTCAACCTGTCGTAAGTAATATAGCCCGCATCGCCACCTGTGATCAGGATATCTGTAATTTCCGGGTGTTTTCTCAAATAGGCATGCAATTGCTGAATATCGCGTTGTACGAACATATCCTCATCTCCCCTCACCTGGGCATGTCTGAAGCAATAGGTGCAAAAAGCAAAACAGTTTTGGGTTGTTTTGTCAAAAACCAGCTGCACAGGCGGGTATTTGTGCTGACTGCCCTCAAGGATCTCCAGATGTCCCTTCGTCATCAACAAACCAGGGTTTATTCAATTTTTGATGTCCGTCATGCGGATTGGTCTTTTTTTGATAGTCTTCCACGACTCTGGCTCTTTCTTCTTTAGTCCGTGCAGCGGCATAAACCGCCACCTCTTCCTGACTGATCATACCCGGTTGCGGGAAGATGAGCTGAAACATGGAGTCTTTTTCGAAATTGGACCAGTCGATGGCATTCAGACTGTGTTTTGTGGCCAAAAAACGGTAGACTTCAAGAAAAAATTCCCGTTCTTTCTGATAACCTATGTCAATGCCATTTTTTTCCAAAACACCCAGGATCTCCCTGAAACCGCGCAAACCCGAATAATGGTCTTTTTCATGGAACAAAAAATCAGACCTTTTTAAACCGGAGTGTTGCGGATAGCAAGCCTGTAGTCTATGCAGCAGACCAGCGGGTAAAAGTCCTTCTGTTTCGATGGCCGTCTTTATCTCATCCTCATATTTGTAGTTTCTGATCAACTCTTGAATATCGATTGACCCGGGTTCCTTTATTTCAAAATCTGTTTGCATCTCAAAGGGAATTAAAAGTAGTTTATATTGAACCATTCAGCAGCAGAAACAGCAGTGAACTGCTAGCTCATGCCCTGCTCAAAGTTACCTCGTTTTTGTGAAAATCCCTAAAAAAAGACTAGAAATATTATGTTTCAAACCTATGATATTTATTATATTCAAACTGAAATATCATATAATTCGATTAATCTGTAAATTCCGAATACAAATCTGTTAAATAATTGTATTTAGTCAAAATCCATTCCATGATGAATTCTAACGAAAAACAACCTTAGATCTGTCTGATTATTTTGTAAAAAGAATTCGGTTCGATTATCACTTCTGTTGATTCCCAACTACGACCAGGCCCAGGTGGCTTTGTGCCACAGGGATTCCAGGGGACCGTGTTTATGCCTTTTCATCCACCAGGAACTGAAGCTTCCCAACAAAATGGCAAAAACAATACCAATGATCAGGCTATAAGTGGCTCCGGTGTATTGGTACAAGGCCAATCCAAAACCGTAATAAAGAAAAGAGCCTATGATGGACTGGAAGACATAATTTGACAGACTCATCCGGCCCAGAGGCGAAAATACATCCAGTTTATTTTGAAAAGTTTTGCTGTAAAACAGCAGGTAAAAAACAGAGACCAAAACCAGCATAAATGCAATATTGGCCCAGGAAGAAATGATCGTTTCAAGTGGTCTGCGGATAGCTTCAGAGGTTACAGCAAGTGGAAGCCGGAGTTTAATTATAAAGAGAGGTATAAAAGCCAGCGCGGCGATACCCAGAATTTTAGTCCAGAGCCCTTTATTTCGAAGGGACGTTTCAAACAAAGATTTTCTGCCTGCCAGCATACCCAGCATGAACAGGGACGCCGTTTGAAAAAATCTTCCGTTCTCATAATTCCACAGCATCACGGCCGTTTTTCCATTGGTCAGATTACCGAGGGCCGTTTGTATAAATGAACTTTCGGGAATATAAGCCGCCATCTTTCCAAAATAGGACCAGGACAGGGGATCATTTAATTTAATTACGGGGTTTTGCAGCGCCTGTAAAAAATGAACCCATTCCAAGGGCTGAAGCATCAATATCACAGCGATCAAAAAAACGGTTTTGTCACTGAATTTGCTGACCAGGACCAAAATCACACCGATCACGGCATAGATCTCAAGTATATCACCCTGAAAGAATATTGAATTGAAAAGCCCGAATAACAGCAAAAGAAAAAGCCTCCAAATAAACCTGCCTCTGAATTCCTTTCCTTTTTTTTGCTGGTTATTAGATTGTATATAAAAAGTTAAGCCAAAAAGAAGGGCGAAAATAGCATAGGATTTACCGGCAAATAAAAAAAATAAGGTGTCCCAGATACCCTTGTCCAGTGTTTTCATCCAGACCGGTAAATTTTCGGGTAAGTAATAATAGTCAAAATGTTCCAGGTTGTGCAGCAGCAGGATGGCTACCAATGCAAAACCCCGCAAGGCATCAACAACATGAAGACGGGAATATGCTGAATTCAAAGGCTATTTTTTTACAATAGTAAGAGAATTTACGATACCCTGCAATGCTTCGTCTGAAATTAGGATAATTTCTTTTTATTTTTCTGAAAATAAATATATTATACCGCCACTTCCAAAGAAATACTTTCGACTTCCTTTTCAAAGGAACTGAGTTGTTCTTCAATTTGTTTCCTGCCGGTTCTAAAAAAACCAAGCTCCCCAAACATGTTTTTGTAATAGGCAATTCCTTCCAGCAAGTTCGTTTGAAAAGTCCTTAGTTTTTTATACTGGTTGTTGTTATGAAACTCCATATTCCCGATCTCGTTTTTCAGGTAATCCACATACATGCCTAATTCTTTGATAAACATGTTGGGACGCATGCTGTCGGTCATGACAGGGGTACCTCCATAAATATGTTGCACCATTTCCCTGAGAGATACTTCTTTTGAAAAATAGGCCATATTCGGTCCGGGACAAATGACCACCCCGTGATCCTGACCTTTCACTGTTATGTTGTTTTCCAGATAGGCTGCATTTGCCAAACCCACACACAAACAGGCTTTTTCTCTGATCATTTCCACTTTTCTCAAAAAAACAGATTCTCTGAGTGCCGATCTCTGTTCTTCCAACTCAGAAATTTTGATCTCCTGGTATTTTCTGGAAGCCGTGCAGATCCCTTTGTTATCATATTCCTTACTCAGGGCCAAAAATCTTTTCGGACATGAACTTCCTGCATCCTGTTCCTGTAAACGTTCGGCTCTGATGGCTTCATTGGTAGTCCCTTTTACTGTATTAAACGGAACGCCCAGCGGAGATAACGGACTTAGATAAAAATCGTCTTCTTCCGCATCTATCAGTAACTGTCTGGTGTCGGCATCAACAGAAGTTGCTTCGGGCACCAGCAGGAAGGGTGTGCCCCAGCCCACAGAATCAGCCTGGTAGTGCGACAATAAAAATTCGTGCTCTTCTGCTGTACCTACACCGCCCTGTACCGTGATCTTTAAGTTGAGCGCCTGCTCCGGCACAGGATTGCCTTTAAGCTCCAGCGCTTTTGCCCACAGACCATAGGCAGCTTCAACAAGTTGTGATTTTTTCTGTTTAAACTCTTCCATGATGGGGCCCAATAGGTAGCCATCAGTTGCAAAAGCGTGTCCACCGCAGTTTAATCCCGATTCGATCCGGTATTCCGATACCCAAAGTCCTTTTTTTGCTAAAAAGCTACCCTGGATCATGGCTGATCTGAAATCACTCACCTTGAGTATGATTTTTTTCTTAAGCTCATTCTTTGCATTCGGAAAGAAATCCTGGAACTGTTCAAAATAGCTGAAAAGCCTGGGGTTCATTCCGGCTGAAAGCACAACGGATGATTCCAGTTTGCTGTTCGCAAAACCCCTTAATGCCGCATGGGCGTCATTAAATTCAACCGGAAGTTGCTCCTTGCCGGCAAAGTTATCTTTGTCCAGTTTGGTCATGATGTTAACATCAATACTTCCATGAAAAAAATTCTTTTCTAAAAATTCCATGAGCCTCGTTTTGCAGGCTATTCCTTCGGAAATCATCTGTTCAAGGCCCGTTCTCAGATCAGAGGAACCCGGCAACATCGAAATAAAATCCTGCAGATTCTCTTTGCTTTCTGTGAGTTCTGCTTTAAAGGAATCAAACTTTTTCTTTACTATGGTATCGACGAGATCGAGGTAGGCGGTTATTCTTTTTGCCCTGTAATCATGAACCTTTCTCGATATTTCCTGATAGGGTAATTGAAATTTTTCTGAATAAAAAGCATTCATCCTTTCGATCAGTTCATCATCCATAATGGATATGACTGAGTCAATACCATAATTAGCTACCCTGATTGGGCTGTCAATGGTATATGCCAAACCCATAACAGGTATGTGAAAGGTATGTGCTGAAACATGTGTAGTCATTATTGAAGAATTATTTAAATAATTCCTCAAAGGTAGGTATATAACTTATAAACTTCCTGAATTACCCGTTAATTAAATGTGAATAAAGTTCCAAAGGTTCTGTCAGGATAAGCCTGCCGGTAAATTCATATAAAAACTATGCCTATGTCGCCAGGTAATATATTCGTTTGACTATGTTCGCCTAACCGGTTTTTATACCTCAATTGCTCCTCCAATAGGCAACAGCGTTAATTCTTTTTTATGGCCGGCAAACAGCTTGACCGCCTTGTCGTGGTCAATGACAATATATCCGAAAGTATCGTAATGATAGCCCAGGATTCTTTTACATTCCAAAAAATCGGCAGCCATAACTGCTGATTCCACGCCCATGGTAAAATTATCACCAACAGGTAAAACGGCGAGGTCCAGTTTCGTGAACATAGGGATCAGTTTCATATCCATGGTCAGGGCCGTATCGCCGGCAATATAGAGATTGCCTTCTTCAGATTCCAGCACAAATCCGCCCGGTTGTCCGCCATAGCTGCCATCCGGAAATGAGCTGGTATGTATGGCATTGACCATGTGCAATTTTCCGAAATCAAATCGCCAGGAACCACCCAGATTCATCGGGTGTCCGTCAAAACCCAGGTTTTGAAAATGAGTTACGATCTCATAGTTCGAAACAATTATTGCTTTTGTGCGTTTGGCTATGGCTTCCACATCGAGAATGTGATCCTGGTGAGCATGGGTGAGTAAAATATAGTCTGCCTTTAAGGTCTGGATATCGATATCTTTTGCCAGGGGATTGGCGCTGATAAAAGGATCTACAAGAAGCTGTTTGTCTTTGATCTGAACGGACAGGGCTGCATGGCCCAGGTAAGTGACTTTCATAAGTTTACTTTTTAGGTAAGTAAATTTACGAAATTTTCACTTCTTTAAAATGAAAACGCTTTCATTCTTGCCTGATGGAAAAAAAAGACAAACCATAGCCTCATTCATTTCAACACATACGAAAAATTCAAAAAGAAATTTCTGCCCATTCTGGGGATGTCATTCCAGTCAGCATATGTTGAATAGTCTTTGTCAAACATATTCTCTACTCCAACCCTGATATAAAAACTGTCGTCGCCGTGATAAAAATTATAGGAGGCATTGGCATTCAGTATTGTATAGGACCCGGCAGGTGTTTCTCCATAAACCGCTCCGAATTCAGTTTGTTCTGCTGCCCCTGACAGGCTTAACTCCGCATCAAATACGTTTTTTTTGTAGTGAAGCGCGGCATGATAATTCAGGGGACTGATCAAAGGCAATGTTTCGCCCTCATCATCTTGTCCCAGACTGTAGCCCAGCAATCCGGAGAGATGCCAATTCGTTAAGAACAGGTATTCTGCTTTTAAACTGCTGTTCCAAATGGTGGCATGATCCAGACCGGTATAGATCTTTACACCGTTTGCCCCGATGGTCATCGGGCTCAGGGAAGGATCAATCTCTCCAATAATATAATGATTCATATAAAAAAAGGAAGTCTCTGCTCCAATCTTAAATTCATGAAGATCGAAGTTTAATGCAAAATTTATTTCAACGGAACTTTCGTTATTCAAATAAGGGTTACCAATATAATCAAAATTGTCATTGCTGTTGTAAAGATAAAATCCATAAGCCTCCGTTACACTTGGAGCCCGTTGCCCATATGCCAGGCCAGCCATAATATTTGTCTTGTTAAAGTATTTTTCATAGGACCCATTAAAACTGACAAGGAATCTCTGTTGGCTTTCTTCCAGTTCAGGGTAAAAAATGGTTAAACTCTGGTAGCCAAACGTATCCGCAATTTCTTCATATTGCCCGCCTAAGCGTGTACTGAATTTAAATTGATCCCCATGCTTCAATTTCCATTGATCTTCTATATATATTCCCGAATAGATAGTTCTTACATCCGGCCAGGTCAACATAAACATTAAGTTTTCGTCGGGGTCATTCGGATACATGGTCATCTCCGCGAGAGACCGGTTGTAGTAACCGTTCCAGTTGAACAGTAACTTATGGTTTTTTACATCAGCTTGTCCTTTACTGTAAAACCCAAAAGTATCGCTCCAGCCGGGCATATCCATATGAATAGGAACATCCGGTCGTTTGGTGTCATCCATGATATGCTCTATGGTATTATAATAGATCTTTGTATCCCAAAAATTGATGAAGTTCTGGTCATTTTTATGCTCATAGCTGATTGATGTGATCAGTGCACGGGCCAGCGAAACATCCATAGTAAGGGCCGGATAGCCAACATCGTTTGCCTGGTCATAAATAAGTGATGCGACAAGCGATTCCTTAGGGCTAATTTTATAACCACTCACAACTGAAAAATTGTACTTCTGAAATTGAGAATAAAGTACCTCCTCACCTCCTCCGGCTGTATAATTATCAGCATCTCTGAATATAAAATCCGTATTCAAAAAGTATTTAGTTCCCGAATAATTGTATTCGGAGCTGATTATCTTTTCACGGGCGTTCGTTTCGTAACCCAAATCAAGCCCAAAACTCCGGAGCTCCTTGTCAAAATAGCTCTTTTGCAATTTCAGATCAATGCTGCCTCCTATGGTAGCACCATTCTCTGTGCCTTGTTGTCCTGAATTCACATGAATGGCTGACAGATTAGAAACATCGGCATAAGAGGTTATGGGATCCATTTTATCGGTACAGGCTCCAAAGATCTGCATACCATCGATCGTAAGGGACAAGCGCTCAGACTGCATGTTGTTCATGGCAGGTTCCCAGGCGTAATTACCCCTTTTAACCATGTTTACCTTACTCGATTTTTCGAGGTGCTGATCCACAGAAGAAAGTGGTTTATCCTGCAATTGGTTTTGTAATTCTCCATTGCTGATAACGATAACCTCCTCCAAACTGACCGTTTTTACGGTATCCTGTTCGTGTTCCTGAGCTTTTAGCAATGTGCCGGCAGTAAAAAAGATCAAAATAAAGATTCTTAGATCTGACATGTTTAAAAAATAAATCCGGGGCTCAATGAGCCCCGGATGATTGAAACTAGAATTCCAATTCAAGATAAAGGCTACTGCTTTCGTTGGTCTCGGTTACAGGCTCACCTTTCAGTACCGTATTGCTCTCATTGCGCAACATCAGATTGAGTTTCCAGTAACCTGTCATGGTAAGTGATAATTTACCGTCATAGACATTATCTGTACTGTTAAAAACCAGATTCTGGTTGTTTGGAGAAGAATGATTGCCCATTCCCGGCATGCGCGGGTCGAGGTCCAGACTGTAATTTTTAACAACAGGGAAGGACATCATATTTTCCATAGTGTACACACCCACCCGCATATCATTCACCGCGACCTTGGGATCTGAAGGTTCTATCAGGGCAACTATATACCGCTTTCCATCGGTTCCCATAAAGCTTGTAACAACCTGTTGTTCAGACATCGGTACGCTAATATCATCCTTGGCCATGTAATCCTCACCTGCAATATTATAATCCAGGGTGAGTTCCCATCCTTCCATATCATTTTCTGCCATTTGAAAAACAATATAACCCTGATAGGTTGTTTTCGCACCAGAAACCTTCGTAACGGCGGATTTCGGACAGGAATGATTCATAGTCATCATATTCATTACCGGCATCCATGAAATTTCTGCATTCTCGACATATTTTCCGGTTGCTATTTCTTTTATTCGAAGGGTTATGTCATTATAGCCCTGAGTGAATTTTCCGCTTACTGTATAAGCCTCAACAACATGTGTGGCATTGGTAAAATCCTGTACTTTTAACAGTCCGGCAAGATCATCAGCAGGATTGTTATCGTCATCATCACTACAAGAAACCATAAAAACAGTAAGGGCGATAAACAAAATAGTTTTAATCGTTTTCATTTATACAATATTTATTTGATTGTTAATTAGATATATACAATACACCATCCCGCAAAGCAGGTTGATATACACAATTGATTATTTAAATTAGTTGAAAAGTATGGGATTGTATCAGATCTGTGGCGGACGCAACAATGAAAAGATATAGCTGGTACTGTAACTGACCCGGTAATAGAAGTCTCTCTTTGTAATTGATTCAAAGGAAAGTGCAGCGAACTTTATTGATTCGGAAACAATAAATACGGGAAACGCAATTTGTTCTAATTTTGGAGGTGTGGGTTTGTCAGACTGATGAGAAAGCAACTGATTATTTTCAACCATTTTCTTCTCCAGATAGCACTTTCCGTTACAGGCCAAAACAGGTTTGTCTCTGTTAACGCACAATTCTCTGGCAATATAATCATAGTTGATCATAAAGTCCAATACAGGCAATACAGGCCCAACCAGCGCCAGCAGGTAAAGATTTAAAAAAAGATGTGTAATGACTAAATTCTTCATGAATTAAATTCCTTCTGCAAAGAAGATAATTTTATCTTTTATTATCTATGATTTTTGTCATTTATTACAAAATTTGTCCCAAACCAAATAAAAAAGCAAACGCAAAGGTACTGAGAGCCAGTTTTTTCAGTTCCTGATCCAATTCCCGGGGCTGTTTGTTGAACCAGACAAATTTTCCGTGTAAATATATTGGAAATAAAACAATTAAGAAAATGAACTGATACCAGGAATGAAAATTCAGGGCATTGTAAATCAGGGCAAACAAGAATGCCGAGAGCAGACAGGTACAGATGATACAGTTTTGCAAATTGCAAACCGATCTTGACCACCAGGGTCTTTTTATGAGCCCGTGTATCGGATAGTACATCCCGCATGTTGTTCAGATTGAGTACCCCGGCACTTAAGTATCCGATGGAAAAAGCAGGCAGGAACACGCTTAATGGCAGGGACTTGGTGTATAAAAAATAACTGCCACAAACGCTCAGCAAACCAAAAAAAAGGAAGACAAACAGATCACCCAGTCCTACGTAGCCATAAGCATTCGAACCAACAGTATATTTGATAGCTGCTGCTATACTTGCCATACCGAGGAAAAAAAACAAGAGAGCAAATAAAATTTCACTTTTGGAGAAGGACAAAAAGATGAGCATAATGGCAACCAGAAGTGTTAAAAAAACAGTGATCTTTATGGCCATTTTCATTTCAGAGGGGCTGATCAGTCCGCTTTGTATCGTCCGTGCCGGACCAATGCGGTCCTTGTTGTCGGTACCTTTCACCCCATCGCCATAATCATTCGCGAAATTTGAAATTACCTGAAAACCGGTGGTTGTCAGCATGGCAAAAACAAAGATCAGCACATCAAAGGAACCGTGAGCCCAGGCAAGAAAACTTCCTGCGATGATACCCGAGACCGATAAAGGAAGGGTTCTCAGTCGAGCTGCATCGAGCCATTTATTTGCTGCCATAAAAGATACCGGTAATCATTCTCCTCTGATCCATTCCTCACCGCTAAGCTGAAGGGCTTCAGCTATATCGATGGGTTCGCCGTAAGAGCGGGCGATGATAAAACAATCGGCAAATCCCAATTTCTTCAGGTCATTTCTGAGTACCACAGCCTCCTTGTAAGAACTGAACTTACCAATAGCAAACTTGTTCAGGCCCGCATCTTCAAATTCTGCCATTTGATTCAGACCCTCGGAGATCAGGTTACTCGAAAAGTTTGAATAGGCTCCGATCTGTACACTGTAGTACAAGGGCATCTTATTGGAAGAAAAAGCGATTTCCCTGTCGAAATTTGCAGATTTCAACTGCATATTATGAAGGGTATCCGTATTGACTATACTCAAATTATTTCGGATCAGATATTCTTCAGAGACCCTTTCTTCTTTTGGTAAAAATGACCAGATCATCAGCACCGACAACAAGATGGCCAGCACACTCAATAAAACCCTGTGCCGCTTGAGCAGGGAGACTTTCTTTTCCTCCTCCGCCAGGGCAGTAGACATCAGGTCGATCGTCTCATTCGACTTTTCAATTTCGTTATAGAGATTGGTTAGATCCTGTTCGTTAACGTAAGGCATAAACAATTATAATAATTACAATTCGCCGGCTGTTGCAATGAGCTCGGCTATATCCAGCACAGAAATACTGTGCCCCTTTTCTTTATTTTTAATTCCATCTGTAAGCATGGTGTTGCAAAACGGACAACCGGTGGCTATCATATCCGGATTTACTTCCAAAGCCTCCTCTGTCCTCGCAATGAACACCTCTTTGTTTCCTTTTTCGGCTTCCTTGAACATTTGTGCACCACCTGCCCCGCAACAGAGTCCATTGGACTTGCAACGTTTCATTTCAACCAGTTCCGCATCGAGTTTCTCCAGAATTTCTCTGGGGGCTTCATAAACCCCATTCGCCCTTCCGAGATAACAGGGATCGTGAAACGTGATCCGCTTACCTTTAAAAATACCCGAACTCACTTTTAGCCTGCCTTCTTTCAAAAGGGAATTGATCAGTTCGGTATGGTGCATCACTTCATAGTGCCCTCCCAATCCGGGATACTCATTTTTGAGGGTATTAAAACAATGCGGACATGCGGTTACGATCTTTTTCACTTCATAAGCATTCAGCACCTGTATATTGGTCATGGCCTGCATCTGAAACAAAAATTCATTTCCGGCTCTTTTCGCAGGATCGCCTGTACAGCTCTCTTCGGTTCCCAGCACGGCAAATTCCACTCCGGCATTCTGCAGGATCCTGACAATCGCCTTCGTAATTTTTTTGGCCCTGTCATCAAAGCTTCCGGCACAGCCTACCCAAAACAAAACTTCGGGGCTTTTGCCTTCTGCCATCATTTCTGCCATTGTTGGAACTTTCATATACAAATCTACTAAAATTTCTGTTATTCGTCCTTCCAGTTTAAGCGATCCATCTGATTAAATTGCCAGGGTGCTCCGTTATTTTCAATATTCGTCATCATGGCGTTCAACTCCTGGGGAGCAGCCGATTTTTCCATGACCAGATAACGCCTGATATCAATGATGATCGACAAGGGATCTATGCTGACCGGACAGGCTTCTACACAGGCATTGCAACTGGTACATGCCCAGATCTCCTCATTGCTGATCGTATCGAGCAAGGATTTTCCATCGTCAATAAACTTGCCGTTCTTATCCATATTTCTGCCAACTTCCTCGAGTCTGTCCCTTGTTTTCATCATGATCGCCCGGGGTGACAGCTCTTTACCTGTCTGATTGGCGGGACAATCGGCCGTGCAGCGCCCGCATTCAGTACAGGTATATGCATTCATCAGTTGCACCCAGCTCAGATCTGATACATCACTCGCTCCAAATTTCTCGACTGGCTTGTTTTCTGGTTCGGCAGGGACAGCGTATGGGTCGGCCTCAGGATCCATCATGAGTTTTACCTCATCTGTAACCGACTGTAAATTAGTAAATTGTCCCGGAGGATTTAAATTGGCAAAGTAGGTATTGGGAAAGGCCAGCAGGATATGTAAATGCTTGGAATAATAAAGATAATTCAAAAATACGAGTATACCTGTAATATGCAGCCACCAGGCACTCCTTTCAATAAGGACCAGGGCATTAGCAGACTCAGGCAATAAGGAGGCAAGAAAGTTGCTTACAGGAAAGGACCCTGCCTGCGGATAATGCGGGTGCCCCAATAGCTGTAAACTGTAAGTCTGCTGCATTCATCAACAGAAACAGCGACATCAGAACCAATTCAAAATACAAAATATTGAGTGCATCCTTTCGCGGCCAGGCCGTCATTTCTTTCTTCCAGAAACGGGGTATTTTGAGTACCATCCTTCTGGTCCAAAATGCAATTACTGCAACAATGACCAGCAGGGCAAGTATTTCAAAAGACCCGATCAGGAAGTTATAAAAACCGCCAAAAACAGAAAACAAACGGTGGGTACCAAATATACCATCGAGAACGATCTCGAGCAATTCTATATTGATGATGATGAATCCGACATAAACGATGAGATGTAAAAGTGCAGATACAGGTCTCTTTCCCATTTTTGACTGGCCCAGGGCAATTTTTGCCATCTGCTTCCAGCGCAATTCAGCACGATCGGACCGGTCTTCCGATCTGCCCAAACGAATATTTCTGACTATCTTCTTTACATTTCTGATAAAAAAGACAATTCCTGCGATAAGAATAACAGAAAACAGAATATTTGGAAGAAATTGCATGTAATTTTGTTCTATATATAACTATTTAATAATTAGCAATTTACACAAATCAGCCTTGGGCATTTTACGCCACCGATTCAAATATTTTTCAACTATTTAAAACTAATAAAATTTAATAGTCAAATTCATTTGATCCGTTAAAATTATTAAAACTTATCAACCAAAACGGTGCTGATCATTTTGGCTCTTCATAGGGTGTTTCCTTCTTGCCGAACACTGAAAAATGGACATATCTTTTCGGATTTTCCTTCATATCCTTCAGCAGCAGTTCCATTTCTTTTGTTGTGGCTTCCATGTTGTTGTATAGTGCCTCGTCATGCATTAATCTGCCCAGGGAACCTTTGCCCTGGTTTATGCTGTCGAGCATGGCATTCAGCAGGCCGACCGACTTTTCCATTTTGGCAACTGTGACCCCGATGTTTGCCTTTTGAAGGGAATCTGACATCCGTGACAAGCCTTTCATGGCATTGTCAGCATGGATCATCATACTGTCGATTCTCGGGGAATTTTCGCTCAGCATTTTATCAGCTTTTGTAGAAATATTTCTTATCTGAAGCAGGGTCTGGTTGAGATTTTCGAGAGACCTGGCTATATTGTCCTTGTTCCTGGCATCAAGCACCTTGTTTACATTGGTCATCACAGAATCAGAATTCACCACAAAACTTTCCACTTTGCTTTGAAGGGGGGCGATCTGCTCATTGATCATGCCCATGATATCTGTAGAAATAACGCCGGCCAGCGTGTCGCCGCTTTTGGCGTACTCACCTCCCTGTACAAGCTTTAAACGCAGCGATTTTCCGCTGATAAAGTCCGGGCTGAATATCTCAGCCACAGTTTGTTTTGAAAACTCGATATCATTACTGATTTCCATATGCACAACCAGCATACCGGGCTTGGTAGGATGGAAAGTGATCTTAGATACAGTACCCACTTTCAGCCCATTAATTAAAACAGCGCTTGTAGGTACCAGGCCCTGAACATTATCGTACATGGCATAAAAGGTACGATTTGGATCCAGGATCTTGCGGCCTTTGAGAAAATTGTAACCCCAAATAAACAAGACTAATTATAATTACTGCAACGACGCCCGTTTTTATTTCCCTGGATATTTTCAAAATAAGATTATTTACAGAACAATATTACAAAATTATAACGGCAATCCTTAATGAATTATTCGAGATTTATTGATCGGTTCAATTGACCGGAACAACTTTGCCATCCTTAAAACCAATAATAAAAGCCGATGTATAACCACTTTTTTTTGCTTCGGCCAATTTTTTTGTTGCCACATTGTAATCCCCGGTGTTTCCGTAATAATACTTGTACAGATTTCCGGCCTTCTCCATTTCAACCTGCTTCAATCCCTTGAAGTTGTATGGTTTCAAGGCGAGTTTATTCGAGCCGGCAGCGATCTGCACCTTATAAACCAGGCCCTCAGCCTTCTTTCCGGCGGCAACCGTATCACCTGTTTGCTTTGGTTTTGCAGTCTCAACTACAGTATTCTGCTCCAGATTCTTCTTGTAGGCAAGTACTGCATCGACGATGACCTTTGCAACTTTTTCCTGTCCGGTTTTGGAATTCAAAAATTCGCCTTCTTTTGGGTTGGTGATAAATCCGGTTTCTATCAGAATCGCGGGCATATTGGTTTGGTGTAAAACGACAAATCCGGCTTGTTTTACTCCCCGACTGGGAATTTTTAACTCATTGGCAAATTTGCTTTCAACAATACTGGCCAGACTCAGACTCTGATCGAGAAATTCTTCCTGTAACAAGGTAATTCCTATTACCGATTCAGGAGAATTGGGGTCAAATCCGCCATACTTTTCCTGGTAGTTATCTTCAAGAAAGATTACCGAGTTCTCCTGTTTCGCGACCTCAAAATTCTGCTTGTTGGCATGCACCCCCAGTGCATAGGTCTCAGACCCCGATACGGGGGTATTATGCGCGTTGCAATGAACGGAAACAAACAGGTCTCCATTGGCGTCATTTGCAATTTTTCCCCTTTGTTTTAATTCGATAAATACATCTTTTTGACGCGTATAAACTACATCAATGCCATCGAATTCCTTTAATTTATTCCCCGCCTGCAATACGATGTTCAGAGCGATATCTTTTTCAATATAGTTCCTGGCAACTTTTCCCGGGTCTTTTCCCCCATGGCCTGCATCGAGCACCACAACAAATGGTTTTTGCGCCTGTACCAACAGACTTGAAGAAAAAAATAAAAATAAAAAAATAAACAATATTCTCATTTTATTCCATATTTTAATAAATAACCAAGGCCTCTTACTTTATCCAAATTTTACCAAACGATAAACTTAACAGCAAAAAAATATATGTAAGTTTGCAAATCAAAAAAGACTTTTTTTTCCGGTACAAAAATAGTATTTAAAGTATTGCATACAAACATTCGGTATATAGTTTTAACTTTCTTTACAATATTCATTGTATTGCCTCGCATGTATTGCCAGATCTCCACAAATATGGATACCATTCCGGCAAAGCAGGTTGTCATGAACAATACCAAAACCTCCGATACCACCAAAATAGACAGCTCAAAAATTACACCGGAATTTTTAAAAAACAACATCAAACACAAGGCAAAAGATTATGTGCTGAGCGATTTTGTGAGCCAACAAGTATACCTTTACAATGAGGCTGAACTGGTTTACGGCGATATTGAACTGAAGGCAGGCGAAATTATCATCGACTATAAAAAAAGCCTGGCTTTTGCCAAAGGGATAGTTGATACGGCAGGAGTTTATACCCAAAAACCACAATTTAAACAGGATGGACAGCAAAGTGAACAGGATTCACTGGTTTATAATTTCAAAAACGAGAAGGCACTGATCTACAATTCAAGAATTGAACAACAGGGTGTATATATATTAGGTGAGCTCACGAAAAAGGAGAATGATTCGGTTTTCTATATAAACAAGGCCAGGTTTACCACTTCAGAAAAACCCAAACCCGATTACTATATTTCCACCTCCAATATCAAAGTAGTACCGAGCAGCAAAATCGTGGGCGGTTTCAGTAATCTGGTGATCGCAGATGTGCCCACTCCCCTGTTTCTGCCTTTTTTCTATGCGCCCATTTCGCAGGGAAGGGCTTCAGGTTTTCTTATTCCAACCTGGGGGCAAAACAGCAGCCAGGGCTATTTTCTTCAGAACGGCGGATATTATTTTGCCATAAATGATTATGTCGATCTGGCAGTGCTCGCCGATGTTTATACAAATGGAAGCTGGGGATTGCGAACGGAATCAAATTATGCGAAGCGCTACAAATTCAACGGTAATTTCAGTTTGAGGTACGAAAGCCTCATCAATAGCTCTCTGGGGCTTCCGGATTACAGCAAAAGCACCAATTATTTTGTGAGATGGAGCCATAGCCAGTCGGCCCTGGTAAATCCCAATTCGCGATTTTCTGCCTCTGTTAATTTTGGTAGCAGCGATTTCTTTAAGGAGTCTTTCAATGAATTGAGTTCGCCCTCTTATCTGGTAAACACCTTTAATTCCTCAATCAACTATTACAAAAAGTTCGAAGGCACACCTTTTAATATAAACACATCCATTACCCATACACAAAATACCAATACAGATAAAGTAGATGTTACCCTTCCTTCTCTGCAACTGAACATGGATCGCATCTACCCTTTTGCACCCAGATCCGGACCAAAGAAAAACCCCATTCACAACACGGGGCTTACCTATAACCTGAATCTTCAGAACAGGGTTTCAACTACCGGAGAGGAATTATTTTCAGGTGATGCCTTAGAAAATGCACAGTCGGGACTGCAGCAGAACCTCAGTATGGGCACCAATTTAAAAGCCTTCAAGTACTTCACCATCTCTCCTAATTTCAATTATACTGAAGTTTCTTATTTAAAGACCATCGAAAAGAACTGGGATACGATCAATGAAGCGGTACGAACAGATACCATCCAGGGTTTTGACAGTTACCGCGAGTATTCAGCGAACGTTTCTGCATCAACCACTTTTTACGGTATGGTCAATTTCAAAAAAGGCAGGCTGCGCGCAATCAGGCACACGGTACGGCCTTCCATTGGCTATGGTTACAGGCCTGATTTTGGTAAATATTACGATGAATACCAGGCGAGTTTAGACCCCAGGGATATCAGAGAATACACCCGATTCGAGCAGGGAATATACGGTGGCCCTTCGAGAGGAGAATCCAACTCTGTCGCTTTTTCCCTTGACAATGTCTTCGAAGGAAAAATGATGAAAAAAGATGCTGAAGAAGATGAGGATCCCGAAAAGCTCATCCTACTAAACAACCTCAATTTTTCAACGAATTACAATTTTGCCCTCGACTCACTGCAATTGGCACCTGTTAGAATGACCGCAGGTACCCAGCTTTTAAAAAACAAATTGAATATCAATTTCAATGCCTCTATGGATCCATACGCCATAAATGCCAACGGGAACAGGATTGATACCTGGAATATAAAGAATGGAGGAAGTTTATTCAGACTAACCGATGCCGGACTAAATGCAAATTACGCGATCTCGAGTAAAGAAATCGGAAAGAACAAGTCAAAACAAACCGGCACCGATAACAGGGACGAAGCAGAGGATCCATATGCGGATCCGATGCTGGGGAGAAGGATCAATGACAACAGACAAACCATCAATACCGATAAAAAGGAGGAGGTAAAAGTAACTGAATTGTACAAAAACAAGATGCCCTGGAATGTATCCATGCGCTATTCCCTTAATTATGCGAACTCAATTGGCCAGAATGAGATCTCAACGAATTCACTTCAAATGGATGGAGATATAGAATTCTCACCAAAATGGAGATTTGGCGTTTCTTCAGGCTACGATTTTGCAGGAAAAGGAGTAACTTACACCCAATTGCGTCTTGAACGGGATCTCGACAGCTGGAGGATGAGCTTTAACTGGGTGCCTTTTGGTGACAGGGCGACCTATTATTTCTTCATAGGTGTTAAATCCTCCGCTTTAAGCGATCTGAAATACGACCAGAGATCAAAACCCGATAAACGGTTGTTCTGATGCTTAACCGGTTGAAAAATGTATACAAGCTGAAAACCACCTGATTTAACACTGAATAGTAAATAACAATATTAACTTTAATTGTAAACAATGAAAAAAGTCATCAATACCCCCTACGCTCCGGCCCCCATTGGCCCTTACAGTCAGGCAGTATTAATCGGAGACCTGCTCTATACCTCCGGTCAGATCGCCATTGATCCAAAAACAGGAGATCTCAAAACAGAGGACATTACCACAGAAACCTTACAGGTAATGGAAAACCTGAAAGCCATTCTGGAAGCTGCCGGCATGAATTTTTCCTCTGTTGTTAAAACATCGATCTTTATTACAGATATGAATGACTTTGCCAAAATAAATGCAGCTTATGGCAGTTATTTTACCGACAGCTATGCCCCTGCCAGGGAAACGGTGCAGGTTGCGGCTTTGCCAAAAAATGTGCACGTCGAGATCTCCATGACAGCCAAAAAAATATAAGAGACTATAGTCCTATCCGAAAAGTACCGGCAGGAGGATCAGCATTTACCATTACCCCAATGCCCGACTGATCTTCAACGATTTCATTTCAGGATCAGGAGAAAAATCATGAGAATTATTTTTCAGACTTTTCAAAGCAGGTTCCCGCTGTAATGCGCAAAAGAATACCTTTGCGTTTAGCATAATACTTTAACAAATACAAATATTAAAATGAATAAATTGCTTTTTTTTCTTTTGCTGTTCACCGTAATCTCGTGTAGTTCAGGACAGTCATACACGGAATACGCCAGCGATCCCATTAACCTGAAACAACACATCAGCCAGCTGGCCTCAGCGGAGTTTGGCGGTAGAAAAACAGGAGAAAAAGGACAGAAGCTGGCTGCCGCATATCTGGCAAATTACTATTCAAATCTGAAACTCGAAGCCCCTGCCGGGCATGAGGATTACCTGCAACACATCCCTGTCGAATTCTTTAACGGGAGATCAAAGGATAAAGGAGAGAATGTACTGGCATTTATGAAAGGCTCAAAATATCCGGAAGAAGTGCTTGTGCTATCTGCTCATTACGACCATCTGGGTACTAAAGGAGAGGATATCTACTTCGGAGCCGATGACGATGCCTCGGGCAACGCAGCCCTGATGGAAATTGCCAGGCTGTTTCAAAAGGCTAAAACAGAAGGAAAGGGACCCGAAAGATCTATCCTCTTCCTGCATGTCTGCGGTGAAGAAATTGGTTTGTTCGGATCCAAATACTATACCTCCCATCCTGTCTTTCCCCTGCAGAAGACTGTAGTCAATCTGAATGTGGATATGGTTGGCAGAATTGATGAAAAGCATAAAAACGATCCTGATTACGTCTATCTGATCGGCTCAGATAAATTAAGCAGGGAATTGCATGATCTGTCTGAAAAAATAAATAAGGAAACCGTTAACCTGGAACTAGACTATACCTACAACAATGAAAACGATCCCAACCGGTATTATTACAGATCCGATCATTACAATTTTGCGATGAACAACATTCCTGTAATATTTTATTTTAACGGAACCCATGAGGATTACCACAAGCCAACGGATACAGAAGATAAAATAAACTACGATGCGCTGAGCAAAAGAACCAACCTCATTTTTTACACGGCCTGGGAGATAGCAAACCGAAAGGAAAGAATTGTTGTTGACGATAAAAAACTAAAATAAATATGAATTCGCGATAGTTTGTACGCAATATTGGACATAGAAACCACAGGTGGTAAATACAATGAGGAGGGAATTACAGAAATTGCCATCTACAGATATGACGGTATTGAAATCCGCGATAAACTGGTGAGTCTGATCAATCCGGAAAAAAAAATACAGCCTTTTGTTGAACAACTTACAGGTATCAATGAGGCCATGTTGAGAACGGCTCCAAAATTTCATGAAATTGCAAAGCGGATCGTTGAATTAACAGAAAATTGCACACTCGTCGCGCATAATGCCTCCTTTGACTACCGTATCCTGCACAATGAATTCAAACAGCTGGGCTTTCATTTTGAAAGGCCTACCTTATGTACAGTTGAACTTTCGAAAGTCCTGATCCCGGATCAGGAATCCTACAGCCTCGGCAAGCTGTGCAGAAAACTGGGAATTCCCGTTAGCGACAGGCACCGGGCTGATGGAGATGCGCTGGCTACGCTGAAATTATTAAAGATCCTGTTACAAAAAGACCAGCATAAGGAGATCATCAGCAAAACGATCAAAATAGGCAATGAAAGGGATATGTCCAAAAAATTGCTGAAAATCCTCGAGAGTATGCCCAAATCGACAGGAATTTTTTATATATATAATTTCAAAAGAGAGATCATTTATACTGGCAAAGGAAAAAGTGTTTATCAAAGTGTAAACAACCTGTTTCTGAAAAATACTGAAAAGGCCAGACTGATCAGAAAAGAGATGACTTCCCTGGCTTTTGAAGAAACGGGCAGCAAGCTGATCAGAGAAATAAAATACCTTGAGCTGCTGCATATTCACAGGCCAAAATACAATCTTGAAAAATTGACAGCTTCAAAGCCGGTGCCCTACAGCAATCCCAATATGATCCTGATAGACAAAGGGAGAAACATGGCCGAAAAATCGGTGGTTCTCATTGAAAACAACAAGCTTACAGGTTATGGATTTACAGATCTCAATTACCAGATCAACAACCCGGAAGTACTGCGCTCGTTGATCACGGTCAATAATTTTACCAATCAGTTCAACCAGCTGCTGCAAAAATATTTAAAGAAAGAAATGGTTGAAAAAATAATCCGGTTCTAAAACCGGAAACGATAAGTAAATGTCCCGGATATTTATTTCATTTTATTCTTTAAACCTTTTATCTTAGCGGAAAGCATAGTCACCATTGGTTAGATAGAACCATCAGCTAATCATCCCATAATTCCTATGAAAGACTGGAGAAAAAAAATACACGAGATCATTTATGAATCTGATACCAGGGAAGGCAGGCTCTTTGATATCGTTTTGATCTGGGTTATTGTCATAAGCATCGTGCTTGTGATGCTGGAAAGTGTAAAATCACTTGACCAAAAATACCACGATTTCTTTTATTATTCAGAATGGATCATTACCATTTTATTCACGATCGAGTACATATTGCGCATCATCACAGTCAATAAACCCGGCAGGTATATTTTTAGTTTTTACGGAATCATTGACCTTTTGGCTACCCTGCCTATGTATATTTCGATTTTCTATGGCGGAGCGCATGTACTCTTGATGTTGCGGGCCATGAGACTCCTCCGGATTTTCACAATTCTGAAATTGTCATCCTTTGTTGGAGCTTCTCAAAAACTCAAACAGGCTATTTATGCCAGCAGGTTTAAGATCCTTGTATTTTTGTCTACCGTGATTATCCTCTGTATAATAATAGGCACGGTAATGTATGTTATTGAAGGTGAATCAAGTGGATTTACAAGCATACCGGTGAGCATGTACTGGGCAATAGTTACACTGACCACTGTGGGATACGGTGATATAGCGCCTCAAACGCCACTTGGACAATTTCTTGCAAGCGTAGTTATGGTGTTGGGTTATGGTATCATTGCCATTCCTACCGGTATTGTTACCTCAGAATTTACAAAACAAGAGAGGGATGAACTGCAACTGAACACGCAGTCCTGTCCGAATTGTGCGGCTGACAAGCACAGGAACAATGCCGAATATTGCTATTCCTGCGGCAGCAAACTGCATAATTAATTTTTTAACATGAAATCGCTTTTATAAAAATACTTTGATTTGAACCTCAGTAAATGTTTATTTTTGCCTGATGCAAAAGAAGATCAACATACAGAATAAGAAAGCGTTTTTTGAATACGAGATTCTCGATACCTATATTGCAGGATTGCAGTTGGGTGGTACTGAAATAAAATCCATTCGCGAAAGCAAGGCCAGAATTACTGAAAGTTTTTGCGAATTCAATGAAGCAGGTGAGCTCTTTGTTATCAATATGTATGTTGAGGAATACAAACACGGTAGCTTTTACAACCACCTGCCCAAAAGTGCACGGAAGCTCCTGCTGGAAAAGAAAGAATTGAAGAAACTGAACAAAGAGGTTCAAAATGTGGGCATTACCATCGTACCACTAAAACTTTTTATCACTGATAAAGGCTGGGCCAAACTGCAAATCGCCCTGGTAAAAGGCAAAAAACTGCACGATAAGCGTGAAACGATCAAGGACCGCGACAGCAAAAGGGACCTTGACCGTATAAAGAAACAACATCAATGAAACTCCTGCCGTGGATTCAACTCATCAGATGGCAAAACCTGATCATGCTTTTGTTGGTTCATCTCTTGCTTAGATATGCTGTTTTTCCAAAATTTGGAGTTCTTCCCTTTCTCAGCAACTATCAGTTCCTGATGCTATCCCTATCCTGTATACTTGTTATGGCCGGAGGTTATATACTCAATGACATCATCGATATCAGAACAGACAAGATCAACAAACCGGAAAAAGTAATAATTGATAATAGTATTGGAATCTCCAATGCGAAAATCGCTTATGTGATTGTAAGTATGGCAGGCCTGAGCCTGGGATTGTACCTGAGCACTTTGACAGGAATAATGGTCAATTATCTTTGGCATCCTGTTACAGTTTTACTTTTGATTATATATTCCAAATACTTAAAAAACAGCTTTTTATATGGTAATTCATTAATTAGTTTGCTTATCTTTATTAGTATCGTCATAATTGCATGCTTCGATCTGATACCAGGAACAAATGCGGTAAATCCAAACGACACCCGGATCGTTTTTAATCTGATCTTCACTTTTGGAGCATTTGCCTTTTTGCTTACATTATTGAGGGAGATCAGCAAGGATGCAGAGGATATTGAAGGCGACCGGATTACCGGCAGCAACACGCTGCCACTGCGCTATGGATTTAAAACCACGAACAGGGTGCTTGGTTTCGCAGGAATAGCGACCTGCATCCTGATCTTAATATTATCTTTTATCAACAGTGCCCTATCCCCTTACTTCTTTTTGTATTTGATTATTGCTGTTATTTTGCCCCTTGTATATTTTGTGTATCAGGTAAAAAATAATGCGAGGGCAATAGATTACAGAAAAAGTTCCTTATTTTTAAAGCTCATCATGCTCACCGGAACGCTGTCTTTACTTTTTGTTTGATATGTTAAAAAATTTAGAGAATACGAAGATCATTTTGGCTTCCGGTTCACCCAGAAGACAACAGTTCTTAAAAGACCTGGGAATATCGTTTGAAATCAGGTTAAAGGACACACCCGAAAATTACCCTTCCGGCCTGGTCCGTGAAGAAATTACCGACTATCTCGCCAAACTTAAGGCAGAAGCCTTTCTGGACGAACTGAATGACAATGAGCTTCTTATTACGGCAGACACGATTGTTTGGCTTGAGGGGAAAGCCCTGGGTAAACCCGCTGATCTGAAGGGGGCGCATGACATGCTCCACGAACTTTCCGGTAAAATGCACGAGGTGATCTCCTCATTCTGCCTGATCAGCAGAAACAAAGAAATCGTCAAAAATGAAATAACACGGGTATATTTTAAAAATCTGGAACCCGAAGAAATAACATACTACACTGGCCATTTCGCAACTTTGGATAAGGCCGGTAGTTACGGAATACAGGACTGGATTGGCCTTGTGGGAATCAGCCATATTGAAGGCAGTTATTTCAATGTGATGGGCTTACCTACTTCGGCCTTATACGACTGCCTGAAGAATTTCTAACAATACCGCCTGTTCAAGTATTTTTTTTATTGCGAAAAAAACTTATTTTTGATTAAAATAACTAATCTTAAGTCTTATGAAAAAAAGTATATTGTTTTTAATCTTAGCCTTTGCAATTAACACTGCCAATGCACAGCTATTCAGCTTTGGTATTAAAGGCGGAGTCAATGACAACTCAAATGGCAAAATGCGCGATGTCTCAGGATTCAGCGATGATATTGAAGTAAAATCCGATTCAGAGACTGGCTATCATTTTGGAGTTTTTGGCGAAATTAATTTGCCTATTTGGCTGTATATCAGGCCTGAATTGAATTATACCCATACCGAAAGCAGCTATAAAGTAGACGGTTATAAACACACCCTTGAAATGAATAAAATAGATGTCCCTGTTTTACTCGGCCTTCAAGTACTTCATTGGGGCAGGATTTTTGCCGGACCTTCTTTTTCCTATATAATGGATTCTGATCTGTCGAGCTCAGCAGCTTTTGATGATGTGGAAACAGATGATTTCGATGATTATGCTGTGAATGGCCAAATTGGCATCGGTGTTGAAATTTTGAAAAAGTTTGGTGCTGATCTTCGTTATGAAGTTGGTTTTTCTGATACAGAAGCTACTTTCGAAGGTGACCCTTCCGGTTCTTCACAAAATGGTGTTGTGAGAATCGACACAGACCCGGAACAGGTAATCCTGAGTTTTTACTACAAGTTTTAATAAAAAAACCTCCTATGGGAGGTTTTTTTATTTATATCAAGATGATTTTCGGCTGGCTGAATATTTTTAATTCTTCACAAACAAAGGCCTGTCCCCCATCATTAATTTCACCCTTTCAGATACTTCTTTGGTTACTGTTTCATTGCCCGGCCGGGTGATCACCTGATCCAGTAAATCAACAACGAATTCCATATCTGCCTCTTTTAAACCTCTGGTTGTAACGGCGGCAGTTCCTACCCTGATTCCGGAAGTAACAAAGGGTGATTTGTCATCAAAAGGAACCATATTTTTATTAACCGTAATATCCGCTTTTACCAGTGCATTTTCTGCTTCTTTTCCGGAAATGTTTTTGTTTCTCAGGTCGATCAGCATCATGTGGTTGTCGGTGCCACCGGAAATGATATGATATCCCCTTTCCACAAATGCTTTGGCCATGGCCACCGCATTTTTCTTGACCTGTATCTGGTAAAACAAGAATTCATCAGTAAGCGCCTCACCAAAAGAAACGGCCTTGGCTGCAATAATATGTTCCAGCGGCCCTCCCTGCATTCCGGGGAATACGGCTCCGTTTAAAACAGCACTCATCATTTTAATTTCTCCCTTGGGCGTTTTTTCACCCAGCGGATTTTCAAAATCCTTACCCAAAAGGATCATTCCTCCCCTGGGGCCGCGAAGTGTTTTGTGTGTTGTTGTAGTAACAATATGACAATGAGGGATCGGATCATTTAATATACCCTTGGCGATCAAACCGGAAGGATGTGAAATATCGGCAACCAAAATTGCCCCAACACTGTCGGCTATTTGTCTGAACCTGGCAAAGTCCATATCCCTCGAGTAGGCGGAAGCGCCCGCTATGATCAATTTGGGTTTGGTTTCATCCGCTTTTTGTTGGATCAGGTCATAATTCAAAACCCCTGTTTCTCTTTCCACTCCGTAAAATGAAGGTTTGTACAGTTTCCCTGAAAAATTTACCGGAGAACCGTGGGTCAAATGTCCTCCATGAGACAGATCAAAACCGAGTATGGCATCACCCGGCTGCAAAACAGCCTGGTAAACTGCCGCATTGGCCTGTGAGCCGGAATGCGGTTGTACATTCGCATAAACCGCCCCAAACAGCATAAGGGCCCTGTCGATTGCGATTTGTTCCACTTCATCAACAACCTCACAACCGCCGTAATATCGCTTGCCCGGGTATCCTTCAGCATATTTATTGGTCAGCACAGAACCAGCAGCTTTGAGAACCTGATCACTGACAAAATTTTCTGAAGCGATCAATTCCAAACCATGTGATTGCCTTTCTTTTTCCTTTTTAATTAAGTCAAAAATTTGCTTGTCTCTTTGCATTTTGCCCTTTAAAATTAAGTTTTAGTTAAAATCGGTCAAAAATAGTAAAATCATTTTGCAAATAGAGATAAACTTATATATTTGACTCATGAAATTATCATAATTAAATCCCCCATTATGAAAATAACGGCAAATGATCCCAACAGAAAATCCTGGCTACCGGTTGACCCGGATTCCGATTTTCCAATTCAAAATATACCATTTGGTGTTTTCATAACCCGGCACGATGTCATCACCATCGGGACTAAAATTGGAAGCACCTGCATAGACCTGGCTGCCCTGCATCAGTTGGGATATTTCGAAGGCATTCCTTTAACTGAAGATATTTTCATGCAGGATACACTGAATGATTTTATCGATGATGGAAAGATTTCCTGGCGCCTGGTGAGAAACCGGATCGCGGATATTTTTGATCTGGAAAACCCTATTTTGAGAGACAATCAGAAACACAGGGAAGAAATACTTTTTGATGAAAAGGAAGTAGAAATGCTTATGCCTGTGAACGTTTGCGATTTTACTGATTTTTATTCGAGCAAGGAACACGCGACCAATGTAGGGAAACTCTTCCGCGATCCGAACAATCCGCTTTTGCCGAACTGGCTGCACATACCCATCGGTTACCATGGAAGATGCTCCTCCATAGTAAAATCAGGAACAAAAATTCGCAGGCCACGCGGACAAAGAAAATCCGGGAATAACAACAAAATTACCTTCGGCCCAACACGGGCACTCGATTTTGAAGTGGAATTGGGATTCATCACCACAGGAGGGAACAAATTGGGGAATCCCATATCCATCAATGAATCTGAAGACTATATTTTTGGGATGGTACTCCTAAATGACTGGAGTGCCAGGGATATACAAGCCTGGGAATATGTACCGCTCGGGCCTTTTTTGGGAAAGAGTTTTGCGACTACCATTTCCCCCTGGATCATTACCATGGATGCCCTGCAACCTTTCCGTGTTGAGGGTCCTGTTCAAAAACCCAAACCCTTGTCTTATATTTTTCAGGAAGGAAAAAATAATTACGATATTCACCTGCAAGCCGCAATAAAACCAAAAAAACAAAGTGAAACTGTGGTCTGCAATACCAATTTCAAAAATACGTATTGGACTGTCTACCAGCAACTAACTCACCAAACAAGCAATGGCTGCAATATCAGAACCGGAGATCTTTACGGTAGCGGAACCATCAGCGGTGAAACAAAAGACAGCTTTGGATCCATGCTGGAACTGACCTGGAACGGTACCCAACCCATCCAGCTAAATGACAATTCGGAAAGAACATTTCTTGAAAACGGAGATACGGTTATTTTAAGGGGCTATTGTAAAAATGATCTGGTTCGCATTGGTTTTGGCGAATGTACCGGCGAAATAAAAAAGGTTAAGAAAAAGAAAAAAAAGAAAAAGATCAATCCTTGATCAGGGTTTCAGCCAGCTCAACAACTCCGTAATGCGAGGCACTTTTTACGGCTTTTTCATTTTCTATTACGATCAGTTGCGGTGATTCATGTTTAACCATAAACTGTTTTTCAATGGCATTCGAAATTTCACGGTGTTGCAAAAGGTCCAGGAAATACAGGTCATTGCTCTCATTTAATTCAGTCAGTTTGCTTTCAAAACTTCGCAAGACCATCCTGCTTATACCGCAACGGTTACTGTGCTTGAAAATCAGGGCTTTTCTCCGATTCGATTCCTGTTTTATGATCTGAAGATCACTGAGATCGTTTATCTGTTTCCATCTTTTATCGCTTGTCATAGGGCAAATTGAAATAAAATGAGTCTTTTTTTTAAAGTGCAAATTTACGATAATTCGAAACAATCCTGCTAATGTCAATTAGACATGAAAAACTTTTATTTGTCAGTCATTTTGACATAGTTTTATCTCGTTCTGCCTTTGGAATATTATTTGAACAGTTCTTAAATACCATAAATCTATACAAATGAACTTTAATAATTATACCATAAAATCACAGGAGGCCCTTCAAAAAGCGCAGCAGATCGCTTATGGATTCGGCCAGCAACAGATAGAAAATGCCCATTTACTAAAGGGCATCCTTGAAGTTGACGAAAATGTTACCCCCTTTATTTTGAATAAAGCAGGCGTAAACCTGGATGTTTTTAAGCAAACCCTGGAGAGCATCGTAAAAAGCTACCCCAAAGTGCAGGGCGGCGAAATCATGCTTTCAAAAAATGCAAATAACACCTTGCTTGAAGCTGAAAAGGTAGCCAAAGATATGAAGGATGAATATGTCTCTTTGGAGCATTTGATTCTGGCCATACTCAAGAGCAAAGATCCGGCATCTCAGCTGCTCAAAGACAGCGGCATCACAGAAAAAGAACTGAAGAGCAGCATTGAAATGCTGAGAAAGGGAAATAAGGTCACCTCGCAAAGTGCAGAAGAGACTTACAATGCCCTGAACAAATACGCAAAAAATTTAAACAAACTGGCCAATGAGGGCAAACTGGACCCCGTGATCGGCAGGGATGAGGAAATCAGAAGGATCCTGCAGATACTTTCGAGAAGAACTAAGAACAACCCCATACTCATAGGTGAACCCGGAACAGGAAAAACCGCCATTGCCGAAGGTCTGGCACACAGGATCGTAAAAGGCGATGTACCTGAAAACCTGCAGAATAAAGTCATTTATTCACTCGATATGGGCGCGCTCATTGCCGGGGCAAAATACAAAGGTGAATTCGAAGAAAGGCTCAAATCGGTGGTCAAAGAGGTTCTCTCGGCAGAAGGTGATATCGTCATGTTTATTGATGAGATCCATACCCTGGTGGGTGCTGGTGGCGGTGAGGGCGCCATGGATGCGGCAAATATATTGAAGCCGGCGCTTGCCAGAGGTGAACTGAGGGCCATCGGGGCCACTACCCTGGACGAATATCAGAAACATTTCGAAAAGGACAAAGCCCTTGAACGGAGGTTCCAGAAAGTAATGGTTGATGAACCTGATACCGAAAGTGCCATCTCCATTTTGAGAGGGATCAAAGATAAATACGAAAGCCACCACAAAGTGCAGATAAAAGACAGCGCCATCATCGCAGCCGTTGAATTGTCAAAACGATATATTACCGACCGTTTTCTGCCCGATAAAGCGATCGATCTGATGGATGAGGCTGCAGCCAAATTGCGCATGGAGATCAATTCCAAACCGGAAGAGCTGGATGTTCTTGACCGTAAGATCATGCAACTGGAAATTGAGACTGAGGCCATTAAAAGAGAAAATGATCAGAAAAAGCTGTCCTCGCTGAAAGAGGAACTGGCGAATATGAAAGAAAAAAGGAATGAGATCAATGCCAAATGGACCAGTGAAAAAGAGATCGTGGATAAAATTCAGGATACAAAGAAGGCCATAGAAAACTATACCCTGGAAGCCGCGCGTGCCGAAAGAGAAGGCAATTACGGACTCGTTGCCGAATTGCGTTACGGAAAAATTAAAAAGGAAGAAGAAAAGCTGGCAGAGCTTCAGGAGGAGCTCGAGAAAAACCAGGCAACAGCCATGATCAAAGAAGAGGTAACCAGTGAAGACATAGCCGAAGTTGTGGCCAAATGGACCGGGATACCCGTACAAAAAATGCTCGAAAGCGACCGCATGAAACTCTTGCAGCTTGAAGAAGAACTGCACAAAAAAGTAATTGGTCAGGATGAGGCCATTCGCGCAGTATCGGATGCCGTGAGGCGTTCCAGAGCCGGTTTGCAGGACAGCAAGAAACCCATTGGAACCTTTCTGTTCCTGGGAACAACCGGAGTTGGAAAAACAGAGCTGGCCAAAGCCCTGGCTGAATATTTGTTCAATGATGAAGCGTCAATTACCAGAATTGACATGAGCGAATACCAGGAAAGGCATGCCGTAAGCAGGCTGGTTGGTGCGCCTCCGGGCTATATCGGTTATGATGAGGGCGGACAATTGACCGAGGCTGTCAGAAGAAAACCTTACTCTGTGATCCTGCTGGACGAGATCGAAAAAGCCCATCCGGATACTTTTAATATACTCCTTCAGGTACTGGATGAAGGCAGGTTAACCGATAATAAGGGTCGTGTAGCCGATTTTAAAAATACCATCATTATAATGACCTCAAATATGGGCTCTCAAATCATTCAGGAAAATTTTGAGGACATCAATATGCAGAAACGTGACGAGGTCATTGAGAAAACCAAGGATGAGGTTGTAGATTTGCTGAAAAAGACCATACGCCCGGAATTCCTGAACAGGATCGATGAGATCATCATGTTTACCCCTTTGAACAAACAGGAGGTAACCAAAATTGTCAAACTTCAGCTGGAACTGCTGACCCGTATGCTAAAGGAAAAAAATATTCAGTTTTCGGCTACGGAAGATGCAATTGAAAGTCTGACCGAAAAAGGCTTTGACCCACAATACGGCGCAAGGCCCATAAAACGGGTTATCCAGAAGGAAGTACTCAATGAGCTTTCAAAAGAAATTTTAGCCGGGAATATAGTTCCACAAAGCGAAATTTTGTTAGATTCGTTCAATGATAAATTTGTATTCAGAAACAAATAATTTAGATTAGACACCTGTTAATTATTCGCGGAGAATAATTTATCATTCAAATGCCCCATTAAAATTTAATGAGGCTATTTTCTTACAACAATCTGACAATCAAAAGACAAAATGACATTAACTGAAGTAAATATACTGACTATTTTTCAGTAAAAAAGCCCTGGCACAGGCTTTGCTTTTTTGTATGAAAAAAGTATTAACCCTTAAAATTTAAAAATTATGATCGTTAAAAAAAGCCCATTCATACCCACTATCTTTGATCAGATCCTCAAAGACCTCGCTATTCAAACAAATGAAGCAGTTACGGTGAACATTCCGGCAGCGAATATTGCTGAAACTGACACAGAATACACTATTTATCTGGCAGTGCCGGGTCTGGAGAAAAAAGATTTTGAGATCGGTGTGGAAGAAGATGTTTTGACCGTAAGTGCCGATAAAAAGTCGGATACAGAAGAAACAAAAGGTAAATTCAATTTGAAAGAGTACAACTTTACTGCTTTTAAACGCACATTTAACCTGCCCAAAGACCTGGTTGAAATAGACAAAATTACCGCTGCTTACGATGCCGGCGAACTCAGGATCACCGTTCCCAAAAAGGAAGTGGTCGTGTATAAGCCAAAACAGATTGAAGTAAAGTAATCTTCAAATCATCAAAAGAAAGACTGCTATCAATTAGCAGTCTTTTTTGTTAAATAGGTGTCAAATATTTAATAAAAAAAGCTTCGTCAAACAGATAAAATAAAGAAGTATTCATATTTTTCAAAACTATCATTATCCATTATAAAAGTTTATTTTTGTAGGCTAAAGAAAAAAGCATATGATTACTGAACCCAAACTTTCGCGTTTTAATCAGTACGTTTTATCGAAATTTCAAATATACAACAGCATTTTCATCACCCTGCCATTCGACAATATTGGCGATACCGGTGTTTTGCTTCCGCTGTTCAAACAGGTTTGTGAAGCGGGCCTGGCCAAAGGCAAAGACCCAAAACAGATCCTCAATTATTTTTTTGAAAAGTACGATGACAATCCGACTGAAGAAGAGCGGATCAACCTGATGTTCCGGTTCATTCAGTACATAGAACGGCAGGTAGTTTTGTTCGATGCCGTTGAAGATGCAGCCTTTCCTGTAGTCAACAACATGGATGGAATCGGAACCCTTCGAAGTACGAAAGAGATCGCCTTTGAACGCAACAAAAAAGAAGCCCTGCAGCAGTACCTGGAGGATTTTAAGGTCAGGGTTGTTTTAACCGCCCACCCTACGCAGTTCTACCCCGGATCCGTGCTCGGCATCATAACCGATCTCACTTCGGCAATTGAAAAAAATGATCTTACCGGCATAAAAAAACTCCTGGCCCAGCTGGGTAAAACTCCTTTCTTAAAAGACGATAAACCTACTCCACTCGATGAGGCGATCAGTTTGACCTGGTTTCTGGAAAATGTTTTTTATTATTCTGTAAGCAATATTTATCAGTACATAAAGAACAACATATACGAAAACAAGGAAATTGATAATGAGATCATCAGCATCGGTTTCTGGCCAGGAGGCGATCGTGATGGCAACCCTTTCGTGACAACCGAGATCACACTACAGGTAGCTAACCGTTTAAGAAATGCGGCTTTGAGAAATTATTACCGCGACATCAGACGCCTGAAGAGAAGGCTCACCTTTAAAAATGTGGAACCTGTTGTAATAGAAATTGAAAATAAACTGTACCAAAGTTTTACAAACCCTTACCAGGAACCACTCATTTCTCTGGAGGACTTGTCAAATAAACTGACCGGCATCCGAAAACTGATCATCGAAAAACATCAGTCGCTTTTTTTGCCCGAATTGGATGACCTGATCTATAAAGTCAGGCTGTTTGGCTACCATTTTGCTGCACTGGATATCAGACAGGACAGCAGAATTCACAACCAGATACTGCAGAGTATTGCTGCAGCCAGGCCGGGATTATTACCCGAAAATTACTTCGAACTGAGCTCCCAGGAGCGCATACAGGTTTTGGAAAAAGTATCCGGAGACCTCGAAGCCGACAGTTTTGCAGATGAACTGACGAAAAACACGCTGGGTTCAGTAAGGGCTATCAGACAAATTCAGGAAATGAATGGAGAAAAAGGATCAAACAGATACATTATCAGCAATAACCAGAGTGCACTCAATGTATATGAGGTCTTTGCGCTGTTCCGTTTAACTGGTTACGGTCAGGAACTACCGATCGATATTGTACCCCTGTTTGAGACCATCAATGATCTGACGAATGCCGAAACAGTAATGGCGGAACTCTACAACAGTCCGGGTTATAAAAAGCATTTAAAGCTCAGAGGAAATAAACAGGTGGTCATGCTCGGTTTTTCTGACGGAACCAAAGATGGCGGTTATTTAAAGGCAAACTGGGCAATCTATCTGGCCAAGGAAAGACTGACAGAAATATCGCGTAAAAACAATATCAAGATCATCTTCTTTGATGGCCGGGGTGGCCCGCCTGCAAGAGGTGGCGGCAAAACCCATCAATTTTATGCGTCACTGGGACCCGATATTGAAAGTGAGGAAATCCAACTCACTATTCAGGGACAAACGATCAGCTCCAATTTCGGAACCATCGATTCTTCACAATACAATCTGGAACAACTGATCAGTTCCGGAATATCTAACCAAATTCTGGAAGGCTCAAAGAACAGGCTGAGTCCTGAAGAAAAGATCCTGCTCAATGACCTGGCCGATCTCAGCTACCGGGCTTATGAAGATTTCAAAAACAACCCCAAATTTTTACCCTATCTTGAAAATGTGAGTACCCTGAATTACTACTCAAAAACCAATATAGGCAGCAGACCTTCGAAAAGAGGAAAATCCAGTGAACTTGTTTTCACCGATCTCCGCGCCATCCCCTTCGTTGGCTCCTGGAGCCAGTTGAAGCAAAATGTACCGGGGTTTTACGGTGTTGGGACAGCCCTTAAAAAATACGAAGAAAACGGCCGCTTTGATGAATTGATCGCCCTGTACAACAATTCCAAATTCTTCAGAAGCCTGATCGAAAACAGTATGATGGCGATGAAAAAATCAAATTTCGATCTGACCAGATACATGAAGGATGATCCGGAATACGGCGATTTCTGGCAACTGATCTACGACGAATTTTTGACCGCAAAAAGGCTGACCCTAAAGCTGGCCAATCACCGCGAACTTATGGAAAACTATCCCGAAGGAAAAGCTTCCGTTGAGATCAGAGAGTCCATTGTACTGCCCTTGCTGACCATTCAGCAAAACGCTTTGATGCGTTTGAATGAACTCAGAGGAGAGCAGAAGAAGAACGAAAAGCTCATTGAAGTATATGAAACGATCGTGACCCGGTCTTTGTTCGGAAACATCAACGCAAGCCGGAATTCTGCATAACAGGGTAGGTGTATGCTTCTTGCCAGCGTATTTTTCAGTATCTGTTAATCAATTACTTACACAATAAAAAAGGTGTCTTTTACGTTATTTATGTAAAAGCATTTGTATGTTGTTTTTGAAAACCGCCTTTTTATTTATATGCCTGTTGTCTCTTTTTTCATGTTCGGTAAACGAAGACCTGAAAGAGATATCGGGAAGCTATGAGTTTAATCAGCCGGGGAAATTCGCTTTTGTGATCAATGCCAACAACATCAAAGCCAATATCATACTGAGCGGAGCCAACGGCGGTGAAACCATTTTACACGAGAATGTAGTTCTGGAACCCTCAGTTGAATACACTGCAATTGTGGGCGACGGACAAAACTTCCAAACAGAAATTCGCAACAACCTGGTTCAGGAGTTTATTGCCTATAGCGGCGAGAATACCGAAAATCCTGAAATGGGTTCCATCCGAATTGAATGGAAAGGGTTCGACTGATCAAAAACTTGCCCTGACCTGCACGGTGCCTGTATGAATGGTATTTGAAGTCTCAGATTTTCTTCCGGTATAATTAAAGTTAAAATCGAGGTAAGTAAGAAATCTTTTTTGCATACTCAAATTCCAGGTGAGGTTCTTCCCCGGCTGAAAACCTTCCAGCATCTGATAGCCCACAACCGAGTTCACACTTCCTTCAAAAGAGTTCTGGATATAGCCGAAATTTCCCAATACAGTAATTTTATTCTCATTTGAATATTGGCCACCCAAAATCAATTTGTGCATATCAAGTGTTTCAAAGGCTGATATGGTATTTTCTTTGTCTTTAAAGGTATATGAACCGTCGAACCTGAGATTTCTGTCCAAAAAAAAGGAAATTTTCGGACTGAGTTCATAAGTTTCCAGCTCATAGTTCCGGTTGCTAAAAACAGATGATTCAGATTCGGTATTGCTCAGTGCTGTGTTCAGATCAAAAAGCCAGAAGCTGTTGATGCGATGAGAAAAAGTCAGTTCGTGGCTGCGTGCGGACACATCCTGGTTGTCAACGGCAAAAAAAGTCTTTTTGCGGTTTTTAAAAAAGAGGTATCCGGTACTGAATTTCTGGAGTCCGCGGTTAAAAAAAAAGCTGTTCCTGATCTGCTGGTCCAGGGAGAGGAGGTCGCCTTCATCATAAGCTATGGGATTGAAGTTTATGGAACCCTGATCTCTCTTTTCATTGGCCTGGACTAAAAAATAGGCCTGATCACTGAAATGAGAAAGTATTTTTTTCAGGCCTGTCCGGTTCCTCCAGGCAGTGGCCTGTAAATTAATGGCCTGGCTAAACCGGTTCTCATGCGATTTGATATAAACTACCGTTGGCAGCAGAATTTTGACATAAATTGCCTCATCTGGAAAGGCTGCTACAACAAATTCATCGAGTTCCTGAATACCGTTGTTATTAAAATCGATCCAGGAATAAAATCCTTTTCCGGGCTCTACCTCTGCATATGAAAAATCCTGTTGGGGCAATACACCCGACCTGGTCTGGTAGTTCATATTGAAATTCACCATATTCTTAAAAAGAGCCTGATTGTAAGTAAACCGGCCATTGATGCTTTCTTCATCATCAGCAAATACATTGTCCACCTTTCTGTAGTTCGTGTTCAACAGGAAGGTGCCGTCCTTAAATGGTTCCATTTTCAATCTGGCATAATAGGTATTCGCCTGGTTGAAATTGGTTAGATTATTATACCTGACGCTGTCGGTTTTTTGATATCGATAACCTATTTCGGCAAAGGTTTTTGTGCTGTCGCCTATCCCTGTAAAACCATCTATATCAAAAAGTTGATGACTTAATAAGTTAAGGTTTCCGTTCACCTTATCCTCGATCTCATTGCGTTCAAAAGCCGTCCTCGCCCCTACCCAGCCTTTGCCTGCATTTTGTTTCAGCGCGAGAAAGGATCTTAAAAAATTGGTTTCGTCGATCCTGGTATCAGAATTCAGCAGGTTTGCATCCAGATCAACCCGGGTGTTTTTCATTTGATAAGTCCCGGACAAAGTATTTCGGCTACCCTGGTAAGCCTCATTGAAACGGAGATTTTCAAAGCGGTACAGCAACCGGGATTCCTTCTTGTCAGAGAAATTGAGTCCGGCTCCTGCAAACTGCTGGTCCTGCTCCAAAAACAAAAGGGGATCAATGAGATTCCAGTCCCTGAGAAATTCAATATTTCTGTACCTTTCAATGGTTCTGAAATTATCGGCGACGTATTCGTAATTTACATTCCCTTTGAGATCCCAATCTTTATCTACCAATAATTGCTCATATAGAATTTTAGATGCAAAGCCATTGTTATTGTCATCATCCAGATCTGAAAATAAATTCTGGTCGAATACGCTCAGGGCAAGTTCGGCTTTGAGTTCGATTTTATCATTGGGTTGGTAATCGGCTGATATGTCTGCAATCTGATACGATTCCGGGGCAATTAACTGGATCAGGGGCGCATAAGATCCCTGCTTTTTGCCATCAAGTGGAGGAACATAGGCAAAAACCCGTCCTGCAGCCAGGGTGGTTACAATTTCATAGTCACCCTTATTTTTGCCTACAAGTGAAAACCTGACTTCGTAAAGTTCCCCGGCAGGATCATTGCTGTATTCATAAACCGCTGCTCCGTTTACCAGATTTTTTTTGTACAGTATTTTATTGCTTTCGTATGCTGCAGGTACTTCTGAGGGACTGATCATCTTCAGCTTGTTATCGCCTGCTTCCGATAAAATATTTTGCTGAAATTCGGTCAGGTCCTGCTCCACAGGCCTGCTTTTAGAATCTGTTTCGTTGTAGTAATTGACTGAAATATCCAGTTTTTCGTTGGAAACCTGAACACCGTCATAGGTAATAAACCGGGTATAACTGTTCTCTGCAATCTGATAATCTATGGTAAAGCGCAAATTGGCATTAACCGGAAACAAGGGTGTGAATAGTATTTCACCATTCGTATAATCGATTATATAATCATTGTTGTCACCTCTTTTTAAGGGTACACCATTGGCATAAACGGTCTCACTGCCCGACAATATGTAAAAAACCTGTTCACTGTTCTCGCCTGTAATTTTGTAAGGGCCCTGATTACCTTCCGTGCCATTGAATTTGTAGGTACTGAAACTACCCCTAACCACACCGCCGGAGATAAAAAAGTCCGTCGCTCCAAAACCGGGCTCAAGTTTTGCTCCCATATAAAGGCCGGTAATTTTTTTGCTGAACTTCATAAAATAATTTCGGGTGTTGGTAAAATTGATATCGCCACCCTGCAAGGTCCAGTCTTTACTGAATATCTCGAGATAGATCCTGTCAAAATCCTGAATTCGCTGTGAGTAACCTCCCTCGCTTAAAGGAATGTTATTGTCTGTAATAGAAGCCCTGATAGATACATTTTTTGAAAGTTCCCCATCCAACTGAAGGTTGAAATTCGAATTTACAACAGCGTCCTGGTTATTTCCTACCGTGATACTTCTGGACAAGCTGCCGGAAGAATTGATACCTCCGAACAGCTCATTTACCTGTCCCTTGCTCTTTTCGGGGTAGTACAGGCTTGTCATATCAACAGTCTTATCGCTGATAATGTGCGGGTCAAGAGCGGAATATTTCTTTGTGATGAAATCGGGAAGCAAAGTGTATTGCACCCGGATTTCCTTGGGAAATTCATCAAGACCGGCCTTAATATGCAACTGTCCTTTACTAAAATCAACCGAATACAGGGAAGGCGCGATGTCTATATTTTGGTTATTAAAAATTTTAAAGTCATAGGGACTCAGGCTCAGGCTGTCTATTTGAAGTATGCTGTCAGTAACAACCAAATCCTTTATGATGCGCTTACCGGGATTGTCCTGTGCCAGCACTGCAAAACTGCTGATCAGGAAAACCAAAAGAAACCGGAATTTCATCATAATAAAACTGATATATTTTGGTATGATGCCCCTCTGTCCGGCAAATTAACCGGCTGGTAACACCCGCATTGTAAATTTTTATACTGCTTGTTTTTGTCCACAGGAAACGGGCTATTTCATCTGCAAAATACCCATTTATCCACCAAAAATAGCAGATTTTTTCAGCTTACGGGGGCTTAATGGAACAATTGCAGCTGGGCTACTGCCGATTCGTGTTGCAACAGCCAGTTTTTACGCCAGACACCTCCGGCGTAACCGGTTAAAGCCCCGTCGCTGCCGATTACTCTATGACAGGGTATGACGATCCAAATTGGGTTTTTACCGTTGGCCGAAGCCACGGCTCGAATCGCCTTCTTATCACCCAAACAATGAGCCTGCTCCATATAGCTCATTGTTTTGCCATAAGGTATTTTTATCAGGAATTCCCAAACCCTTTTTTGAAAATCTGTTCCCCGGAGCTGTAGTTTCAGATCAAATTCAGTCCTTTTTTTAAGAAAATACTCCTCCAGCTGCACCTGCGCTTCAGCAATACAATCGGGAACAAATTCGGGTTGATCTCCGATCTCGTCCACAACAGTTATTTCAGAAATACCCAGATCAGTACCTGTAATTCTGGCAAATCCGATCGGTGTTTTTATGTAGGCAGTTACGCAGTTGTCCATATTTTTCAAGGTTCAGATCCCAAAAACGATCTTTGAGTTCTCGGTGCTTATGCGGGCTATTTCCTGTTTCGGGAGCTTGTATATTTCGCTTAATTTATCGAGTACCTGAAGTATATACAAGCTTTCATTCCGCTTTCCCCGGTAAGGTACCGGCGACATATACGGCGCGTCCGTTTCAAGAACGATGTGCTCCAGCGGAATTCTGTCGAGAAACTGATCTATTTTTCCGTTCTTAAAGGTCACAACACCACCTATACCGAGTTTCATGTTGAACCCAATGGCACGCTGTGCCTGTTCAAAGGTTCCGGTAAAACAATGAAAAATACCCCATAACTGGGGGTCTGCCACTTCTTCCAGAACTTCAAAGATCTCATCAAAAGCATCCCTGCAGTGTATCACAACGGGAAGTTTCCTTTCTTTTGCCCAGCGCAGCTGGGTTATAAAGGCAAAGCGCTGCTGAACAAAATGGGATTTGTCCCAGTAAAGATCCAGACCGATCTCGCCAATGGCACAATAGGAATGCAAATTGAGCTGCTCATGAACAACCTGCAATTCTTCCTCAAAGTCATCCTTTACATGCGTGGGGTGAAGACCTGCCATCAGGAAGATCTTGTCCGGAAACAGGTTCTTTAATGCCTGCATGGCCGGATAGTAATGGCGGTCAATGGCCGGTATAAAAAACCTTTCTATTCCTGCATCTATCGCCCTTTTCAGAACAAGATCACGGTCTTCATCAAAGTCATCTGCATAGAGATGTGCATGTGTGTCTGTGAGAATCAAAACAATTGATTTTTAAGATGTGCAAAGATACTTATTTTGTTATTGAACCTGATTTTTTCATGTCTTATGTTCTTTGAAAACGATTGCTTGTGATTTAAACAGAATATATACAGAATTTGCCCGAAATGGCCATTTCATGTTACCGGATTCGTGTGGCCATTATGGATTAATCCATATATTTGTCTTAACCAAAATCAAACCTGATGATCACCATATACCACAATCCCAGATGCAGAAAAAGCCGTGAAGGCCTGGCCTTGCTTGAAGCATCCAAACTTCCTTTTGAGATAAGGGACTATCTCAATAACCCTCCCGAAATAGCTGAACTGAAATCCCTGGCCGAAAAGCTCCAAATGGAACCCATGGGTCTAATCAGGCAAAATGAAGACCATCTGGAAGGAAAAGTTTAAAAATAAAAAACTGACTGATGCACAGATATTTCAGGGAATCAAAGATTTTCCTATATTGCTTGAAAGACCTGTAGTGGTTTCAGAAAATCAGGCAGTAATTGGGAGACCGCCGGAAAACATCCTCAAAATTTTAAAACCCGGCACCTAAAAAATCATGGTTTTCCATGAGTCTTTAAATTACCAGATATCCCCGAACGTTGCTTAATTTAATTTCAATACTTTTAACGATTGATTTTTACTGAATGAAATATATTCACCTAATTATATTTCTTTTTATTACTTGTTCATTTTATAGCCAGGACAAGGGCCAGAGAGCGACGATCAATGGAAAGATCCATGATGTAAAAACCAACCAGCCTTTACCCTATGCTACCATTACGCTTTTAAATCTAAAAGATTCCAGCTTTAGTGGTACGATTACCGATAATCAGGGTGTTTTTTTACTTGAAGTACCTTATGGAAATTATAAAGTAACCATTCAATTTCTATCATTTAAACCATTTGTAATTAATGAATTAAAGATTGATGATGACCTTGACCTTGGTGTATTTGAAATCGAAGAAAATTCGGAAATTCTGAATGAGGTTGAGGTGAATACAACGGGTGATCTGGTTGAATACAAATTTGATAAGAAGATTTACAGTGCGGATAAAGACATTGCCAATTTGGGTGGAAATGCCCTAACCGTACTCGAGAATACACCAACGGTGATGGTTGACGATCAGGGAAGACTGATGATCAGAGGAAATGAAGCCACTGTGCTCATGAACGGGAAGCCCTTTGCCTCGCAGAGCAATTACCAGAATATTTTGATGAACCTTCCTTCCAATTCGATCAGCAAGGTGGAGATCATATCCCGATCGGCCAAATACGATGCACAGGGAGGTGGTATAATCAATCTTGTACTAAAAAAAGGATCCGGCGACGGCTATAACGGTACCATTGAACTTCATGGGGGCATACCGGATGATGAGGGCGTTTCCACATTCATCAATTACAGCGGGGAAAGGATCAATGTTTTTTCAACAGCAGGTTTTAACCACCAGGATCAGATCAAATACAGCGAAATCGAGCAGTTTCAGCAAAACAGCCAGACTGAAGATCCCGTTTTTTTTGAGACCCGCGATGACAACAGGCAGAGAAACAGTTTCCTGTTTAATATCGGCAGCGAGTTCCTGATCAATGAAAAGAACTCATTTAATTCCTCTTTTCTCTACAGCATGTCGAATAAGAACTTTGATTCGGATCTAATGATTAAAGACCTGAACATGGGCCAGGTAATCAACCAAACGGATCGAAATGTGGATGACAATACAGACGACAGTTTTTTTGAGCTGCTGTTAAATTATACCACTTCTTTTAAAACAAAAGAGCATTTTCTGTCCTTTGATCTGAAATACGACCATTCCTTGTCAGACAACATAACAGATATCGTGAATACAGCTGTTTTACCTGCCGGACCGCAGGATCTCCAAAAAACGACCACAGATCAAACCAACAGCACCGGATTGTTCCAGGTGGATTATGCCCAGCCCATAAATAATTTTGGATTGGTCGAAACCGGTGTGAAAGCCAATATAAGGGAATATGAAAATGCGCTTTTGGTTTATGACTATGATCCTGTACAATTTAAATTTAATCCTGTTTCGGGTATGGAAAATAACCTGAGCTATGACGAAAAAGTGTACGCTGCCTATGTGAGTTTTTCAAAAGAATTAAACAGTCTGAATTTTTCTTTGGGATTAAGAACCGAATACACAGATGTCCGTATCAGTGACCTGATCTATAACAATACTACTGTTGACGAGTACACAGATTTTTTCCCAACCGCAAATTTGGGTTATACTTTTAAAGATGAAAGTCTGCTGTCACTTTATTATTCACGGTCCATTTCCAGACCCGCAGTGGCGCAACTCAACCCCTTCATTTCTTTTGCCGACGAGCGATTTATTGTAATGGGAAATCCTCTTTTAAAACCCTATTATACAGATTATTTTGTAACCGAGTACTTTAAAAAGTTCGGAGCAAAAGTGTCGCTGAATACTGCTCTGTTTGCTTCAATGGATGAAGATCAAATATTAACAGTACTCGAGAATACCGGAGATCAAACAGATGACGGCTTTGATATTTACACCAGAAAGCCTGTAAACAATGGCGATCTGAACCAATACGGAATTGAAATGGACCTGGTTTACAACGCGAGCAATGCGCTGCGTTTCAGGGCTTTGTTAAGTCCGTATTACTTTGAGATAATAAATACAAACAACGGAGCTTATGATACAGATGATTTTGTTTTATATGGAAATGCCATAGCCGATTATAAATTCCTTGAAACCTGGAAGTTTCAGATCAATTATACCTACCAATCTCCAAAAACAACGGGTTTGACAGAGCTAAAGGCAATTCAGTTTGTGAATCTCGCCCTGAGCAAGGATTTGTTCAAGTCAAAAGCCACCCTGTCATTTACGGCTAAGGATATCTTTAGCAGCAGAGAGATCTATTACGAATCGATGGAAGCGGGTATACAAACGAACAGCTATGCTTTTTTTGAACCACAATACCTATTATCCTTCAGTTATCGGTTTAACGGAGCTGCGAAAAGAAACAGCAAAAACCGCTCGGGTGAGGTCAATAAGAATATTTTTGAGCTGGATGAAGAACTGATCAAATAAAAAGGGTTTGAAAACAAACCCTTTACAATTTTTATTACTTACCGGCTAATTGCTTTTTAGCCTCCTTCTTTAATTTTCTGTCTTCCATAAAATTACCGATCAACCAATAGGGTATAACGAAGGCCGTCAAAAAGATCATCAGCCAAAAACCCATGGTAAAGATTCCCATAAACGCCAGGTAACCTAAAAAATGCGATAATTCCATGTCCATAAAAAAATATTTTCGTCAAAATTAAGATAAATTTTATAATCCTACTATAATCTGCAAAAAATTTAAAGATTTTATTTAACACAGAATTAACAAAATAAGGATTAAACCCAAAGTACTTTTGCCTGTCTAAAAAATTCAGACCATAAACACTAATATGAAGACTCTCTTTCCATTTTTTTTCCTGACCTTCTTTCTTGCTGCCAATTCTGTAACAAGTCAGCAGGTGCCGGGCCGGCCAGGTCAAAATCCAAATCCAATTCAAAAAACCTTTGAAATCAAAGGTAAAGTGATTGAAAAAAGTACCCAGCAACCGCTGGAATACGCAACAGTTGTTATCAAGCCCTTAAAAGGAGACCGGATTCTTGGGGGCATTACGGATGCTAAAGGAAAGTTTTCCATTTTCGTTCCCCAGGGTGAATATCACATCAGCGTTGAATTTATTTCTTTTAAAACGCACAGTGAAGCTGATATGACGATAAATAAAGATACAGACCTGGGAACTATTGTGCTTTCTGAAGATTCTGAATCTTTGCAGGAAGTGCAGGTCATTGCTGAAAGAAGTACGGTAGAGATCAAACTGGATAAAAAAATCTATACGGTTGGCAAGGACATGACCGTTAAGGGTGGTAACGCTGCCGACGTGCTCAACAATGTACCTTCTGTATCAGTGGATGTGGAAGGTGTTGTAAGTTTAAGAGGAAATGAAAATGTGCAGATTCTGATCAACGGCAAACCGAACAGTCTGGTTGGGCAGTCAAATAATGAAGCACTAAGACAGTTTACCGCCGAAATGATCGAAAAAGTAGAAGTGGTAACCAGCCCTTCTGCCCGCTACGATGCCGAGGGTACTGCCGGTATTATCAACATTATCATCAAAAAAGGATCTGCTGATGGCTTTAATGGAAATGCCACGATCAACGCCGGTTATCCGACCAGTGCCGGAGGGTCATACAGTATAAATTACAGAAAAGACAAATTTAACTTCTTCAACAATACCGGATACAGTTATGGTGATTCACCCGGAAGTTCTTATACTTATACCGAATATTTCAATTCTCAGACAGCCCCATTTTTAATCGAAGACAGAGATATAAACCGGGTTTCCAGCGATTTCAATATCAATTTTGGAATGGAATACTTCATAAGTGAAAAAAGCTCGCTAACGGGTAGTGTACTTTACAGAGGCTCAAATGGCAATGACGATTCGGAAAATAAGACCACTACCTATGATGAAAATTTTATTAAATCCAACTTTTACCTCAGGGAATCTGAAGAAGACGAAGAATCTTCGAACTGGCAGTATTCTTTGAATTATCTGAATAATTTTAATTCTTCCGGACATAAATTAAATCTCGATTTCCAGTTTGAAGATAATTACGAGGAAAATTTTACTTATATAACCGAAGAAGAACAATATCCTGTTTTTATTGATAAACTTGATGAACAAGCCCTTACAAAAAACCCTCAAAAGCAATATCTGTTTCAGGGAGATTATGTACTGCCTTTTAATAAAGGCCAACAATTTGAAGCCGGTTTCAGGAGTACTATCACTGATCAGACAACAGATTATGCACAATATTTTGAAAATGAGTCCGGCGAGTTCGTCCTGGACGAGAATCTGTCGAATATTTTTAATTACGATGAGAAAATACATGCGCTTTACTCACAATACGGCAAAAAGTTCACCAAATTTTCGGGTTTGCTCGGGTTGCGCATGGAGGTAACCGATATCGATATAGAGATTGTTGACAGGCCTGATCTGGCGGCTCAGAAAAATTATACGAATTTCTTTCCAACCGTAAACCTGGCTTATGAGCTGGGCGAACAGGAAAACCTTACCCTGGGTTATAACAGAAGGATCCGCAGACCGAGATCGAGAATGATCAATCCTTTTCCTTCAAGAACCAGTGAAACCAACATTTTTCAGGGTAATCCCTATTTGGATCCCTCTATTACAGATGCTGTTGAACTGGGATATTCAAACCGCTGGAAGGAAGTAACTTTTAATACTTCTGTGTATTATAATTATGCCACAGACGTCTTTCAAATGATTTCGGAAGCTACCGGCGACAATACACAGGATGGCATTCCAATCATCAAGAGATCGCCCATCAATTTAAGTACTGAAGAGCGTTTTGGTTTTGAGGTTGCCGCGAATTATACACCCATAAAAAACTGGAGATTCAATTTGTCTTTCAACCTGTTTGATAATAAAATAAGTGGTTTTTATAACGATATAGATTTTGGTGCAGAGACCCTGAGCTGGTTTACCAGATTCACGGCAAAGGTCGTTCTTCCTTTTGAAATCGACTGGCAAACAAACATGATGTATATGGGCCCCAATGAAAACGCACAAAATAAATACAAAGGTATGTTTTCAACGGATATGGCCTTTAGTAAGGATATCATGAAAGGAAACGGCACCCTTACCTTTAACATCAGCGACTTGTTCAATACACGCAAGAGAGAAATGGAAACACTTACAGATACTTTCTATTCCGAAAGTGAGTTTCAGTGGAGGGAAAGACAATTTCGACTCGCTTTTACTTACCGCTTCAACCAGAAAAAGAAAAGGGAAATGAACCGCAACTTGGAAGGTGGCGACATGGATATGATGGGCGGATCATAAGCTGCTGAAAGATTAAAAGGCTGTCCGGAATTTCAGACAGCCTTTTTTTATTTCTATTCCTGAAAAACAATCCATCCGGGAATAATTCCTGTTTTGATGGTTTTTAACAAACTGCCGTCAGCAGCATCATAAATATACAGGTTTCCTTCACTTTGGTAATCATTCGCGTCAGTAGCATAGATCTCTCCCCCATGGCCCGTCATATAGTAAAAACTACCCTCCAACCCTTTAAAAGGGACTTCTGGCACAGTATTGCTATTGACAGACATTTTATAAACCCGGGCATCGAGGTTGTAGAAAATGGCATCACCCAGCAGGGTCAGGTGCTGCGGGTGTTCGGTCAGATCAAAATCAAAACTGCTCAGGATGTCATGATTAGCTGATATTTTAATCAATTTACCCGCTGTTTCCATGCCTGTCCATCCGGGCTTTCCACCACAAAGCACCCAGGTATTGCCAGACAGATCTGCCTGAAGGGAATTTGGCACATCACCAACGATCAGGTTTTTGACCAGTCTGCCATCTTTCGTATCGATCACGGCAACCTTGTTGTTATGCCCATAGCCGCCTTCCAGATTCACGTACAGAAAATTGTTGTTTACCAGCATATTCTCAGGTCCCTCTCCTACTGAAATTGTAGAGAGAACCTGATTGGTATTCAAATCAATTACAGTGATAAAGTCATCTGAAGGGTCATTTGGATCACCCCAGTTACTCAAAAAACCTCTGTTATTCGCTGAAACAAAATACCGGGGAGATTGAATCATGTTTCCCTTAATTTCTGTTATCGTTTTCAGGGTATTTCTGTCTGCTACGACCACTTTATGGGAGTTATTGACCACAATATAAGCCAGGTCTCCGTGCAGGTGCATGGACTGAACAATGTTACCCAGATCTGCATTGTTCTCAGTTTTGTAAACATCCTGCGTAACTATTCCATCATCTGATACATGCGTCAGGGTTCCGGTACCATTATTGAAAGGGCCTTCATTGGTAATAAAGAACCCGGTTTCATAAGTACCCAAACTGTCAGCTTCCTCAGTATTGTCCGTACAGCTACCCAACATAATCAGTAAGCTAAAGGATAACAAAACACTTAAAATTTTCATTTGATTTAAATTTGATAATGGATGGTTAGATTAAAATTACGACCTGGCATGGGCCGGTAGGCCACAACCTGATATGACTGGTCGAAAAGATTGTTCAGTGAAAAAATAACATGCAAATTGTATTTGTTCAGCTGATAGTCGGCGTTGATATCCGAAAGCCAGTATGGATCAAGGCTTTGCGTATTGCTGGTTGTGGTATAGACTTTTCCGGTATAGCCCAGCCGATACCTGAGGCCAAAAGCACCGCAATTATATTTCAGGATATTATTCGCCTTGTGTTCCGGATTATAGATCAGTTGCATATCCGTACTCTCGTCCCTGGCATTCACATAAGTGTACTGGCTCTCAAAAGTAATATGGTGCTTATGGAGCTTTAAATTGTAATCAAAATCCAGTTCTATGCCATAGTTTCTGCTTTGCTGAATATTTTGAGGCATCCAGAAATCGGATGAACCGGGCACCCACTGTATTAAATTATCATTTTTTATCAGAAATGTGCCTGCATCCAAACTCCAGGTCGGCCTTTTTAAAAACAAGCCCAATTCAGCAGTAAAGCTGTCTTCTGGTTTCAGATCAGGATTACCGCCCGGTTGCCAGTACAGGTCGTTAAAAGTTGGCAGGCGGTAATTTGTACCGGCATTGGCCCTGATATCAAGATTTTCAGACACCTTATATCGTGCATCAGCTGCAAAAATAAAGGGGATGGAGTATTCAGAGGCAAATCCCTTTCTGGCACTGAGGTTATATCTTAATTTCCTTTTTATGTTGCTTCCGAAAACGACGAAACCCTCCACCCTGTCCAGGTCTTTGTCGGGCAGATCATCCCCTTCAGCATGAGCTGTATTGTAATCCAGACCCGCGCTCAAACGGGTGTTGTTGTTCAAAAAATAACTCAGGTCATAGCTGCCAACAAAATTACTGCCTTTGTTTTCATTGGACAGCGGCTGGTCTTTTACCGGAAAGTACTCATAATTCTCGGCCAACCAGGCTGCAGTCAGGGTGCTGGAATAGTTGTTACCTGAATTGTTCCATTTCAGGGCCAGCCTGTCATAAGTGGTGACCAAACCCGATCTGCCCGGGGCTGTAAGGGTTCCTGATAAATTCCTGTCATTCTTGTTATGCGCGCCATAGAAAGAAACTGTATTATTTTCATTGATTTGATTTCCAAGCACATACTGAAACCCGGAATTTTTATATTGTCCGTTTTCATTCTTTATGTTGGTCTCGGGATAGGTGTAATCATTCTCGCTCTGACCATAGGTTGCCGAAACTTTTGCAAAGAATTTTTTTGAACTCCATAGGCCCTGCACGGCACCAGTAAAAGTTTCATAACTACCGGCAAAACCCGTAGCAAAAAACCGGTTTGCCCTTCCAAACTCAATTTTATCGGCGAGGTTGATCGCACCGCCAACGGCTCCGCTACCCAGAACAACACTGCCACCTCCTTTTTTGATTTCGAGTTGACTAAAACTGTTGATGCCCAGGGAATTGAAGTCCGTTTGTCCGTTCAGGGAGGAATTGACCGCTATTCCATTCCAAAATACTGCGGTCTGCGAGGCTGTTGATCCTCTGAGGGAAATTGTAGAAATCATCCCCTCGCCGTATTCCTTTAAATACAAGTTTGTTTCTTTCTGTAGAAAATTACCCAGGCCCGACAATTCATAATTAATTATCGAATCGGAATAGATCTCATTGCTATAGCCTGTTTGCAGCACCTCTGAAAACCTGCCATACAAAAGTACTTCCTCCAGCTGATTGATCGAATCAGACTGGGAATACCCGTATTGGCAAAAGAAAATAAGAAAGGCAGCTACCGTTTTTCGCATATCACAAATATTTTTCTTCCGAAAATATAAGAGTTAAAAAATTTGGCAGGTTTCCTGGCTTGCGTCCTGTTGAATGCCTTCCCCTGAAATACAGAGTGACTAAAGAATTTCAACAAGCACCAAATAAATGGCTGAGCGTACAGTTGCGGAGACAGCTCCCGATTTTAACGGGATTCCCTTTTACTGAGTTTTAAACAATGATTTAAAACCAGCACCAAAATTTGACACAAATATAGTTATTATCTTGTGGTTAAAATTTAATTTATTTGATTAAACCTGAAGAATATTTTCGTAACATTGAGGTGCAAATGCCCCACAAATGAAATTTTTGTACTGCATGTTTTTTGTCTTTGCGGGAATAATTTCCTGTAAAAATACTTCTTCCCCTGAATCACAGGATAAGAATAGCAGTGAAGTAATTACATCGATAAAATACGCTAAGGGATTTGATTTACAGTATTTTAACGGTTATAACAAATTGATTATTAAAAATCCGTATCCCGGAGCCACTGAGGAATTTGTATATTACCTGGTTCCTAAAAATACGTCGGTCCCGGCCGGGTTATCCAATAAAAATATCATTTTCACTCCGCTCACACGACTGGTGGCCACATCAACGACGCATATACCCATGATCGAGCTTTTTAATCAGGAACAAACACTCGTCGGATTTCCGCAAACAAATTACATTTCCTCCGAGCGCACTGTGGAAAAGATACTTCAGGGAAAAGTGGCCGAACTCGGCAGTGTTCAGGATCTGAATATGGAAATTCTGATCGACCTGCAACCTGAGCTGGTTATAGCCTTCACTATGGATAAAAATGATCCGGTCTTTAAAAATATGTCTGCGCTTAAAATAAATGTACTTTTTAACGGCGACTGGCTTGAGGAAACACCACTGGGCAGGGCTGAATGGCTGAAATTATTCGGTGCCTTGTTCGATCAGACTAAGAAAGCAGACAGCCTTTTTCTGGCTATCGAAAACAACTATACCAGTGCCAAAAAGCTGGCTTCTGAAGCAAAGGAAAGTCCAACCGTGCTTACCGGCTCACTTTTTCAGGACAAATGGCACCTGCCTGCCGGTGGTAGCTTTATGTCCACTTTTTTTAAGGATGCCAATACCCGTTATTTATGGAAAGACAGTCCGGGAACCGGTAGCCTGGTACTGGGTCTGGAATCTGTTCTGGACGTGGCCGGAACTGCAGATCTTTGGATTGGATCGGGCATCTTTACCAGTTATCATGAAATGGAAAGCAGCAATACCCATTACTCCAGTTTTAATGCCTTTCAAAAGAGAAAGGTTTATACCTTCTCTAAAAAGAAAGGAAATAACGGCGGGATTTTGTTTCTTGAGCTGGCACCGGTCATGCCGGATATTGTATTAAAAGATATTATTAAAATAGCTCATCCGGACTTGCTTCCAGACTATGACACCTACTTTTTAGAACCATTGGATGTGCCTACCATGGATATTAAATAAAGATTTATAATTTTACAATCTAATTATTGAATTGAATCCGATCAAGACTACGCGTTTTTATTTCTTTTTGCTGATCCTGAGCTTGCTGGTGTTTTTCATCACAAACATCAGTTTGGGTTCCGTTTCTATTCCTACTTTGGAAATCCTGAAGAACCTCGCAGGCATGCCATCTGAAAACGATACCTGGACTTATATCATCACCCATTACAGGTTGCCAAAAGCCATCACTGCCGTGTTGGTGGGATCCGGTTTAAGTGTCTGTGGTTTGTTCATGCAAACCCTTTTCCGAAATCCCATGGCCGGGCCTTATGTGCTGGGCATCAGTTCGGGTGCAAGTTTGGGTGTTGCCCTGCTGATCATGGGCACGTCCATATTAGGAGGTCAATATTTGGCTTTGGGTAACAACCAGATCGCCACGGTTATTGCCGGTATTCTTGGAGCTTTGGCAATTCTTATTACGGTAATGACCGTTTCAGGCTATATAAAAAACACCATGGCGCTGCTTATCATCGGCCTGATGTTTGGAAGTTTTACTACGGCAATAATCAGCATATTGTCCTATTTCAGTTCTGCACAAAACCTGCAGCAATACATGTTCTGGAGCTTTGGCAGTTTGGGCAACACGGGCTGGTCTGCCTTACCCATTTTATCGGGGATATACATTTTGTGTCTCCTTTGGGCTATCCCCAATATAAAATCGCTCAACGCACTTTTACTCGGAGAAAATTACGCGAAAAGTCTGGGCTTGTCCATACCCTCCACACGCAATCAGATACTCATGATAACCGGAGTACTTACCGGGGTGATCACTGCCTTTGCAGGTCCGATCGCTTTTGTAGGACTCGCCGTACCCCATATCACTAAAATGCTTTTGCAAACCAGCAACCACAAGGTTTTATTCCCTGCTGTTCTGCTGATGGGCGCCATTGTTATGCTGATCTGTGACACGATTGCTCAGGTACCCAATGCGGCTTTTGTCCTGCCCATTAATGCGATAACTTCCCTGTTTGGAGCTCCTGTTGTGATCTGGTTACTGCTAAAAAAACGCAAACTTTCCTGAGCTTACGGTATGACAAAGAAAAATGTTCCCATATTATCTTCAAAGAACCTGGTTATCGGCTATAAAAAGAAGTCGGTAAAAAGCGTCATCGCCAAAGATCTGGACCTGGAACTGCCCGGTGGTGAACTCGTTTGTCTGTTGGGCAAGAATGGCATAGGCAAGTCAACGCTCCTGCGCACGCTCACAGGTGTGCAGCCTGCACTAGCCGGAGAGATCAGGTTAAAAGAAACCTTGTTGCAAGACATCACCAGGCAGCAGGTAGCCCGGAAGATCGCTATAGTGCTAACCGAAAGACCAGAAACCGGCAATTTTTCGGTTTATGAGCTGGTGGCCTTAAGCAGACATCCGTATACCAACTGGATGGGCACATTAAAAAAGGAGGACAAAAAGGAAATCGAACTGGCGCTGGAGCAAACCGATCTGTCGGTATTGCGGGACAGAAAAGTGGATGAGCTGAGCGACGGACAGCTTCAGCGGGTAATGATCTGCAGGGCACTCGCTCAGAATACAGAACTGATCATTCTGGATGAGCCCACGGCCCATCTCGACATTCAGCACAAAATAGAAACCTTTCATTTATTGAAAAAGCTTGCCCGCGAGTTGGATAAATGTATACTCATCTCTACCCATGAAATCCAGCTGGCCCTGCAAATAGCAGATGTGATCTGGTTGATGAACGAACAGGGCATATATTCCGGACCACCGGAAAAACTCATAGAAAACGACCACATCAGCCGTTTATTCGACAATACCCTGATCCATTTTGATAAAAATAACCTGCAGTTTCATATAAGTGATACCCAAGTAAAAACTGTTTAATTGCAATTATGTGTTTCTATTCCAAACTCACAAAAAAAGCGGAAGTAATCGAGAGCAGATTTAAGGCTACCTTTACGGATAAAGGACGCTATGTGCCAAATAAAGAGATCAAGGCTTTTGATTTTCCCGGTCTGCCGGTGATTTGTTCTGCAGATCCTTCAAAGATCGATTTTTTTAACTGGGGCTTGATCCCGGCATGGTCTGAGGATGATACCATCAAAAAATACACCCTGAATGCCAGAATAGAAACGCTGGAAACGAAAGCCTCGTTCATGGAATATACAGGCAACAGGTGTTTGATCCCCGCGAATGGTTTTTACGAGTGGAAATGGCTGGATGCCAAAGGTAAGGTCAAAGAAAAATACGAGATCGGATTAGAGGATGAAGGCCTGTTCTCCTTTGCCGGGATCTGGTCGCTTTGGAAAGACCCGGTTCATAAGACGGAGTTTCATACGTTTACTGTGATAACAACCCAGGCCGACAGTTTGATGAGTGAGATCCATAACAGCAAAAAAAGAATGCCGGTTATACTTACAGAAGAGAATGAGAAGCTACTGGCTGCAACAGGCTCCGCTCGGGGACTTTAAAACAAGTTCAACGGCGCTGGTGGCAAAAAGGATCTCTCCCACATCGCCACAACTGGATCTGTTTTGAATCAAGCATTACACTTCTATACCTGATAGTGCAGTCGTATATACCTCTTCATATTGAGGAAGTATCTTTTCAATGGAAAAACGCAGTGCATTGCGGTAGGCATTTTCTTTAAACTCCTCGAGCCGCTGCTCGTTTTCCAGTATGTAGATCGCATTTTTTGCCATTTCCTCGCAATTCCCCACATCACTTAAGAATCCGGTTACACCCTGCACATTTACTTCCGGTAAACCACCGGTATTGGTAGATATTACCGGGGTTCTCACAGCCATTGCTTCCAGTGCTGCCAGTCCGAAACTTTCTGTTTGTGAAGGCAGCAAAAAGAGATCTGAATGGCAGAGGATTTTATTGATCTCATCGCTATTGCCCAAAAAAAGAATTTTTTCCTTCACACCGATTTCTTTAGCGTACATTACAGCTGCTTCCTTTTCCGGACCCTCGCCAACCAGGATCAGTTTGGCTTTGATCTTCTGCTGGATCTTTTCAAAAATGGTGATTATATCCTTAATTCTTTTTACAGGTCTGAAATTGCTGATATGCGAAATGATCCTTTCATCGGCCGCGGCCAGGCTTGCCCTTATACAATTCTTTTCATCCAGTTCTTTACGATGCTCAAAATCGACAAAATTATAGATCACCCTGATCTCCTTTTCGATATTGAACAAGCGCAGGGTATCCTCTCTCAGACTTTTCGAAACGGTTGTAACCACATCAGAATTGTTGATACTGAACTCCACTGCATTCTTGTAAACGGGATGGCTTCCCACCAGGGTAATGTCTGTACCGTGCAGCGTAGTCACGATCGGGATATTGATGCCCTTCTGTTTTAACATTTGTTTGGTCATATAGGCAGCATAGGCATGCGGTATGGCATAATGTACGTGCAGGATCTCCAGTTTGTATTTGATGACCGTTTCAAACAGCTTGCTCGACAGGGCCAGTTCATAGGGCTGGTAATGAAACAAGGGATATTCTTCAACAAAGACCTCATGAAAAAACAGATTGGCACTCAGAAATTCCAGTCTGACCGGCTGATGGGTGGTAATAAAATGGATCTCATGACCTTTTTTTGAGAGGCCTATTCCCAACTCGGTTGCTAATACGCCACTACCACCATAGGTAGGGTAGCAAACAATTCCTATTTTCATTTGATCTGATTTTTTGTTAAAAGGATTCCAAGCACATCCATACCTGTTTTCTGTTTTTTATTACATTTGGAAAAAACAAAAATACGCTTTTTAATGAACTATAGCCTTTTTGAGCAGCATCTAAAGCAATTATCAGAAATTTCCCTTGGCGGGCTGAGTTCACAGCTTAAAATGATACCCGAAGGCAGACCGTGTACTCAGTTGGGAGGAAATTAGTCTCAGAAAGCCCAGGCCGGCCGGAGTTCTGGCACTTTTTTATCCTGACAGATTTAACAATACCACTTTTTTATTAACTTTACGAGCCTCCTATAAAGGTGTGCATGCCGATCAGATCAGTTTTCCGGGTGGGAAAATGGAAAAACATGACAAAGACCTGGCTCACACCGCACTGCGTGAAACACATGAAGAAACCGGAGTAGTACAAAATGATGTCAGCTTGATCAGACAAATCACAAATACCTATATACCCCCGAGCAATTTTCTGGTACATACTTTTATGGGTACCATTCCTTTTAAGCCGGAATTTAAAAAGAACCATGAAGTTGAAAAAATTCTCGAAGTTTCGGTAAGCGAACTCCTCGATGAGCGCTCCTTAACTACAAAAAAAATGGCTACAAGTTATATGAAGGAAATCGATATACCTTGCTTTCAACTCAGCAATCACGTGGTTTGGGGAGCAACTGCCATGATGTTAAGCGAAATAAAAGATCTATTAAAATCAATATAATCCGCAAAAATATTTATTTTTGCCGTCCAATTAAGGAAAGATGAAGATGTTTAAGAAAGATGTATTTGGAAAAAGTTTATTCATAAAGAAAAAACTGATTCAGATTCTGGGTTTGATCTCACACCGCAGGTATCGTGGATTTAATGAACTTCAAATAGACGGATCCGAAATCATTCGGGATCTTCCCCCCACCAATGTTTTGTTCGTTTCCAATCACCAGACCTATTTTGCAGATGTAGCTGCCATGATGCATGTTTTTAATGCTTCATTGAGCGGAAGGGTTGATAATATCAGGGATATTGGCTATCTCTACAATCCCAAACTGAATATCTATTACGTAGCCGCGAAGGAGACAATGCGTTCCGGCATCTTACCCAAGATCATGGAATATATTGGTTCAGTTTCTATTGAAAGAACCTGGAGAGAAAAGGGTAAAGATGTGAACAAGCAAGTTAAAATGAGCGACATTTCCAACATCACCAAGGCGCTGGATGATGGCTGGGTGATCACATTTCCACAGGGTACTACCACGCCATTTAAACCGATCAGAAGGGGTACTGCCCATATCATACTCAAAAACAAACCCATCGTTATTCCGATTGTAATCGATGGTTTCAGAAGGTCCTTTGACAAAAAGGGCTTGTTTCTTAAAAAAACAGGCATTTTGCAATCCATGGTGATCAAGCCTCCCCTGGAGATCGATTACGAAAACGATTCGGTGGATGACATCGTCACCAAGCTGGAATACGCTATTGAACAGCATCCTTCTTTTTTAAAGGTTGTTCCGGTGGAAGAATACGCACAAACAGAAACTGAACTCAACAAAAAAAGAGAATTCTGGACGAAATACTAATGTCTGTATTTTTGTGCAATTTTCACCTTAAGCTGCCTGTAATAGTCCTCTTCCAGCCATTTTAAGTAGTTGTCGGAACTTTTCATAATACAATAGGAATACTGTTTGATCCGGTAAGCGATATCTTCCTTTAACAGGCCTGAAAGTTCATAAGCCTCGAGGAGATTAGCCGCATTATCGATACACATTTGTGCGTGTTGTGAAAGGGAATGTTCCAGTACCATTTTTGATTTACCTCCACTGTTCATCACCTCATCATAAGATTCCTTGATGTTGAATCCCATTACTTCCGTGCGTGAAAACCGGCTTCTGATCTCATCAGTCATCTGATAGGAAAATTTACTTTCGATCTCCTCATCGCTTTCCAGGCTTTCAAGGAACTGATTCGGGTTGTTGAAAATGTACCTCCAGTCAATGGGATCTGTCCATAATCCAAAACGTGAAACATTATTACCCAGATCCAGAATACGGAACTTATTCTTTTTGCCAAACACCCTTGAACCCCTTCCGATCATTTGAAAATAAAGGGCCAGTGATTTTGTAGCCCGGTTGATGATGATCGTTTCTATGGAGGGTTCATCAAAGCCTGTGGTGAGTATCCCAACCGAGGTCAGGATTGCATTGGGTGTTTCTTTGAACCATTTTAAGATCTCCCTTCTCTCTTCTTTGGTATTGGTATTGTCGATGTATTTGATCTTATAACCCGCGTTTAAAAAGGTTTCGTGAACATATCTCGAAGTTTGAATCCCATTATTAAAGATGAGGGTCTTGGTTCCCAAAGCTTCCTGTTCATATGCTTTGACGAGCTTGTGCTGCATACTGGTCTGCACATAGAGCTCCTCAGAAGATTTTACAGTGTAATCTCCGTTCATACCAACTTTTAAGGAGGTCAGGCTGACATTAAAACCAAAAGTACTCGCTTCCGAAAGAAAGCCGTTTTTAATCAGTGAACTGATATTTTCACCCACGATCAGATCCTGGTAGATCTGGTGCATGGGCAGAAGTATATTTGAGCTCAGGGGTGTAGCTGTTACACCCAAAATGAAACAGGCCTCGAAATATTTGAACAGTTTTCTGAAAGAGTTGTAATGCGCCTCATCCACGATGACCATGCCAATATCCGAAAGACTCACCTTTCCTTCTTTCAGGCGGTTGTTGAGCGTTTCTACCATGGCAACGAAACAGTAATAGTTTGGGTCATTGCTCACCATTTTCACATTGCTGTCAATGATCTTGTTGGAAACTCCAAATTCGAGCAGCATCTGAGAGGTTTGCTTGCTCAGTTCAATTCTGTGTGTGAGTATTAATACCTTTTTGCCGGTAGTCGCAATATATTTTCTGGCAATTTCGGAAAAGATCACTGTCTTGCCTCCACCGGTGGGGAGCTGGTACAACAGGTTATAATTGTCGGGGTTGGAATTGATGTGATCAAAGATCATATCAATCGCTCCATGCTGGTAATCATAGAGCTTTTTCCCTAATTTTCTGTCTTCTTTTTCAAGTTCTGTCAATACCATTTTTCTCCTAAAAACCAAGTTACAAAAATAGCGTATTGATAAGGTTGTTTTGCAATTTTTTCAATTTTTTTTCGCATACTTTTTCAAAAGCTTAACCCTTGACTTACAGTATTTAACAAAAAAAAACGATCCGGTAATTTTTTCAATTACCGGATCATTTGTAAAAAAGAACTGTGTAAAACTAAATATTTGCGGCGAGCCAGTTACCCACTTCACTCGTTTTGTAGGGTTTGCCTTTGTTGGAAAGATCTTCTGTTACAATTCCCAAATCCAGGGATTTGTTCACCACCTTTCTGATCGCTTCTGCCTCCTCTACCAATCCGAAGGCATCTTCAAACATCATGGCTGCCGATAAAACAGTTGCCAGGGGGTTGGCTATATCTTTTCCTGCAGCCTGCGGGTATGAACCGTGTATGGGCTCGTACAGGGAGGTCTTCTCTCCTACCGATGCAGAAGGCATCAGGCCCATGGAGCCCGAAATTACAGATGCCTCATCTGTTAGTATATCTCCAAAAAGATTTTCTGTTATCAGCACGTCATAACTGTTCGGCCATTGAACCAGGCGCATGGCCACAGCATCAACAAATTCGTAACTCACCTCCACTTCCGGGTATTCCTTTGCCATCTGCTGAACCGTTTCTCTCCAGAGTCTGGAAGTTTCCAAGACATTGGCTTTATCCACACAGCACAATTTCTTTCTTCTGGTCATGGCCAGCTCAAATCCTTTTTTCGCCAGTCTTTTTACTTCATCCCGGGAATATACACAATGGTCAAAAGCAACATTACCGTTATCCGTCCTGCCTTTTTCACCAAAATAAATTCCTCCGGTGAGTTCACGAAGAAAGACCAGGTCTGTTCCCTCGATCCGCTCCCTTTTTAATGGGGAATTGTCTATAAGTGAAGGAAATGTATAGGTTGGTCGGATATTGGCAAAAAGTCCCAGCTTTTTGCGCATTTTGAGCAAGCCCTGTTCGGGCCTTACCTTTGCACCGGGATCATTGTCGTATTTCGGATGGCCGATGGCACCAAACAGAACTGCATCCGCCTGCAGGCAGATCTCATGCGTTTCATCAGGATACGGATCTCCAACGGCATCAATGGCCGCAGCACCAGTTAGGGCGGGCATCCATGTAATTTCGATGATTAAATTTTCTGGCAACGGCATCACAAACTTTCACAGCCTGATCGATTACTTCCGGGCCAATTCCGTCTCCTGCCAATAAGGCTATCTTTATTTCCATTGATTACTTTATAATATTTAACATTTTCTGTGTTGCAATGATGGCCGACACGGTTTGATCAGAATCCAGTCCGCGGGTTTTGAATACCTGCTCATTTTGCTGCCAGGTGATGACTGTTTCGCATAAGGCATCCGAATTCGATCCGGGTGGTATTCTAACGGCATAATCTATCAGGTTTGGCAAGACCAGGCCTTTCTTTGAATAGATCTTGTGCAGTGTCTTCATAAAGGCATCGAACTGTCCGTCGCCCTGCGAATTCTCCTCAAAAGTCTCCTCATCTATAGTCAGAGATATGGTGGTTGAGGGGCGCAAACCTTTTGAATGCGTCAAAACATAAGAATTTACTTTTATCTTATCTTCCAGCTGGTTGTTGTGCAGCACATCAGAAATAATATAAGGCAGGTCTTCCGTGCTGACCACTTCTTTTTTATCTCCCAGTTCTATGATCCGGTTCGTAACTTTTAAAATATCTGCATCGCTCAGGTGCAGACCAAGTTCCTGCAGGTTTTTTTGGATATTTGCCTTGCCGGAAGTTTTTCCCAGGGCGTATTTTCTTTTTCTGCCAAAGCGCTCAGGCAGTAAATCGTTAAAATACAGGTTATTCTTATTGTCTCCATCGGCATGAATACCTGCTGTTTGTGTAAACACATTGTCTCCTAAAATAGGCTTGTTTTCAGGAATTCTAAAACTGGAAAAAGTTTCCACGAGCCGGCTTACCTTGTACAAGGCCTGTTCATTTACCCCGATCTCCAGTTCGGGCATAAAATCGTTGATTACTGCCACAACACTCGCCAGCGGTGCATTTCCCGCCCTTTCACCCATACCATTAACGGTCAGGTGTATGCCATTTGCTCCGGCATACAGGGCCTCCATTACATTGGAAACACTGAGGTCGTAATCATTGTGCCCGTGAAAATCAAAATGAGATTTCGGGTAGCGTTTTCGAATCTGGTCAATATAGGTAAATGTTTCTCTTGGGGTTAGCACACCCAGTGTATCCGGAAGCAGGATCCTTTTTACAGGCTGCGTTTGTAAAAAATCAAGAAATTGAAAAACGTAGTCAGGAGAATTTCTCATGCCATTGCTCCAGTCTTCAAGATACACATTGGTTTCGATTCCTTTTTCCTTTGCCAAAGCCACTACCTGTGCAATACCTGCAAAGTGTTCTTCAGGAGTTTTTTTTAGCTGATGTACAAGGTGGTTCAGTGAGCCTTTGGTGAGCAGGTTCTGCACTTTGGCTCCTGTTTCGAGCATCCAGTCAATGGACAAGCCCCCGTCAACAAATGAAAGCACCTCTATACGGTTGAGGTATCCTTTGCCCGCTGCCCAGGCCGTAATATTTTTTACTGCCTGATATTCCCCTTCTGAAACCCTGGTGGAGGCAATTTCGATCCTGTCGACCTTCAGTTCTTCCAGTAACAACTGGGCAATGGTCAATTTTTCTGAGGAGGTAAAAGATACGCCACTTGTCTGTTCTCCGTCGCGGAGCGTCGTATCCATTATTTCTATTTTTCGCTTCGTCATTGCCGGTTCTGTTAAATTAAAAAGGTCTGTTTTGTGAAAATTCAAATATTTCTTCCTTTACATTTTGCAGATAATCAATATCATCAAAACCGTTGAGCATGTTGTGTTTTTTATACCCGTTGATCACAAAGTGCTCGCTCTGGCCTGTCGATAACAGCCTAACCTTCTGCTCATTTAAATCCACTTCCAGGTTGGTGGTCGGGTCTTTATAGATCTCTTCAAAGATGCTGTCTAAAAAAGATTCACTGACCTGAACAGGCAGAACACCGATATTCAGACAGTTATTCTTAAAAATGTCGGCAAAAAAACTGGATATCACACAACGGAAACCGAAATCATATACTGCCCAGGCTGCATGCTCTCTCGAAGAGCCCGAACCGAAATTCTTTCCGCCCACCAGTATTCTGCCGCTGTATTTGGGATCGTTCAGCACAAAATCTTTTTTTAAAGAGCCATCCGGATGGTAACGCCAGTCTCTGAATAAATTATCGCCAAAACCTTTTCTTTCTGTAGCCTTTAAAAAACGGGCCGGAATGATCTGGTCGGTATCCACATTTTCAATAGGCAATGGGTATGCTGTACTTTTTAAAACATTAAATTTATCGTAAGCCATAAAGTCTGTTTATTATCATTGTTGATTCTCTTCCTATAAAAATTCTCTCGGGTCGGTCACTTTACCGGTAATCGCAGCTGCGGCAGCCACCAGCGGACTTGCCAGCAGCGTTCTTGAGCCGGGGCCCTGTCTGCCCTCAAAATTTCTGTTCGATGTGCTCACGGCGTATTTGCCCGCAGGAACTTTGTCGTCGTTCATGGCCAGACAGGCAGAACAACCCGGCTGCCGCAAAACAAAACCGGCTTCAGTTAAAATATCGAGCAGGCCTTCTTCCCTGATCTGGTCTTCCACCTTATGTGATCCGGGTACCAGCCACACGGTAATGTCTTTGGCTTTTCTTTTTCCTTTGACTACCGAAGCAAAAGCCCTGAAATCCTCGATCCTTCCGTTGGTACAGCTACCCACAAAAACATAATCGATCTTTTTTCCAAGCATGGCTTCACCTTCATGAAAGCCCATATAATCCAATGATTTTATATAAGTAACCTTGCCACCTTCTACCATTTCCGCTACGGGGATTGCCTTGCTGATACCCATACCCATACCCGGATTCGTTCCATAGGTGATCATGGGTTCTATAACTGCTGCGTCAAAAACAAATTCTTTGTCGTATACGGCATCCTTGTCTGTTTTCAGGGTCTTCCAATACTCCATGGCTTTGTCCCAGTCCTTTCCTTTCGGAGTAAAGGTTCTGTCTTTGATATAGGCAAAAGTCTTTTCATCCGGTGCGATCATTCCTCCCCTGGCGCCCATTTCTATACTCAGGTTGCATACGGTCATACGGCCTTCCATGCTCATGCTTTCAAACACTTCTCCTGCGTATTCCACAAAATATCCGGTGGCACCGGAAGTAGATAGTTTTGAAATGATAAACAAGGCAACATCCTTGGGAGTGACGCCTTTTTGCAATTTGCCATTTACCCTGATCAGCATACTTTTAGGTTTGGGCTGCATGATGCACTGTGAGGCCAGTACCATTTCAACCTCTGAGGTTCCTATTCCAAAAGCAATAGCACCGAAAGCCCCATGGGTAGATGTATGAGAATCACCACAAACGATGGTCGCTCCCGGTAAGGTAATCCCGTTTTCGGGCCCAACCACGTGCACGATTCCATTGTTTTCGTGACCCAGGCCCCAGTGGCGGATCCCGTGATCACGGGCATTTTGTTCCAGGGCTTTAAGCTGATTGGCAGATAAGGGGTCCTCAACAGGCAGGTGCTGGTTGATGGTAGGTGTATTGTGATCAGCGGTTGCAAAGGTCTTTTCAGGAAACAGAACACCGATACCCCTGGTTTTCAGCCCTAAAAATGCTACCGGACTCGTAACCTCGTGAATGAGGTGTCTGTCTATAAAGATAACATCAGGTCCGTCTTCAATTTTTTTAACCACATGGTCGTCCCAGACTTTATCAAATAATGTTTTTCCCATATTAAATTCGTTTAATTCATCCTTTTTTGAAAGGCAGGCAAATGTAATTATATATAGCAAACAGCCTATAATATTTTAATAATTTTTACAATGTTCAAGGATTAAAAAATGGAATTATTTTATGCCTAAAACCTTATAATTGAATGGGTAAGACAAGGCGAAGAATACATATTTATATTGCATTCTACTGTTGGTTTGTTCCTTCAAAAAATGTTTGCGAAGGGCCTTCTCTTGTAAAAATTCGGCAACTCAAAAGAAGTTTGCCAGTCATAGTATATTTTTTAAACAAAGAAGCCATTAATTATCTCCTTTTTTGTATCATTAACGCTACAAAATAAAATCATAAAAATGGGTTACTCTGGGTATTACAGGAATTTTTTATATATCCTGCTTCTTTTAATCAGTACGGTACTGTTTTCACAGGGTGCCAATCCGGAAACAGCTTTGCTGGAAAATGCAAAACTTATTCACAATCAGGTTATTACCATTGATACCCACTGCGATATCGATGTAAAAAACTTTCAGAAGAACCGGAACTATACCAAGACCATGTCAAGCCAGGTGGATTTACCCAAAATGACCCGCGGCGGACTGGATGTAGCCTGGTTCATTGTTTTTACTGCTCAGGGCAAGCTTACTGATGAAGGATATAAAAAAGGCTATGAGAATGCCATGCAAAAATTCGAAGCCATCCACCGCCTGACAGAAGACATATGCACCGGATAAAATTGAACTGGCACTCAGTTCGGCAGATGTAAAAAGAATTCATGCTTCCGGTAAAAAAGTAGCCATGATCGGTATAGAAAATGCCTATCCTCTGGGAAACGATCTCTCCAACATACAGAAATTCTATGAGCTGGGAGGCAGGTACCTGTCACTCGCCCATCAGGGACACAGCCAGTTCAGTGATTCTAATTCCGGAGAAAAAGACGGTATTTGGCTTTATAACAATGGCTTGAGTGAGCTGGGCAAACAGGCAATAGCCGAAATGAACCGGGTTGGCATGATGATCGATGTCTCACACCCTTCAAAAGGTGCCATTTTAGAAATGATCCGCTTATCAAAGGCCCCGGTGATCGCCTCGCATTCATCTTCGAGAGCCTTGTGCAACCACTCCAGAAACCTGGATGATGAACTGCTTTTGCTTATCAAAGAAAATGGTGGTGTGGTTCAGACGGTTGCTTTTGACGGGTATGTAAACATGAAAAAGGACAATGCCCACAAGGCAGCGCAGGACAAAGTTTTGAAATCCTATGCAGAGAAGAAAAATTTTACGATACTGACCTGGCCGGAAAGGCAAGTACTCAGTGATGAGGATCAGCAGAAATACGACGAAACTTTATTAGAAATAAAGAAACAGGCAAAAGATGATCTGGCAAAAGCCGCAAAGAATTTCCCTTCCGTAAATGTTGCCGATTTTGTTGACCATATTGATTATATGGTAAAACTGATGGGTATTGACCATGTGGGGATCAGCTCCGATTTTGACGGGGGTGGTGGCGTTAAAGGCTGGAATGATGCTTCCGAAACATTTAATGTGACGCTTGAACTGGTAAAAAGAGGCTACTCTGAAGAAGAGATCGCCAAACTGTGGGGACAGAACCTGCTTCGCGTGCTGGATGAGGTGCAGGCGTTCGCAGCGAGCATGAATTAAATGTAAAGATTCCGGTTAAAAATTTACATCTCATTTCTATTCCTGCAATTAGAAATAATAAAAAAATCGGGGACCCTTTCTCCTGTTTTTAGCATATTCTTCATTTTTTTCTCCATGAAAGCAGGTATTTTTCAATGAAATCAACGTTTTTAAACAATTAATCAATGATACCTGCGTTATTAATTTGTTCTTAAAAATTGCTATGAAAAAGAATAAAAAAATTGCGAAAACTCACTTTTCACTTACTCGAAAGAGAAACACAAAATTTGAATGTTTTAGTTAATTATTAGTTGCGTAGACCATGGCAGAATATGCCTTGAGGGGGGCGAAAAAACGATATTTAATTAAAAAATATACAAGTTTTGCCATGGTTTTACAAAACTGATCCGCTGGAAATCCGTTTCTTTAGCAGACAAGTCTCCTTTCCCAAATCCAAAAATCAGATCATACTTTTTATACACAGCAGGTTAATCAAGCATATTTTATTACCACTGATTATTCTGTTAAACTTCTCCTTTGCAACACGTTGCTTACTAAAATATTTTTTTGCATTGCATATTATATAGCAATTCAATTTTCATTATCTTTACGCCTCTAAAATTTAATTCTAATTAACAACAACAAAAAATTTAAATTATGAAAAGAATTACCCTTATCGCCGGTCTTATTTGCCTGTTTTTCGTAAATATTTCCGTAGCTCAATCTACCGAAAAAGAAGAAATTGAAATTATTCAAGGCGCTTTTGGTGCTGAGAAAAAAGAAATCATGAAAAGCAATGTTGACCTTACTGGGGTTGATGCAGCTGCTTTCTGGGCTCTTTATGACCAGTATGAAGTTGAGAGAAAGGCCATAGGCAGAGAAAGACTGAACTTGCTGAAAACCTATTCTACAGCAACCGGTAAATTTACCAATGAGCAGGCCGAATCCATGTTGAAAAAATCAATTTCTATTAAGGATTCAGAAGCAAAATTGCTTAAGAAATACACAAGTAAAATTGACAAAGCAACCAATGCAACAGTTGCCAGCCAGTTTTATATGATAGAAAGCTATATCGAAACCGGTATCCGTTTTGCTATTTTAGACGGTGTTGATTTTATTCAGGATAAAAAATAATCCGTTTGTTATCTAATACAAAAGCCATCGTAAGAACGGTGGCTTTTTTTTTGATCTTGTTTCCAGATCATGAGGATTGGGTATAATTCATAAAATTATATTGCGTAAAATAATTGGATATCGGGCATTTATTCTGGTGTATAGAAATTTCATTCCATAGCGAATTTGTGAAAGAAATCATTTTTATCCTTTGCCTGTTTTCTTACCTTATAATACAGATATTTCAACATCTGGCGGTTTTGCGCTTTTTACCTGTCTGGCCTTTGTCGATTACTTTTTGAATATAATCTGAAGCCATCGGAACCTGACAGGCCGTATCGCCCATATTTACTTCTATCTTACCGATCTTTTTTGCAACTGCCTTAGCTTTTTCGGTAAGCCCGACAATCGTTGAACCAACTCCGATCACAAAACCGTTCATCACGTAACGAACGCGATTTGGTGCCTGATGAATTTCATGCACAACTTGATCCAGCAACTCACTGTAGGCATGGATATCCAAATCCTCATCCCGATGAACAGCTGCATAACCTGTCAGCGTAGCCCAGCCGGCCGCTGCCGTTCCTTCCTTTTTGGATCGAATCCATTTTTTACCCAGATCAAAACCAAATGGGGTCTCTGCGGCCACCCAGGGTACGGCAAATTCGCTCAGATAGTACCAGTAGGCCATATCAACCCATTCATCCAACTGGGCTTCTGTGATCTGCTTCTCATCCGCCATCAGCCCTGCCAGGTACATGGCATCTGAATTTCCGGTTTTATACAATTCCAGTGACAGTTCATGGTTTTTTTTTGTCTTTTTGAGTATTTTTTTCAGATCCCCTACCCTTACCCCAAAGAAAGGTTCCCGGGCACCGTGTCTTACAAAAGTTTTTTTAGTTTGTTCATCTCCATAATTTTCAAGTTCTTTTAGTACCTCTTTTGCTGTCATGGCCTCATGAATTTTTTATGATCTGTTTTGTTTGTATGGTTTTATTTCGTACTCTCTAATTCATGTATCGAATTTAATATGCTGCTCAATAAGAGCAGGTTTGTTAGCCGAACTTTGTCAGAAAGTCCTTTACACTTTGGCCGGGTTCGATATGCCGGGCTATTTTAGGATCTGCGACCGGATCTAAAGCTTCTAGCGACAGAGGAATATGTCCGGACCATTGATCGCTTTGTTTCTCTTCATCTCCGGCAGGGCCTCCGCTTCTGATCTTGGCTGAAGCGCGGTCAATGGTAAACCGGATTACCAGGGTCGCTTTTATTTCATTTTCATCGCCAACAGGCACCTCTGCCCACCTGCCCTTGATGATATGCTCAGTAATAATTTTCAAACCTTCCAATCTTTCTTGCTCATCTTCAACCAGGCTTGCCTTCCCAAACAGCACAACCGACCTGTAATTTGCGGATGTGTCAAACAGTGTTTTTGCAAGGACGATTCCATCCAAATGGGTTACGCCTATGCAAACCGTCTGTCCATTTAAAATCTGATTCAACATAAAATTCTTTGTTGAACCGTGCAGAAAAATATCATCGCCCTTTCTGCCATAAGCCGTGGGAATCATCATTACCTGTCCTTCATGCTGGAAGGAAACATGGCACAAAAAACCGGCATCCAGAATATCATAAACAGCCTGCTCGGTGTTTACAGCTCTTTTTGCACCCCTGATCATTTTATTAAATTCCATTCATTGTTGTTTTAAACCTGAGAATGACACATGCCATGCCAACACGAGGCCCGCAGGCAAACCGAAGATAAGAAAAAAAGGAAAAATAACCTTATTGGATGAATGTGTTTTTATTGGCAGCTTCAGAACGGTGAAGAATTCAATTAAAAGAGGTTATTTTTTCTTTAGAAAGGCTTCATAGTCGTCGTGGGCACCGTAGAGAACTAAAATATCCGAATCAGTAAGCACCTGATCCGGAGATGCCACACCCTGAACCTTTGATTGCATAAGGCTTATACCCAAACGGCTTTTTACCTCAGATTTCTTAATGGTTGTTAATACAAGCAGGTTGTATTTGCTCCTAAAATCTATTTCTCTGATCGTTTTGCCAACATATTTATCTGGTACGCTGACTTCGATTATACTGTAACCATCGCCCAGTTCAAAAGAGTCAATCACATTGTTGATACACAATTTTTTGGCCCAACGCTCAGCTGTTTCTTCTTCCGGATGTACAATTTCATCAACACCAATGGCCTTAAGGACCTTTTCATGAAGCGGGTTTACAGCTCTGCTTATCAGGCGCTTTACCTGAAGATTTTTGAAAAGAGCAGTTGTCATTAAATTGGCTCCCTCATCTTCACCTATCGCAACCACCACCACATCTGTATCCTTTAAGGGCAGGCCGGTAACCGTAAACTCATCCGTAGAGTCCATACAGATCGTGTGCGTGATTCGCTCCTTGAAAGCATCAACCTTAGACATTCTTGTATCGATCCCAATTACTTCATTCCCCAGAGCAGTCAGTTTTTCAGCCAAAGAAGATCCGAAGTTTCCAAGTCCAATTATAATGTATTTCATTTTTAGAATTTTTTTAGTTGATAATAATTTCCTCTGTTGGGTAACGGTAATTTTTTCGCTTTTCCTTTTTGAATATTGCGATCACCAGGGTAAGCATATTCACTCTGCCAATAAACATTACAATTATAAGTACTATTTTACTCATACTGCTCAGCTTTGCTGTTATTCCAAGACTCAGTCCCACTGTACCAAAGGCGGAAAAAACTTCGAAAGCGATATCTTTTAAACTCAACTCTTCATCAAAAATGGAAATAAGCATAATGCCCATACCAATTACAATCAATGACAGAGAGATGATGGCAAAGGACCTGCGAATTGTAATATCAGCGATCTCCCTTCTGAAAATTTCCACCCTTGTTTTTCCTTTGGCCAGACTGAGTATATTCAAAGTAGCGACAGCGAAGGTACTCGTTTTTATACCACCACCCGTTGATGAAGGTGAGGCCCCGATCCACATGAGCAATAACATCATGATCACTGTGGGGTAACTTAACAGGGTCATATCCACCGTATTAAAGCCGGCAGTTCGGGGAGTTGTTGCCCCGAACAGGGCGGTTACAATTTTGCCAAATCCGTTATGATTGGCCAGCGTATTGTTCTGCTCCAGTACATAATATCCAATAAACCCGACCAAAATAAGTACAAATGTGGTTACCAGCGTAATTCGGCTGTTCATATTGATTACCCAGGCCCTGTATTTCATTTTCTTTTTAGAAAAAGAAAATAATTGTATGATCTTATATTTAAAATATTTCAAAATATTAACCACAATCGGAAACCCGATACCTCCCAGAACCAGAGTAGCAATGATGATCAAATGCAGATAATAATTGAATTGAAAGCCCTCTTCGTAAAGGTTGTTGGTAAGCGTCGAAAAACCTGCGTTACAAAAAGCTGAGACTGCATGAAAGACTGAAAAAAAAATCTGTTCTCTTTGAGAAGTGAAATTGGAACTGCCAATGCTTGAATAAATTAAAATGGCAGCTAAGAACTCAATAATGAATGTGATGAGTAAAATATATTTCAATATAGAAAAAACATCACCAACTGTCTTTGAATTTACCAGATCTCCTAAAACAAGCTGGTTTTCATACGTGGTACCTCCTTTAAAGAAATAGCTGAAGTAACTGGCAAAAGTTAAAATTCCCAAACCACCCACCTGAATTAAAACCAAAATGATGGTTTGACCGAAAATGGTAAAATAAGTCGCCGTATCAACTACAATTAATCCTGTTACACATACCGCACTGGTAGCCGTAAATAAGGAATCAAGGAATGATATGCCACCGTAGGTGGCCATAGGAGTCATTAAAAGCAAGGCACCGATTATAATAATGGACAAGAAACTGGCGATAAAAAGTTGTGCAGGATTAAGGACAGCTCTTTTATAATTGATATTCAGATCCGAGAATTCACGAAAAAAGGTAAATACAACAGCAAATTTTACCCAGGGATCATCATAAAAAACAGTTTGCTGATCTGTATACTGCCTTGTATAAAAATGGTAAAATATTACACCCAGGGTATAAAGGACCGTGATGAAATCAAAAATAAAAACCTTTCGTTTAAAGAGTGCCTTGTTTTCATAATACCTGACGCCAGTTGATAACAGACCAATCGCTAGAACCAAAAAATAAAACCCGTTTACCCACCGCTGATTTTCCGGAGATTGCGCAAAAGCAAAATCTGATATAAAGGCAAAAATACCAGCCAAGCTTAACAAAAATGCAGATCTGTAAAGATATTTAAATTCCAAAACGAAGAAAATTAAAACAACTATTTTCCGATGTCACATCAATTATCACAATTTTAACAGGAATTAAATAAACTTATTAAACTCAATACATCACAATAAACGAGATGGCAATTCTATAAAAAATGTAAAATAAGAAATCAAAAGTACTAATTTTAATGATTTTAATACAAAAGTATTTTTTGTATTCTATTCACTTGGCACGAATTGAATATTAGTAAAGCTCATAACCTGGTTGCATTTATATTCTTATTGATACAACAAACTTGTGATCTTAAGTCTTGAAATTGCTTTTTTTTTAAATTAGCATGGATATAGCCAGCTTTATGTGAATTAAATCAGAACAAATAATGACATTTACATAAAACCACCCTATTCTTGGAATAAACCGGTTGAATTATAATTACTGTCATAGATGTACAACGAAAGTATTAAAAAATCAATTTTATTAAGATGAACCAAGGAGCTAAGAAGACTATGATGCCAACTATGGCTGTGGGCATGCAACCTGATAATTTGCATAAAGAAATTCCTGGAAATCCATCTGTGGCAAAAAGCAGTGCCATAAAACTAAACGACCGCAGCGATGGCAAGGCATTGCGTGTTTTGAATGAGGAAGACTGGACTTTTTGGAAACAAAATGGATATGTTGTTATTAAAGATGCTGTTCCAAAGGCACAGGCCCTGGATACTGCCCGTTTTTTATGGGAATTTGAAGAAAAAGACCCCGCTAATCCGGATACCTGGTATACCCAGGCACGTGCCGAGATGCAGATGAAAGAGTTGATCAATACCGGTATGGTTGAAGTATACAACCACCAGCATTTATGGAACAACCGCATGACACAAAAAGTGTATGACGCCTTTGCTGATATTTGGGGAACTGAAAAATTATGGGTAACCATAGACCGGGCCAACCTGAATTTTCCGATCAAACCGGGCTTTGAATACAAAGCTTTTATACACTGGGATTACGACCCCGACACGAAACCTGTCAATGTGCAGGGTGTACTTGCCCTGGCTGACCAAACCGATGAAAACATGGGCGGTTTTCAGTGTATTCCGGAACTGTACCGGACCTATGACACCTGGAAACTCTCCCAGCCCGCTGACCGTGACTATTTTAAGCCGGATGTCTCCGGTTTTGAACTGGAAAAAGTAAAATTGGAGGCAGGAGACCTGCTAATTTTTAACAGTTTGCTGCCCCATGGAATACGTGCAAATGTAAGCGGACATAAAGTCCGGATTGCCCAGTACATCTCCATGATGCCTGCCGAAGAGGAGAATGAAACCCTGCGTGAGTGGAGAATCAGGTCATGGAAAGACCGCATTGCACCTGAGGGTTACGCTTTTCCCGGCGACCCGCGAAAATGGGAACAGACAAAATATGGTACTGCAAAACTCAATGACCTGGGTAAAAAATTACTCGGACTGGAAAAATGGTAGTGGCAAAATCGTTCATGGAGTCACCGCTTTCAGTCCGATGATAGAACCTATTAAGGTAACGATAAAAAACATTCTCCAGAACTGGGCCGGTTCCTTAAATACAAAAATTCCAATGAGAACGGTACCCACCGCTCCAATGCCTGTCCAGACTGCATAAGCCGTTCCAATCGGCAGGGTCTGGGTTGCTTTGTAGAGTAAAGCCATGCTGATTGCCAGACAAATAAAAAAACCGAGCAGCCACCAGGTTGCCGTTGCACCACTGCTTTCTTTGGCTTTTCCCAGGCACATGGCAAATCCTGTTTCAAAAAGGCCTGCGATGATCAATAGTATCCAATTCATTTCTTCGAATATTTTTTAGATGAGTCTTCAGATGAAATCAAAAAAATGAATAAACTTCATTCACTTCATCTTTAAATTTATAATAATCTTATCGATAAAATCCTTACTTTTTACTTGTTCTTCCCTATTCTTGTCTCTTGTCTCCAGATTCCCTTTTTGTCGCACATCTCATATCTCATATCTCATATCTTAATACTTTTTACTTTTGCCTTTTTACTTTTTACTTATCTTCCTGATTCTTGTCTCCTGATCTCAAATCTCATATCTAATATCTCAATACTTTTTCCTTTTTACTTTTTCCTTTTTCCTTTATCCTTCACCCACCTCTTTCCAACTTATCATTTCTATCTTATTCTCAGTGATTAATGCCCTGCAATGATTACTGGTAAAATAATCAAAGTCGATCTGTCGCCATACCGAACCAAAATTCGGGTGGTTGACAGTTATTTTTTTCATCTCATCATCATCAAAAGCAGGATGGATCAAAATAATATTTAATCCGGGATTTAAATTTTTCAAAACCTCGTCATAATAAGCGCTCAGATTTCCTGTCTCAAAGTCAGCGAATTTACCAACATATGCATGATCGATGAGCAAGTCTTCTTCCCCAAGGTGTTCCTCAGCGTTCAGGCCCACCATTTCAAGGAGGTGTTTGTTTAAGAGAACCGGGAGATTGTATTCCCGGCCAAGTTCTTTATATACCTTAAAAAATTCAGGCTTTGACCCGACACTGTACATATGCGAATCCAGGTGGCTGGGCTTTAATCCGCAGGCATAGGCTTTCTCTATCTGCGCTTTCAGTTCTTTTTTTACATCTTCGGTTGTGGCACTGTTTTTTAGTGCTTCCCTGGTTTTAAAGAAATGCCCCTGCCCGTCCAGCAGACTGGAAACTTCTGCAGCCGGCAGTACCGGACCAAATCTGACTTGTTCCCATTCACAGGTCAGCGTCAGATGAATGCCGTAATCATATTGCGGATTCTTCTTTGCAAAATCCGCCATCTCTTCAAATCCCCGGCATGGCACCATCAAACTGTATGAACTCACCATGCCCTGCTCCAGTGCCTTGATTGTTGCCATGTTTTCAGCATGCGACAATCCGGCGTCATCCGCATGAATGATCAGTCGTTTGGATTTATAGGGGTATATCTGGATGTTTGCCAATCTGAATACTTTTTACTTTTTACTTTTACCTTTTTATTTGTCTTCCTGGTTTTTGTCTCTTGGCTTCTGATTTTTTTGTATTTTTCTCTGTACTCAATACTTGCACTTTTTACTTTTATCCCTGCCTGCGGCCAGGCTTTGTCCTTCAACAATCAAATCTCCATTTCTTTACAACCATTATAATGGTGTCCATAAAAATAGGAACAATTTTAAAACGATTAAACCATGATCGATATAATTTTCACATTGACCGAAAACAAAGGTGTGTGTATGATATTAAAGACCCGATTGATTGGAATATATAACATGTTCTTTTAAGGATCAAAACAAGCCATGCCCGCAAAATGCTCCTTTTTTTGTTTTGTTGACTTTCCATTTTTCACACTGTTTGCCATGCCGTAGTTGAAATTTTATCTCCGTTTTTTGATTTTCATAATTAATTATAAAAAAAAATTCTTATTTTTCACCTTGTGTATTAGTTATGACTGAACAGGTAGCAAAAATACTCGTTTGGTGAAGCCCAAATAAAAATAGTTAGCAGCTCCTTAATCTCATGTTTCGATTCAGCGAAATGGTTTAGGTTAAATTCACAATGCTGTCGCGGCAGGCATGTGAAACGATTAACAAAAATATTTTATACTCTTTAATACTTTAAAATCATGGCGATCTTCAAATTGAATATCAATGGAAAAGAACAACAGGTAGACGTTGATCCGGCAACTCCCATACTCTGGGTACTGCGTGACCATCTCAATCTGGTTGGCACAAAATATGGCTGTGGTATCGCGGTTTGCGGAACTTGCACCATTCTGCTCGGCGAGATGGCTGTACGTGCCTGTGCCTTACCCGTAGCACAGATTGGTAACCAACCCATTACCACCATTGAAGGGCTATCCGAAAATGGCGATCATCCGGTTCAAAAGGCCTGGCTTGAGCATGATGTGCCCCAATGCGGTTACTGTCAGAGCGGTCAGATCATGAATGCTGTAGCCTTGCTCAAAGCCAATCCCAAACCAAGCGAAGCGGAAATTGAAGCCGCTATGTACGGTAACATTTGCCGCTGTGGCACTTATACACGGATAAAAGCAGCCATTAAAACAGCAGCGGGATAAGATCCGATTCTATGCTGACCGATCGTTGTTTTGTAGCATGTATCGGTAGCAGGACAAGCTTAAAAAACCTTCAACAATTCAAATTTCAGCAACCATGACAATCATAAAAACAACATACGGCCGGCGTTCATTTTTAAAAGTTTCTGCCCTTGCAGGCGGAGGCATGGTAGTCGGCTTCAGCTGGCTTGTTTCATGCCAGACCAAAAAGGAAGAAATGGTTAACATCCCCAAGGAGTGGTTCAAAATAAACGGGTACATCAAAATAGCTGATAACGGCATGGTCACGATCATGTCGCCCAACCCGGAAATCGGCCAGAACGTAAAAACTTCTATGCCCATGATCGTGGCGGAAGAGCTCGATGTGGATTGGAAAAATGTACTTGTGGAACAGGCTCCACTCGACACGGCTATCTTTACAAGACAGCTGGCAGGTGGCAGCCAGGCAATCAGGCAGGGTTGGCCGGGACTGCGCATGGCTGGCGGAGCTGCCAGACACATGCTTAAGGAAGCAGCCGCTCAGGCTTGGAAAGTGCCGGTAAATGAAATCACAACGGAAGCCGGTGTTTTGAAACATAATGCCAGCGGAAAACAGGCGGGATTTGGCGAAATGGCCTCGGCTGCAGCCAAAATTCCGGTACCGAAAGAAGTGAAGCTCAAAGACCTAAAAGATTTCAAGATCATAGGCACTTCACGTAATAATGTGGATGGTTTGAAGATCGCAACCGGACAGCCACTTTACGGATCGGATTACCGCGCCGAAGGAATGCTCATTGCCATGATCGCACAGCCACCTGCGTTTGGTTTAAAATTAAAGTCTTACGACGGTACTGCTGCCAAGGCCATGCCGGGAATCAAAGATGTATTCACAATCAAGACCTATCAGGACGGGATTGTAAAAAGTATGTTCGATATTGGTGCATTTACAGATCTTGTGGTCGTGGTTGGCAATACCACCTGGGAGGTGATGAACGCAAAGAAAGCCCTGAAACTGGAATGGGAACCGATTAAGGACAGTACAGAAACTTTTAAGTTTTTCTGGAATGACGATACCTTCAAGCGCAAAGTACCTGCAGGACTGGAAAGCACCGGATTGCACAAGACTAAAATGACCGAAATGGCCGGCAAGCCTGGAAAACTACTGCGCAAAGACGGAAATCCGGAAGCGGCCTTTAAAAAAGCGGCACAGGTTATAGAACGCTCTTACTCCGCTCCTTTTCTGGCGCATAACACCATGGAACCGATGAACTTCTTTGCACATGTAACGGCTGACAAAGCCGAGCTGGTTGGACCAATACAAACCCCTGAATACCTTGAACAGAGCGTATCTGCCAGAATTGGTTTGCCCCTGGAAAAAATAGACCTGCAAATGACAAGAATGGGCGGCGGTTTTGGAAGACGTTTGTACGGCCATTATGTAGTGGAAGCTGCGGTAATTTCACAACAAATGAAAGCACCCATAAAACTGGTCTACAGCCGGGAAGATGATATGACCAATGGCATTTATCGCCCTGCTTACCAGGTAACCTACAGGGCAGCACTGGATGCTGACAAAAACCTCATAGGCTTTCACGTAAAAGGTGGTGGTATTCCGGAAGGTGCTGTCCATGCAAACCGGTTCCCGGCGGGTGCCGTTGATAATTACATCGCCGAAGAGTGGTCTCTTGACTCAAACATCACGACCGGTGCATTCCGGGCACCCGGATCGAATTATATTGCTTCCGCCGAACAGTCATTCCTGGATGAGGTGGCAGAAGCAGCCGGAAAGGACCCCATAGAATTCCGCCTACAACTTTTAGACAGGGCATCAAAAAACCCGGTTGGAAAAGACAATGATTATGACGCGGCCCGATATGCCGGTGCACTGGAACTGGTGCGTGAAAAATCCGGTTGGGGAAAAAATACAGAACCCGGGCTTCATCGCGGCGTAGCGGCTTATTTCTGCCACAACAGTTATATCGCTCAAGTATTGGATCTATCCATAGAGAATGGGAAACCGGTCATACAAAAGGTGTATAGCGCAGCCGACTGTGGCATCGTCGTGAATCCCATCGCAGCCGAAAACCTTACCGAGGGTGGCATTGTGGACGGTATAGGCACTGCCCTCTTCGGCGAGATGACTTTTAAGGAAGGTGTTCCGGAAAAAAGCAATTTCGACAAATACCGTATGATCCGTCATGCAGAAGCGCCAAAATCAATCGAAGTACATTTTGTAAAAAACGAAATAGACCCTACAGGCCTGGGAGAGCCTCCTTACCCGCCCATCATGGGTGCGCTGGCAAACGCATTGTACAAAGCTACGGGAAAACGTTATTATGACCAGCCTTTTATGAGCTGATCTGAGAAGGACAAAGCATTCCAGCCGCAGGCAGGGACAAAGGAAAAAGTAAAAAGGATTAAATTCCTTGCTGCCGCCGACCGATTCAAAGTTCAAGGTTCAAGGTTCAAGGTAAAATTCAAGGTTATACTGAATTTTTAACTTTTTCCTTTTAATTTTTTCCTTGTCCTCCTGATTCCTGTCTCCTGATTCAAGGTTCAAAGTTCAAGGTTCAAGGTTACTATGAATTTAACTTTTTACTTTTTACTTATTACTTTTTACTTGTCCTCCTGATTCCTGTCTCCTGATTCCTGATTCTTGGTTCCTGATTTTCAATCTCAATACTTAATACTCAATACTTTTTCCTTTTTCCTTTTTCTTTGTTCCTTGTCATCCTTTATCCTTCATCAATTCAATAAAATCAGGCTCGTTTTGTAAACAGGCCAGATCGGGATCATGTTTGACATAATTATAGTTTTCAAACCCGATTTCGATGGCCTTTTTCAGGTTTTCAACAGCAGCCTTTTTATCATCCAGCAAGGAATAAAAACAGGCAGCGTTGTAAACAATGATCGGATCATCGGGATTTTGTTCTGTTCCTTTCTGCATTTCTTTTTTTGCTTCGTCTATTCTCCCCAGCCTTTTCAATGTAAAGGCATAAAACTGCCGGGCACGTGAGTCATCCGGGTGATGCAGCAAATAATTTGGATAAAATAATACAGCCCGCTCAATAATTTCCTGAAGTCCTTTTTTATCATGTAACCTTTCATAGGCCATCTGCAGATCGCCAAACGGAGAATGAAAATCTTTATTCAGTTCCAGTACTTTTTTGAAATCAGATACAGAATCAAAATCCCTGTCCATTACCCTGTACAACCTGCCCCTGACCCAATAAGCAAAGAAATTATCAGGGTCAAAGGAAATCGCCTTTTCAACGGCTACCAGGGCTTCATCCGGTAAGTTTTTGTTGTAATAAACCAAACCCAGGGCGCTGTAGGCTTCAGAGGAAGTGGGATCATAGAGCAGTGCTTTTAACGATGAATCTTCTGCCTTTTCTATCCATTTTATATTTTTATCGTGTGTTTCATACAAAAGGGCACAAGCCTCGGCCATACCGGCATAGGGGGCTGCATACTTTGGATCCAGGTCGATTGCATTCTGAAAAAGTTCTATCGCCAAAAGAAGATAACTTTTGGTGTACGTTAACAGAAATTCCCGGGCCTTTAAATTCGCATCATAGGCTTGGCTGTTCGATGTCGCCCTTTTGCCAAGAGCCAATTTCTCTTTTGGTGTAAGTTTCAATTGTAATGACTCTGCGATCTTTTTGGAAACCTGCTCCTGAATACCAAAAATATCTTCAATTTTTCCGTGATAAATATCGGCCCAAAGCTGACTATCCTTCTCAATATCAATTAATGCCGTAGAGATCTTCAGGTCATCCTGAAATTTGCGCACAGTACCCTGTAAAAGATATCGCGCATTCAATTCGCGACCGAGGGAGGGAATGTCCAATTGTGAATCTTTATACTTCATAGAAGTGCTTCTTGATGCAATATCAAGATCCTTGATTCCGGCCAGGCGAATGATGATCTCTTCTGTCAGGCCATCACTAAAATAATTGCTGTCCTTATCCGTACTGGTATTCTGAAAAGGCAATACAACCAGTTTTTTATTGTTATTACTGGGTAGATCTTGAATTGATTCTATTTTGTTTTGCTCCGTTTCAATATTTTTAATTCTTTTTATACCCTTGGGGGATAATTGATACACCCAGGCAAAAATCAAACTTATTGGAAAACCAAGTATCAATAAAAAAATAATGGTTTTCATATAATGAGATGCATTGAAAGCAGGAAGTACGATGGCGGATACCTGGGTAATTAACCAGGCAACCACCAGATAGGTTATCGCTGATCTGAAAACATTGCGTCTTTTAAGTTCTCCTATAAATTTTTTAAAATTCACTTTAAATCAAAGTTAATTTTTAGTCAGTCCGATCTGATTTTCATGCGGATAATTTCAGAAGAAATGAATAGCCCCCGGGTTGTAGAAAGGGGTGTAATACAGGAAGCTGCGTTTCGGAAATTACCGGCTTATTTAAACCCTAAGATACGCAAAATTATCCAATCCTAAGTCAAATACCGGGGAAACATTCCCCTGGTTTTCTGCAGGGCCCTCCACTCCTTCCCCATGGCTTCCACCGGTGTCCCGGACTGCAAAATAATTCAAAATTGCTTCCTACGGAGCAAATACCAATATTAAAAACAGAACAGGAACATAATTGCCACAAGAATAAAATGATATATTGATTTTGTAATTTTATATTTTTCCCGCCCATAACCATAGCAAAGGCATGGATACGGTATGGATAGTGTATGAGGAGTACTTGAACTTTTTACTTTATCCTTTGTCCTTTATCCTTTGTCCTTTATCCTTGCATAGTGCATGAGAATGGTACAATTGTCAACAAAAACATATTCTATGCCAGCTTTATTAAATATAAACTGTTATTTTTATTGCGACATAGGCTGTTGTGACTAATAAAAATAGAAATTATGAAACATTCAATCATTTTAGCTATAACCCTAATTTTTTTAGCAGGATGTCAAAATTCAAACAAAAAGCAAGTTAAGGGTCTTGTCAACTCCAAGACTATGTGTGCTCCGGTTACAACTGACAGTGAGTGGTATAATGGTGACAATATAGCACCCTTATTCGAAGGATTAGGAGATTTAGATTATCCTATTTCTACTGATGATTCGTTGGTTCAAAGATATTTTAACCAAGGATTAATTTTGGCCTATGGCTTTAATCATGCCGAAGCTGCCCGTTCATTTTATTATGCTACCAGGCTTGACCCGAATTGTGCCATGGCGTTTTGGGCTTATGCATACGTCCTTGGCCCAAACTATAATGCCGGTATGGAAAGTGATAATTACGAACGGGCCTACAAAGCCATCATGGAAGCAACAAAACTGTCAAAAAAAAATACAACAGAAAAAGAAAGGGGGCTAATTGAAGCCCTTTCCAAAAGATATGTAAAAGAAGCTGTTGAAGACCGTTCCCCATTGGATCTGGCCTATGCCCATGCAATGAAGGAACTATACGCCAAATATCCCAATGACGCTGATGTGGGTGTCCTTTATGCTGAATCCTTAATGAACCTGCATCCCTGGGATTTACAAGACAAAAAAGGAAAAAACAAGGCCTGGACTCCGGAAATTATTTCCATTTTAGAAAATATTATTGCCAAGTACCCAAAACATCCGGGAGCACATCATTTTTACATTCATGCTGTGGAAGCATCAAATAAACCGGAACGGGCACTGATAAGCGCAGGATTGTTTGATAAGGGGCTAGTTCCCAATGCCGGTCATTTGGTACACATGCCATCCCATGTGTATATCAGGACTGGTGATTACCATAAGGGTACGCTGGCCAATTTACAATCTATAAAGGTGGACAGTGCATATGTAACTGCCTGCAATGCACAGGGAGCCTATCCTTTGGCCTATTATCCACATAATCAACATTTCATGGCCGCCACTGCCACTCTCGAAGGCAACAGCAAATGGGCGATTTATGCTGCAGAAGCTTTACAAAGGAACGCGAATAAACAGCTGATGAGAGAACCTGGTTGGGGTACCATACAACACTACTATACCATTCCATATTATGTCTATGTAAAATTTGGTAAATGGGATGATATTCTAAAGATAGAAAACGAAGTCCCTGATTTGGATTACCCCACAGCAATTTTGCACTATGCCAGAGGCATGGCTTATTTAGGAAAAGGGAATGCAGAAGATGCAAAAAAAGAACTTAACATTTTGAAAGAAATAACCTCAAAAGAAACCTTAAAAGAAATCACCGTTTGGGAAATCAATTCGGTTTATGAGTTGGTTCAAATTGCTTACAAAGTTCTTAATTCAGAAATACTTGCGCAAGAAAAGAACTTTAAGCAAAGCATTACTTTATTGAATGAAGCCGTTGTAATGGAAGATGCGCTGAACTATAATGAGCCACCCGATTGGTTTTTCTCTGTAAGGCATAATTTAGGAGCAACACAATTAGATGCCGGTCAATACCGGGATGCAATTATTACATATCAGCAAGATTTAAAAAATTTACCTAAAAATGGCTGGGCCCTAAAAGGTCTAAGTATGGCCTATTCAAAATTAGGTGATTTATCAAGTCAAAATGAAACAGAAAACAGATTTAACGAAGCATGGCAGACCTCTGACATCGAATTGAAATCATCAGTAGTAAAATAAAATCTTGGTCACAAAATATTATAAAAGTTAAGCCCCAACTCTTTTAAATACGCTATCTTAATTTTAACTGTTTCCGCAAACAAAGCATTCTTTTTAACCGAAGCACACCTTTTTCCTTTTTCCTTTTTCCTTTATCCTTTGTCCTTTATCCTTTGTCCTTGTTTCCTGTTTCCAATCGCTTTCGGAAGTAAATTTCCGACGCTCTTGAAAACAAAAAACCCACAACTTTGTTGTGGGTTTTGCTTTGCGGAGAAAGAGGGATTCGAACCCCCGGACCTGTTACAGTCAACAGTTTTCAAGACTGCCGCGATCGACCACTCTGCCATTTCTCCAGTCGTAAGAATCAGCGGTTACTGCCGCTTCGACCTCCCGATAACTATCGGGGCTGCCATTTCTCCAGTTATTTTGCATTGTGAACTTGCGAGCGCAAATATAACACTCTTTTTCATTTTCATAAATTATTTTTTTCTTTTTTTTATCCACGTAAAAGCCGTTTAATTTCTGTATTTTAAATTACATTTGAATCGTTTTTTATGTGGCAGGAATACCTTTTACTCATCGTTATAGGCTTCGTTACCGGAGTGATCAACACTATGGCTGGCGGCGGCTCTGTGCTTACACTGCCTATTCTGATCTTTTTGGGCTTACCTCCCAATGTGGCCAACGGCACCAACCGAATCGCCATTTTTGTCCAGAGCCTGTCAACAGCGGCCGGCTTCCGGTCCAAAGAAGTAAAAACCTTTCCCTTTAGTTTGTATTTCGGATTTTCGGCATTACTGGGGGCCATTATTGGTGCTAAAATTGCCATCGACATAGCTCCCGAGATCTTTAACAGAATCCTCGCTGTGGTCATTGTACTGGTCGGTCTTTTCCTGGTCATTCATAAAAGCAACCCATCCCTGTTCCGCGAAGAAAGACTCAGCGGAAAATACCTTTGGCTGAGTACGATCGCATTTTTCTTTATTGGTATCTATGGTGGTTTTATTCAGGCCGGTACCGGTTTGATCATGCTCATCGTGCTCTCCGGTATCAACCATTATGCCCTGGTAAAAGCCAATGCCATCAAAAACCTGGTAGCCCTTGTTTATAATATCTCTGCCCTGGCCATTTTTATCTTCAGCGATAAGATCAACTGGGAATACGGACTCATGCTTGCGGTAGGTACCGGCATCGGCGGTTGGTTCACAAGCCGCTGGTCTGTGAACAAAGGCGATGGCGTAGTGCGCGTTTTTATGGTCATCATGATTATTATTATGGCCGTAAAACTCTGGTTTTTTAACGAGTGATCTCAAAAGTTCTGAAATGCTTCAAATCACCTTCTTCCAAAACAACATCATAAACCTTGGAATTGGGTGAGCCTGTGTAAAGCCAATCTGTAAATATTTTCATGGGCCCGTTTTCTCCTTCGGCCTCAACATACACATCACCGTTGTCAAGATTTCGCACAAAGCCTTTGATCTGGAGTGAAACAGCTTTTTCTGCCGTATATCTCCTGAACCAGACACCCTGTACCCTGCCTTTAACAGTTATTTTGTAATGTTTCATATCCAGCAATCTTAATTCTCCATTCAAAAATAAACAATAAGCTTTTCGGGTGTTCCCATTCAGTCAAAATATTTTAACTTTGCTTCGCACCTTATAATCTATTAAAATGGGGAATACACTCGGAAAGCTTTTTACACTGACTACTTTTGGAGAATCTCACGGACCTGCCATCGGTGGTATCATCGACGGATGCCCGGCCGGGATCAGCATTGACTTCGAAGCAATTCAGCAGGAGCTCGACAGGAGAAAACCCGGACAGTCAAAGATCACTACCCAAAGGAAAGAAGCTGATGAAGTGGTATTCTTATCGGGAATCTTCGAAGGAGTTACCACAGGAACTTCCATTGGATTCCAGATTGCCAACACCGACCAGCGCAGCAAGGATTACAGCCACAATACAGATGTTTACAGGCCCTCTCATGCTGATTTTACCTATGCCAAAAAATACGGGATCCGCGATCACCGCGGGGGCGGAAGGAGCTCTGCCCGCGAAACTGCCAACTGGATCGTAGGTGGCGCCATCGCAAGGCAAATCATTAAAGATATAAAAATTACCGCTTTTACCTCCAGTGTTGGGGACATTTCCCTGCAAAATGGTCAGGACCTGAAAGATTTTTCACAGATCGAAAATAATCTGGTCCGTTGCCCGGACCCTGTGATCGCAGAGAAAATGATCGCTCTGATCGAGTCAATCAAAAAATCCGGCGATACCGTTGGTGGCACGATTACCTGTGTGATCAAAAATGTTCCTGTTGGTTTGGGTGAACCTGTATTTAATAAACTGCATGCCGAATTGGGCAAAGCCATGCTCTCCCTGAACGCGGTAAAAGGCTTTGAATACGGCAGTGGTTTTGAAGGAACCAAACTCAAAGGCAGTGAACACAATGACCATTTCAATTCGGATGGCAGCACAAAAACCAACCTTTCCGGAGGTGTACAAGGTGGTATAAGCAATGGCATGGACATCTATTTCCGGGTTGCCTTTAAGCCGGTTGCTACCCTTATGCAAAAGCAAAACACCATTGACTCATTGGGTAATACCGTTGAAATGCAGGGCAAAGGCCGGCATGATCCCTGTGTGGTACCACGCGCGGTGCCCATAGTCGAAGCCCTTAGTGCCATGGTCCTGGCAGACCTGTTCCTGCAATCCAAAGCCAGGTAAGTATCACTATGACTAACGTCTCACTAATCACTACTTCACTATTCACTAGACATTGTATAACCGTATAACCGTATAACCGCATTACCGTATAACCGTATAACTGCATAATCGTATAACCGCTTCACCGTAAAACATTTCTAACATTTTATTAAAATTACCGAAATAAAAAATTAAATCCTGCGTTTAAGATATTGTTGATGGTTTAGAAACCAACAACAGAAAAAAAAAGTTGCCCTCACAATAACATTTTTCAAATTCATTTTACGAATTGTTATTACATTGCTCATGAAGTATTACAAATTGCTATTGTCTGAATTGAAAGAATATTATTACAAATTAATAAATCGACAAGAATTTTTTAATGAAGTTCAATCCCTCCGAATAAAAGTGCCCAATAATTCAAATCCTTTTCCTGCAAAAAGAGCTCCTGAAGTTTAGAATCAGGGTTTTTTCTGTGCGAATCACAATACTTGAGTTTTAGCAATAGAACTCTTCAAGATCCCTTTTTTTTTAGGCCGCTACTGTTATTCGTAACGTAGTGGTCTTTTTTTTTATAACAAATCCGGCTCATCTGAAAAATTGCCATTTTTTCTTTTAAAAAATTACTTAATCCTAAGTATTTACAGCACAACTTGCGCTGTACTCCAAAGAAACTTTTATCTTTGGTCAAATTTTTAAAAACACAAAATGGATAAGGGAATATACGCTAAGTTCAATACAACAAAAGGAGAAATTCTGATCAAACTAACTCACGATAAAACCCCGGGTACCGTGGGCAATTTCATCGCACTTGCAGAAGGTAATCTCGAGAACAGTGCAAAACCTCAGGGGCAAAAATATTACGACGGACTCAAATTCCACCGTGTCATCGCCAACTTCATGATACAAGGTGGCTGTCCGTTAGCTACCGGAACCGGTGGTCCGGGTTACAAATTTGATGATGAATTTCACCCCGATCTCAAACACGACAGACCCGGTGTTCTCTCTATGGCCAATGCAGGGCCCGGCACCAATGGCAGCCAGTTTTTTATTACCCATGTGGCCACACCCTGGCTGGATAATAAGCATACGGTTTTTGGGCATGTTATCGAAGGTCAGGATGTAGTAGATGCCATTGCACAGAATGACGAAATAAAATCGGTGGAGATCATCCGCATTGGGGAAGAAGCTGAGAAATTTAATGCAGTGGAATCCTTTCGTAAATTTGAAGGAGGCAGGGAAAAAAGAATAGCCGACGAATTGAAGCAGATGAATGCAGAACTTGATAAAATAGCAGCAGGATTTGATAAGACTCCCTCCGGCTTGCGTTACAAGATCTTGCAAAAGGGCTCAGGAGCCAAAGCCCAGAAAGGGAAAAAAGTGACGGTTCATTACAAAGGACAACTCACCAATGGTTCTGTTTTTGATTCTTCCTACAACAGAAAAGAACCCATTGAATTTCTTTTGGGTGTAGGTCAGGTCATTGAAGGCTGGGATGAAGGAATACAGTTGCTGCAGGTTGGTGATAAGGCACGTTTTGTTATACCCTCACATTTGGGCTATGGAAGTTCAGGTGCCGGTAATGTGATACCCCCAAATGCAACCCTTATTTTTGATGTTGAACTCGTAAATACAAAGTAACTAGTAATATGAAAACAAAATTATTATTTTTGAATCTATGCCTCGTCTTAAGCATTAGCACGCTTGCCCAGGACAGTACCAAAGTGAATCCCATATTAACAGACCGATTTGTGATCGGAGCCGGAGTATTTTTTCCTGACACAGAATTTATCATTACGTTGGATGGGAATAACGAAAATTTACCTGTGGATATGAATAAAGTATTTGACCGAACCGAGGATGCCGTTACGGGTATGTTTATGGCACAATGGAGGTTTTCAAAAAAGAGAAAATGGATCATGCAAGTTGAGTATTTCAATTTGAAAAATGAAAACAAAGGCACTCTGGAAGAAGACATTGAATGGAGGGATAAGATCTTTAAAGAAGGAACCTATGCGGAGGCCGGCGTTACAATGCAAACCTATCGTATCTTTCTCGGCAGACAGATCATTGGAGGTCCAAAATATGAAATTGGAGGAGGCATAGGCCTTCATGCACTGAATGTGGAATCGTATATTGAGGGAGAAATTAGAATGGAAGAAGATACAGAATTTGGCAAGGAAACTGCCAATTTCACAGCACCCTTACCAGACATTGGTTTTTGGGCTACCTATGCCCCACACCCCAAATGGTCAATTGATGCGAGGTTGGATTGGTTCTATGTGGCTTTAGATGAATTCGAAGGAGGCCTTTGGGATATATCTCCATCCGTAACCTATCAGATCACCAAAAACATCGGCACGAGCTTGAGCTACCATTATTTTAATGTTGATCTTACAGTTAAAAAAGAAAAGGTTGATGGCATATTCGATCTTACTTTCAATGGGCCGAGCCTGTCTGTTTTTGGAAATTTTTAAAGGAATTCATTGAAGAAGTTTTTCTTGTTGCTTACCTTACTTTTGAATAATCAAATTCAAAGTCAGGTAACCCTGGTTCTGGAGCAAATACCTCGGGATACACCAAAAAATGCGGTGCTTTTTATCACCGGAAATTTTGATAACTGGTCCGGGGGTAAGGATCATTACCTTAACATGAATGACAAGGGCTATTATTCCATAACCCTGCCAAAAACAAAAAAGGACCTCGAATTTAAATTTACACTGGGAAGCTGGGAGCAGGTCGAGACCGATTCTGTCGGGAAAAATATTGAGAACAGAACCTGGCATTTCTCAGAAAAACACGATACAATTTTTATGAAAATCCAGAGCTGGCAAAAACCGAAAAGCCCGAAAAAATCGACTGCCGCCAAGAATGTTGTAGTACTCGAGGAAGCGTTTCCCATGCCGCAGTTCAACAAGCGAACGAGAAAAATTCTGGCCTACCTCCCACCCGATTACGAGGAATCAAACCGCCGGTACCCTGTAGTCTATTTACACGACGGGCAGAATATTTTTGACGATGCAACTTCCTTTGCAGGGGAATGGGGTGTTGATGAGACCTTAAACAAATTATTTGTGGAAAAAGGCACTGCCCTTATCGTGATTGCCACAGAAAACGGGCAGGAAGAAAGACTGAACGAATATACACCCTGGAAAAATGAAGAGTACGGAGGCGGCGAAGGAGATCTGTATCTTGAATTTATAGTGAAAAACCTTAAGCCTTATGTCGACCAAAAGCTCAGGACAAAATCCGGTCAATGGAATACAGGGATTATGGGTAGTTCCCTGGGAGGCTTGATTTCGTATTATGCCGGCTTGAAATACCCTGATGTATTCGGAAAAGTGGGAGTCTTCTCTCCTTCATTTTGGTTTGCTGACGAGTCCTTTACTTTTGCTGAAGAACATGGTAAAATAAAAAAACAAAAAATGTACCTGCTCGCCGGCACCAATGAAGATGAAGATGGCGAGACTGTAGCCGATACAGAAAAAATTGCCGGACTGCTGATCGAGGCCGGCTACAAAAAGAAAAATATTTACCAAAAATACGTCCCGGGCGGAGAACACAGTGAAAAATTCTGGAGGAGCGAATTCGAAGAAGCCATTCTGTGGCTTTTTCCCTGATTATTCAGTATTGAGATATGAGTATTGAGTATTGAGACAGGAAACAGGAGACAGGAGACAGAAGCTAAGTAAAAAGTTAAAAGGCAAAAGGCAAAAGTTCAATTACTACCTTAGACCTTGAAGCCTGAAAAGATAGGGAGCATAAGAAGTTGTGCCCGGATCGACATCCAGCATATATCTTATCCTAATAATACTTTTTACTTTTTACTTTTACCTTTTACCTTTAAACTTTATCCTTTATCCTTTGTCCTTTATCCTTTGCACTTTATCCTTCTCGCTTCCATTTAATATTACATCCAATACTCGGCTTTTGCTCAGCACTGATCGCTTTTCCTGCCAGCAAATTGTTCAGGGCAGACCTCAGATCAACTGCCGTAACAGGAATCTCATTGCCCGGTCGTGAGTCATCAAGCTGCCCCCTGTAGACGAGTGCCAGATTGCTGTCGAAAACGTAGATATCCGGAGTACAGGCAGCATCGTAGGCTTTGGCCGTCTCCTGTGTCTCATCATACAAATAAGGAAATGTAAAGCGGTTTTGCCATGCAAATTCAGCCATCTTGTCAGGAGCATCCTGAGGGTAGTTCACCACGTCATTGGAAGAGATAGCAAGAAAGGAAACTCCAAATTCTTTATAGTCATTGGCGGTGCGCACCAGTTCTTTAATCACATGCAGCACAAACGGGCAATGGTTACAGATAAAATACACAACAGTACCCTTCCTGCCCTGCAGCTCATTCAGATTGAGAAATTTACCTGATATCGTATCGGGTAATTCAAATGCAGATGCTTTGGTGCCAAGGGCTAACATATTTGATGCTGTTCTTGCCATTTTTGATTAATTTTAAACCAAATTTAAGGAAAGATGATCAAAGACCCGATTTCTTATGAAGATTTTCAAAAAGTCGACCTGCGAATAGGAACCATCACAGAGGTTCAGGATTTCGAGAAAGCCAAAAAACCTGCCTATAAACTCAAGGTTGATTTTGGGCCTTTGGGAGTAAAAAGCTCAAGTGCACAGCTCACCGCCCTCTATACAAAAGAGGAGTTGCTGGGCAAACAGGTAATTGCCGTCGTCAATTTTTCACCCAGACAAATAGGAAATTTCATGAGTGAAATTCTGGTTCTTGGAATACAAAATCAAGAAGAAGTTGTACTTTTACAATGCCGGAATCAGGCTAAAAACGGTAAGATTATTTCCTGACCTGTTAAGCAAAAAAGCCATGAATGCACAACTCGATAAACTTTCACTTGAATTAAAAGGTGAATTGTATGATGATCTTTTGCACAAAAGTATCTACGCTACCGATGCTTCTGTTTATAGAAAAATACCCCTTGCCGTATGTTACCCAAAGGATGAGGAAGACCTGAAAACCATAGTCCGTTATGCAGATGAGAACAGGATCAGCCTCATTCCGAGAACCGCAGGCACCTCGCTGGCCGGTCAGTGTGTTGGCGACGGCCTGGTTGTGGACACCTCAAAATATTTTACTGAAATTCTTGCTTTTGATGAGATCGGCCAGACAGTAACGGTTCAGCCCGGTGTTATTCGCGATGAGCTGAACCTTTTTCTTAAACCTTATGGCCTTTTTTTTAGCCCGGATACCTCAACCACGAACCGCTGTATGATCGGTGGTATGGTAGGCAACAATTCTTCCGGGACCACCTCGATCAGATACGGGGTTACGCGCGACAAGGTTCTTGCTATGAAAACAGTCCTTTCTGATGGTTCAACAGCCTTATTTAACGACCTCAATAAAGAGCGGTTTCTCGAAAAAACCCGTGGCAATACCCTGGAAAATGAGATCTACAGGTTTTTTTATGATAAACTCACACGCAAGGAGATTCAGGAAGAAATAACTAAGGAATTTCCAAAGAAAACCATACACCGAAGAAACAATGGCTATGCCGTTGATGCGCTGCTGGAATCTGAAATATTCGGCGGAACAGACAAAAATGTAAATCTGAGCAAAGTGCTCTGTGGCAGCGAGGGTACCCTGGCCTTTACTACAGAGATCACCCTGGCACTTGATAAATTACCGCCTGCACATAAGATTATGGTGGCAGCCCATTATGAATCGATACACAATTGCATGCTGGCCGTGGTGATTGCCATGAAACACAAATTGTATTATTGCGAACTCATGGACAAGACCATCCTGGATTGCACCAAAAACAACCGGGAACAGAGAAAAAACCGCTTTTTTGTCGAAGGAGATCCGAAAGGGATACTCATGCTGGAAGTAGCATCAGATGACATGGCTGAAACAGAAAAACTGGCAGATGCCCTGATCAGGGACCTCGAAGAAAGCAAACTCGGTTATGCCTACCCAAAATTAAAAGGAGCGGATATTGATAAAGCCAATACCCTGAGAAAAGCCGGACTCGGACTGCTGGGAAATATTGTGGGAGATGACAAATCCGCACCCTGCATAGAAGACACCGCCGTAGAATATGCCGACCTGCCTGAATACATTGATGAATTCAGTAAAATGATGGAAAACTACGGCCAAAATCCCATCTATTATGCCCATGCCGGTGCGGGAGAACTGCATCTTAGACCCATAGTAAACCTGAAAAAGAAGGAAGGTGTTGCTCAGTTTAAATCGATCACTGCCGATGTGGCCACGCTGGTAAAAAAATACCAGGGCTCCATGAGCGGAGAACATGGCGATGGCATTGTCCGTTCCTCTTTTTTACCGGAGATGATCGGCGAAAAAAATTACACCCTTTTAAAGGAAATCAAAGCTACCTTCGATCCAAAGAATATCTTTAATAGAGGTAAGATCATCGATCCCTGGCCTATTGATGAGTCACTTCGGTATGAAGCAGACCGGGAAGAACCTGCAGTTGAGACCCTTATGGATTTTTCTGATTCTCTGGGTATACTGCGCGTCGCAGAAAAATGCAATGGCTCCGGTGATTGCAGAAAACCCGTTTCAGCGGGCGGAACCATGTGTCCGAGTTACCGCGCTACAAAAGATGAAAAAGATACCACCCGGGCAAGGGCAAATATGCTGAGAGAGATTCTCACCCATTCCGAAAAGGCTAATAAATTTGATAGCGAAGAACTCAAAAAGATCTTCGACCTGTGCCTGAGTTGCAAGGCCTGTTCTTCCGAATGTCCAAGCAATGTGGACATCGCCTCGCTTAAAGCGGAATTTTTGTATCAGTATTACCAGAGCAATCCCGTCGATTTCAGGACCCAAATGTTTGCCGATAATGTTAAATGGAACAAATTGGGAAGTATAGTCCCATCTCTTACAAACCTCATCCTGAATACGGCCGCTACTAAAAAAATAATGGGCATACACCCCAAAAGGAGTATCCCGGCACTGCAACCCGTGACCCTTGAAAAATGGTGTGACAAAAACAAAGCCCGTCTCGCTTCAAAAAAACACGAAAAGGGAAAACTGTACCTTTTTTTGGATGAGTATACAAATTTTTATGATGTTCCTACAGGAATAGACACCATCGAATTGCTTTCAGATCTGGGTTACGAAGTGCTGATTACACCTCATGAAGAAAGCGGTAGGAGCTTTATTTCAAAAGGATTGCTGGATAAGGCCAAAGAAAAAATAGATCAGAACATAGCGCATTTTGGTGAATTGATCACCTCGGAAACGCCCCTGGTGGGCATAGAACCGAGCGCCATTCTAGGCTTCAGGGATGAATATCCCCGGTTGGCAGATGATAAGGACAGGGCCAGGCGGATCGCACCTTTTACCTTAACACTGGAAGAGTTCTTTTATGAAGAAATAAAAAAAGGAAAGATCAGCTCTTCGGATTTCAGTGATAAAAAGAAGACCATTAAAATTCACGGACACTGTCATCAAAAATCTCTTTCTAACATGGAAAGCTCATTTGCCATGCTCAATCTGCCAAAAAATTACGCTGTTACTATAATCAACTCAGGCTGTTGTGGTATGGCAGGTTCCTTTGGCTATGAAAAGGAACATTACGAAGTGAGTATGCAGGTTGGGGAAGACACCCTATTTCCAAAAGTGCGAAATACAGGCAAGGATGTGAGCATTGCGGCGGCAGGTACCAGTTGCAGACATCAGATCTTCGACGGAACCGGAAGAAAGGCACTCCACCCGGCAACAATTTTAAGAGAGGCATTGAAATAAATATTTTATTATTTCGTTAAATATTTTAGATTTACAGTCGAAAATAGCTTATCATTTTAAAAAAATTGCTAATTAGTTGAATACCAGTCGGTATTCAATATTTTATTATTTTTAAACCCTCTGTAAAAAAGGGATGTTTTGCTTTATAAAATACGAACGATTAACAATAAAAAAATGAAACGCACTCAAAAGCTACTTTTTCTTCTTCTATTATTCATTGCTACCCAAACATTTGCTCAGGACAAGGCGGAACCGGCGGTAGTAAAACCGGTTAGCAAAAATTCCATCAGCGGTCAGTTCGACGAGCTCTTCCGCAAATCAGGCAGTTACCAGGAATACAAAGTAATTAATAAGGACAAATACAACGAACTTAAATTGGTTGTTCTTGATACGATTCAAAACCTAAACAAAAAGATGGCCGGAACTAGTGTGGTCATCAACAGGCAGAAGGCGGAAATAGATTCTTTAAAAGTGAATCTAAAAAAGACCAATGACAACCTGATAGAAGTGACAAAAAATATTGATGACATAGACGGTTTCGGAGTACCCATGAAAAAATCGAATTACAATGTTTTGGTATATTCCCTGCTGGGCAGTTTGCTTGCGCTTTCGCTGTTTTTTATGCTACGTTACAGGCAGAGCAATAAACTGACGGAACAGGCGCAGAAAGCTTTAAAAGATACACGAAGAAGAGTACGACAACTACAAAAGGGTCTCCATTGAAAGGGAACAGAAAGTGAGAAGGGAACTGCAGGACGAAATAAACAAACAAAAAACATTAAAAAACCAACAAAATAAAGATTTCGGTCAATCAATAAAACCTGTTAAACGACAGGTTTTATTTTTTAAAAATATCCCTGTGCTGCTCCAGATAGCCCAGTGCATTCGGACCTTCATTAAAAAGCAGGTCGAGTATGCTCAGGTTGGGAATAAAACCGAATTTCTCAGTAAACACCTGCTGGTAAGGTTCCTGTTGATAGGATGGTTTTAACTTGGCATTGGCCAGGTACCTGTAATCCTCCTCAACGGTTGTAAGGTACTCCGTGGTATGGCCGCTTTTCTTCGCCAGCTGAAAGGGCCTCCATAACAAGCTCATGTACCCGGAGGTTCAGATCCAGCGTAAAAAGGTATAAGACTTGCTCAGCACAGACGGCAACCCTCTTCCGTAATATTCAAAATAGGGAGAAGATCGGTAAGCCGAAAGCCAGCAATTTTGTGCATTTTTTGCCACCAAAGTTTCTATCAATTTTAACCTCCCGGGTCTTCTGCCTTCTGCCTGAATTTTCATGAACAATTGGAATACCCAGCAAAAGTTTGCCATTGGCCCCCGTAAATATAACAGCGGTTGCGGTAGGTTTGCTTTCTGAAAATTGTCTTCGGTCTCAAAAATGAGTTCACCGGCTGCTGCAATAGCTATATATTGAATAACCGGTGAAAAATATTGTCGGCTGAAAAACCATTGGCAGAATTAACTTTGCTTGCTTTTTCTTTTAAATACGGTATATCCGTACCACAAAGCCAGCGCACCCCAGGAACCAATAGAAATATGATACAGGCTTCCCGCTGCCGTGTACCCGTGGTAAACAACCTCTCCCAACGCACTTTGTCAAGACCTTACCCTGACTGTTCCAGCTGAACCATATAAAGACAGGTTTTCCTACCACATGATCAAAAGGCACATAACCCCAGTATCTCGAATCCTCACTGTTATGTCGGTTGTGCACCCATCATCCAGTAATAGTCTTGTTTGAAGGTATAGGAAGATGCCGGAGCACCGTTGATCATGACCTGATCTCCCACCAGCTTCGATCTCATTTTTCTCATATTCCCTGATGATCTGTTTATAAAAACCGATGCTGTTTTTATCCCGGCTGAACGGTCTTGCCTTACCAGGGATGTGGACGGACAAAATTATCTTTATTCCATGCAATTTGGGATCATTGGGAAAAACATCCTCTCCTTCACCTTTTGGTACCAACCGCTTGTTCATCGTCTTTTCACAAGACGGGATCCTTTGAAAGCAGTCTGGCATCTTCTTCGGCCAGATTCAGTACATAATTGCCATCAGGAAGTCTGCCACCTTCGCGAACGTGGCATTTGTTCTGAAGTGTATTGACATTGATCGTATTTCCGCCTGTATTGACATCAAAGAAATACTGAGGCCTCGCCCTGTCTGGCATCACAAGAAAAGAGCTCCGTTGATATAAATATAACCGTCATTTATTTCGAGAGAATCTCCCGGCACACCAACACATCTTTTTACGTAATTTGATTTTTATCAACCGGCTTTCTGATCTACGTGTTTGATTTGTTCAAAGAAATACAACAGTATCAACGGGCCAGCTAAATACGACAATTTCGTTGCTTTAACATTTGGAAGCCCGGAATCCGCAAATACGGCAACTGCCGTATTTTTAAATACGATTTTGCTCTCATTAAGGGAAGCGAATCGTGGACCATCGGTGCAGCGACAGTGGTCATTGGTGCACTCGCGCCATAATGAAATTTACTCACAAAAAAGAAATCGCCAATCAGTAAAGATTTTTCGAATGAAGGTCGATGTATAAGGCTGCATAAAATAGGTGTGCACTATGGTCGCGGCAACAATCAAACACAATCGAACTTACCCATTCTCCCACTGCAGTCCGATTTTGACTGCTGTCTCTACGTAATTTACGTCGGTGAAATAATTGATATAGTAAGTGTAGAAGCCCAGCGTTACAATCGCCAAAACTTGTCGATCAGTGGTTTTTTTTCCAAAACTTCTGACAGTCTCTACCCAAATCACTGCAAACATACAACTGGACAATGGGAAGAAACAAGAAGATGACCCACCATGTCGGTCTTCCTATGATCTGCAGTAATACAACAGCGTTATAAACGGGTATTGCGGCTTCCCACGCCTTTCTTCCCGCTTTCTCGTACAGTTTCCAAGTTCCCGCAAAATGAATTACCTCTGAAAAGTAAGAAAAAAATAAACCACTGTATCATGGTCATAATTATATTTTTTAATTATTGATTAATTCGTTTAACCGTTAGTTGTTTTTTCGTTACAATTTGTTACAATAAACAAGGACAAAGTACAAAGGACAAAGTACAAAGGACAAAGGATAAAGGGCAACGGCAAAGGTTCAAGGCAAAAGTAAAAAGTTTCGAGAGGTTAAATTAAAAAAAACATCTCAATACTCAATACTCAGTACTCAATGCTAATTTTTCTTGTCTCTTGTCTCCTAATTCCTGTCTCCTGGTTTCTGTCTCCTGTTGCCGTCTTACTCTCAATACTCAATACTCAATACTAATTTTTCCTGGTTCCTGTCTCCTGGTTCCTGTCTCCGTACTTTCTCAAATACTCACATCTCACATCTCAAATCTCACATCTCACATCTCTATACTAAGCACATCCTTG
>CAWFJI010000005.1:450000-487660 GCA_963816075.1 uncultured Flavobacteriaceae bacterium | reverse complement strand
AAACTCCCGTTTGGCGGCCGGATTAACATAATTGGAAGCGCGCAATGTGGACTGCCGGCACCTAAACTGTTAAATATTCTATACCAAACTGCATTTTATCGGGATAATATATTCTCTAACTATCCCATAGAATAGAAAAATTTAACTAATGGCTGAAGCAAACATATAAATCATTATTTTTCAATATTTTGATGGAGGTTAGATTGAATGGTTAAACAAATAGGGATTACAAATTAGAGATAGAAAATGATACCAGTATTTTTTTCGAAAGAAGAAGAATTTAGACAGTGGTTAGAGATCAATCACCGGACAGAAACTGAAATTTTTGTAGGTTTTTATAAAGTGAAGTCGGATCTACCCTCAATTACCTGGTCACAATCTGTTGATCAGGCACTTTGTTACGGTTGGATAGACAGCGTGAAATACACACTTGATGAAGAAAGTTATACAATTCGATTTACACCAAGAAAAAAAAACAGTATCTGGAGTGCCGTAAATATAAAAAAGGTTCAAATCTTAATAGAAAACGGACAAATGAAAGAAGCAGGTCTGGCAAGTTTTGCATGTCGCACAGAGATAAGATCTAAAATTTATTCTTTTGAAAATGAAGAAATAAGATTTTCACCTGAACTTGAAAAACTATTCCAATCAAATGAAGTTGCCTGGGCCTACTTTCAGTCTCTTGCCCCAACCTACAGAAAACCTTCAACCAGATGGGTGATGAGCGCCAAGCAGGAAATTACAAGGGTCAAAAGACTTAAGGAACTTATAGCGGATAGTGCATTGGGGACAAATAAATGGAAACACAACAAATACAATAAAAAATAACAGCATTTAAAATAAAAAAATTGCTATCACAAGCAATTTGTATTTGAATTTTAAAGGAATATTATAAAGATTAAGCATGAAAAATACATCTATTATTGACAATTGTAATTACAAACTCTTTATTTGCCGCAGGTCACTTTGGTTCATGAAGAATTAAATAAATTCCAGAATCTGCGAGATTTTTCGCTTACTCAGGCTTTGGATGAGGTCTTTTTTACTATTCAGAGTCCGAATCAGGAGATTTCTCAGATCGTTTGTGTGAAAAACGGAAAATGGAGCAGCCCTGAACTGCTTTCATTTTGCGATGCGTATTCCTATATGGAACCCTTTATAAGCTATGATGGCAAGAAACTTTACTTTGCTTCTGACCGTCCGAAAAATGATTCCATAAAAAGCAAGGGTGATTTTGATATTTGGTTTGTGGAAAGGAAAAACAGCCATACAGCATGGTCAAAACCGATCAATGCGGGAAGCAAAGTGAATTCAGTCAACAATGAATTTTATCCTACACTTTCAATAAATAACAACCTCTATTTTACTATGGATGCCGCATCCGGACTTGGCAAAGATGACATATATTACTGTCATTGGGATGGAAAAGAATATGCTGAGCCGGTTTTGCTGAGCACCTCTATCAATAGCGAGGGATATGAGTTCAATGCATTTGTATCCAAAGAGGAAACATTTTTGCTTTACACCAAATACAATGCAAAGGATGGATTGGGAAGTGGTGATCTGTATATATCTTATAGAAAAGAGGGCGAATGGACACCTGCAACAAATATGGGCAGTCTTATAAATACAAAATATATGGAATATTGTCCGTTTTATGACAGCCAAAGCAATACACTCTATTTTACCAGTAAAAGAGATCAGCTGACGCCCCAAAAATTTATGAACTTTGAAGACCTGCATAAATATATTTCTGAGGGAGAGAATGGTTTGAGTAAAATTTACAAATACAAAATCAAGTTGTAGAAGACGACACTGTAAAAGTGTGTTATTCAAACAAGTAAAAAAGTAAAAAGTAAAAAGGAAAAAGTAATCTTGAAGGGAATTGTAATCCGTAGCCCCGCGATGCCTCGCGGGGTGATTGATCCTCAATGCTGGCCTTGGCACGTATTGAGATATGAGATATTAGATTTGAGATTTGTGAGAAGGAACCAGGAAACAGGAACCAGGAGACAGGAGGACAAAGCCTGTCGGCCAAGGATAAAGTTCAAAGGACAAAGGATAAAGAAGGAAAAAGTAAAAAGGTAAAAGGCAAAAGTTTGAAAAGTTATGAATGTTGAGTGTTGAATGATGAGTGAAATTGTGAATAGTGAAATTGTGAAATTGTGATGTTAATACGGATTTTAAATCCTCGGCCTCAAAGAAAAAAGCCCACCTGTCGGCCGGCAGGAATTGAGATCAAAATCAATGCTTAGTAAGACGGGGAACCTGCTGTCGTAGGCAGGGAAAAAGCAAAAAGTAAAAAGTGATCGCGAAAGGATCCTGAATCCGTAGCCCCGCGATGCCTCGCGGGGTGAACGTTACCCGTGGCCGTGTCATCAGGCGGAATCGGGGCATTTTTAATTCGTTCAACTTTTTTACTAAATTTGAACTGAGGTATACCCAAATCATTCTAATTATAAATAAATCTGTAAAAAATGAAAAACATAAAAATAGAACTTAAATGGGCCGTCTTGTTTTCATTAATGACCTTGCTTTGGATGGTACTCGAAAAAATGGCAGGACTGCACGGTAAATACATTGACTATCATCTGTACTTAACCAACCTGTTTGCCATTCCGGCAATTATCCTAATGGTTTTGGCTTTGAAAGACAAAAAGAAACATTTTTATAAAGGCAATATGACCTATAAACAAGGTTTGATTACAGGGATTATCCTATCTGTGCTTATTGCCTTGATCAGCCCGCTGACACAATGGATCACTTCCTATTTCATCACCCCTGAATATTTCCCTAATGTGATCAAACGTTCTGTAGAATTGGGGTACTACAAAACTACAGCAGAAGCTGAAGCCAATTTTAATTATGCAAACTATGCCAAGCAGGGAGCCATAGGAGCCTTGGTTATGGGAATTGTGACTACTGCAATTGCCATGTTTTTCCTAAGAACCAGGAACAAAAAATAGGAACGATAGACCAAGATATACTCCAGAATTCAGTGCCAGGCCCGGTAATTTGTCAAGTCGTAGCCAAAAACCTTCGAATAAGCGCCTGAACAGCATGAATATCATCTCCTTTTCTTAACTTTAAGGCAGCGGTCAGCATCGACCGAAAATTAAACACTTTAAAGAAATATGCATTTACCCATACTACAGGACATACTCATTCTTTTAGGTTTTTCGGCCCTGATGGTTTATGTGCTTCAAAGGCTAAAACTCCCGTCAATTTTAGGTTTTCTGGTTGCCGGAGTCCTCATTGGCCCTTATGGTTTCAGCCTGATAAAAGCAACTGAAGAAGTTGAAATTTTGTCGGAAATTGGTGTGATCCTGCTTCTTTTTGTAATTGGTATGGAAATGTCCTTCAAACAACTGGCATCTATAAAAAAAACAGTCTTTATTGCCGGATCCTTGCAGGTAGGTATAACTGTAATCGTAGCTGCTCTGGCCTACCATTTCCTGGGAAATTCATGGAACGAATCTGTTTTCATCGGGTTTCTGTTTTCTTTGTCCAGTACTGTCATCGTTTTAAAAACCTTTCAGGACCGCAAGGCTATTAATTCGCCCCATGCAAGAAATGCCCTCGCCATTTTGATCTTCCAGGACATCATTGTTGTACCGATGATGCTTTTTACCCCGATCATTGCCGGTGAATCAGGCAACCTGACAGTAAGTATCCTCTCGCTGCTGTTAAAATCGGCTGCCCTTATCCTAATTACCTACCTCAGCATACGTTATGTCGTCCCAAAGTTGCTGCATGCTGTTGCCAGAACAAACAGCAAAGAACTCTTTCTGCTGGTTACTTTTACCCTGTGTTTTGCAGTAGCCTTTCTGACTTCAGAGGCGGGGTTGTCATTGGCTTTGGGGGCTTTCATCGCAGGTTTAATTATTTCGGAGTCTGATTACAACTACCAGGCAACCAGCATCATATTGCCTTTCAGGGAGCTGTTCTCCAGTTTCTTTTTTGTTTCGGTAGGTATGTTGCTGGATTTGAGTTTTTTTATGAACCACATACTGTTGATCCTGTTTTTGGTTGTCGTATTATTGGTTGTAAAAACCATGATCACAGCAATAGCGGTTGCGGTTTTAAAGTATCCTTTCAGAACAGTGCTGTTAACAAGTTTGTCTCTTTTTCAGGTTGGTGAGTTTGCGTTTATACTCTCAAAAGTTGGCATGGAATACAACCTTTTGAATACTGAAACGAACCAATATTTCTTATCTGTTTCAATTGTATCCATGTTGCTGACACCTTTCGTGATCATCTATTCAGAAAACATAGCCAATGCCTGGATGGGTTTGTATAAAAAGTCAGGACTGAAAGGCAGCAATATTTTTAATAACAAAAAACCAGAAACTCAACATAACGAACTGGAAAATCATCTGGTTATCATTGGTTACGGATTGAATGGCAGCAATTTGGCCAAAGCTGCCGCAGCCAGCAGTATTCCATTTGTTGTTATTGAAATGAATGCTGAAACCGTAAAACAGGAAAAGAAAAAAGGTCTGCCGATAATTTTTGGTGATGCCATTCAGGAACACATCCTTGAAACCGTGCACCTTTCTAAAGCGCGGGCGGTGGTGATCGCAATATCCGACAGCCAGGCTACAAAAACCATTGTTAAAAATGTACGTGATATTTCTGATACGATCTATATCGTTGTCCGGACGAGGTATTTCAAAGAAACAGCAGAACTGCTGGCCCTGGGTGCTGATGAAGTAATTCCTGAAGAATTTGAAACGTCACTTCAGTTATTTTCTCATGTACTTCAAAATTTCCTGGTACCCGAAGACCGAATTAAAAATCTGATCGATGAGGTGAGGTCTGATAATTACAGTTTGTTCAAAGATGAATTAAAACGTCCCAGAACCTACCGTCCCAATGATATGGCAGAATTTAACATCACCTGTCTGAGAATCAATGCCGACAGCAGCGATGTTCTGGATAAACCTCTTAAAGAACTAAACCTGAGGGCCGAATACGGAATTAACATTCTGGCCATCAAAAGACGGGATGAGATGTTGGAAAGCGTGCTGCCTGACGAAGTCTTGAAACAGGGAGATGTTATTTATGTTCAGGGAAACCAAAGCAATACGGATCAGTTTTTTAAATTGATCAATTGATTTTGATGGAAGATATGGGATGTGAGATATGAGATATGAGATTTGAGAAGGAAACAGGAGACAAGAACCAGGAGGACAGGTGAAAAAGGACTGTCGGACAAAGGATAAAGTTCAAAGGACAAAGGAAAAAGAAGTAAAAAGTAAAAAGTTTGAAAGTTATGAATGTTGAGTTGAATGTTGAGTGATGAATTTGAGAAGTGAAAAGTGAGAGGATGATTCAAAAACAAATCCGTGCAAATCAGTTCTATCCGCTTAATCAGCGTTCTATTAAACAAGGAAAAAGGAAAATAATGCCCAATTGAACATGTCAACTTTTCAACTTGTAACTTTATAAACTGTAAACATGAACCTTTTTACATTGATTTTCGGACTGATTATGATAGGACTCGGACTTTTGGTCAAAGCCTATCCTGATCTGATTTCCGGTTACAACACCATGACCCGGGAACAAAAACAAAACGTGGATATAGAAGGCCTCTCTATTTTCATGCGCAATGGGTTTGTATTTATGGGAATAATAATCATAGCCGGATATGCCCTGTTTAACTGGTTAGGTCTTGCCGTGATCGCCAATTCAATGATACCGGTTGTGACACTGGTAGGCTTGACTTTAATGATTTTGAAAGCTCAGAAATTCAATCATAATACAGATAAGAGAACCGGAAAAACCTATTTGATCCTGGGTATTACGGCTGTATTTGTAATTGGATTATTTTTGTATGGGTCAATGCCATCAAAGACAACTTTCAAGGATGCGTCCATAGAATTTTCAGGGATGTACGGTTTTGAAATGAACTTTTCAGAGATAGAAAAGGTAAATCTCGTTGATAGCTTTCCGGCGGTACAAATGCGAACGAACGGCTATAGTTTCGCAGGTGTAAAAAAAGGATTCTTCAGGCTTGATCAGCTGGGCAAATGCCGGTTGATGATTCAATCAAAAAATCCGCCTTACCTGATTATTCTAAAAAAGAACGGGGATCATGTGATCATTAATTTCAAAGACCCTTCTGAAACCCGGAGGATCTATAACAAAATGAATGCATCTGCTGATTAAATCTAATGGACATGATCTGGAAACTCACAGAAAATTAAATTGTGTACAATGTTTAACATAAACATGACTATTTTTGGTTATGGATAAAAAACAGACAAATACCAAAACCGACACGGGATATGCCATATTCCATGATCTGGTCATACATGCAACGACTGAAAAAGTGTTTGAAGCGGTTTCCAAACCCGAGCAGCTGGTCAACTGGTGGCCAAAAAGCTGTACAGGTAATCCTGTGCTGGGGGCTGAGTACAATTTTTATTTCGGCCCGGAATACGACTGGTATGGAAAAGTAAGTCAATTTGAACCCGGACGGTTTTTTCAAATAAAAATGAGCAAATCCGATCCTGACTGGGATCCGACTTCCTTTGCATTTGATATCTGGGAGGCAAACGGAAATACCCTCCTTCGTTTTTCACATACCGGCTGGCCTCAGTGCAACACACACTTCAGAACGGCCTCTTTTTGCTGGGCTATGCTGCTGAAAGGGCTGAAGGATTATGTGGAGAAAGGTGTGATCCTGCCCTTCGAAAAGCGAAGCTGAAACGACAATGACTTTCAGGAAGCGAAAAAAATGCAGGAATTATCCGGTATTCTTTTATCTCGGACACCTCATATATTGCTGATCTAGGGTGGTATGATTATGTAACAAATTCCCGAATTTGGCACTAATAGTTTTAAGTAATTCCTTAATCCATACCAACATGACAAAAGAAGAATTTTTAAAGTCCAATTATTTTAAAATAGCCCTGGTGATATTTATTGCTGCGATGATCATTGCAATATTCCGAAGCGGTTATGATTTCGGACAATGGTTGTACGATGCACTTCACTAAAAACAAGTTCAACTTACACCGGATTTTTTAGGTCCGTGTTTTATCCAACAGACTTCTACCTTGTCCCTTCCGTCAGGCTTTTTACTTGCTTGAATAGCACACGGATTTAGCCGATTTCCACAGATTTGATTTTGGAACTTTTGATTATCCAAATTAGTACAAAAACCAATAAAGTATAACCAGAATATCTTTAATTAAAAAAGAAGTTACTATTTGATAATCAATCAACTATAATTAATACACACCCCTGCCGGCCGGCAGGCCTAACCCCTCTCAAGAGGGGAACCGTCAATTTTCTCAATACTCAATACTCATATCTCAATACTATCCTTTATCCTTTATCCTTTGTCCTTTGTCCTTTATCCTTTATCCTTTGTCCTTTGCTTTCTTAAAACAAAAACCCGATCCTGATCCCGCCGGTCAGTACGAATGAAGAATCACCGGTGGTCAAATAGGCGTAATATCCTTCCAGTCCCTCTGAAGTACCGGTAGCATAGCCGGCACCTATAAAATAATCAACAGCAAAAAGATTGCTGTAAACCACCTGTTTGCCAAAATTGATCAAACCGGCAAAACTTGTCACCGAATCCGAGTTATTCCCATTCATATAGTCTGCCTGATCATATGAAAAGGTACTGAAGGCAATTTCCGGTTTAATATACGAGCCCTTTAAAATGTGCGCGTATTTCATGCCCTTCATGTAATAATCCGGGGTTCTGATCAGCTTATAACCAAATTTAAAAAACACACCGGAGCCATCTATCTCATCATAGTTATTATCTCCATAAATGATCCCGATCTCTCCCTCTATACTTCTTCCCGGTTTCAGACTTCTTTCATAGCCAAATTCCACAGCGCCTGAAATGGGTAGAAAGAGGTTGCCCTTGATCACATTCTTTTTTTGTGTGCTCAGGTCTTCATATACACTCATAGAATTGTCGATCTTGTATTCACGTCCGTCAGCAAAGATGATTTTGTCTACCTTACTTCGGTCTATGCCCACCAGAATATCATCCCTTAAACCGTCCTCCGCATACTTGATCTCCTCATCTCCAATTTCTTTAATCACACATGAGATCACAGTCCCATCGCGTTTCACCAGTTTATCAGTAGCAGTTTCCTGTGCACTAAGCAGGTTGATTGTAAAAAACAAGGTAAGCAGGAAGATAAATTTTGTGTACATATCCTTTTGATTTAAATTGCTATTAAAAGTAAGGAATTTTATGTGATTTGATAATTTAATTCACAATAGGATCGGTTTCCATGGAGATATTAGAAACAGGAAAAAGGAGTATAAGGAAAAAGTAAAAAGGAAAAAGTAAAAAGGTAAAAGTAAAAAGTAAAAAGGTAAAAGTAATCTCGAAGGGATTTACAATACGTAGCCCCGCGATGCCTCGCGGGGCGACGAAGAGAGAAGGATAAAGTTTAAAGGACAAAGGATAAAGAAGGAAAAAGTTAAAAGGCTAAAGGCAAAAGTTTGGATAGTTATGAGTTTTGAGTGTTGAATGATGAATGAAATTGTGAATAGTGAAATAGTGATACGGATTCAAACCCCGGCCTATTTTATTTTTCGTCCTGGCTTCCAGAAAATTTTAGCGATGCCGATAGCAATCGGCAGGCGAAGGAGCAGCCAGAGAGCGAAGCGTCCTTAGGCTGCGGCGGATAAAAATTTTATGGTTAAAGCCATAGAAAAAGAAAATCAGCCTTGACTTTTTGCCTACTTTTTGGTCAAGCAAAAAGTAGGGAGGAATAATTTCCGAGTACATACGAGGAAATTGAAGATTCGGCGAAGCTAAATCACTCCGCCGCACTTAGCCTTGATGAAGGGCGAAGTACTTTTTTCTTTGCAGCCTAGATTTTTTTGCTTCTTTTTTATTCACAGAATATCTATTGGTTTTGGTGTTCATGATGTGCTTCGCAGTTCATCAATGGAAAAAAGAAGAGAGAGAATCCGAAGTTGCAAACTTCGGGTAACATGCTTTGAAACAGAATCATTCCAAACCACCCCGTCACTTCGTGCCACCCCACCACCGAGGGGAATTTCCGATGAAATAGGGACGGCAGGGATAAAGGATTTCCAGCAATATTAATAAATTATTTGTTTTTGTTTCAAATAATTTCGGCTGGGGCTTTTATGAAAATGCAGGTATATTATTTCGACACGTAAAATCGTTCAGCACAAAGGATATCCGCTTGAAAAAGCCTGAAAAATCTTGAGGGCTTTGAAAAGATTTAGCTACTTTTATTGTGAATTAACAGGGCTTGATCCAGTTTGGTTTAGGCTCGAGCAAATTTCAACCAAACACTTAAAATAAAAATAGTATGTATAGATTTACTGCCCTTGTCTGTCTGTTTTTTATTGGAATTTCTTCTTTAACCGCACAGCACCAGATCACCTCTCCTGATGAAAAAATAAAGGTAAATATTAGTACGGAGAATGGTATCTCCTATTCGGTTTCTTTAAACGATGAGGTCTTTATTGCTAAAGCAGACATCGACCTGATTTTTAATAAAACATCACTTGGGAAAAATACCAAATTCACCAGACCTGTTCTGAGTAAACAGAAAACAACCATAAAACCGGTTGTGGCATTAAAACAAAGCAGCATTGAAAATAGTTACAACCAGCTTACTTTGGCAGGAAAAGAGTTCACAGTTGAATTCAGGGTTTTTAATGATGGTCTGGCATATCGTTTTGTAACCGACAGAAAAGGGGAAGTGGAAGTGAATGAAAAGGCAAATTTTGAGTTTGCCAATAACTTTTCGATGTGGACCTCACCCATTGAAGCCTATGTGGGAAGTTATGAGGCCAATTATGTAAAAGTAAAAATTGCAGATTTCTCTTCAAAAAATACCTACCTGCCGGTCTTGTTTGAAAATAGCAAATCAAATAAAATGTTGCTCACAGAGGCTGACATATATGATTACCCGCACATGTTCTTAAAAAAAGGAGGGGTTAATACGCTGGAAGCAACTTTTCCTCCCTTTCCCTTAGAAACAGAATTGGTGAATGACCGGGCGAGCAAAGTGACTAAAGGTGCCGAATATATTGCAAAAACGAAAGGATCCCGCTCTTTTCCCTGGCGTCTTATGGTCCTGACCGAAAAAGATGCCCAGCTGCTTGAATCGAATCTGGTTTATTTATTATCCAGGGAAACGGAACTTAAAAATACAGAATGGATCAAACCCGGACGTGTTTCCTGGGACTGGTGGAATGCTTCCAATTTGTATGGAGTTGATTTTGAAGCGGGTTTAAATACGGATTCTTATAAATACTTTATCGATTTTGCTTCGAAAAATGGCCTGGAATACATCATTCTGGATGAAGGCTGGTCCTTGTCGACCCTGGATATTTCACAACCCAACAAAACGCTGGATCTCTTTGAATTGATCCGTTACGGCAGAGAAAAGAATGTCCGCCTGATCCTTTGGGCGAGCTGGCGGGCTATTGAGAGCCAGTTTTTTGTATTGGCTAAGTACAAAGAGTGGGGGATAGCCGGAATAAAAGTGGATTTTATGGACAGGGCCGATCAGTGGATGGTCAATTTTTACGAGCGGGTGGCACGCGAAGCGGCGGCCAATAATTTGCTTGTCGATTTTCACGGGGCCTTTAAACCCAATGGCCTGCATAGGGCTTTTCCGAATGTGGTTGCTTATGAGGGTGTTCAGGGACTTGAGTTTAACAAATGGGCAAAGACGGTAACCCCGGAACACAATACTACCCTGCCATTTATACGCATGGTTTGCGGCCCGATGGACTATACGCCAGGTGCCATGCGAAATTACCAGTCGTTTGAATACAATCCCAGCCATATGCGTCCGGGAAGTCAGGGCACACGCTGCCATCAGCTGGCCATGTTCGTGATCTACGAAAGTGGGATACAAATGCTGGCAGACAGCCCTTCAAATTATGAAAGGGAAAAAGAATCGACAGATTTTATAGCCTCCGTGCCCAATACCTGGGATGAAATAAAGGTGCTGGAAGCAAAGGTTGGTGAATACCTGCTTGTAGCCAGAAGAAAAGGGAATACCTGGTTTGTTGGAGGGATGAACAATGATACCGAAAGGGAGTTTACAATTAGCCTGCCTTTCCTTTCCCCCGGAGAAAGGAAAGCGGTGATCATGCAGGACGGCATCAATGCCAACCGGTTTGCTGAAGATTACAAGCGCGTTGAAACAAATGTAAACAACCAATCACAGATAAAGGTAAAGATGGCCAAAGGGGGCGGTTTTGTGATGCGGATTGAATAAGGCCTGAAGTATTAGTTCAGGCATACAGATCGTTTGTGTCGCAGCCTGCAATTTCAACGAACAGCCTGGCGACTTTTTCCGTTACGGCAATAAAATACTTTTCGCCTTTTGCTGCACTTGCCAGTTTCGGATTTCCCACGCCCGTATCTGCCGTGATCTGTGACCATTTTCTTTCCGACCAGGCCCAGCCTTCATTAAACTCTTTAATTTTGTGCTTTTTCTCTTTTCCTGTCCCTGCTTCTGTCAATGGCAGCACGAGTTCGGGTGCAAGGTATAGCAAAAGACTTGTTTCCATCTCGTCTGCGTGGTCGCCCATCTCATCAAAAAAGTCTTTTTTATTTAAAGCCTGATACCAGTTACAGGTGGCCAGAAACATCTGCGGGTACTTGAGTCCGAGTTCTCTGATCAGGGTCTTGAAATCATTGCCTCCATGGCTGTTTAAAATGAGCAGTTTTTTGATGTTTTGACGGTTTAGCATTTCAATGATATCTGAAAGAATCGCCATTTGTGTGCTCGGATAGATATTGACATCCAGTGTTATATCGGCCTGCCCGGTATTTACTCCGAAAGGAATGGTTGGCAAAACGATGATCTTTGCACCTTTATTCCAGGCTATTTCAGCGGCAGCGGCAGCGATGCGGTCAGCTTCGATTACATCCGTACCATAGGGCAAATGGTAATTGTGTGCTTCAGTGGCACCCCAGGGTAGGATGGCCAGGTCAAAGCTTGTTTTCTGTATATTCTTCCAATTCGTTTCTGCTAAAATATAAGGTCTCATGGTTTTTTTATTGAATTATACCGGATGTAAGGTCTTTTTTTTTGTGATATAAAGATAGAATATACCTGAATAAAAATAGTTCCAGAGCAAAAGAAAAAGAAGGAAATTTTTAATCCTTTACAAAATGCACCGGGCTGCTGAGCTGGTTGAATCTGTTCACGGCATAGATCACAAAGATGCCTTTTTTAAATTCTTTTTTGCTGAATTCCCATTCAGTAGTTCCGGTCAGGGCTACAATGTTTTCGCCCCGGCCCACATTGAGTTCTTCTCCTTTTTCAAAGAAGTAAATGAGAAATCGGATGGCTTCCTTCTCCTTATTGACGGGCAGGGTCTTAAATGAGATTCCCTGCTTTTTACCGGGCAATTTATCTATGGACACATCATAAACAGGTTCAGGAACATTGGCAGTACCCTTCTCGTGTTCTGTTTGCAGAATGGGATGGCTATAGAATTTGTTCTTTAATATCCCATTTATGTTTAATGGATTATCAACAAATGTCTTTCCGCTGAAGTATACACTTCCTGCAATATTTTTAAGTGTTTTGTTTAATTCCAGTTGTTTTTCCAGTTCAGTAGGATGTGTTTTCTTCCATTCCTTATCCTCTTTCTTTCCATTTATCCTGTAGATTCCCTGGCCAATATACACGGGTATGCCGAGGTGGTTGTTGTTCCACCAGCGGGCTATGTTTTCATAGTCGGCCAGATCGTGACCGATATGCCAGTAAATTTGAGGTACCACATAGTCTATCCATTTCTGTTCCATCCAGTGCAGGATGTCTGCGTAGAGATTATCATAGTTCGTTTGCCCTGCCTGGCTGTCAGAACCTTTTGGGTCGGTATCTCTGTTCCGCCAAACGCCAAAGGGGCTGATGCCAAACTGCACCCAGGGCTTGATGTTTTTTATGGTTGCATGCAGCTCGGTGATGATCTGGTTCACATTTTCCCTGCGCCAGTCATCTCTTTGTTCTTCCCGGTATTGAGCACCGTATTTTATAAAGGAATAGTCATCATTGAATTTTTCATTCTCGATTTTGTAGGGATAAAAGTAATCGTCGAAATGTATGGCGTCTATATCGTATTGCTGAACGATATCGGCAACGATCCGGTTGGTGTACTCCCTTACTTCAGGATTTCCCGGATCAAAATATTTGTTCTTGCCATAGTTGATAAACCATTCGGGTTTGTTGTAGGTGAGGGGCAGGGGTTTGTTCTTTGGTTCCTTGTAATCGATCATGGCCCTGTACGGATTCAGCCAGGCATGGAACTCCAGGCCTCTTTTATGTGCTTCCTCAATGGCAAAGGCCAGGGGGTCAAAATAAGGTTCGGGAGCCTTGTTTCCATATCCGGTCAGGTAATATGACCAGGGTTCATGTTTTGAGTGGTAAAAGGCATCGGCCACAGGGCGGATCTGAAAAACTACGGCGTTGAGGTGCAGGCTTTGGTAGAGATCGAGGAGCTGGATCAGCTCGGCCTTTTGCGCTGCCGATCCCGATTGATTGCTACTGGGCCAGTCTATATTTTCTACCGTGGCTATCCATACGCCCCTGAATTCGCGGGGTGGTTGATTTTGGGAAATTGCATGATGGAAAAATGCTGCCAGAAAAAATAGGGCGATCAGGTTTTTCATTTTATTTTATTTGAATGCCGGGAAGGGTCTTACAGGTCTAACTTAAAAATTTTTCTGAGGTAAGCAATGGCTTCATTTTTTTCTCTTAAGTACTCGTACTTTTCCTGGTTGGTATAGACGAGTTTGCTCGTTTCCTCTTCGGCGATGGTAATCTCAAAATCCAGACTGTAATTATTCAATTTTTCACGCAGGTACTGCAGAGCTTTTGGCCTGACTTTTTCCAGTTCAGCTTTCATGATCTTGTTGCTACAGGTAAAGAGTATCTTGTTTTGCAGCAGTTCCGGTCTTTTTGAATTTAAGACTGATGCAAAAATTCTTTCACCCTGTTCGTGTAAAAAATGAATATATTCATCCCAAACCTTAAAAAAGTGTTCCTCGGCAAATGATTCATTTGGCAATTCCTGTGCCCGGAGCAGCGATTCCTGTTCCTGTTTTTTAGCCGCCAGCGCGGCCTCTTCTGCCTTCCGTTTTTCTATACTCGTCAAGCTTAACAGCGACGTTTTTTTGGGTCTTGAAACATTTGAGAGCAGCAAATTTTCAACCGGGGCTGCTTTTTCAAATTTTTTCTCTTCAGGTTGTATGGAAACAGGGGCTTGTACCGGTTCTTTTGCAGGTTCAGACAGAGGCTCTGAGCCCTGATCTGATATGCCTTTTCGGTCGAGACGCTCCTCCACCAGGAAGGAAGAAAAGTAAGAGGAAGGAATTATGTAGCGTTCAGACTTTTTTTTTTCCCGATCAAAATCGATAGAGGCAATGTGCATAAGGCTTAGTTCCACGAGCAGACGCTGGTTTTTACTGGCCTTAAAATTGAGGTCGCAGTCATTGGCAAAATCTATGGCCTGCAATAAGAACGATTCACTAGCTTTACCGGATTGTTCCAGATATTTCCTCTTTGCCCCTTCACCCACTTCCAGCAAGGCTATGGTGGAATGGTCTTTCGATACCAGGAGATCCCTGAAATGCGAGGCCAGACCGCTGATAAAATGGTTGGCATCGAAGCCCTTTTCCAAAACATCATTAAAGGCCAACAGTGCTTTGGGTATATTGTGGTCCAGCAGCAGGTCGGTCATCTCAAAATACACCTCATAATCGAGTACGTTCAGGTTTTCGTTTACCGCGGCTCTGGTGAGTTTATTTCCGGAAAAGCTGACGACCCGGTCGAAGATGGACAGGGCATCCCGCAAGGCACCATCCGCTTTTTGAGCGATGATATGCAAGGCATCATCTTCGGCTTCAATATGCTCTTCCTTTGAAATTTTATGCAGGTATTTTTTTATGTCGATTACACCGATCCGTTTGAAATCAAAGATCTGACAACGCGACAGGATGGTGGGGATGATTTTGTGCTTTTCGGTTGTGGCAAGGATAAAGATCACATGTGCCGGCGGTTCCTCAAGCGTTTTTAAGAAGGCATTGAAAGCAGAGGAAGAGAGCATGTGAACCTCGTCAATGATATAGACTTTATATTTGCCAATCTGAGGCGGAATTCGCACCTGATCGGTCAGGTTGCGTATATCGTCTACTGAGTTATTGGATGCGGCGTCGAGTTCAAAAATATTAAAGGCAAAATCCTCGTTTCCGGAAAGATTATCCATGCTTTCCTCATTGATTCTTTTGGCCAGAATTCTTGCGCAGGTTGTTTTTCCAACTCCCCTCGGACCCGTAAAAAGCAGGGCCTGAGCCAGGTGGTTATTTTTTATCGCGTTTTCGAGCGTTTTTGTAATAGACTCCTGTCCAACCACATCCGCAAATGTCTGCGGACGGTATTTTCTGGCCGATACAATAAAATGCTCCATAACTTAAATTATTGCCTAAAAATACAAATTATGCGTATATCCTGTCGTATAAATCTTTGTACTTTTTTATAATAACCTCTCTTTTGGGTTTGAAGGTAGGCGTAAGCAATTCATTGTCAACGGTCCATACCTCGGGTGTCAGTTCTATTTTTTTTATGGTCTCCCATTGTCCGAAATGTTTATTACCTTCTTCAATTTCCTCCATGATCCGATCCTTTACCTTTTGATTTCCTGCTATTTCCTGCAGTGTTGAACCAATCTCCTGGTGATGGCGTTTTGCCCACTCTTTCACAAAGGCAAAGTTGGGCTGTACGATGGCCGCCGCCATTTTTTGTCCGTCGCCGATTACGAGTATCTGCTCAATAAACCGCGATTGCTTCATCTGATTTTCGATGGCTGCAGGGGCTATGTATTTACCACCAGAGGTTTTAAAGATCTCCTTTTTCCTGCCTGTGATCCTTAAAAAACCGTCTTTATCAAATTCCCCCTTGTCGCCGGTATGAAAAAAGTCGCCGGTCATTACTTCGGCTGTTTTTTCCGGATCCTTGTAATAGCCCTGCATCACATTGGGTCCTTTGACTAAAATTTCACCGTCTTCGGCAATTTTTACTTCAATATTTCTGATCGGTTTTCCTACGGTACCTATCCTGAAAAGGGCATCCTTGTAGCAGTTTACCGTAATTACCGGCGAAGTTTCTGTTAGGCCGTATCCTTCCATGACATACATGCCTGCAGCAGAAAATATCCTGGCCAGTCTGGGCTGCAGTGCCGCACTGCCGGAAACCATGGTTTCCAGTCTGCCGCCAAGGCCTTCACGCCATTTGCTAAAAACAAGCTTCCTCGCCAGCGCGAGTTTTTTCTCGTAAAGCCAGCCATTCTGTCCATAAGGTTCATAGGCCAAGCCTACTTCGACTGCCCAATAAAAGATGGCCTTTTTAATACCCGTTAAAGCGGAACCTTTTTCCAGGATGCTGTTGTATACTTTCTCAAGAAGCCTCGGAACAACACTCATAAAATGCGGGTGGATCTCCTTTAAGTTTTCGGGAAACTTTTCTATGCTTTCGGCAAAATAGATAGCGATACTTTTATAGATATACAGGTAATGCAGTATTCTTTCAAAAATATGGCAAACAGGCAAAAAGCTGATTATGGTTGTATTTCCAGACGTGATTGGCAGTCTGGGTGCACTGTCCAAAACATTGGTGACCACGTTGTTATGCGAAAGCATGACTCCTTTGGGTGTTCCCGTTGTGCCTGAAGTATAAATTATGGTGGCCAGATCATCAGCCTGAACCAAGTCTTTTAAGCTATCAACTTCCTTTTGATTCGAATTGTCATGTCCCAGGGCCAGCAGCTCTTCCCAGTTTTTGCAGTTTTTTACGGTTTCAAAACTAAATATTTCCTTTAGCGTAGGCACTTCTGCCTTCACAGCATTTGCTTTTTCAAACAGGACCTCATCCGAAAGAAAACAATAGGTCACTTCAGCATGATTAAATATATACTTATACTCATTGGAGCTGATCGTTGGATACATGGGCACATTAACGGCACCAAGCTGCAGGATGGCCATATCCATGATGTTCCATTCGGTTCGGTTGGTAGAAGAGATCAGTGCGATCTTATCCTTAGGTTTTACGCCCAATCTCAACAAGCCACGACTTGCGGCATTCACTTTTTCAACAAACTCAGCGGTGGTAGTGGATACCCAAACACCATTTTTTTTGGTGTTTAAACTGTTGTTGATAGGTTGATTTTCATTTTGGTAGTAAAGAAAATCAAATAGCCGTCGGATGTCGTGTGCCATAAGTAGAAATGTTGCTTAAACCGGATAAAAAAAAATGAAAATAAAATTAAAAATAGAACAAATTTTCTTAAAAATGAAATTATTACTACAAGTTGCAAATCATTATCTTTGCCAGGTATAAAACAGGTTTAAACCTGTACCGGTCAGGATTGCTAAAAAGTGGCCTTTGATCGGGTAAATACTGAAATAATTGGTTTATGAAAATATCTTATAATTGGTTAAGGCAGTTCCTGAAAATAGACTTGGAGGCAGAACAGGTGGGAGAGGTGCTTACCGACCTCGGACTTGAGGTTGAAGGAATTGAGCGCTACGAATCTGTAAAAGGTGCATTAAAAGGTGTGGTAGTGGGTGAAGTAATGACCTGTGTACAACACCCCAATGCCGATCGCCTGAAATTGACCACGGTGAATATAGGAGAAGGCCAGGTTCTTAACATTGTTTGCGGAGCACCCAATGTGGCTGTGGGCCAGAAAGTACCTGTGGCAACGATCGGGACAGTACTGTATCCTTCTGAGGGTGGGGAAATACTGATCAAAAAGGGAAAAATAAGAGGTGAAGACAGTTATGGAATGATCTGTGCCGAAGATGAATTGGGTTTGGGTACCAGTCACGATGGCATCATGGTTCTGAATAAGAAAACCGCCGTTGGAACCAATATGGCTGAACTGCTTCAAATTGCCAGTGATCAGGTTTTTGAGATTGGTCTTACACCGAACAGGGCTGATGCGATGAGCCATTTGGGTGTTGCGCGGGACCTGCGTGCAGGACTCATGCAGCAGTATGATATCAGCTCAGAATTGATCACTCCATCCGTGTCCGATTTTAATGTAGATGAAAGAACCTTAAAATTCAACATTGCTGTTGATGACAATAAACTTGTGCCACGCTATGCGGGAATTACCATCGGTAACCTCAAAGTTGAGGAATCACCTAAGTGGCTGAAAGACAGACTTCAGGCCATTGGTCAGAAACCAATCAACAATGTGGTGGACGTGACCAATTACATCCTGCACGGACTGGGTCAACCTCTGCATGCCTTTGATGCAAAGGAAGTTAAAGGAAACAAGATCGTCGTAAAAACCCTCCCTGCAGGTACAAAATTTACAACGCTCGACGGTGTGGAACGTGAACTGAGCGATGAAGACATCATGATCTGCGACGGCAATGACAATCCCTTGTGTATCGCAGGTGTTTTCGGAGGGCTTGACCTCGGGTGTTACTGCAGAAACAACAAGCATATTTTTGGAAAGTGCTTATTTCAATCCGGTGAGCATAAGGAAATCTGCCAAAAGACACGGACTGAATACAGATGCTTCCTTTCGTTTTGAAAGGGGCATAGATCCTGAAAATGTTGAGTATGCTCTTAAACTGGCGGCCATCCTGATAAAAAATGTGGCAGGAGGAAAAATAGTTTCGGACCTGATCGATATCTATCCGCACAAACTTGAAGATTTTAAGGTACAACTCACTTATGACAAAGTAAATAAACTGATCGGTGAAGAATTGCCTGTAGATACGGTGAAGCAGATCCTGGCATCGCTGGATGTTAAGATCAGCAACATGACTGCAACAGGTTTGGGACTTACTATTCCCACGTACAGGGTGGATGTGCACAGAGAAGCCGATATTGTTGAAGAAGTATTGCGAATTTATGGCTATAACAACATCAATACCTCTGATAAACTGAGTACTTCAATTTCCTTTTCAGAAAAAATCACGAATGAAAAGATAGAGAATATAGCTGCCAATTTTTTGGTAGCCCAGGGGTATTATGAAACCATGGCCAATTCCCTGACCAAACCGGATTACCATGCTTATTCTGACCTACTGCAGGAATCTGAAAATGTGACCATGCTCAACGCGCTCAGCAAAGACCTGGAAGTGATGCGTCAGTCGATGGTATTTGGGGGTCTAGAAGCCGTGGCTTATAACCTGAACAGAAGAAATTCGATCATAAAAATGTTTGAATTTGGCAAGACCTATCATTGTAAGGAGGGTAAATTTTTGGAAGAAAAACACCTGTCACTGATCGTATCGGGAAGAAGAACCCAGGAAGCCTGGAATTCTGAAAACCGGGAAACGGATTTCTTCTATTTAAAGGGTATTGTTCAAGCCTTGCTGACACGGCTTGGTATTGTAAATTTTGTTTCCGGAACCACCGAAAATGATATCTTTTCTGAAGGGCTTGCGCTGTTCATAGGCAATAAAAAACTTGTGGAAATTGGCAGTGTGAAGAATGAAATATGCAAATCTTTTGGTATTAAACAAACGGTATGGTATGCAGATTTCGCCTGGGAGATTGTACTGGAATTGGCAGGAAGAACACCGGTAAAAGTCAGCGCGCTGCCAAAATATCCTGAAGTAAGGCGTGATTTTGCCTTGCTGCTCGATGAAAATGTTCAGTTTTCAGAACTCTATCAGGCTGCTTTTGAGACAGAAAAAAAGCTGCTGAAAAAGGTTGATCTGTTTGATGTTTATACCGGTGATAAATTACCAAAGGGTAAAAAATCGTATGCGCTGAGCTTTGTGATACAGGACGAGAACCAAACCCTGAACGATGTGCAGATAGACAAGATCATGGGCAAACTGCAGCAGCGTTTTCAACAGCAGTTCGGGGCCGAATTGCGCTAATAACCAAAGTTCGATCATGTATAAAACCCTTATCAGACCCTTCTTTTTTAAGTTCGACCCGGAGAAAGTGCATGAGTTCACTTTTGCCATGCTCAAAAACCTGTTCAGAATTCCGCTGGTAAAGTCGCTGGTGAGATCGTTTTTTGTGATTGAAGATAAACGACTGGAAAGGGAGCTCATGGGCATAAAGTTCAAAAACCCCGTGGGATTGGCCGCCGGTTTTGATAAGAATGCCGTTCTCTTTGATGAGTTTTCAAATTACGGTTTTGGTTTTGTCGAGATCGGCACCGTAACTCCCAAACCACAACCGGGAAATGATAAGAAACGCATTTTCAGACTGCCTGAGGATGGGGGACTGATAAACCGCATGGGCTTTAATAACGAGGGAGTGGATGCAGCAGTCAGCCGGCTGAAAAAGCGCAGAACAGATATAATTATTGGCGGTAATATTGGCAAAAACAAAACCACGCCCAATGAAGATGCCGTATCGGATTATTTGATTTGTTTTGAGAAACTCTTTGATTACGTCGATTATTTTGTGGTGAATGTGAGTTCGCCCAACACGCCCGACCTGCGGGCCTTACAGGACAAGGAACCCCTGACCAGGCTGCTGAATGCATTGCAGGAGGCCAACAAAAAGCGACCGGTACAAAAGCCTGTGCTGTTAAAGATCGCACCGGATCTGAGCAACGATCAACTGCTGGACATAATCGATATTGTGAAAAGCACCCGGATTGCAGGAATTATCGCCACAAACACCACGCTATCCAGAGAAGGATTAAGCTCAGTTCACAAAAATGAGACCGGAGGTTTAAGCGGTAAACCCCTTACCCAACGGTCAACAGAAGTCATTCGCTTTCTTGCCGAAAGATCAAATAAGGCCTTTGTCATTATTGGAGTGGGAGGTATCCATTCCGACAAGGATGCCATTGAAAAGCTTAGGGCTGGAGCCGATCTGATTCAAATCTATACAGGATTTGTATACGAGGGTCCGTCCATAGTAAAAAGAATCAATACCGGGCTGCTGCGCTTGTAAGCGAAATTCCGTATTTTTGCAGGAATCATGCCAAAATGAAGATTCTATCCCCCATATGGCTTCTCCTCATATTTGCCTGTAATTCACCCAGGGAAAAGGAAAACCTAGCACCTACTTTTAAAGAAAACGAAGCTCCTGAACAAGTTATAAAAAATGAGCTGGATGTTCTAAAAATTGCTGCTTTGTTAAAAGATGGCGGGGGTCTGACTAAGTCTGCTCAGGAATTTTACAGGATAAATCAGTACCGGCCTGTCTGGTTGAACCGCGAGGCAGGAATCAATAAGCAGGGACAGGAACTTCTGTCAATGTTAAAAAATGCCAGGTATTTTGGACTGGAACCCCGTTATTACAATTATACACAGCTGGATAGCCTGGGGAATGCGCTCAACACAGCGCATTCGTTTGAAGAAAAAATGACACAGGCTGCAGGCATGGAATCCTTGCTGACTGAAAAATATTTTCTGCTCGGGAAGCATTTAAATGTGGGTCTGATCAAAAAGACAGACACATTTTCAAGCCTGCCCCGAAAATCATTTGCAGTGAATCTGCCCGAATATCTTAAAAAGGCTGCGGATGCTGATAGTGTGATCCCTTATTTGCTGGCACTGCAACCCAAACATTTCCCCTATAAAAAATTGCAGAAAGCCTTGGAAAACTATGTCCGGAATACGAACCTTGTGAGGGATAAGGTGGCCGTTCCGAGTAAGAAAACGGATTCGCTGGCTGCCATTTCGGCCTCGAGGAAGGCGCTCTTCATCCATCAATACTTAAAGGATACTACCAGCGAGGGCCGGTATTTGGAGGCGCTGAAAAAATTTCAAAAAGACCATGGCCTGCATCCCGATGGTGTTGTGGGCTTCAATACTGCGGCGGCTTTGTCCAGAAGTCCCTATGAACAATACCAGAGCGCCGCGATCAGCTTGGAGCGCTTGCGGTGGAATCCCGTATGGAAAAAGGATTTTATCTATGTGAATATCCCCTCAGGGCATCTTTGGTTTGTTGAGGATGGTGCTGTGAAAAGCGAGCACAGGGTCGTGGTAGGATCAAAGGGAAACAATACTCCCGAAGTGTACAGCAAACTGGAGCACCTGGTTGCCTATCCATTCTGGCATGTGCCGAGGAGTATTTCAGTAAATGAGATCCTGGTAAAGGCTAAAAAAAATCCGGGGTATCTGGCAAGGAATAATTATGAGGTAATTGTAGATTCTAAAATAGTGTCACCGGAATCCATTCGCTGGGACACAATCAATGATACGAATTTTAAGATGCGCATCCGTCAAAAAGGGGGAAGTGGCAATTCGCTCGGTCTGGTAAAGTTTATTTTCAATAATCCCTATTCAATTTATTTACATGACACGCCGAGTAAATACCATTTTGAAAGAGAGGTACGCACTTACAGCCATGGCTGTATCCGGGTCAAGGATGCTTTGGACCTGGCAGATAAAATTCTGGTGTCAGACGAGAATATCTTTACACTGGATTCGATCAATCATTATGTTGAGATCAGAAAGCAAAAAACCATGCCAGTTAGTAAGCATATTGCTATTTATATCCAGTACGTGGTTTGTGAGGGTGAGGATGACGGTAGGATCATCTTCTATCAGGATGTCTACAGACAGGATACAGCCCTAAAAAATCACCTCTTCGGCAAGGATTTCAAACCGGATTAAGCAGGAAGCCTGTTGCTGGTAATGGCGTCGACACTTGCCTTGATCAGTTTTGAGCTGTTCAGATAGGTTTTTGTCGGATGGTAAATAAACAAGAGACTGCCTTCTTTGATTTTGCTGATGATTTCCTGATAACCTGCTGTGGGTAAGGCAGGACAACCCAGACTTCTTCCCAGCCTTCCATTCTTTTTCAGGAACATATCGCTGACGTAATCTGCTGCATGTATAACCACCGCTCTTGCTCTGGCATTGCTGTTGGCCGCTTCCAGGCCATCAAGCCGCATGGAAAGTCCGTGTTTTCCGTTGTAAAGTTCTGCAGTCTTGTAGAAGCCGAGGCTGGTTCGGTTTGAGCTGATCTCATTCGAAAAACTGGTCGCATATTCCAGACCCGAATTTCTCCCGTGAGCCACCTTACTTTTATGAACAATTTTCTGATCAGCCACATCGATCACAAAAAATCTGTTTTCGTTGGCTGAAACACTCATATCAATGATGGTTAAGAACCGGCTGTTCTTGATCTTACCATCTTCCTGTAATTTCAAAAAGCCCTTCAGTCCGTATGCAAAGGCATCGAAATTTAAATCCTGATCCCGCAACTGACCGTAAAAGTCAGCAGCGTATTCTTTAAACATCATGGGCGTATTAAATGGGATTGCCGGCGGATGATTTCTGAAGGATGCTAAAAAAAGCGAGATGAAAATGATTACTGCAAGACGATTTTTGTTCATACGATCCTCAAAACGTTTAGGATTAATAACTGGTTTTCTATTTGTACTGTCATTTTGAGGGAAATGAAATTATAGAACGCAAAAATACTGTTTTATTGCACTTAAAAACATAAAAAAATGTTAAGAATATGTTACCTGACATTTGATGTCCAGGTATTTATATTGTTTTTGCTGAATAGAATTGCTTTAATACAAAGGTTCAAACTTTGCCGGATATGCCTCATGCATCATCTTGTAAATACCTTCGAAGATATCATTTACAGACGGTTTTGAAAAATAGTCGCCATCTGTGCCATAGGCAGGCCTGTGTGCTTTTGCCGTAATGGTTATGGGCTTGCTGTCGAGATACAAATATCCGTTTTGTTTGTTCACTATATGCTCAAACAGATAGGCAGAAGCGCCTCCGGGTATATCCTCGTCTATGACAGCCAGTCTGTTTGTTTTTTTGAGGCTTTTGACCACATCGTGTTTAATATCAAAGGGAAGCAGGGTTTGTGCATCGATTATCTCCACATCAATTCCAACCGAAGAAAGATCTTTTGAAGCTTCCTCCACCAATTTTAAGGTAGAACCGTAGGATACTATGGTCAGATCCTGTCCTTCTTTTATGGTTTCCACTACTCCGATTGGCGTGGTAAATTCGCCAAGATTCACAGGCATCCTTTCTTTTAATCGGTAACCATTCAGGTTTTCTATCAATACGGCGGGTTCATCGCTTTTTAACAGGGTATTGTAGAAACCGGCTGCTTTCGTCATATTTCGCGGCACGAGTATATACATACCCTGCAACAGATTGATCAGACTTCCCATTTGGGAGCCGGAGTGCCAGATACCCTCCAGGCGATGTCCGCGGGTACGAACGATCAATGGGGCGCGTTGTTTGCCGAAAGTGCGGTAGCGCAAGGTGGCCAGGTCATCGGTAAGTACCTGAGTTGCATAAAAAATATAATCCAGGTATTGTATTTCTGCTATCGGTCTGAGCCCGCGCATTGCCAGTCCAATTCCCTGTCCGATGATGGTGGCTTCCCGTATACCCGTATCATAAACGCGCTCTATCCCGTATTTCTGCTGCAGCCCTTCCAGACCCTGATTCACATCGCCGATGGCTCCGGAATCTTCACCAAAGATCAATACTTCCTTGTATTTATTCAGTATGGCATCAAAATTATCACGGAGTACCACACGCGCATCCACGAGTTTCGACTCATCTGAATATTCCGGCAATATAGCCTCAATTCTTGTGGCATTGTTTGGTAATTCACTGTATAAGTGGGTGTTGTATTTCTTCTTTTGCTGGGCTTTGTAATTGATCACCCATTTTTGCAAACTTGTTTTTACTTCCTCATTTTCATCTTTTAAATACATGATGGCCCGTCTGGCCGTATCCAAAATATTTTTTCGTAGAGGTTCTTCCAGTTGAATTAATTCACGTTTTACTTTATCTAGCGATACTTTGTGTTCACTGAGAGGAGCTATTTTTTCAAGTATCTGTACCAGCTCGCTTCTCTCTTTCTTTATGGGATCAAGCTGGGCATTCAGCGCTTCCTTTTTAGCCTCGCGAACTTCCTTTTTTGCTTCTTCCTCCAGGGCTTCCAGTTCTTTTATATCCTCACAAAAACGGAGTACATCACCATTTTCATCTGTCAGTTCAAAGTGTTCGATCCATTCCCGCATTTTTACCAGGCAGTCGAATTCTTTCTCCCACAACATCCTTTCCTCGCTCTTGTAACGCTCATGCGAGCCGGAAGTCGAATGCCCCTGAGGCTGGGTGAGCTCCGTGACATGGATCAGCACAGGTACATGTTCTTCCCTTGCTATTTTTGCAGCTCTCTGATAAACATCAATAAGCTGTGAATAATTCCAGCCCTGTACAACAAAGATCTCATAGCCCTTGTTTTTTTCATCGCGCTGAAATCCTTTGAGTATTTCAGATATGCTTTGCTTGGTGGTCTGGTATTCGGCCGGGACGGAAATTCCATAACCATCATCCCAGATACTGATCACCATGGGCACCTGAAGTACACCCGCCGCGTTGATGGTTTCAAAGAACAGCCCCTCGGAAGTACTGGCATTACCAATAGTTCCCCAGGCAATTTCGTTGCCCTGCTTTGAGAGGTGGCTTAAGTCATGGAGTGCGCTGATGTTTTTGAATTTTTTTGAAGCCTCTGCCAGGCCCAGTAACCTGGGCATCTGACCCCCTGTTGGAGAAATATCAGAACTTACATTGTATTGTTCTGTGAGGTTTTTCCAGCTCCCGTCATTGTTAACGGTATGAACACAGAAATGCCCATTCATCTGTCGTCCAGCAGAAAATGAATCTGCTTCAATATCGGCATGAGCGTACAGACTGGCAAAAAAATGGCGTGGGTTAAATTCACCTATGGCCATCATGAAGGTCTGGTCGCGGTAGTAACCCGAACGCCAGTCTCCTTTTTGAAAGGCCTTGGCCATGGCCAACTGGGGAACTTCTTTTCCGCCCCCAAAAATTCCGAATTTGGCTTTTCCGGTGAGCACTTCGCGTCTGCCCAGCAGACTGCATTCACGACTAATAACCGCGGTCTTATAATCATTCAAAACTTCCTGTTTGAATTGATCAAAAGATAATTTTTGTGTGGATTCCAGGGTATTGTTGGCCATGTACCGGACTTTGTTATTTTACAAATATAGAAAAATATGGGAATAATCGGTTTGAAAGAGGCACTGTTCTGTATAATCTTTCGTTTTTTTTAAACGAGTTATATGCGTACGATAGGGATTCAGTCCAATGATCTGTATGATCGTAACGATTCGTTGAAAAAGTCTGACAGCAAGCGGGATCAGTAGAAACCGCGTTTGATAAAATTGTAGATTTTTGTGGGACTACCGGTCAGGACGAAGCGGATCTTGCTTGCATAGTCGGGCAAAGAGGGTTCGAAGCCGAGAGAGGATTGCAGGGGAAAATAAATTTCCACGAAATTATGTACGAAGTTGAAACGGATACCGCTGTCGTAGTAGAAATCAGGGCTGGTTTGCTGGTTCTTTTTAATTCCGGCATCTCCGTATAGCTCAATCCAACGCCAGATGCCGATGCTGGCATTAACACTTGCCATATATTGACTCGCGTATTTATCTTCGAAAATAGATTTAAAACCACCATCAGATATGATGATTTCCTGGCTGAAGAAACCTGATTCTTCAGATCTGCCAAAATACCCGTATTCAAATAAATAATCGCTGGGGCGGTCGAGGGCAAAGTTGAAGTAATCAGAAGTGGTTTTATTTCTGAAAAAATTTCCAAAAAAGAATCTGAAGTCGTATTGCCTGTTCTTATCGCTCAAAAAGCGGTATCTAAAATCCAAAGCCAGTTTGGTAAAATCTTCATGATATTGAAAATCAACGAAATACGAAAGGTCGTTTATGATGTTTGGCTGTCCATAGCCATAGCGTATGTCCAAAACCTGATATTTATCTGATTCCTGCTGAACTTCACCTTCAGGAACATCTTTGTCGATAAAATTATAGCGGGTCATCAGGTAGCTGCCACCGACATCGCGCAGGGATTTTCTGTTAAAGTTGATCACGAAGGTCGGATAAAATTTTTTGTACCTAAGATCTGCATCATAAAAGGAATTGCTGGCAGAAAGGCCTGCATCATAACTGTAAACTCTTGTGTTTTCGGGCAGGTGCTGATAGGCAAGTCCGATGGATCCGGAAACGGCCTGGCTTTTGAAACCGTAGGTAGGTGTTACCTTGAATAGCCATTTCTTCTTGAAAAGCGCCTGATTGTAAAACTGAGGTCCGAGTACCAGGCCCTCGTAATAGTTGTATTCAATGATCAGATTGTAGAAGAGCTGGTTGTAGAACGGATCTTCGATATCTTTAAAGAAGGTCAGTTTCAAAGGTCTGTTCAACAATGCGTTATCCACTTTTTTCCAGTTATTTCTGTGGTTGTTCTCAGGATAAAGGAACTCATAATTCAATGATATCCTGTCAAAATCATTTTCTGCCAGTTTAACTGTTTTGATGCTGTCTATGCCTTCAACCCATTCTTTGTGTGTGATCTCACCATTTTTAAGGCCATACAGCGCCACGGGTGCGGTAAAATTACTCATGTTCTTTATAGTTACATTGAGAGAATCACCTGATTTTTCGGCCTTTGTAATGGTATAGTCAATTTTTTTATTGGTCGTAACATAGTCTTTGTAAAAACTGCTAAAATCCTTTTCGGTTTTAGAAGAGAGGATCTGCCTGAAACGATCACTGCTGGTAAGCTTCAGCTTGTTCTCTTCATAGAATTCATTGAGACTTGTTTTTACGAGGCTGTCTCCCAAAAAGGCATCTACATAGCGCAAACCCAGTCCTGACTTATATTTATTTACAATTTTTCTGTTGAAATTGGAGAGTGAATCGAGTTGGGTTACGAGTGACTGGTCCAGATTTTTTTGTGTGGCAAATTGATAAACAAAGGGATAGGTACCGTTAAAATCCAGTTTTGCAAAATTGTAGGTTCTGATGCCCCAAAGTTTTGAGATCTCCCCGATAGCCTTGACCTCCGGATAATATTTATCAACATATTCCATCATCAGAAAGATCTGAATGCCATCGGGCAGATAATAGTCTGTGCGGCTGTTGGTAAGCACTGTATTTTCAATGTATTTTCTTGTGAGGGCCTTAAACATTTTTATATCCCATTCAAAAACAGCGCTGAAGGGGTTTAATTTTTTTGGCAATTGGTTGAGGCCATACACCTTGTTTTTGTTATAAGTAACCCTACTCACCAGCAACTTGTCATGCGGATATTTTCCGAGGTATTCCTCAATAAAGCGCATTTGCCTGCTGAGTACATCTGTTTTTAGTTCGGGGTTTAATTTACTGGGGTCGAGGTTGGTAATAATTTCGGTTTCTTCAGTTTGATAACCATCAAAAGTATTGATCAGTTCTATGCTGATCTCCACATCTACACGGTCTTTACCTTCAAGCAAGTAAACAACTTCATCATTCCTCAATGAAGATGTACTGTTGAGGTCTGATTGCAGTGTAAATCCTCTTGGCATAGAGAACTCTATATTAAAATCCGAAGGATTGACATAGATATCATCCATGTCCAGGTTGCTCATCAGGTTCCAGCTTCCGTCGAATACTGCGGGTATCAGGTACCAGAAACGCAACATATAGTTATTATCCTGATTGCCATAGCCTGTAAAGTCATCCTCAGGCACCTTTACCAGGTAACTGGCCCTTAGCGTTACAGAATCATTCGGGTACAGGGTTTTCGGCAGGGTAACTTTAACTATATCCGGAATTTTTGGCAGGGTATCATAGGGTACGTCCCAACCATCAATGGTGATATACCGTATATCTGAATATCCTTTTTCTTCCGTTTTGGCAAAATATAAAGAGCGGTCGTAATTTTCCAGTAACCTTTTTGCCATTGGTGATTTTTGATCCTGATAGGCATTGGCCCAGTTATGTAGGTAAATTTCGTTTAAGGGAACTTCCTGGGTGTTATAATAAGTGATGATCTGTTCTATCTCAATACTGTTCTGGGCAGGGAGTAACTTTGCTACGATCCGGATTTTATTGTTTTGCCCGGACATCTGCATAAAGCATCCAAATAGTATAATTTGTATGAAAATTTGAATCTTTTGCAAAGGGATAAAACTTTTTATTATTGGAATTAAAAATTCGGACTCAGTGCGTGTTTCTTGTAGAAATCATCAATAATATGGATCACTTCTTCCGAAGTATCCACGATGGTGAAATAGTCCAGATCGCTCTCGCTGACGTTGTTGTATTGCTGCAATAATACTTCTTTGATCCATACGATCATGCCGCTCCAATAACCTGAATCTACCAGAATAATCGGAAACTTTCCTATCTTATGAGTTTGTATGAGGGTAATTGCTTCGAATAGTTCATCCAGGGTTCCAAAACCTCCGGGCATGGCAATAAAGGCCTGCGCGTATTTTACGAACATTACCTTTCTTACGAAGAAATAGTCGAACTCGAGCAATTTGTCATTATCGATATAGGGATTTCCCTTTTGTTCAAAAGGCAGGTCAATATTAACACCAACAGAAATTCCGGAACCCCGCTTGGCTCCCTTGTTGGCAGCCTCCATAATTCCGGGCCCACCACCAGTGATTATGCCGAAACCGTGCTGGGTCAGGTCATAGGCAATCTGTTCTGCCAGTTCATAATGGGGATGTTCGGGTTTCGTTCTGGCCGAACCGAAGATCGTTACGCAGGGACCAATTTTACTTAGTTTTTCATATCCATCCACAAATTCACTCATGATCTTAAATATAGCCCAGGAATCATTGGTTTTTATTTCATTCCAAGTTTTCGGTTTAAATTTTTCACTGATTTTTTTGTCTTCCAAAGGTGTCATATGATTAATTTGTCTTGCAAAGATGATTAAAATAATTCTTTTTTAAGGAATTTGCCAGTATAACTGTTTTTGCAGGATACGATTTTTTCCGGAGTGCCTTCAAAGAGGATTTCTCCTCCTTTTTGTCCCCCTTCCGGACCTATATCAATCAGGAAATCTGCCATTTTGATCACATCGAGGTTGTGCTCAATAATAAGAATTGTATTACCCTTATCTGTGAGTTTATTCAATACTCTCATTAGTACCTGGATGTCTTCAAAGTGCAGGCCGGTGGTTGGCTCATCGAGTATATACAGGGTGTTGCCTGTATCTTTTTTGGCTAATTCTGAAGCGAGTTTTATTCTCTGGGCTTCTCCGCCTGACAAGGTGGTTGAGCGCTGCCCCAGTGTTATATAACCAAGGCCTACATCTTCAATGGTTTTTAAATGTCTTTTAATTTTTGGAATATGTTCAAAGAACTTCACGCTGTCGCTGATGGTCATGTTCAGGACATCAGAGATGGATTTTCCTTTATACCGAATTTCAAGAGTTTCCCGGGTAAATCTTTTACCCAGGCATACTTCGCATTCCACTTCCACATCCGGTAAAAAGTTCATTTCTATAACCCGGACACCGCCACCCTGACAATTTTCACAACGGCCTCCCTTTACATTGAATGAAAATACGCCTTGTTTATAACCCCTGATCTGTGCTTCTGTTGTTTGGGCGAACAAGCTCCGAATCTCATTAAAGACGCCGGTATAAGTTGCCGGATTGGATCTGGGAGTTCTGCCTATGGGACTTTGGTCGATATCAATGATCTTGTCAATAAATTCAAGGCCTTCAATCGATGCGTATGGCAGTGGGTCTTTTACCGCATTATAAATATGTCTGTTCAGTATGGGATAAAGCGTTTCGTTGATCAGGGTGGATTTTCCGCTTCCTGAAACACCGGTAATACAGATCATCATTCCGAGAGGGATCTCAAGGGTTACATCTTTCAAGTTGTTTCCGGTTGCGCCCCTCAAAATGATCTTTTTGCCATTTCCTTCCCGGCGCTGTTTTGGTATGGGAAAGAATTTGGTGCCGTTCAGGTAGAGAGCCGTCATCGAATTACCCAATAACAGTTCCTTGGGTGTTCCGGCACTGATGATCTCACCACCATGCCTTCCGGCCTCAGGGCCAATATCGATGACATAATCCGATTGTTCGATCATTTCCCTGTCATGTTCAACCACCAGCACAGAATTCCCTATATCCCGCAAATTCTGTAAGGATTCGATCAGTTTTTGGTTGTCGCGCTGGTGCAAACCGATACTCGGTTCATCGAGTATGTACAAAACACCAACGAGCTGGGATCCTATCTGGGTGGCCAGCCTGATGCGCTGGGCTTCTCCTCCGGAAAGGGTTTTGGAGCTTCTGTTCAGGTTGAGGTAATCCAGGCCCACGTCGAGCAGGAATTGCAGCCTGGCATTAATCTCCTTTAAGATCTCTGTTGCAATTTCTTTTTGTTTTTTGGACAAATGGTTTGGCAGATCCTTAAACCAGGAAGCTAAATGGTCCAGATCCATGGCCGTAAGATCGGCAATAGAATGCTCTTTGATTTTGAAATAGAGCGACTCCTTTTTTAACCGTGTACCCCCGCATTCTGTGCAATCTTTCTCTTCCATAAAACTTTGTGCCCACCGTGTAATGCTTGTGGAATTGCTTTCCTTATGCTGGTTTTCAATAAACTTGATGACTCCCTCAAAATCAATATCATATTTTCTGGTAATACCCAGGTCTTTGGAGCTCACTTCAAATTTTTCTTTCCCGCCGTATAAAATAATGTGCATGGCTTCGGCAGGGATCTTTTCTATGGGATCCTGCAGAGAGAAAGAAAATTTATCTGCGATTAGTTTCAATTGTTTGAATATCCAGGAATTTTTATAGGGGCCAACTGGTATCATACCTCCGGCATATATCGATTTGTTTCGGTCCGGAAAAATTTTACCCAGGTCGATCTCATGGATCCTGCCGATACCGTTGCATTTGCTGCAGGCACCTTTCGGAGAATTAAACGAAAAAGTGTTGGGTTCCGGCGCCTGATAGGCGATACCAGTGGTAGGACACATCAGGTTTCTGCTGAAATACCTCAGGTTCTTTTCATCCTGAGTCATCACCATGATCGTCTCTTCACCGTGATACATGGCAGTCTGAATGGTTTCCTGCATCCGCTTTTCCACCCCCTCATTGATCTCAATTCTGTCTACTACCAACTCAATATCATGTGTTTTGTAGCGATCCAGCTGCATGCCTTTTTCTATTTCCCTGATTTCACCGTCAACCCGCACCCGCATAAAACCCTGTTTGGCAATATGGTCAAACAGTTCCCTGTAATGCCCTTTCCGGGACTTGATCAGCGGGGCTAAGACGAGTACTTTCTGACCCATAAAATCTTCCAGGATCAATTGTTTGATCTGTTCATCATTGTACTGCACCATTTTCTCTCCTGTATTATAGGAATAGGCATCACCGGCCCGGGCAAAGAGCAGGCGCAGGAAGTCGTAGATCTCTGTAATGGTACCCACGGTTGACCTTGGGTTTTTGCTGGTTGTTTTTTGTTCAATGGCAATAACCGGCGACAGGCCGTCAATTTTATCTACATCCGGTCTTTCAAGGCCACCGAGAAATTGCCTGGCATAGGCCGAAAAAGTTTCCACATACCGTCTCTGACCTTCAGCGTAAATTGTATCGAAGGCAAGAGAGGATTTTCCGCTTCCGCTTAATCCTGTAATCACTACCAGGCGGTCACGTGGTATTTTAACATCAATATTTTTCAGATTGTGTTCACGGGCACCAAAGACTTCTATGTAATTCAGGTTGTCTGACATACGGTATGCAAATCTGCAAAATTAATGAATGTATTGTCAAATTAACTTTGAAACAGATAGAAATTATTGATGCGGGCGAACTTGTTTTAGAATTGTGATTTATTAGTCACGGATAGATTAAAGTTTATTGCATGACAAGGATTTACTGCTTATCTTTAACAGATTTATAGTAAATTGCACCTGGATTAGAGCAAAGACATGATCGATAAACTGAGGTATTTTTTTGAAAAGCGCGGATTCGATGTTTCCTCCAGATTGGCTGAAAGATTTGGTATCAGGGCAACGAATGTCCGCTTGTTTTTTATCTATTTCACTTTTTTTACGATAGGTTTGTCATTTGCCGTTTACCTGTTCCTCGCTTTTTCCCTTAAATTAAAGGATATGATGTACACCAAGCGCAGTTCTGTTTTTGATCTTTGATGGGCCTGATTTATTATGTGATCCATGCCAAAATATACCTTTATAAAAACAAAAATTTATTCAGCCATCCTGCTGCTTTTTGGGATCATTTCCTTTGGTACCATTGGGTATATATTAATTGCTGATTTCAATTTTCTCGATGCCCTTTATATGACCATCCTCACCTTATCGACGGTGGGCTTCCGGGAAGTACAACCTTTGGATGATGACGCAAAGGTTTTTACCATCAGTTTGATCTTAACCAGCGTTTTACTATATGGATATATTCTTTCAGCGATTACCGAATACATATCTAACAATCAACTCTTTCAGGAATTAAAATTTAAAAAGGTGCAAAAAAAAATCAGCAATTTAACCGGGCATACCATCGTATGCGGTTATGGCAGAAATGGAAAACAGGCTGTAGCTCGTTTGATTTCATACAATCAACCTTGTGTGGTTATCGAAAACAGGAATGAGTTAATGGAAGATCTTGAAAAGAATCATAAAATCATGCATGTAAAAGGAGATGCCACTGATGATGAAGCGCTGCTTCGTGCAGGTGTAAAACAAGCAAAGCATTTAATTACCACTTTGCCCTCGGATGCCGATAATTTGTTTGTTGTGCTTTCAGCCCGTCAGTTGAACAAAACCTGCACGATAATCAGCAGGGCTTCAAATGACTCGTCTTACACCAAGCTTAAAATTGCAGGGGCGGATAATGTGATCATGCCGGACAGGCTTGGGGGCGGGCATATGGCTTCACTGGTTGTTACCCCGGATTTGCTGGAGTTTATTGAGAGACTTTCCTTAATTGGACAAGAAAAGAATAGCATCATAGAACTGCCCATAGAAGTATTGCCTTCGGAATTTAGAAACAAATCTATATTGGATCTGGATCTGAGAAGGAAATCGGGTTGCACAGTTGTGGGCTTGAAAACCGCAAACAAGGAATATATGATCAATCCTGACGGGAATACCTTGCTGGAGCCGGGTTCAAAGCTCATAGTTATTGGCAAGCCGGAGCAAATAAAAAAACTCAACGAGATTTTTTGACCGGATTTTGTTGATTATTTTTATGTTTCTTTAATATATGGTATAAATTCTTAAAATTTGAAACGAGTTCTAATTACCGGAAGCAATGGACTTTTGGGGCAAACCCTGATCAGAAAATTTCAGGAGACAGGGAATGCGGAAGTTTATGGATTAGCAAAAGGGGCCAACCGCTTAAAAAACAAGGTTGGCTATACCTATATCGATCTGGATCTGCTTGAATTCGATAAGGTGGCTGCGCTAATTCAGCAAATTGCGCCGGGTGTGATTATTCATACTGCGGCCATGACCCATGTTGATCTGTGCGAAAAGGAGCAGGAGGCCTGCGAGCTGATCAATGTAAAAGCGGTCGGTAATTTGGTTTCTTGCTGTAGGAAATACGGAATACACCTTATACATATATCTACAGATTTTATTTTTGACGGACTGAAAGGATATTATACCGAGGAGGATTTGCCCTGTCCGGTGAATTATTACGGTTTGAGCAAGTTAAGGTCGGAAGAACTGATCAGGGAAAGTGGTATTGAGGCCACTGTTTTGCGAACCATTTTGGTTTATGGCCTTACGGAGGACATGAAAAGCAATATTATATTATGGGTGAAGAACAACCTGGAGAATAAAAGGGATATCAAGGTAGTTACAGACCAGTGGCGCATGCCTACCCATGTTGATGATCTTGCTGATGCCTGCATCTATGCCTGCGAAAAAGGGGTAAAGGGTGTTTTTAATGTATCGTCCAACCAGCTTTTAAGCATATATGAGATTGCTATGCTGGTGGCTGAGGTATTTCATTTGGATAAAAAGTATATTCATCCGGTACTTTCCTCGGAACTTAATCTACCGGCAAAGCGGCCTGTTAAAACCGGGTTTGATCTATCGAAGTCAATAAGTCAATTAAATCTGGAGCCACATAGTTTCGAGAGCCGCTTGCAAAGATTTAAGGATCAATTGCTAAACAAGAAATAGGGTATAATTTTATTGCATAGGTAAAATTGTTAATAAAATTGTACCGGAAAATATTTTCTATGTCACATTATTGTAATACATTTGCCTTCCCAAATCAGAAATAGTTCTTTTCCAAACGGCATTAATATAGATTGAAAATATATTAGAAATTTTTTTCAAAAAGGTATTGTGGGATAGAAAAAGAAGTATTACATTTGCACCCGCTTTCCTGGGGTATGATTGAGTGGTTGTGAAGAGAGGGGAGTTTGGGAATAAGAAGTTCATTGAAAGATTGAAAAGATTGACAGCGTAAAATTGAGTAGAGTCGCATGAGAGGATAATATCCTTCTCTTGAGATTTTTTTTGAGACCTTTATTGAGAACAACATTCACGATGAAGAGTTTGATCCTGGCTCAGGATGAACGCTAGCGGCAGGCTTAACACATGCAAGTCGAGGGGCAGCACAGGTAGCAATACTGGGTGGCGACCGGCGCACGGGTGCGTAACGCGTATACAATTTACCTTTTACTAGGGGATAGCCCAGAGAAATTTGGATTAATACCCTATAGTATTATCGGATCGCATGGTTTGGTAATTAAAGTTTCGGCGGTAAGAGATGAGTATGCGTCCTATTAGCTAGATGGTAAGGTAACGGCTTACCATGGCTATGATAGGTAGGGGTCCTGAGAGGGAGATCCCCCACACTGGTACTGAGACACGGACCAGACTCCTACGGGAGGCAGCAGTGAGGAATATTGGTCAATGGGCGCAAGCCTGAACCAGCCATGCCGCGTGCAGGATGACTGCCCTATGGGTTGTAAACTGCTTTTTTACAGGAAGAAACCCTACCATGCGTGGTAGATTGACGGTACTGTATGAATAAGCACCGGCTAACTCCGTGCCAGCAGCCGCGGTAATACGGAGGGTGCAAGCGTTATCCGGAATCATTGGGTTTAAAGGGTCCGTAGGCGGATAATTAAGTCAGAGGTGAAATCCCACAGCTTAACTGTGGAACTGCCTTTGATACTGGTTGTCTTGAATTATAGTGAAGTAGATAGAATGTGTAGTGTAGCGGTGAAATGCTTAGATATTACACAGAATACCGATTGCGAAGGCAGTTTACTAACTATATATTGACGCTAATGGACGAAAGCGTGGGGAGCGAACAGGATTAGATACCCTGGTAGTCCACGCCGTAAACGATGGTCACTAGTTGTTGGGTATTTATACTCGGTGACTAAGCGAAAGTGATAAGTGACCCACCTGGGGAGTACGATCGCAAGATTGAAACTCAAAGGAATTGACGGGGGCCCGCACAAGCGGTGGAGCATGTGGTTTAATTCGATGATACGCGAGGAACCTTACCAGGGCTTAAATGTAAGTTGCATAGATCAGAGATGGTCTTTTCTTCGGACTACTTACAAGGTGCTGCATGGTTGTCGTCAGCTCGTGCCGTGAGGTGTCAGGTTAAGTCCTATAACGAGCGCAACCCCTACCGTTAGTTGCCAGCATGTAAAGATGGGGACTCTAGCGGGACTGCCAGTGCAAACTGTGAGGAAGGTGGGGATGACGTCAAATCATCACGGCCCTTACGTCCTGGGCTACACACGTGCTACAATGGTCGGTACAGAGGGCAGCCACTGCGTGAGCAGGAGCGAATCCTTAAAACCGATCTCAGTTCGGATCGGAGTCTGCAACTCGACTCCGTGAAGCTGGAATCGCTAGTAATCGGATATCAGCCATGATCCGGTGAATACGTTCCCGGGCCTTGTACACACCGCCCGTCAAGCCATGGAAGCTGGGGGTGCCTGAAGTCGGTGACCGCAAGGAGCTGCCTAGGGTAAAACTAGTAACTGGGGCTAAGTCGTAACAAGGTAGCCGTACCGGAAGGTGCGGCTGGAACACCTCCTTTCTAGAGATATGCTTTAGGGCATAAATAAAGATAGGGGTTACGAAAGATGATTTTATTTGATTGAAGCTGTCAATTTTTTTTTAATAATATAAATAGAAGGTACTATAAAGACTTAAAGCAGTCTCGTAGCTCAGCTGGTTAGAGCGCTACACTGATAATGTAGAGGTCGGCAGTTCGAGTCTGCCCGGGACTACACTTTTGGTTTTGGGTATTTATCTATAGGAAATTTTAGAAGTTGAGTGGGTGTTGTACATTGAGTTACTCAATACTCAATACTCGATACTAATTTACTCAATACTATAATTGGGGGGATTAGCTCAGCTGGCTAGAGCGCCTGCCTTGCACGCAGGAGGTCAAGGGTTCGACTCCCTTATTCTCCACAACTAAGTTAAGAAGTTGGAAAGTTGGAAAGTTAGAAAGTTTGAAAGTGAGAACTTTAAGAACATTAAAACTTTAATAACATTAAAACTTTGGTACTTAGAAACGTTCATTGACATATTGACATAATGATATCGTAAAGAATCATAAAAAATTTTTAAAGTAGAAAAAAATACAATAGAATTAAAGAGCAAAAAGTACAATAAGCTAAGTAAGGGCGTATGGAGGATGCCTAGGCTCTCAGAGGCGAAGAAGGACGTGATAAGCTGCGAAAAGTTGCGGGGATTGGCACATACGAATTGATCCGCAAATATCCGAATGGGGAAACCCGGCTATGTGAAGCATAGTCACCTCGAGTAATCGAGGAGCAAACCCGGTGAACTGAAACATCTAAGTAACCGGAGGAGAAGAAAACAAAAGTGATTCCGC
>CAWFJI010000005.1:0-447500 GCA_963816075.1 uncultured Flavobacteriaceae bacterium | reverse complement strand
TACGTTGGGAAGGGATAAGCGCTGAAAGCATATAAGCGCGAAACCCACCACAAGATGAGATTTCTTTTAAGGGTCGTGGGAGACTACCACGTTGATAGGCTACAGGTGTAAAGGCAGTAATGTCATAGCCGAGTAGTACTAATAACCCATAGGCTTATGTACGCTATCTCCCGTTTGAGTGATCAGACGGGGGAGAACCTCTTTAAAATAAAGTAAAAATCTACTGCGATACCATTATATTGATATGTCAACACCTAGGTGTTAAGCCACCTAAAAAGCTTAAGGTGATTATTGCGACAGGTCTCACCTCTTCCCATTCCGAACAGAGAAGTTAAACCTGTCAGCGCCGATGGTACTACCCATGGTGGGAGAGTAGGTCGTTGCCTTTCTTTGAAAACCCGATTCATACAGAATCGGGTTTTCTGTTTTTAATATATTTGAAGAATCTAAAGCTTATAAAAAATTGAATTGCCCCCTTTGCAAATACCCGGGAACTTATTTTTATAAAACTGAATTTTATCTGTGCGGAAACTGCTTTGGGATTTTTAAAGATGCCGGAACTTATCTTTCGGCAGAAGATGAAAAAGCACGATATGAAAAACACAAAAATGATGTCAATGATATCGGATATCAACAGTTTGTTTTTCCGGTGACATCCTATATTCTAAATAATTTTGCGCTTTCACACAGGGGACTGGATTTTGGATCCGGAACAGGATCAGCCGTTTCAAAAATACTTCAGGATCATAACTACCATATTAAACAATACGATCCGTTTTTTACAGATATGCAGGTATTGACAGGGCAGAAATACAATTATATAGCCTGTTGCGAAGTAATGGAACATTTTCAAAATCCGGACGACGAATTTCAATTGCTTTATGAGCTTCTTGAACCAAAAGGAACCCTGATCTGTATGACCCATCTGTACGATCCTTCAATAGATTTTCACCGCTGGTATTACAAAAATGATCCGACACATATCTTCTTCTATCAAAAAGAAACCATTGATTACATAGCCGGGAAGTACAGGTATAGTTCTGCTTTTATTGACCACAGGCTGATCGTTTTTAAAAAGTAATAGTGTCTTAACCTAATTTTCGGCGCAGGGCAGTTACCAGTGCGCATTTTCAGCCTTTTTTAAAAGGAATACTTTTGAAATCAGGTAAATTTCATTATCTTTTCCGAATCATCTCAGATACACTCATTTTCTATGGTGTAGGTATATATATTATTATATAATAAATTAGTAATCAAAGAATATCATCATTTTAAAAAGTAATTATGACAGATTTTTTTGACCACTTAATTCATGAGTTTCAATTACCGCTAAATAATCCTGTACTTGTATTTTCGCTTATTCTATTCATAATTTTACTTTCTCCCATCGTATTGAGAAAGTTAAACATTCCGGGAATTATCGGTTTGATCATCTCCGGTGTGATCATCGGCCCTTTCGGACTCAATATTCTTGAAAAAAATGCAGCAGTAGACCTGTTCTCAACCATAGGTTTGCTGTATATCATGTTTATAGCCGGTCTGGAACTCGATATGAACGAGTTTAAAGTGAATCGCAACAAAAGCCTGTTGTTCGGCTTTTTTACATTTATCATTCCGCTTGCCATCGGATTTCCTGTGTGCTACTATTTATTGGGTTACGATCTGAATGCCAGTCTGCTAACAGCCAGCATGTTCTCAACACATACCTTGGTAGCCTATCCGATCGTAAGTAAATTTGGGGTGTCTAAAAACCAGGCAGTGGCAATTACTGTTGGCGGAACAATACTTACAGATACAGCCGTTTTGATCCTGCTTGCCGTTATTATAGGGAATAAAGAAGGAAATCTCGGTCAGGATTTTTGGATTCGACTGGGAATTTCACTGACTATCTTCTCTGCAATTATGTTTATCATCATTCCAAAAATAGCCAAATGGTTTTTTATGAAGCTGGAAAGCGAAAAACATTCTCATTATATTTTTGTTCTTTCAGTAGTCTTTTTTGCTGCTTTCCTTGCCGAAGTTGCAGGGGTTGAGGCCATTATCGGAGCATTCGTTGCCGGGTTGGCATTGAATAAATTGATTCCGCATTCTTCCGCACTGATGAACCGGATCGAATTTATCGGGAACTCCTTGTTCATACCTTTTTTTCTGATTAGTGTGGGAATGATTGTCGATGTGGGGGTTATTTTAAGTGGACCCGGAGCCTTGATCATTGCAGCCACCCTGACCGTGGTTGCATTAGCGGGTAAATGGCTGGCAGCCTTCTTCACCCAAATCGTTTTCAGATATTCACCTGTGCAGCGGCAACTTATTTTCGGACTCAGCAGTTCACATGCAGCTGCTACGCTGGCGGTTATCCTGGTTGGTTATAAGGCAGGAATTCTTGATGACAACATCCTGAATGGAACGATCATACTCATACTGGTAACCTGCCTGGTAGCCTCATTTGTAACAGAAAAGGCCGCGAAGAAAATAGCGCTAGCTATGGATGATGATACTTCGGATCTGTTGCAACAGAATAAAATGAATAATGAAAAGATCCTGATGCCTATAGCCAATATAGAAAACATAGAAAAACTGCTGGAGTTCTCCATCTTTATCCGGGACAAAAAATCCGGACAACCGGTTTCAATACTCTCCGTTGTTTCCAATAATGAGGATGCTGAAATGAATATCCTCAAAGCCAGAAGCAAGCTGAATGAATTTGTAAAACAAGCTTCAGCCTCGGAAACGGATGTGAAAATTATCAGTACCATCGATCACAATGCCGCTAGTGGTATTGCCAGAACATCCAAAGAGATCATGGCAAATATTATTGTCCTTGGATGGCCGAGAAAAAGAGGTTTGCTGGACATCATCATTGGAGAGAAAATGGACAGTATTCTGAGCAATACGGACAAGACCACATTTATTTGCCATTTTGAAAGGCCTCTCGCTCTCCATAAAAAAATGATGGTTTTTATTCCACCCCTTGCAGAATGCGAGCTGGGCTTTGATCTGTGGTTCACGAAACTTTCCAAACTGGCTCAGGAACTCACCATACCTGTGCAAATCTATTGTAACAAGGCATCCGAGGAAGCATTCCGCAGCCTAATTAAAAAAATCAAGATCTCTGCCATGGTCATGTTTCTGCATTTTGATAACTGGGATGATTTTTTAAATACCTTCTCCAGGATCAATCAGGATGATCTGATCGTTTTGATTTCCTCGCGGAGCGGTTCAGCTTCGCATATGGGTTTGCTCGACAAACTGCCTTCTAAACTGGAAAAGCATTTTTCATTGAATAGCCGTATTGTAATTTTTCCTCAGCAGAACAACAAGGCAAATTTAAATGAGATCTATGGAGACCTTTCAGCAGAGCCAATCAATATAGGTATAGAAACTGTCCAAAAGATCGGTAAGGGAATTGGCCATATTTTTAAGAAAGGTGATCACAATTAAAATTGAGGAATCATTTTTTTAACTTTTACAGCTCCGTCCTGATTAGTTTTGTATTTTTATTATTTCCTGCAGTACCACAGCATTTGATGTGAAATCAGGCTGTGCTGCAACTGCTTATAACCAGATTTTCAATAAGATGAATGAAAAAATTACCTGTCCGAATTGCGGACACCAGTTCGATATCGAAGAAGCCCTGGCAGGGAAACTGGAAGCACAGTTCAAGGCCGACTTTGAAAAAAAAATAGCTGATCAGGCACTGAGATTCCAAAAAGAAAGGGAACGCCTGGAAAAAGAAAAGGAAAACCTTGAATTACAGAAAGAAAAACAGGAAGAAATACTGAAAGCCAGATTATTAAAGGAAATTGAGCAGGAAACGCTAAAGATCAGGCGCAGGGCACAGGAGCATTATGAAGAAAAATTAAATGCACTGCAACAGGAAAACGAGAAAAGAAAGGCAGAAAATAAAGCGCTGAAAGAAATGGAAGTTTCACTTATGCGGCGCGAATCAGAACTACGCGAAAAACAGGAAGCCGTTAAACTGGATGTGGAGCGGGAAATGCTTTTAAGACAAAGAGAAATAGAAGAGAAAGCCAGAGCAAAAGAACGCGAAAGCTTTGAGCTGGAAAAATTGAAACTGCTGAAACAAATTGATGACAACAAAAAGCTGGCTGAAGAAATGAAACGTAAGGCTGAACAGGGTTCCATGCAGTTGCAGGGTGAAGTCCAGGAACTGGCTCTGGAAGAACTACTGGCAAGAAACTATCCTTTTGACCAGATCTGTGAAGTACCCAAAGGCATGCGGGGCGCTGACTGCATTCAAACCGTTGTCAATGTTTCACAACAAGTCTGCGGCAACATTGTGTACGAAAGCAAACGCACAAAGAACTTTGCCAATGACTGGATCGATAAATTGAAGCAGGACCAGATTGTTTGCAAAGCAGATATTTCAGTACTGGTTACAGAAACAATGCCTTCCGATATGGAAAGATTCGGAGAGCGGAATGGGGTGTGGATTTGTGGATTTCACGAAGTTAAAAGTTTGTCTTTTGTTTTGAGGCAGATGCTGATCAGAACCCATGCGGTAAAGCTGTCGCAGGAAAATAAAGGAGACAAGATGGAACTGCTTTACCATTACCTGACCAGCAATGAGTTTGTTCAAAATATAAGGAGGATCGTAGAGAATTACGATTCCATGATCGACCAGCTCAACAGCGAAAAAAAAGCGATGTACAAGATATGGGCGAGCCGTGAAAAGCAAATATGGGTGGTACAGGAAAATATTTCTTCTCTCTTTGGTTCGATAAAGGGAATAGCCGGAAAAGAACTGGAAACAGCCCATGTGCTCGAACTTCCTGTAAAAGAGATAGAAGATTAACATGAGAACGAATCTTAATTTGAGAAATAAAAACTTCCATTATGCATAAAATATTTTCATCCCTGGCACTTTGCCTTATTCTTGTTTCCTGTAAACAAAAAAATAATGAAAAACCGATGCATATTGAGATCAGCGTTTCATTTGCGGAAGAACTTTCAAACAAAGCCCTCGACGGGCGGTTGCTGCTTATTTTTTCTGACAACGACAAAGAGGAGCCCAGGTTTCAGATCAGCGAAGAACTTAAAACCCAGATGATCTTTGGAATGAATGTCGACGGGATGACACCGGGTAAGGTGATCTCCTTCGATGAAAGTGTCTTTGGCCATCCCTTCCCAAGTATAGCGAACATACCGGAAGGTGAATATTATGTACAGGCCCTGCTGCATGTATATGAAACTTTTAATCTGTCAACAGGACAAACCGTAAAATTGCCCATGGACAATGGCGAAGGTCAGAAATGGAATCTTTCACCGGGAAATTTGTACAGTAAACCCTTTAAGGTCAGAGTCGGTGCCAATGGTATAGAACCTCTGGCCGTGCTTATGACAGAAATAATACCTCCTATAAAGGAACCTGCGGACACAGAATGGGTTAAACATATCAAAATCAAATCTGAAAAATTGTCAAAGTTTTGGGGCAGGGATATGTATCTCGGAGCCCATGTACTTTTGCCCAAAGGATTTGAAGATCATCCCGAAGCGAGATATCCTTTGATGGTGTTTCACGGGCATTTTCCTGCAGATTTTGGTGGTTTCAGAACAAGCCCTCCGGATAAGGATCTGAAACCCGAATTTTCTGAGCGATTCGGTGTGGAAGGATATAATATAATCGAACAACAAGAGGCTTATGATTTTTATAAACGCTGGAATGAACCCGATTTTCCGCGCTTTATAATTATAGAAATTCAGCATCCTACTCCTTATTATGACGATTCTTATGCGGTAAACTCTGCAAGCCAGGGGCCTTACGGCGATGCCATTACCCATGAACTCATACCCTTTATTGAAAAAAAATTCAGGGGTCTGGGTGAAGGCTGGGCGCGTTTTCTTTATGGGGGTTCAACCGGAGGCTGGGAAGCACTCGCGGTTCAGGTGATGTATCCCGATGAATACAACGGTTGCTTCGCTGCCTGCCCTGATCCCATAGACTTCAGAGCCTATACGCTCAATAATATCTACAAGGACAAGAATGCCTATTTCTACGAAAGCAAATACCATAAGCTTGAAATTCCCATGCATAGAAATTACCTGGGACAGATAAATTCAACCATTAAAAATGCGAACCACCTGGAATTGGTCCTGGGAGATAAATCACGTTCAGGAGGACAGTGGGATATTTGGGAAGCTACCTATTCCCCAATGGGCGAAGATGGGTATCCGAAACGCATTTGGGACAAAATGACCGGAGAGATCGATCCTGAAGTGGCTGCCTTCTGGAAAGAAAATTATGATCTCAGGCATATCATGGAACGCGACTGGGATAAACTTGGTGAAAAGTTAAAGGGTAAAATACACATCTATTGCGGGGATATGGACAATTATTATCTCAACAATGCGGTTTACCTGATGGAAGATTTTTTGGAAAGTACCACTGATCCTTATTATGCCGGTGAAGTGGCATATGGAGACAGGGCAGAACATTGCTGGAACGGTGATCCCAATCAGCCCAACCACATCAGCCGCCTGCGATATAACTCTATGTACGTGCCAAAGATCATGAAACGCATAGCCGAAACTGCCCCGAAAAATGCAGATCTCAGCAGCTGGATCTATCCTTAAAATGGCAAAATAAACTATATCATATGAATGGGTATAACAACCGATCCGGCAGATCAAAAGCATATTGTATTGTTATAAGACAGATCAATTCCTTTTGACTTGCTTTGAATGAGATCCGTATTAGGTTATCGCCTTTTTTTATTTTTTCTTTGTGGGGATGAAATTTAATCCGGTATACCTGATCTTGATATTGACCTTTACCACGTACGCACAGGTAGGCGGTGAGCGCATTTATACATTTTTAAATATTCCGGGCTCTGCCCGTCAGGCTGCTCTGGGTGGCGACATCTATACCATGAATGACGATGTAAACCAGCCGCTTTGGAATCCTGCCAGTATCAACCGTTTTCTTGACAACCAGGCCTCCATAAATTACGTGAATTACCTGGGTGATCTCAATATGGGTTCGATAACCTTTGCCCATTTGATCACAAGAAGATTTGGAACCCTGCATGCCGGCATTCAGTATTTGAATTATGGAGATTTTATCGCCGCGGATGAGGACGGAACAGAAACAGGAGAATTCGGGGCCTCAGACTTCTCCTTCTCCCTGGGTTATGGGTATCAGATCCCTTACACCAATCTGCACTTGGGAGTTAATTTGAAATTTTTGCATTCCACCATAGAAAATTATTCGAGCTCGGGCTTAGCCGGAGACCTGGGGTTTTATTATTTTGATGATTACAAACCCTTTACGATTGCCGCGGTGCTCAGAAATGTCGGCTATCAGATCTCATTATACGATGAAGACAGGGAAGATCTGCCTCTGGAAATTGCACTTGCCGGCAGTTATAAACTGGAGGATGTGCCTTTAAAATGGCACCTGACCCTGAGTAACCTTCAATCATGGAGCATTGCCCAGCCAAATCCTTCCAACAGCGAAACCGATCTGGATGGCAACGTGGAGGAAGAAGAAATTAATTTTTTTGAAGAAGCCATCAGGCATGTTGTGATTGGGGCGGAGTTTTTCCCGGATAAGGCCTTCAATGCAAGGCTGGGCTACAATTTCAGGCGGGCGGAGGAACTGAGTCTGACTGAAACCCGGACCTTTGCGGGATTCAGTGCCGGCTTTGGTTTAAAGATGGGCAGGTTTAAGTTTGATTATGCCTACACAAAATACCATCCTGTATCCAATTCAAATACAATATCTTTGTTAATAGATTTAACCAGAACCGGATTTTAGTATGCAAAATAAAAAGATCATCATCGCCATAGATGGCTATTCTTCAACCGGAAAAAGTACGATAGCCAAAATGCTGGCCGAGCGATTGGGTTATATTTATGTGGACACAGGTGCCATGTACAGGGCCATTTCGCTTTTCGCGAAAAGGAACGGTTGGATAGATGAAGATCATTTCGATAAGGAAATGCTGATCAGGGGATTGGAAAACGCGCATCTGGAATTTGTTTTTAATGAGCGTGCCGGATTTGCTGAAATGTATTTAAACGGTGAAAATGTAGAGCAGGACATCCGCTCTATGGATATTTCAAATCTGGTGAGCAGGGTGGCAGCGGTTCCCGAGGTTCGACAAAAGCTGGTGGCTTACCAGAAGGAAATGGGCAGAAAAAAAGGTCTGGTCATGGATGGCAGGGATATTGGAACAGTCGTTTTTCCGGATGCCGAACTCAAACTTTTTTTGACAGCGTCCCCGGAAATCAGAGCCCGCCGCCGGTATAAGGAAATGCACGAGAAAAACGAAAAAACCACTTTTGAGGAAGTCTATGAAAATGTGGTTATGCGGGATCGACTGGACACCAGCAGAAAGGATTCTCCACTCGTTATGGCAGCTGATGCCATTAAGGTCGATAATTCTGAGCTCAAAAAAGATGAGCAGTTTGAACTCATACTCGATATCGTAAAGAAAAAATTAAAAGAAGTTGATGCCTGATTTAAAACAGCGTATCAGGATCATTTTTCGCGAACGCAAACTCATTTATAAGTACAATGGTTATTCTACCATATCTTCTCCCTTTGAAGACTATGGAATATGAAGGTATTTGTGCGTTTGCAGAGATATCTTCCATTTTGGATTTCCCATGACATAAGCAACGATGAGCGGGGTCATTTTCTCCCGGTTACTCCATTCCGGCTGCAAGTATAAAATACAATCGTGAGCCTACCTTTGCTGCCTGCTCCTCAGCAAAAATAAAATCGTGTTTGTTGTACACGATCACCTTTAATTCATGAGCCTTTTCGAGTACCTCGTTCAGAGGCAATTTGTTCTTTTTTGGAGACAGGCAGATCCAGTCCCAACTTCCGCTCAGCGGATAGGCACCGGAGGTTTCTATATGTGTACTAATAGCATTTTCCTTCAGTTTTTTTGTGAGATAGTCAAGATTCCACATCAGGGGTTCGCCACCCGTTACGACCACAGTGTTTGCGTACTTTAAAGCATTGCTGACAATAAGGTCGGTATTTGTTGCGGGATGAAGGGCCGCATTCCAGCTCTCCTTCACATCACACCAGTGGCAACCCACATCGCAACCGCCTATTCTTATGAAATAGGCCGCCTTTCCGGTATGAGAGCCCTCACCCTGTATGGTGTAAAACTCTTCCATCAAAGGAAGCATCAATCCTTTATTGATAAGAGCTGTTGTATTTTTGTCCAATCTGTTATATTTGTGGCAAAGATATTTAAAGAAATAGAATTTTTACCTTTCATACATTTAAACTATTTTTATAAAAAAAATTATATGCCTACCAAACAAGAATTTACGGATATCATAGAACAGGGTTATCAAACAAAGGGCGATGCCATAACCTTTGGTGCGGCCATGTTCGGAGGGGAGACGGTTACCAATGCCTTCGTAAAGATCCCGTTAAAAACGATTGCCAGACATGGTTTGATTGCCGGTGCAACGGGTACGGGCAAAACAAAGACCCTGCAGGTGTTTGCAGAAAATCTTTCTGAAAATGGTATTCCTGTACTTGTGATGGATGTTAAAGGGGACCTCAGTGGTATAGCTGAGCCGGGAGAATTGAATCCGCATATAGAAAAAAGGCATGCACAAATTGGTTTGCCTTATACCCCTAAAGGTTTCCCGGTAGAGTTTTTGACCCTGTCCAAACAGAACGGTCTGAGGCTCAGGGCAACAGTTTCGGAATTTGGCCCGACGCTGCTTTCGAGAATTCTTGATCTGTCGGATGTGCAGGGAGGCATCATAGCCATTATTTTTCAGTATTGTGATGACAACAAGCTGCCGCTCATAGACCTGGAGGATTTTAAAAAAGTATTGCAGTATGCCGCTCAGGAAGGAAAAGCAGAGTTCGACGGGAAGTACGGAAGGATTTCTCCTGCTTCAGCAGGATCTATTTTGCGCAAAATAATTGAGCTGGAACAACAGGGCGGTGATCTTTTCTTTGGAGAACGGTCTTTTGATGTAAATGATCTAACGCGTATTGATAATGAGGGCAGAGGCATAATCTCCGTATTGCGTGTAACGGATATACAGGATAAACCAAAACTTTTTTCGACCTTCATGCTGCAGCTGCTGGCTGAGATTTACAATACCTTTCCCGAGATCGGTGACAGCGGCCGCCCTGAACTGGTGCTGTTTATTGATGAGGCGCACCTCGTTTTTGAGAATGCAACCAAAACATTACTGGATCAGATAGAGAGTATCATTAAACTGATCCGTTCAAAAGGTATCGGTGTTTATTTTGTAACCCAAAACCCAAAAGATATCCCGGCCGATGTGCTTTCCCAACTGGGTTTGAAAATACAACATGCCTTGCGCGCCTTTACTGCAAACGACAGAAAAGGAATTAAACTGGCATCACAGAATTATCCGGAATCAGAATTTTATGATGTAGAACAGATCATCACAGAACTGGGTATGGGAGAGGCGCTGATCACTGCATTGAACGAGAAAGGAATACCAACCCCTTTGGCCAGAACCATGTTACGCGCTCCCATGAGCCGCATGGATATTTTGACACCTGAGGAATTGGAAGGAATCATCAATTCATCGAAATTAGCACAAAAATACAACGAAAAGGTTGACAGGGAAAGTGCCTTCGAAATACTGAGCAAAAAAATAGAAGATACTTCAAATACTACTCAGGGTAAAGGTACTACCAGATCTAAAGATTCCACAAAATCTGTTATGGCACCTGTCTTAAAGGTGGTTACGAGTGCTACTTTTATCAGGGGAGTATTTGGTATATTAAACAAAGTGATGAGAAAGTAATTAATGATATGGGTAGAATTTTACTTTTGGCAGTGATTATCCCTTTTGTTTGTTCAATGCAATAAAGAAAAGGAGTTTAAAATTACAAGAGACCAGGTTGGTAAAATAACGAAAAACACGATCGAAAGAGGACATCATAGAGCTGTTTAAGAATGACTCTCTGATCATGTTTCCCAAGGATGAAAATATGGTTAATGAATACATCGTTTATCAAAAAGGAGGGAAGCATCTGTTATCGATATTTCCAAAAATGTCAGCAGATTCTGTACATATGATCGAAAGAATACATATCTATTCTCCCAGTTATAAAACCGAAAAGGGTATTTCTGTAGCCTCAACTTACCGGGATGTTGCAGCCAGTTATACTTTTGATAAAATTGACCCGACCTTTACTTCGGCAATTATTTATCTGGATGAGATCAACGGTACCATAGTCCTGGAAAAGAGTGACCTCGGGCTTGCGGAAGACGATTTGAATAAGATCCAGAAAGAGCAGATACCTGATCATGCCAGAATAAAATACATTACTGTTTGGTTTGACTAGTTTTTTATAAGTCTGGGCTACTGATTTTTGGTAAAAAAGAAGTAGATTCGTACCTCAATCATGTTGCGGCTCAACAGGTTCTTATTCATGTGAATAAACGGGTCTTTTTTTGATTTTTAATTGATTTAATAAACCTTAGGCAGATGTTGTCAAATGCTTCCAAATATGCGATACGGGCTGTAATCTTTCTGGCCGAGAACAGCAGCAAATACAATAAGTATGGGTCCGTTGAAATTGCTGAAGCCCTGCAGATTCCAAACAGTTTTATAGCCAAATTGTTGCAACAACTGGCTAAAGAAGAGGTGATTTCATCCACCAAAGGACCCAATGGCGGTTTTTTTCTTTCGGAAGAAAATCTGCAAAGGAAAGTTTGCGACATACTAGAGGTTATCGAAAATAAGAAGGTTTTTGACAGTTGTTTTTTGGGACTTCCATACTGCAGCGAAGAGAATCCTTGTCCGATGCACGATATTTTTTCAACCTTCAAAACTCAGATTCTGGAAAGATTTGAACGTCAGACAATCGCCGAACTCACGAAAGACATCAGGGTAAAGGGAACTTTTATTTCGAGAAAATAAGTTTTCTTCTTTTCAAAAGAATACACTTCCCTTTTTTTAATAATTAAATAAAATACTATTTTGTATTTTATTTAATTATTCTATCTTCGTATTAAAATACAATATAGTCTTTTATTAATAACAAAAAAGCTGTCCTATGTTATCAAAAAAACAAGCAAGGGCTTTTTTTCTGGGTGGAACACTGGTTACTTTCCTGATATTTATTGGGTTGACCGTTTTCTCCTTATCAAAAGCCCAAGATCAAACCAACCATGAGAACATTACCGAATCGGTAGTTAGGGGTAAAAGAATTTGGGAAAAAAACAATTGTATGGGTTGTCACTCACTCTTTGGTGAGGGAGCTTATTATGCGCCAGAACTGACTAAAGTTGTTGAACGCAGGGGTGAGGCTTATATCAAGGCTACCCTAATGTCGCCTGTTGCCTGGCAGCCCAATGGCAGAAAAATGGTCAAATACAATATGTCTGAAGCGGATGCCAATGACGTTGTGGAGTTTTTCAAATGGACAGGGAAGGTCGACCTGAATGGGTTTGACCGTATCGTTTCGCCACTTGCTAAAGAAAAAGTAAATCAATAGCCGCTAAAAATATGAAACGTTGCTTATCTCTTTTGACTCAGCATGAAAGACAGGTCAGGGCCTTGGTTTTATCAATTAATATCAACTAAAATAATCAAACATGAAATATAAAACGCAGAAAATAGCCTATTGGTTTTGGGCGCTTTCAATGTTACTTCTCACATTACAAATCGTTTATGGTTTTATTATGGGCTTTGCCCGTTTTGGCATGGACGGACTACACGACTTTATTCCTTTTAATACCGCCAGGGCAGTCCATACCAATTTACTGGTGGTGTGGCTCTTGTCAGGGTTTATGGGTGCGGCCTATTATATCATACCCGAAGAGGCTCAAAAAGAACTTGTAAAACCCAAACTAGCCTATCTTCAGCTGATTACACTGGCTTTGGTAGGCGTAGTTGCCATCATCGGATATCATTTTAACTGGTGGGAGGGCAGGAAATTTCTAGAAATTCCAAGACCTCTGGATTGGTTGGTGGTAATTAATGTGCTGACTTTCCTGGGATTGATCCTGGTCACCCTCTTTACAGGAAAAAGGCGAACAACAACGGCTTTGGTGCTTTCGATGGGATTGCTTTTCGCTGCCTTGCTGTATTTACCCGGAATGATCGATTTTGACAGCCAGACCACGGATTCATTTTTCAGGTGGTGGGTTGTACACCTTTGGGTTGAAGGTGTTTGGGAACTGATTATGGGAGGTATTTTATCATTCCTGCTGATCAAATTAACCGGTGTGGACCGGGAAGTAATTGAAAAATGGTTATACGTTATCGTCGGTTTGACTTTTTTATCAGGGGTTTTGGGTACCGGGCACCATTATTATTATATCGGTGTGAACAAGATATGGTTGATCGTAGGAGGTATTTTCTCAGCCCTAGAGCCACTTGCCTTTCTTGCTATGGCTTTATTTGCCGTGAATATGTACCGTAAAGGAGAAAAATCACACCCGAATAAGATCGCCTTATACTGGACTTTGGGCTCGGCTATTTTGTCTTTTATAGGTGCAGGTTTACTGGGCTTTGCGCATACCCTGCCTCAGGTCAATCTGTATACTCACGGGACGCTGGTCACGGCAATGCATGGCCACCTGGCCTTCTGGGGAGCCTATGCGATGATCGTACTGGCAATTATCAGCTATGCATTACCCAATCTGACCGGCAGAAAACTGTATGATTCTTTTGGAGGCCGCATGGCTTTTTGGTTGTCAAATATCGGTATGCTCGGCATGACCATAGCATTTGGGGTTGCCGGCGTGGCCCAGACTTATCTCGAAAGAAGATATTCCATGGATTTTATGAAGGTGCAAATGGAGATACAGGTCCACTTTGTGGTTCTGGTGATCTTGGCAACCGTCTTTGCCACAGGTATCACTTTTTACATAAGAGAATTTATTAAGTATGGTCGTCCCAACGATGAAGCTTTTGAAATGGATTAGATTGAATTGTTACTTGTTTTAACCGCCTTCACTGATTTGGTGTCCATACATTCCCTATCGGTAAGGCGGTTAATTTTATAATAAAACCGAATGAACAAACCATTTTACTTACCTATAGAAAAGGAAATAGAAGTTTTTGAACATTGTTATAACAATAAACTTCCGGTCCTGCTCAAAGGTCCAACCGGCACTGGAAAGTCCCGGTTTGTAGAATTTATGGCACATAAGCTCGAAAAACAACTGATCACGGTAGCCTGCCATGAGGAAACTAGTGCTACTGACCTGATCGGTCGTTTTTTACTCAAAGGGGCTGAAACCATTTGGGTTGACGGCCCGCTCACCAAAGCAGTGAGAGAAGGAAGTATTATCTATCTGGATGAAATAGCCGAAGCCAGGCCGGATATTATTGTTGCCATTCACCCGCTTACCGATCACCGGAGGAAATTGTATATCGATAAATTGGGAGAAACTGTTGAGGCACACCCTGATTTTTTGTTGGTCGTATCTTTTAATCCGGGTTATCAGAAAGGCTTTAAGGAGTTAAAACCCTCTACAAAGCAGCGATTTGTAGCACTTTCATTTAACTATCCCGACGAAAAAGCAGAGGTTGAAATTCTGCTAAATGAAACAACTATCGATGAAGCCAGTGCCAGAAAATTGGTAAAAATTGCTCAGAAAATAAGGAATCTGACCGAGTTGGGTCTGGCAGAAACTGTATCCACCAGGTTGCTGGTCGATGCCGCCAAACTGATTGCAGGTAAATTACCCAAAAGGCTGGCTGTTGAGGTTGCCATACTGCAGCCTCTTACTGATGAAGAAGAAACACTGGCTGCACTCAGGGATTTGGCAAATCTTTATATTTAGGCAAACAGAACCTTGAATAAAAAATTACAACGACGAGAGGGGATGCTTCACTATCTGATTTTTTAAGGAATTAACAGGCAATACACGTATTCATCATGGGTTTCGATGAGTTTTTATTTGGTAAGATATCCAACTACTACAGAAAGAGAAAGGTAGTTAAACTGGAGCAATTGGACCAAACGGTTTCGCTTGAAAAGATCAGACCCCGCCTGACGCTGATCGCCCGGGCTATCACCAGGGAAGAAATTGAGATCTTCCCTGCAGAACGTGAAGGAGGGTATAAGCATAACAATTTCTTCCTGCCTGAAATTTTTTACGGTTTTGAATACAAGACAGAAAATGAGCAATTTTATATTTTCAGAGTCCTTTATCTGTGTATTCAACAAAGATTAAAATACAACTGCAGCGGCACCGACCAATTTTCAGATGGTGAATTGCAAAGAAAAGCCTTTGAAGCTTCTCCGGAAATACTCAAAGAATTATTCATGGAGTTTCCTGATTATGAAGGAATTTACCTCCGGCTTAAATTATTGTTTGAGAAGCAGACTAAAAAAAATCAGTTACCGGATTATACCTTTATTTACGGGAAGTTTATGGTACCCGGCGTAGCCGATATTAAACTCAAACCAGGTGAAAGCGGAGTAATACCTGGCAAAAAATCTGATAAAAAAGATCCTGTAAAGACGGTAATCAAGGCGAAGAATAAGGTAGAAAGCATTACAAGCCAGCAAGTTGATAAAAAACAACAGGAAGATGCAACCATTTACCACGACCTGGAAAAATTGCGCACTGCCGATGAATTTGGTGGAAACTGGAAGGATTTTGACGGTGATGATGAGCTTGAAAAGCACCAGGAAGCCCTGAAAGAATTGAAAATGCAATATACTGTGAGGGTTGATGATGATGCCCATAGCGTTTATCAGAGTGAATTTGTCGAAAATACCCGGATTGCTGAAATGGAGAATTATTCTTCGGACTCTTTTTATCTCAGTTATGATGAATGGGATTTTTCAAACCGCAAATACAAAAAAGACTACTGCAAGGTTTACCCCGACAATTCTTTAGCAGCCCATCCTACCTTTTATGGCGAAACGATCAGGAACTACAAAACAACCCTCAACAGCATGCGGAAAACGTTGGTATCACTAAATAACAAATACCAGCAAATAAGACTTCAAAAGCAGGGTGATGATTTTGATATTGATGCGGTTACGGATTTTTCCGTAAGTGTTTTAAGCGGGCGCACACCCTCTGAAAATATGTATATCGACAAGCACAAACGGGAAAAGGATCTGTCCATTCTGTTGCTTCTTGACAATAGCCTGTCCAGTGATTCTTATGTAATGAACAATCGCGTGATTGATATTGAAAAGCAGGTTTCTGTATTGTTTGGAGAAATCCTGCATGAATTTCAGGTGGATTTCAGCATAGCAGCATTTCATTCCAAAACTCGGAACCATGTAAATTTTAGTACTGTAAAAGAATTTGATGAAGATTGGAATAAGGCAAAACACAAAATAGGATCGCTTGAACCGCAGGGCTATACGCGCATAGGTGCACCATTGCGGCATGCTTCCGCACAATTGCGGTACAGAGAAACCAAAAATCGCTGGGTTGTGCTGCTGTCTGACGGAAAACCAAATGATTACGACCGTTATGAGGGAAAATATGGACTCAATGACATCAAGCAAGCTTTGCGGGAGATGAAATCCGATGGGATTCATACTTACGCCCTGGCCATTGAAAAGCAGGCCAAATATTATTTGCCACTGATGTTCGGCCATGATCATTTTCAGATTCTGTCTTCGCCATACGAACTGTTACAGGCTCTAATCAAACTCTATGAAAGAATCAGACACCACAATTGATCCGGATCTTACTATCGATTATAAGAATATTTACTACCCGCCCGGTGGTATTTTGATATGGATCATCATTATACTGGAATTGATCACCTTTGGCGTCGCACTGCTCGCAATGGTTGTGTTATCCCGTTCAGAATCCGGCCTCTTTCATGAGATGGGTGCAAAACTAAATACTTTATTGGGTTCACTGAATACTGTGGTCCTCCTTACAAGTGGCTTATTTATGGCAAAGAGCTTGCATTTTTTCAGAGAGGGTTACTTTCAAAAAAGCAAATTTTACTTGCAGCTCACCCTGTTTTCCGGATCTGTTTTTATTATCATTAAGGCCATTGAATACCATCAGAAAATTGTTGATGGAAACGTTCTGGGCAGCAATACTTTTATGAATTTTTACTGGTTGCTTACTGGATTTCATCTGATACATGTACTTGTGGGGCTGGTTCTGCTCACAACCTTTCACGGTAATATCAGTAAAAGGCCGGAAAAGATACAAATCACCGACCTTGAAGCAACGGCATCTTTCTGGCACATGTGCGATCTTATTTGGCTCGTCTTGTTTCCGGTATTGTATCTGTTATTTTAAGCACATGAGATCATAAAACATCTAAAATTCAAATCATAGCAAGATGCGATTAACTCTGAGCAACACATGGTTTCTGTTGATTTTACTGGTAATATCTACCACTTTTTTTACCTATTTTCTTAAATCCAATCCATATTTTTGGGAGTTTGTTCTTATATTGTCAGGATTAAAATTTGTGCTCGTGGCCTTCATTTTTATGGAACTCAAAAATGCACATATCTTTTGGAAAATGTTCATCCTATTTTTTATTTCAATTTTTACCGCGATTTTGCTATTATTGAAATAAGTTAATTTTGACTGTCAATACATATCATTAATTGTGATTTAATCAGGCCGGATGATTGAAAAAAAAATGACCAACAACAAATTGTTCTTAATCCCGCTGGTATTTTTTGCTTTATCAGCAGGTTTGGGCCTGCTCATGCGTTATGGTCAGGTTTATGGTCCGGTATTTGCCGGTTCGAAAAATTTGCTCCAGGCACATTCTCATGTTACTTTTTTAGGTTGGGGTTTTTTGGCAGTCTTGCTCCTCATTCATGACTATTTTGAAATTCCCTTTGATAAAAAATACAGAGGGTTTTGGAGTATTTTAGTTTTAACCGTGATGGGTCTGCTCATATTTTTTCCAATTTATGGGTATACCCTGATACCCATTTCCTTTTTGGTATTATTCCTTCTGGCAAGTTATTTCTATCTGGGCAGGCTGTTAAATGGTATCAGGGGAGCGGAAGGCTTTGAATACAGCCTGCTGCGCTTTGGGATATATTACTATTTTTTATCCAGCCTGGCGGTATGGTTCGTTCCTGTGGTCTTATTAAAATTAGGTAAGAACATACTCTATTACGACCTGGTTTACTTTTACCTGCATTTTTTGTACAACGGATTTTTTGTATTTGTTTTGTTCAGCCTTTTCATCAAATCACTATTGCCGGACAGTACGGATTTTGAATATCAGCAAATAAAAAAGGGCCTCTTTCTGCTCAATCTGGCGGTTATACCTACTTTTTTTCTGTCGGTTTACTGGCATACCTCAAATTCTATTGTGGTAGGAGTAGGGGTGGCAGGGGCAGTAATCCAAATGCTGGCCTTATTATTTTTGTCAAAAGGCCTTGTCAGGGGCAAATCAGCCATATACAGACCTCAATTAATTTACTTGATCGCAGCCATCTTCAGCTTAAAGATTGTCCTACAGTTTTTAAGTGCCTATCCGGCTCTGGCTCAAAAGGCAATCGGTTTAAAACCCTTTTTTGTTGTAGGCTATCTTCATTTATTTACCATTGGTTTTTTGAGTCTGACTATTTTCTGGCTGATGAAGTTGAATACATCAATCGCAAACAACCTGGGCTTAGTTTTGCTGATTTTGGGATTTGTAGTCACGGAAGTATTGTTGTTCTACCAGGGATCTGCCATCTGGTTTAAACTGCCACCCGTGGAATATTTTTACAAACTGCTTTTATGGGGCAGTTTTATCATGTTTTTAGGAATAATGCTGATTCTGCTTGGCAGGAGCATTAAGAGATAATAGATGGTTCAGGTTATAATTGGTTCGGTTCATTTAATCAGCCGAGCATTTTTTTACCTGCCGGTGTGATCAGGCCCGAATGCCAGCGCGGTTCAAAAACCAATTTCACCTCAACTTCAAAGTCATTGTATTTTTTTTTGATACTTTGTCTCACATCCTGAATTATTGTATCTCCCAGTGGACAATTGGGTGTTGACAGGGTCATGGTAACAAAAACAGTATGGTAACCGTCGTATGTAAGGTCATAAACCAATCCAAGGTTGACTATGTCGATCTCAATTTCGGGATCCAGGACTCCGGTTAAAATATTGTCAATTATATCAAGTTCTGTTTGTGCGATTTCTTCAGATGATTTTTTTTTGTCCATGGCTGTTTTGGCTTTGATTTTAATTCAGTTCTTTCAGTTCAACTTTGTGAAAGATGATCTTCAAAATATTATACAGGTTGAAGGCGGCCGTAAATATAAGCAGAACGATACCCAGGTTCAACACCGGGATATGTTTAAAAAGGATGCCTGTAACCATCAATATGTAGGAGGCAATAAAAATGTACATTTGAATTTTAGCGAGTTTTTCCGAATAGAGTTCCCTCGGTAAAGGGGTTTTGTATTTTCCGACATGTTTTTGATAACGCTCGAGCCAAATGATGAAGGGCAGGGTTTTGTAGATCTGCCCGAGGATGAGGGTACTGATCACTCCAAGAATAATACTCAGACCATAATTTATAGAAAGATTGAAAATTTCCTGTTGATCAGCTTTGAAATGGATGAGATACAAGGCAATAAAAACAGGGATCAAAAGAAAGATCAAAGCCAAAACGGAATATTTTAAACCCGTATCCAGGGTTTTTCTTAGCCTTGTTTTATATACCTTGTAAATAAAGTGCAAATAAAAAGCTATACCCAGGACCAGCAGGGTGTAAAATAAATAAATGCCATAATTTGATTTCAAAAAGATCCAGTCAAGAAAGAGTCCGGTTAAGCCGATATTGATGAGGTAATAACTCGTGTTTAATTTTTTTGTGGGAGTTTCATGAGAGATCATAAACATGGGCAGGAGTATGGAGGAAGCCCCGATGATGAGTAACAAAAACCAGCCTGCCAATCCCAGATGGGCATGTATTTTTAAATAATGCAGATGTGAATCCGATAAGAAGTTAAACCTGAAGTTTAAGGCGATCAGGGTTCCGATAAGTTCTGTTAAACCCAACCAGTAGATCGAGGTTGCAATGAACCTGGACTGTATGCTGCTCCGGCTGCTCTTTTTATATGTCATCATCAGATTTATCACAAATAAAAGCAGGGATATGAACATGGACAAGGAACTGTAAAAAAGCAGATTCGTGTAGGAGCCGATCCAGAAAGAGTAAGATAAAAATACTACACTGAGGGTATACAGCCAGAATGTGATTTTCGCCAGTTTTTCACTGTAAAGGCTGGTTTCATAAATAACAGGAATGAGCTGGTACAAGGCGCCAAAAGCGATCATGCTAGCCCAACCCAAAACACCGATATGGGTTATTGCAATCAGTTTGGGATGGTAATAAACGGAAATCCATTCCGATGCACTGAACAGCATCAGAACCGCCATGATCAGAAAAGCAAAGCCACCGGCCATAAAATGAGGTACCACTACATTGGGAGAAGGCGCGTGCGCCGTTTGCAGTCCGTTCATTTACCTGGATTTATAAATAAGCATGTGCACATAATTCTCGGATACCTCTCTGGTCAGCCAGTCAAATCCCCTGTTTTTTAATTCGGGAAGCAGGAATTGCGGTATTTTTTTGTGGTGAACAAAAAGTGCATGGGCTTCCGGTAAAGTCGAAATAGCGTTTAAAATGGTAACCATAGGCTCCGGCATTTCCAGGTCACGGACATCGATCTCTTTTATATTGGAGCCAAATCCGATCACTTTCAGATCAAAGGAATCCGCTGAATCAATATCCCTGTTTTTTTCCGAGTTCACCTCTGTAATACCGGACAGATTTTTTTTAAAAAAGGTGTGGTATTCATCAGGGGCCACCTGCCTGGTCCAGGATTGAAAGCCTTTGTTTTCCATTACGCTGATCAGGGGCAGGGGCTCAAATACATTGATTATGCGGAGTGTTTGCCCTTCATTTAGCGCGTTCACGGCCTGCATTATTTTTTGGAACGGATCAGCGCCGGAAGCAATAATAGGTCTGACATCCAGGCTGATCTGATCTGTATCACGAAGTTCAGATTCAATAGATGTTGTTATGTTTAGCTCTGTTTCATCAGACCTAAATTCAACGTTAAAACCAAGACCTTCCAGCTTTTTTAAAAAATCAGTGGTTGAAACACCTCCTATTTTAGCTGCGTCTTTTACACTTACTCTCGATGCAAGCACCTTTCTCAGGATGGGATTCTGCAATTTTTTAAAATGACTGCTCAGGCTTGCGATCGCAGCGATAGAAGCAGGGTTTTCATTGATTATTTTTGATATTTTCGTATTCTCGTCAATGGTCATGATCAAATTTTAAGACAAATTTAGAGTAATCCTGAAAAAATAAAAGATATAATTGTATTTTTCTTCCTCACTGAAATAATTATTTATCCATTATTTTCTAAATATAACTATATTCAATTTACTTATCTTTGGCCGTTCAAGTAAAACTATGGAAACAGTAAGAAAACTAAGTGATTATTTTATCCTCTTTTTAAAAGGGATCGCAATGGGGGCAGCTGATGTAGTTCCCGGGGTTTCAGGAGGTACCATAGCCTTCGTGGCCGGTATCTATGAGGAATTGATCGCTTCCATCAACCGCATTAACCTGCACGCTTTTCAGGTACTCAGAAAAGAAGGATTTTTGGCGGCATGGAAATATATCAACGGAAATTTTTTCCTTGCCCTGCTTAGCGGAATTTTTTTAAGCATCCTTTCATTGGCCAAGATCATCAGTTACCTGATTGAAAACAAACCCATTTTGGTCTGGTCCTTCTTTTTAGGTCTGGTTCTCGCAAGTGTACTGTATGTTGGCAAGCAGGTGAAAAAATGGAATATTCAAATTGTTATAGGGCTTCTTGTAGGTGCTGTAATTGCGTATATCATTACCTTACTTCCGCCACAGTCTGCCAATCTGAGCTATGCGTATATCTTTTTTTCCGGGGCTTTGGCCATCTGTGCCATGATCCTGCCGGGTATTTCGGGCAGTTTTATTTTGCTGTTGCTCGGAGTTTACAAGCCCACCCTCGATGCCTTGCACGATAAGAATCTGGTATTTTTGTTTTTTCTCGCATCGGGAGCCATTGTTGGAATTCTTTCATTTGCAAAAATTTTAAAGTGGTTGTTCGACCATTATGAGAATATTACACTGGCTGTGCTCACCGGATTCATCGTTGGTTCTTTAAACAAGATCTGGCCATGGAAAGAAGTCGTAAAATCGGAGGTTCTTGACGGAAAAACGATCGTTTTACAAGACATGAGCATTTCACCTTTTAATTATTCCGGTGATAACCAGCTTTTGACTGCAGTGCTTTTATTCGCTTTGGGTTTTATAGTGATCGTTATATTGGAGGTTTTGGCAAATAAAAAATCAGTGTAAATGCAGAAAACAAGGTTACTTTCTGATAAGATCCTCTTGTTTGTAAAAGGAATCGCCATGGGTGCTGCAAATAAAGTTCCCGGGGTTTCAGGAGGTATGGTAGCCTATGTTGGCGGATTTTACGAAGAGCTGATCTATTCCCTGCAAAGGGTAAACAGAAATGCTTTTAAACTTCTGATAAACGGAAGGTTTAAAAGTTTTTACCAATATATCAACGGGAAGTTTTTATTACTGGTTTTTGCGGGAACTATTTTTAGTTATTTCAGTGTTTCCCGTCTTCTCGATTATTTTCTCAGACACTACGAATTGTACGTCTGGAGCTTATTTTTCGGAATGATCATTGGCTCGATTTATTATATTTTAAAAGATTTCCATGACTGGAGCTGGAGAAATATATTTGGCATGACCTTAGGTGCTGGCATTGGTATTGCCATTAGTTTTATGAGTCCGGCCAAGGAAAGCGACGAATTGTTCTTTGTTTTTATCTGTGGTATTGTGAGTGTTTCCGGTATGACGCTTCCCGGACTTTCGGGTTCCTTTATTCTGATACTCATGGGGAACTACGTCCTGCTCCTGGTAGATTCGGTCAATGAATTATACAAGGTGATCGTCGATGTGATGAGCTTTGATTTTTCTTTTGTACACGATGCGGTCAGAATGCGCTACCTCAAGATCATTACTGTTTTTACCCTGGGTTCTGCTGCAGGTTTGGTTCTGTTCTCCCATATCATTGGTTTCTTGCTTAAACGCTGGCATAATTTGGTCACCTCTGTGATCATCGGCTTCATTGCGGGTTCCCTGGGTTTGGTTTGGCCATGGAAAGAAGTGATCTACAAGTTAAGTGAAAACGGAGAAATACTATACGATTCGCTGGGTGATAAAGTTGTAGAAAATTACCACCGATATCTGCCTGACCTGACAAATTATATAAGCTGGGTAGCCATTGGATATATTATTTTGGGCATAGCCGTTTTACTGTGGCTCGAATGGTATGGCGAGAAATACAATATCAAAAAGCAACCAAAACGGGAAGCGAAAATAGCACAATTATCATCTGATCATAAAAAATGAATTCAAAAACACAGGCAGACTTTTTTGTGTATGGATTGGTGGGAAAAAATATAAGTTATTCATTCTCACAAAACTATTTTACGAACAAGTTCAGCAAACTGGGTTATGAAAACAGAGCAATACAAAAATTTTGATATCAGTTCAATAGAAGAATTTAAATCCATCCTTCAAGGACAAACACAACTGGCAGGCCTGAACGTGACCATCCCTTACAAAGAAGCAGTCATTCCCTTCCTGAACAAACTGGATCCCCGGGCAAGAGAAATTGGCGCTGTGAACACGATCAAAATACTTCCGGACGGAGAGCTGTTGGGTTTTAATACCGATGTTTACGGTTTTGAAAAATCCATTCAAAACCTGTTGAAAGAGTCATCACAGAAAAGCGCTGATATTGGGCACCGGAGGAGCTTCCAAGGCTGTAGCCTATGTGCTGAACAAGTTGAATATTGAGTTTTTATTTGTTTCTCGTTCTCCGGAGAATAACAGCACGATTCAGTATCAGGAACTGACAAAAGAGCTCATGGAAGAATTTCAGATCGTGATCAATTGCACGCCCCTGGGTACCTATCCGAAAACAGAAGAATACCCTCCGATACCCTATGAATTTATAACGAACAGGCATTTGTGTTATGATCTGATCTACAACCCTGCCGAAACAATTTTTTTAAAAAAAGCACGATTACAGGGAGCAACAACAAAAAATGGTCTCGAAATGCTCGAATTACAGGCAGAAAAAGCCTGGGAAATATGGAATGACTAAAATTTTAAGTAAATTGCGCAACTTTGTAGCGAGTTTCTCATCTGAACAATAGATGTCGTGATACATTATTATGATATGAAGCCTGATTACAGGGATTGAACATTATCTGAACTTTAAACATTTTTACAATGTTAGACGAAAAACAAAATAAACTACCAGAAAATCAAGACTTAACCGACGAAGCAATTCTAAAAGACACTGATGCAGCATCCGAACTTCAGGAACAAGAAACCGAAGTACCTGCAGAAGCTGAGAAACCTGAACCGGTTTTACTGACGGCAAATGAAGATGATATAAAATCTGGAGAGACAGAATTGTTGATCGCCGATGAAGAAACTGCTGAAAAACCCGCTGTATCGGAAGAATCCATTTCAGAAGATCAGGTTGAAGACCCTACAATTGATGCTGTAAGCGCAGAGCAAACGGATGAAAATGTGCCTTCTGAAGAATTGGCAGAAGAAGAGGTAAGTTCAGCTGTTCAGGTAGAGAATAAAGAGAAGGAAAAGAAGGAAACTGAACAGACCATTGATTTTTCAAAGCTGGATCTTGAAAAAATGATTGAAGGCATCGATATTTTGATGAGCAGATTCTCGGTAAATGAAGTAAAAAATGCTTATTTCGATTTTAAACACGCCTTTGATGAGAAATACGAGGCGCTGTACCAGGAGCAAAAAGAAAAATTCATAGCCGAAGGTGGTGATGAGGCGGAGTTCAGTTTCATTTCGCCCCTGAAAACCAAATACAATTCTCTGGCCCGGGCATTCAAGAAAAAAAGACAGGAAGCCTATCAGGCCATAGAAAATGAAAGGAAGGAAAATTTAAGCCAAAAGCAGGCTTTGATCGAGCGATTAAAACATCTGATTGACAATGCCGAGCCCGCTTCGATGTACAAGGAATTTAAAGACCTTCAGTCGGAGTGGAGACGCGTAGGTCCGGTTCCGACTGCCAATGACAATGATATTTGGCAGACCTACCAGCACCATGTGGAAAGGTTCTATGACTTACTGCATCTCTCCAATGAATACAAGGATCTCGATTTTAAGCATAACCTGGACGAGAAGATCAAACTAGCTGAGAAGGCGGAAGCACTGGCAGTATCACAGGATGTTGAAAAAGCTTTCAGGGAACTGCAGGTTCTTCACAGGCTTTGGAAGGAAGAGGTCGGTCCTGTTGCAAGAGAATTCAGGGAAGAGGTATGGCACAGGTTTAGCGAAGCAACCAAACTGATACATGAAAAGAGACATGGCCTTCAAAAAGAAATAGACCATGTTTTTGAAGAAAATATTGCCTTAAAAAATGCGGTCATCGAGAAGATTAAACAAATCGATACCGGCAAACTGAAATCCCATAACGCCTGGCAGGATGCCATTAAAAAGATTGAGGAATACCACAAGGAATTCCTCGCCATAGGCAGGGTTACGAGGGAAAAAAATGAAGAGATCTGGACTTCCTTTAAAAATGCCACGCGGGATTTTAACAAGGGAAAAAACGAATTTTTTAAGTCCGTTAAAAATGAACAGCTGGATAATCTAAAAAAGAAAATGATCTTGGTGGAGCAGGCAGAGGCACTGAAAGACAGTGAAGATGTGGCAACTGTAACCGAGATCTACAAAAAAATTCAAGCTGACTGGAAAAAAATTGGCCATGTGCCCAAAAAAGATTCAGACAGGATCTGGAACAGATTCAAAGATGCCTGTAATCATTTCTTTGAGCGGGTACACCAGAAACAGGAGGGAACTCAGAAAACGCAGACAGATAAATTTGATCAGAAAAAAGAATTATTAGGTCAGTTTAAAGAAGGTATCAAGCAGGATGAACATCTGGATCTCGATAAACTGAACAGTTTTGTCGATGAATGGAGAAGCCTGGGCACACTACCCGAAAACATGGGCCATCTGGAGGCCAAATTTAACAAGGCACTGGATTCCGCTTATAAAAAACTCGATATTGATGAAGACGAATCTGCCTTCCTGAAGTTTAAGAACAATATTGACTCCTATCTGGAAAAGAAGGATACACGAAAAATTGAGTCTGAACATCATTTTATCCGAAAAAAATGTGATGAACTGATCAAAGAAGTCAAGCAGCTGGAAAACAATGTTGGTTTTATCACCAATGCTACCGAATCGAATCCTCTGGTGCAGAATGTTATGAAGCATATTCAAAGCAACAACGAAGAATTGAAACTTTGGCAGAGAAAATTAAAATACCTCAATAAATTAAATTATTGATTCCTATCCCGCTTTTTAGCGGGATTTTTTTTGGAGGCTAAGTCAAACTTTGCGAAATAGGCCGCTGAAATATTTTATCTTTGCCATAATAAAAATCTATAAAATATGTCTGACGATAAGAAGGTCATTTTCTCGATGAGCGGTGTGACCAAAACCTATCCCGGAGCGAACAAACCGGTGTTGAAAAATATTTATCTGAGTTTTTTTTACGGAGCTAAGATCGGGATACTCGGTTTAAATGGCTCAGGGAAATCAACACTGTTAAAGATCATTGCCGGTATTGATAAAAACCATGAAGGGCATGTTGTGTTCTCGCCAAATTATACGGTGGATTACCTGCCTCAGGAACCCATACTGGACGAAAACAAAACCGTACTCGAAATTGTAAAAGAAGGAGTAGCAGGAACGGTTGCCATACTCGATGAATACCACAAAATCAATGATATGTTCGGTTTGGAAGAAGTGTATTCGAATCAGGATAAGATGGATAAGCTTATGGCCAAACAGGCTGAACTGCAGGATAAAATAGATTCGCTCAATGCCTGGGAACTGGATACCCAGCTGGAAATTGCCATGGATGCACTCAGAACACCGGACGGCGATGCGCTGATCAAAAATCTTTCAGGTGGTGAAAAGAGGCGTGTGGCCATGTGCAGGATACTCCTGAAACAACCGGATGTGCTGTTGCTGGATGAACCGACCAACCACCTAGATGCCGAATCAGTACAGTGGCTGGAACACCACCTCGCTCAGTATCAGGGAACGGTAATTGCCGTAACCCACGATCGTTACTTTTTGGATAATGTAGCAGGCTGGATCCTGGAGCTGGACCGCGGCGAAGGTATACCATTCAAGGGAAATTATTCTTCCTGGCTTGAGCAGAAATCAAACCGCCTCGCTTTGGAGGAGAAAGTGGCTTCGAAAAGACAAAAGACGCTTCAGAATGAGCTGGAATGGGTTCGGATGGCTCCTAAAGGCCGGCATGCCAAATCAAAAGCGCGTCTGGAAAATTACGACAAACTGATCAATGAAGATCAAAAACAAAAAGAAGAAAAGCTGGAATTGTACATTCCCAACGGACCCAGACTGGGCAACAATGTGATCAATGCCAGAGGTGTGGCCAAAGCATTTGGAGATAAACTCCTGTACGAGGATCTGAACTTCAACCTGCCTCCAAACGGAATTGTAGGTGTTATTGGACCTAATGGCGCAGGTAAAACAACCATATTCAAGATGATCATGGGCGAGATCGCTCCGGATAAAGGTGATTTTGTTGTTGGTGATACGGCCAGGATCGCATATGTCGACCAGCAGCATACCAATATAGATCCGGATAAATCGATTTGGGAAAATTTTGCCCAGGGTCAGGACCTTATTTTAATGGGCGGCAGAGAGATCAATTCAAGAGCCTATCTGGGCAGGTTCAATTTTAGCGGTTCGGATCAGAATAAAAAGGTGAGCACTCTGTCGGGTGGTGAAAGAAACAGGTTGCATCTGGCTATGACCCTGCGGGAAGAGGGAAATGTGCTGCTCCTCGATGAGCCTACCAATGACCTGGATGTCAATACACTGCGGGCCCTTGAGGAAGGTCTGGAAAATTTTGCCGGTTGTGCCGTGATCATCTCCCACGACAGGTGGTTTCTGGATAGGATCTGTACACATATTCTGGCATTTGAAGGCGATTCCCAGGTGTATTATTTCGAAGGCAGTTTTTCTGAGTACGAGGAAAATAAAAAGAAAAGACTGGGCGGAGATCTGGTTCCCAAAAGGATCAAATACAAAAAACTTGTGCGATAGAAGCGCCTTATGTTCAGCCTAAAACCGCAAATAAAAAATATAGAAAAAAAAATATTATCGGATAACTGGTATACCCTGTATAAGGTAATATTTGACTACCGCCGCAAAGACGGATCCTGGGTTCAGCAGATCCGTGAGAGTTATGACCGGGGGAACGGAGCCGCTATCTTGTTGTACAACAATGAAAAAGATACTGTTGTGCTGATCCGGCAATTCAGAATGCCCAGTTTTCTGAATGGCAACGATTCAGGAATGCTGATAGAAACCTGTGCAGGTTTACTGGATGACAATGATCCCGATACCTGTATCATAAAAGAAGTATTTGAAGAGACCGGTTTTCGGATTGATGTGGTGGAAAAGGTGATGCATGCCTATATGTCGCCGGGTGCGGTAACTGAAGTTGTCCACCTGTATCTCGGAGAATATACTGATCAGATGAAAGTGAACAAAGGCGGAGGTCTTGAAGAGGAACATGAGGAAATTGAAGTGCTTGAATTGCCTTTTTCTCAAGCGATGAACATGATTAGAACAGGAGAAATTATAGATGCCAAAACCATCATCCTCCTGCAACATCTGGCTTTAAGGAAGCTGTACCCCAAAAAAATGGAATAGATCAAGTCGAAACAAAACCAATCCAGGCAAAGCCTATTCGATTTAATAAATAGATCTCACTTCACTCTTCAGAACGGCCAGTGCGGCCTGGGTAGGCATTTCACCGCTTACGGATTGCTGTAACAGGTGTTCGCACATTTTTTCAGTATCGTCAATAACCTTGTCAAGACTTGCAGCACGTATGATGTGGATCTGTGCGCTTTTGGCAGCAACAACGGCATTCCAGCAGGTATCTGTCAGGTAGATCTGCTGTGAGAGGTTGTGCTCGAATTCCTGCTCAATATGCTGTATTAATTTGTTTTGATATTCAGCCAGGCCGGAGCCCGAAGGTTTAACCCTGACCAGCAATTTGGAAAAAGAAATGCGCTCCAGGAACAAAGTCATTCTTTCATAGGCCTGCAGGCGCAGCGGGAGCGATAATTGCTGTTTTTCCTTTCGCAAGGTAAAATTTCTGCGCTGATCTTCATGTTTAATAAAAATGTTAAAGAAATAAACGGCTACAAGTCCCGTAATTACTGAGGGTAAAGTGTAGGCGAGAATTTCAAGAAATTTGATTGTGTCCATATCCTTAATTTTCGCTGAAATTTAGAAATAAAAACAATTCAAAAACATGCAGGAACATGATAAATCTCATAAATTATAGAAATGATTCACCCTATCTTTGATTGATTATAACTGTTTACTTCAAAACTATTATTAACTTAGTACAGCTATTTGTCAAGACTAACAACAATAAATTAATCATCATGAAAAAAATTAAACTAACAATTTTGTTTTCATTTTTTTGCACTTTAATGATGGCTCAGGTAGGCCATTTAATGCAGGGAATTGGAGCAGTAAACATGTCTATGGGTGGGGCTGCAACTGGTCAGCCGCTCGATATTAGCGGGGCTATGCACTGGAATCCTGCCGGACTTTCGGCTTTCAGCGGTCCTGAAGTTAAAGTTGACGTAGGAGCATTTTTCTCATCGCCAACCTTGTATTCAACCGTCAAGGCGCCCGGAATTGTATTTAACGGGGAAACTGAGGATGACCGTGGTACTTCCTATATGCCAGCCCTTGCTTTTATGTGGGGAGATAAAGGCAGCAAAAGCAAATTTGGTATTTCTGCATTCGGTATCAGCGGATTTGGGGTTACTTTCCCTGAAGAAGCTAATAATCCGGGAAGTTCAAGCTTTAATCCTGCTGAACCCGCAAATCCAATTAATTTTCCACAGCAATTTGGTGGATTTGGACTTATAGAATCCAACTATATGCTATTGCAGGTTGGATTTACCTGGGCCTATGCGATTACTGATAATTTCTCATTTGGTTTACAACCTACTTTTAACTATGCTGCACTTGAACTGGCACCCAATCCATTGGCTGCTCCAAGTCAGACCAAAGGTTATCCAACAAGCGACAATGCTTCTACCTACGGTTATGGAGGTCAGGCAGGTTTATTTTATGACTCACATAAAGGAATAAAGCTAGGGGTTTCCTATAAATCACCACAGTACTTCTCTGAATTCGAGTTTGAGAATACCTATCTGGATGGAAGCGAGGCACCTGAAGTGGCTTTCACCATGGATTACCCTGCAATTTACTCAGCCGGTATCGGGTATTCCAATAAATTGCTTGATCTGGCTTTGGATTATCGTTATGTGGATTATGAAAGCACAGAAGGCTTTGAGGCTTCCGGTTGGCAAATTGCTCAGGAAGGCCAGTTTGCTGGTTTCCCTACAGGCGCGGTAAACGGTTTTGGCTGGGAAAATATTTCTGTGGTTTCTGCAGGTGCTCAATTAAAGCTTATCAACAAATTACCACTTCGTTTTGGATATACCTACAGCGACAATCCGATCAATGAAGAACTCACTTTCTTCTCAGTTCCTGCCACTGCCATTATAGAACATGCCTTCCAGTTTGGATTCAGTTATGAATTCAGCAGGGCTTTTGTTTTTGATGCAGTTTACCATTACGGAACCAGCGATGGAAGAACCACCGGTCAGTTGATGAACCCGATGATGATCACAGCTGATAACCCGCTTGGAAAGATTCCTGAAAGTATGGTTGCATATGATATGACCACTTCCATGATCCAGGTTGGTTTAAGGTATAACTGGGGAATAAAAGACAGAGATAAAGATGGCATTGATGACGATGAAGATGCATGTCCTGATACGCCGGGTCTTGAACAATTCCAGGGCTGTCCTGACAGAGACAATGACGGCGTGGAAGATAACAAGGACAAATGTCCGGATGTTCCCGGATTGGTCGAGGCAGCTGGCTGTCCCGATACAGATGGTGACGGAATCAATGACAAAGAAGACCTTTGTCCTGACGTGGCCGGTCTGGAGCAGTTCAATGGCTGCCCTGATACCGATGGTGACGGTGTAATGGATAAAATGGATGAGTGCCCTGAAGAAGCCGGAGCAGTTGAGAATAAAGGTTGCCCTTTCAAAGATGCAGATGGTGACGGCGTAATGGATAATGTAGACCGTTGTCCAACCGTACCTGGCCCAGCTTCTAACGAAGGTTGTCCTGCAGTTTCTGCAGATACACAAAAACAGCTTACCGATCTGGCGAGAGCAATCTACTTTAACACAGGTAAAGCAACCTTTACTGATGCAACACAGGTTAGATTAATGAAGATTTCTGAACTGTTGGGTACTCACAAAGACCTTCCTTTCAGAGTTGAAGGACATACTGACAACACAGGTTCTGACAAGATCAATGATAAATTATCTCAGGATCGTGCCGATGCAGTAAGGAAGTATCTGATCGACAATGGATTCCCGGCTGACAAGTTAAGAGCTGTTGGTTATGGTTCTAAAAATCCGATCAGCGATAATTCAACTAAATTGGGAAGACAAGAAAACCGAAGGGTTGATATTTTTTGGGATAAATAATTTCTGAATTCGATTCAAAAAAAAGCCATCCTTACCGATGGCTTTTTTTATGACTGTCGATAACTTTTGTTGTTTCATTGTGTAAAGCATTGTATTTTTGAGGTTTATTTTTATCTGTGGAAAATTATATCAATGATCTGAATGAATCGCAGCGCGCTGCGGTTTTACACGAAAATGGCCCCATGATCATCATTGCCGGGGCAGGTTCTGGTAAAACCAGGGTGTTAACAGTGCGGATAGCGCATTTAATGAAGCAAGGGGTTGATCCGTTTAACATTCTGGCCTTAACCTTTACCAACAAAGCGGCCAGGGAGATGAAAAAGCGCATTGCAGGAATTGTAGGGCAGAGCGAAGCCAAAAATTTATGGATGGGGACCTTTCACAGTGTATTTGCCAGAATACTGCGAAGTGAGGGCGAAAAGATCGGTTTTCCATCAAATTTCACCATTTATGATACCCAGGATTCTGTCAGGCTGCTTACATCAATTATCAATGAGCTGGAACTCGACAAAGAAAAATACAAAGCCAAACAGGTATTTGGAAGGATCTCGCAGTATAAAAACAGTCTGATCACGGTAAAAGCATATTTCAATTCCCCTGAACTGATCGAAGCCGACAGGATGTCGGGGCGGCCAAAAACCGGAGAGATCTATCAACATTATGTGCAGCGTTGTTTTAAAGCTGGTGCTATGGATTTTGATGATCTGCTCCTCCGCACCAATGAATTACTCACCCGTTTTCCTGATGTACTTACCAAATATCAGGACAGATTCCGATATATTCTGGTTGATGAGTATCAGGATACAAATCATTCTCAATATTTGATAGTCAGGGCTTTGGCAGATCGATTTGAGAATATTTGTGTTGTGGGAGATGACAGCCAGAGCATTTACGCCTTCAGAGGGGCGAATATTCAGAATATCCTGAACTTTCAGCGCGATTACAGCGAGGTCAGTATCTTCAAACTGGAACAGAATTACCGCTCTTCCAAGAACATTGTGAATGCTGCCAACAGTGTCATCGGAAATAACAAAAGCAAACTGGATAAAACGATCTGGACCCACAATGATCAGGGAGAAAAGATCAGGATCATGCGCACGCTCTCGGAAGGTGATGAGGGCAGGTTTGTGGCGGGAACCATTTTTGAGAATCAGTTGCAATACCAGTTAAAAAGCAGTGATTTTGCCGTTTTATACAGAACTAATGCCCAATCCAGGGCCATTGAGGATGCCCTGCGAAAAAAAGACATAGATTACCGCATTTACGGGGGACTGTCTTTTTACCAGAGAAAAGAGATCAAAGATACCCTGGCTTATCTCAGGCTGATTCTCAATCCCAGCGATGAGGAGGCCTTAAAGCGCATTATCAACTATCCTGCCCGTGGGATAGGGGATGCAACGGTCAACAGACTTTCTGTTCTGGCCAGTGAAACGGGCAGATCGATGTTTGAAATACTGGAAAACCTGAATCAGTACCCATCCGGTTTTAACGCCGGTACCAAGAATAAACTCGTAGATTTTTTGATGATGATCAAAAGATTTCAGGCTGAGGCAAAAACGAAAAATGCTTTTGAAGTGACTGAACTTGTTGTGAAACATACCCAGCTGATCCGGGATATAGAAAAAGAAGGAACACCCGAAGCAGTGAGCCGGGTTGAAAACGTTCAGGAATTGTTGAATGGTATCAAGGATTTTATTGTTGAACAGCGGGAAAAAGAAGAAGATGATTCACTGGCCTTCTTTCTTGAGGATGTGGCTCTGGCAACGGATCTGGACAAAGATAAAGACGACAAGCCCAGGGTGAGTCTGATGACCATACACCTGGCAAAAGGACTTGAATTCCCTTATGTTTTTATCGTTGGTCTTGAAGAAAACCTTTTCCCTTCGGCCATGAGCATGAATACAAGAAGTGAGGTGGAAGAAGAACGCCGTTTGTTTTATGTGGCGCTCACCCGGGCCGAGAAGCAGGTATATTTGTCATATGCCCAGTCCAGATACCGCTGGGGTAAATTGGTGGATTGTGATCCTAGCCGTTTTCTGGAAGAGATCGATGAACGCTATATTGAGCATTTGTCCATGAAACCGGCAATACATAAGCCGGGCAGCTTATTGGACGCAGGGCTTTTTGACGGACCCAATGAGTTGCCGATACGTTTCAGGAAACCCGCACGGTCATTAAATGATAAGATCACCCCGGGGAGCTTCAGAAAGATCGTGAAGACCAACAGGGATCAGGTTCAGGTTCCTGTGGATTTTACACCAACAGGTACCGAAGAGATCATCAGTGAACTCAAGATAGGCGATACGGTGGCCCATTCGAAATTCGGTGAAGGCAAAGTGCTTGATTTAGAAGGTAATGGCAAAGATAAAAAGGCTCAGATCGGCTTTGAATCAGGAGAAGTAAAAAAGCTGCTTCTACAGTTTGCGAAATTGAAAATTATCCGATAAATGGAAAAGTATCCGTGAAATAATTGTTACTTTGCAGGATAAATTTTTTGAATAGATTATGGAAATAGAATACAATTCTGAAAGAGAGCCGCTTATTATACCTGAATACGGTAGGCATATTCAAAAATTGGTCAATCACTGTAAGGCGATTGAGAATGATGAAGAAAGGAATATCATGGCGCGCGCCATCGTGGATGTTATGGGAAACCTGCAGCCACACCTGAGGGATGTGCCGGATTTTCAGCATAAATTATGGGATCAGTTGTTCATAATGTCCAACTATCAGCTTGATGCTGACTCCCCATACCCCAAACCTTCACAGGAAGAACTGAAATCAAAGCCACAAAAACTGGAATATCCCAAATCGATCTCAAAATACAGGTTTTATGGTAACAATATTCAGATCATGATCGATACAGCGATCTCATGGGAAGATGGAGAATTGAAGGATGCCTTAATTCTGACTATCGCGAACCATATGAAAAAGAGTTACCTGAACTGGAACAAAGACACGGTTGATGACAGCAGTATCTTAGAGCACCTTCAGGAACTTTCAAAAGGGAAACTCAAGTTCCCTTTTGAAAATAGTGAACTATCCGAAAGCAAGAACCTTTTGAGAAAACAGGCTAACAATAAGTTCAACGACAAGGGTTCTAAACCCAAGAAGATATTTAAAAAGAAGTAATTACTTATAAAATCACATTAAATGGCCATATTTAAAATTGAAGGAGGTCATCAGTTAACAGGAGAAATCATTCCGCAAGGCGCAAAAAATGAGGCCCTTCAGGTAATCTGCGCCACGCTCCTCACTCCTGAAAAGGTAATCATTCACAACATTCCGGACATACATGATGTCAATAAATTAATTTTCATTTTAGGAGAATTAGGCGTAAAAATAAACAGAATTGAAGCCAATACCTATTCCTTTCAGGCTGATCAAGTCGACCTCCGATACCTGGAATCAGAAAAATTTAAAAAGGATGGAAGCTCTCTGAGAGGATCCATTATGATCGTAGGACCTTTGCTGAGCAGATTCGGGAAAGGATATATTCCAAGACCCGGTGGGGACAAAATAGGCAGAAGGCGCTTAGACACCCATTTTGAGGGTTTTATCAATCTGGGAGCCAGATTCCGCTATAATCCGGAGGAGCATTTTTACGGAGTTGAGGCCGATAAGCTGAAGGGAACCTATATGCTTTTGGATGAAGCTTCTGTTACCGGGACAGCCAATATTTTGATGGCCGCTGTTATGGCAGAAGGAGAGACTACCATTTACAATGCAGCCTGCGAGCCTTATATACAGCAACTCTGCAAGATGCTGGTGTCTATGGGGTCAAAAATCGAAGGGATAGGAAGCAATAAACTAATTATACAAGGGGTGAAATCCCTGAAGGGATGTGAGCATACCATACTTCCGGATATGATCGAGATAGGAAGCTGGATCGGTATGGCCGTGATGACCAAATCAGCTCTGACCATTAAAAATGTGAGCTGGGAAAATCTGGGCATGATCCCGACGGTTTTCAGAAAACTCGGAATTCAACTGGAAAAGCACGGGGATGATATTTTTATTCCTGCCCAGAAAAACTATACCATTCAGAATTTCATGGATGATTCCATTTTAACCATCGCTGATGCACCCTGGCCCGGATTCACACCGGATCTGCTAAGTATCGTTTTGGTAGTGGCTACACAGGCAAACGGCAGTGTACTGATACATCAAAAGATGTTTGAGAGCAGGTTGTTCTTTGTGGATAAGTTAATCGATATGGGGGCAAAAATTATTTTATGTGATCCCCACAGGGCAACCGTAATTGGATTAAATCACCAGTCTGAACTGAGGGGAACCACCATGACCTCACCGGATATCAGGGCAGGTATTTCTTTGCTGATCGCTGCACTGTCGGCAAACGGAACGAGTATCATTCACAATATTGATCAGATTGACCGCGGTTACGAAAAGATAGATGAAAGGCTGAGGGCACTTGGAGCAAAAATTGAGCGGATATCCGGCACATTCTGATTCGAAACAGTTTCCATAAAATGACAATATGGCATAAAGTGTATCTTGGCAATAATTTTGCTAAGAGATACAGTATAATCAATATATTCAATGACAAAAAAACATAAATCTAATAAAAGTGAGGACAAGGATTTTTTAGAAGATCAGGTCAAAGGGAATAATGATTTTGAGGAAGAGCAAGATCCGGAATCTTGGGAGGCTCCTGAACAAGGTGAAACGGAAGTCCTTAAAGATCAAATAAATAAAGAAAAAGATAATTTTTTGCGTTTGTTCGCTGAGTTTGAAAATTACAAGAAAAGAACCAGCAAGGAAAGAATTGAACTGTACGGTACAGCAAACAAAGAGCTCATGACGGCTCTGATTCCCGTGCTGGATGATTTTGAGAGGGGCCTAAAAGAACTTGAAAAATCATCGGATCATGCTTTATACGAAGGCATGAAGCTCATTTACAATAAGTTTAAAAATACCTTATTTCAAAAAGGATTAAAGGACCTTGAAGTTAAGCCCGGCGATATTTTTGACGCCGACCTTCATGAGGCCATCTCTCAATTACCGGCAGGTTCAGAGGATATGAAAGGCAAAATTTACGATGTAGTCGAAAAAGGGTATAAGCTGGGAGATACGATCATCAGGTTTCCGAAAGTGGTTACAAGCAATTAATTGGCAGGGGATATTTAAATCCTTTAAACGAGAAGAGCGTATTAATAAAGACAAGATGATTACCGGATTTTGTCAAAATTGAGAATTGAATGAAAAAAGATTATTATGATATTTTAGGTGTAGGCAAGAATGCTTCCGCTGCAGAGATTAAAAAAGCATACAGGAAGAAGGCTTTGGAAAATCACCCTGACAAAAATCCGGGAGACAAAGCTTCTGAAGAGCGGTTTAAGGAAGCTGCAGAAGCCTATGAGGTGCTTAGTGATGACAATAAAAAGGCCCGATACGATCAATACGGACATGCCGCATTTGAAAACGGCGGATATGGAGGTTTTGGCGGAGGAATGAATATGGAGGACATATTCAGTCAGTTTGGCGATATTTTTGGCGGACATTTTGGCGGAGGCGGATTTGGATTTGGCGGAGGCTCGAGACAAGGAAGGGTTAAAGGAAGTAACCTGAGGATCCGGGTAAAACTTGAACTGCAGGATATGCTGAACGGAGTTGAGAAAAAGGTAAAGGTTAAACGGATGGTTAAGGCGAAAGGAGTCACCTACAAAACTTGCCCGAGCTGTAATGGACAGGGTAGCGTAACCCGGATCACCAATACCATTTTGGGAAGAATGCAAACGGCCAGCACTTGTGGCACCTGTCAGGGTGCAGGTAAAATTGTGGACCACAGACCTAAGGATGCCGATGCCAATGGTATGGTATTTTTAGAGGAAACGGTATCCATTAATATTCCGCCCGGTGTTACGGATGGGGTTCAGCTAAAGGTTTCCGGTAAAGGAAATGATGCGCCTGGCGATGGAATCCCTGGAGATATTCTGGTTGTTGTTCAGGAAGTGGCACATGAAAAACTGAAACGGGAGGGTAACAACCTGCATTATGATCTGTATATCAGTTTTTCAGAGGCAGCCTTGGGTACCAGTAAGGAAATCGATACTTTGACAGGAATCGTCAGGTTAAAGGTGGAGCAGGGAACACAGTCTGGAAAGATCCTCCGTTTAAAAGGCAAGGGACTGGAAAGTCTGGAGGGTTATGGCAAAGGGGATCTTTTGGTACATATCAATGTTTGGACTCCACAAAAATTGTCCGGAAAACAACGGGAATTTTTTGAAAGTATGCTGGAAAATGAAAACTTTTTACCAAATCCGACCGATAAGGAGAAGTCCTTTTTTGACAAAGTAAAAGATATGTTCACATAAATATTGGTATTTTTGTAATTATGGGCCTAAAAATTTTAGGATTTTTCAATTAAGTTAAAAAAAAAGTATTATATTTGAGTTGCTGAATTTATTCAGTAACTTTTTCTTTTTCATAGCAATTTTCCCACTTTTGTTTCACAGAAGTGGGTTTTTTTATAAATAATTGATACACAGGAATTTATTTCAGTTATTTAAAAAAGATTAAAAATTTTTGTTAAAAAGCGTCATATACTGAAGATTATATGTAACTTTACAATTCCAAAATTATATTACTTTTATAGTAATATTCTTTTTCATAGCAATTTTCCCACTTTTGTTTTACAAAAGTGGGTTTTTTAATTTTATAAGAAACAGTAGGTCGTCTTATCGCTGCGCGACAAGCGCAGAGGAAAGTCCGGACACCAAAGAGTAGCATAGCGGATAACATCCGTCATTCTCTATTTTCGAAATGGGGAATAGGACCAGTGCAACAGAAAGAATGTACAGTTCGGCTGTAGTGAAATCAGGTAAACTCTATGCGGTGCAATGCTAAGTATATTGAAGTTTGAGGGTTACTCGCCCAATTTCAAAGGGTAAGCAGCTACAATTGTAAAGTAATTTACAATGCAGATAAATGATAAGAAGTGTGTGAAAACACACTACAGAATCCGGCTTACAGACCTACTTTTTTTATTTAAACAAAAAGACCTGCCTTTTTTTAACGGATTCTTTATTTACACCACCCTTTTTTTTATTCTTTGGAATTATTGTGTGCTGTGAGCTACTTTCTTTGCAAATTCAGAAAAGCATGCTTAATTTTTGTATTTTTGTTTTTCATTTTTTATTTACAAAAACTGTTAAATTATAGAGTTTATGATTTTCGATATCGATATGATTAAAAGGGTGTACGGCCAGATGGCTGAAAGGGTGGATACCGCCCGTACCCTGGTTAAAAAACCGCTCACTTTAGCTGAAAAGATCTTATATAGTCACCTTTGGGAAGGAAATCCCACCAAAGTTTTTAAGCGAAATGTTGATTATGTGGATTTTGCTCCTGACAGAATTGCTTGCCAGGATGCAACGGCACAAATGGCTTTACTTCAATTTATGCAGGCAGGAAGAAAAACTGTTGCTGTGCCTACCACGGTTCATTGCGACCACCTCATTCAGGCAAAAATAGGCGCTGATGCAGATCTGCAGCATGCTATTAACAGCAGTAGTGAAGTATTTCAGTTTCTGGCTTCTGTTTCTAATAAATACGGTATAGGTTTCTGGAAACCGGGTGCCGGCATCATACACCAGGTCGTGTTGGAAAACTACGCATTTCCCGGTGGAATGATGATAGGAACCGATTCACATACGGTTAATGCCGGTGGTTTGGGTATGATCGCAATTGGTGTTGGGGGTGCTGATGCAGTTGATGTCATGGCAGGTATGGCCTGGGAATTAAAATTTCCAAAATTGATCGGGGTAAAACTAACAGGTAAATTAAGTGGCTGGACTGCACCAAAAGATGTGATCCTCAAAGTGGCAGGAATTTTAACTGTTGAAGGGGGCACCGGAGCTATAATCGAATATTTCGGTGATGGCGCAGTTTCACTGTCGGCAACAGGTAAAGGAACCATTTGCAATATGGGTGCTGAAGTTGGGGCGACCACCTCGACTTTTGGATATGATGCCTCCATGGAAAGATATTTAAGAGCTACCGGAAGAGATGAAGTTGCTGATGAAGCCAATAAGATAGCGGCCTATTTAACAGGCGATCCTGAAGTATATGCACAACCTGAAAAGTATTTTGATCAAGTAATTGAAATAAATCTTTCTGAACTTACACCGCATATCAACGGGCCATTTACTCCGGATCTGGCAACTCCGGTCAATGAAATCGGCGCAAAGGCAAAAGCCAACGGCTGGCCTCTTGAAGTGGAATGGGGTTTAATAGGTTCCTGTACCAATTCCTCTTACGAAGATCTTTCCCGGGCAGCCTCTATTGCCCGTCAGGCACTGGAAAAGAAACTGGTGGCAAAAGCGGAATTTGGCATCAACCCAGGTTCTGAACAGGTGCGGTACACGGCAGAAAGAGATGGTATACTGCAGACCTTCGAACAGCTGGAAGCAAAAATATTTACCAATGCATGCGGACCCTGTATCGGTCAGTGGGACCGAAAGGATGCCGATAAGCAGGGTAAAAATACGATCATACACTCCTTTAACCGCAATTTTTCAAAAAGGGCAGACGGTAATCCCAATACGCACGCATTTGTGGCTTCCCCTGAAATGGTCGCTGCTGTGGCCATATCCGGCAGATTGGATTTCAATCCGATAACCGACAAACTCATCAATAAAGATGGCAAAGAAGTCATGTTCGACGAACCAAGCGGATTTGAACTGCCTCCAAAAGGTTTTGCCGTGGAAGACCCAGGCTTTGTAGCCCCATCAAAAGATGGCTCATCGGTTACGGTACATGTGCAGCCGGACTCAAAGAGACTACAACTGCTTGACTCGTTTGTACCCATTGGTAAAGATGTAAAAGGAGCGAAATTACTTATAAAAGCTTTCGGAAAGTGCACAACGGACCATATCTCCATGGCCGGACCCTGGTTGAAATACAGGGGACACCTGGATAATATCTCAAATAACCTGCTCATTGGCGCTGTGAATGCTTTTAATAAAGAAACCAACAAGGTCAAAAATCAGCTGACAGGAGAATATGGGCCTGTTCCCGACACGGCCAGAGCATATAAAAAGGCCGGTATCTATTCCATTGTTGTGGGTGATCACAATTACGGTGAAGGATCTTCAAGAGAACATGCCGCTATGGAACCAAGACATCTTGGTGTAGCAGCAGTAATTGTCAAATCATTTGCCCGAATTCACGAGACAAACCTGAAAAAGCAGGGTATGCTCGGTCTGACGTTTGCGAATGAGGCAGATTATGACAAAATTCGGGAAGACGACAACCTTAATTTTACAGACCTCGATCAGTTTGCACCGAACAAACAACTGACTCTGGAGGCTGTGCATAAAGATGGCAGCAGGGATCTGATCAAATTGAACCATACCTATAATGACAATCAGATAGAATGGTTTTTGGAGGGAAGTGCCCTGAATCTGATCAAGAAGCAAAATGCCTGATTCTGAAAAACTCTCCGGAAGGGGAGTTTTTTTTTTGAATCAGTTGATTTTATTTTAGCCAAAACACAATTATAATAAGTCTGGTTGGTGATTTGCCTTTATGTAACTTTAATTCCACCGCCAAGCTTGTTGTTTCTTTACATTTGTTGCGGATTTCTGAAATGAATTACCCGGTGAGGTACTATAAACTAAAAAAGACATTGTCATGAATTTTATCAAAAAGAACTGGTCGAACATCCTGTTTTTCCTTTTTATTATTTTTTTGTTTACTCCTTACGGCTTGCCGGTCAAGTCATTTCTGATAAGACAGGTGGCTTTCGTCACAACCCGCTTGCTTCCCGTTGAAACCGATCCCGACGAAAGAGTGGCTTTGAGTAAATACGATTGGGAGCTGGTCGATGTAAACGGAGAGCCAATAAACCTGGCTGACTTTAAAAACAAGGTAGTGGTAATAAATATCTGGGCTACCTGGTGCCCTCCATGCATAGCCGAGATGCCAAGTTTTCAAAGATTGTACAATGAATTCGAAGGGAATAAGGAGCTTGTGTTTTTGTTCGTTGCTAACGACCAGCCGGACAAAGTAAAAAATTTCCTGGACAAAAAAGGCTATGAGCTGCCTGTGTATTTTTCAGTTGGCCAGGTGCCTGCTGAGCTTAGTTCAGGCTCACTACCAACAACATATATATTGAACAGGCAGGGCCAGATTGTGGTTAATAAAGTGGGAGCTCTGGATTGGTCCAGCTCAAAAATCAAGGAACTGATCGAGGGGCTTATATAGAAAAAATGCTGCCAGTGGCAGCATTTTTATCAACTAAATAAACCCGATTACCTTATGATTCTTTTTGAATTCTTAAAGGCAATAAATAAATTTCTCCTGCACGGCTTACATTTGGACTGATCTTGTGATAATTTAATTTGCCCTTGATATAGTCCTCAGCATCCTCGTTTTCGGAATTTACTGAAATAACAACAATTTCACTCTTTTCATTGATCATAAAAAGAACTTCTGCCGTACATTGATCTTTTGTTAATTGAAAAGGACAATTTTTCCCGATCAATTCCATTAGTTCAGCTCTTAATTTCGTGTTTGGATTCACCGGAGATGCGGTTGAGGTTGATACGTTCATTGCGAAAAGTGCAATGGCAATGGCTAAAATTTTTAAACTTTTCATGGTATAGATATTTAGATTAGACATATTAAAGGACGTCAATATGTGATCTGCTGTTACACAAGGAAAAGTTAAAAAACAGATATTTAGGATATGTTTAACATATATGATAATATTTAGCTTAAAAAATTGAAGACATTAACAAATATTTGGGAAAAATAATATATATTTGAATAGTTAAGGATCCCATTACCTTATAGACTTTGTTTAAAGCAGAGAACACAATTGTTGTCTGCTTTTTTTTGTAGACAACTGTGGTATTATAACAACCTGATATACTTTTCTTTACACAATTTTATGCATACTTGTTTAAGAGACTGAGGATAATTCTGCACCCTTTTTTAATTTCACTTTCAGTGATGGTAAGGGGAGGGGTAATCCTTACGGCCCTGGGTTCGAACAACAACCAGAAAAGCACCAAACCCTCTTGTAAGGCACCAAGAATCACCTTATCGGTCAATTCTTTGTTTTTAAGGATGAGCGCGAGCATCAGGCCACGGCCTCTGATCTCACCGATAGACTCATGCACCAAGAGTTTTCTGATAAGCTGTTCTTTTTCCAGGCTTGCTTCCATGAGCGAGGAATTCAGCAGGGTTTCAATGGTGGCAAGGCCCGCGGCAGCGATTACCGGATGGCCACCAAAGGTCGTAATATGTCCTAATTTAGGATGGTCTTTGAGCAGATTCATGTGTTTATGCGAAGATATAAAGGCACCAATGGGCATGCCGCCTCCCAATCCCTTGCCGGTGATGACAATATCCGGAACAACACCGTAGTTCTCAAAACCAAACAATTTGCCTGTTCTGCCAATTCCGGTTTGTATCTCATCCAGAATGAACAGGGCGCCCATTTGCTCGCACTTCTTTTTTACCTGAACAAAGTAATCATTGACGGGTTCTATGAGGCCGGCCCCACCCTGAATGGTTTCCAGGATAACAGCTGCTGTTTTGTTTGTGATTCTGTTGAGGTCTGCCAAATTGTTGAACTCAATAAATTCAGTTCCCGGTATCAGGGGTCGGAATGCCCTGTTTTGTTCTTCTTTTCCGCATACGCTCATTGCGCCCTGGGTGTTGCCGTGGTAGGCATTGTGAGCGGCGATAATTTCATGCCTGCCGGTAACCCTTTTCGCCAGTTTTAATGCACCTTCTGTTGCTTCTGTGCCTGAATTTGTCAGGTAAACACAGTTCAGGGTTTTGGGCAAATGATTGGCCAGGATCTTGCAGAGTTTTAACGGTGCCTCTTGTACAAATTCACCATACACCATGACGTGCATATATTTTCCGGCCTGCTTTCTGACAGCAGATACAATTTTTGGATGGCCGTGTCCCAGGGTATTTGCAGATACTCCGGCAACAAAATCGAGGTATCTTTTATTGTCAGTATCATAAATATAGCAGCCTTTGGCCTTGCTTATTTCGAGACCGAGTGGATGCGGACTGGTTTGGGCCTGATATTTAAGAAAGTCGGGTCTCATTTTTTTGGAATTTTCCTGTCTTTTCATTCATGCTGATCCCTTGAATTGTTTTTTATCGGTCGCAGCCTCACTGTAGGGTTCAATGTATAAAAATATCATCTTTTGTCTTGGGCCGCTCGTCTTCCCTCCAGACGAACCCGCGTAATTTTCTTACATTCTCAGGCAATTTTGAAGGAGGGTATGTTTCCCCATCCGGGAGTGTCATGAATTTGGCACTTTGTATCTCACCGTTATCCAGGGTAAAGCGGATGGAGCTGCAGGTCGTTTTATCGATACCGATCAGTTCCTTATTCTCATTTCTTACGTAATGGATTATTTCGCCGTTACCAATGACATCCGCAATTTTCAGATCGTTGTCTTCAAATTTACCTAAAATGTCCCTGCCCTTGATCTGGTTGAAACCCAGGGAATCTTTTTGAATGATGAAGGCATCCTTTAAAACCTTTATGCTGTCCAGTTTTTCTGTTTTCACATCCGAGAGCAACTGAATATGCGCCCCGGTGATCTGGCTTTCTTTTGCCCACAAAACGGGGAGTTTAAACATTTGTGTCAAACCGTTCTCCTGGTTGGAATGTATCGAGTCGCATTTACCGCTGAGATCACTTTTAAAAAACTTTACGTTGTGATAGGCCCTGATGATCCTTTTTTCCGGTTTGCCAGTTAACAGCAGGGTATCTCCATGAATGAACAGGGAATCGGCATTGGTGTTTGTAATGGCATAGGCTCTTTGAACGGCAAAGGCAGAATCTTTCTTTTCAAAGTATTCGGCATAACCTCCTCTGAGAACCATGTTACTTATTGTATCGGTGATCTGTATGTTTTTTGTGGCAGAGGCAAAACCGGTGGCCCGGTTGTAAAAAAGGCTGTCGGCAACGATCTCCCTGTCGTTATATTTGATGATCGCATTTTTAGTAAAATGGGAGATGTTGTTTTTCGTATCATAGAACCCTTTTTCACAATAAATACTGTTCTTTTTACTTGTGATTGTCGTGGGCCCGAACAGATAAGCGGTACCGTGGTTTGTGAAATAATCCAGATGATCAGATTCCAGCACGTAATCCGGATTTGTGATCACTACATTTGACAGTGCCTGGTATTTATTTGTTTCCAGGTAATAATAACCTGCCCTGCTTTTAAGCACGTTCTTTTCATCTTTCAGGGTGCCGTTATTCCGGTAATAAATGGTTTGTGTAGTGCGGTCAAAGTGCAGGGTATCTGTTGTAAGCTGCATTTTCGGGTCGGTCAGGACTACAGATCCCCAGGACAATGCCTTTTGTGAATTGCCATTGTATTCGGTGTATTCACTTGTCTGCCGGATCGTATCTCCCTGGTTGAGAACCACATTTCCATAGGCTTTGATATAATTTTGATTGGTAAAGTGCACAGCTTTGGTACACTGCAGTGTGATTCCTTCATGCCGCACAAAAACGTTGCCTAACAGGATGGTGGCACCCGGTAATCTTTCCTCGTCTATGGTAGAATTGTCGGAGTGTACTATTTCTATCCTTCTGGTTTGTGCAGAAGTGCTCAAGAAAAAAAAAGTAAAACAAATAATTAATATGACGGATTTCAACGGCACGAATTTGCATCAAAAGTAAGGAAAATGTGAAATAAAAAAGGCAAAGCACAAGCGCCCTGCCTTTTTTTATATTTTAAATCTCGATTAAAGTATAATGGTTTGGGTACGGTCGGGACCAACTGAGACCATTTTTACAGGAACTTCAACAAAATCTTCGATGAATTCAATATATTTCTTAAGGCTTTCCGGCAGAGAAGCTCCAGCTTTGATACCCGTAAGATCTTCTTTCCAGCCCGGAAAAGATTTGTAAACAGCCTGTACATTTTCCGGGTCTATATTATATGGAAAATGCGTGATCTCCTTGCCTTTATAATTGTAGGCTACACAGGCTTTCACGGTATCGAAACCGGATAAGACATCCCCCTTCATCATGATCAGCTGGGTAACCCCGTTTATTTGTACCGCATATTTCAGGGCGATCAGGTCTAACCAGCCGCACCTTCTCGGTCTGCCCGTAGTCGCTCCGAATTCATTTCCAACGCGGGACATGGTTTTGCCGTCCTCATCAAAAAGTTCAGTTGGAAACGGACCAGAGCCAACACGTGTTGTGTATGCCTTAAATATTCCCAGCACTTCGCCAATTTTATTAGGGGCAATGCCCAGGCCTGTACAGGCGCCTGCCGCGGTGGTGTTTGAGGAAGTAACAAAAGGGTAGGTACCAAAATCCACATCAAGAAGGGAACCCTGAGCTCCTTCCGCCAATATGGATTTACCGCTTTTAATGGCCTGATGCAGGTATTCCTCGCTGTCGACAAACGGTATGGTTTTTAAGGTATCTATGGCCAGAAAATATTCATTTTCCAAGGCCTTCAGATCAAATTCAATATCAACATCATAAAAATCGATCAAATTGAGGTGCTTTTTGGAGAGGGCCAGGTATTTTTCTTTCCAGTTATCCATTTCAAGATCACCAACGCGGAGGCCGTTTCTTCCCGTTTTATCCATATAGGTCGGCCCAATTCCTTTCAGGGTCGAGCCGATCTTTGATTTTCCCTTTATAATTTCTGAAGCGGCATCCAGTAACCTGTGCGTAGGTAATATGAGGTGCGCTTTTCTTGAAATACACAGTTTTGATTTGAAGTCTATGTTGTACTTCGCGAGGTTTTCCAGTTCTCTCTTGAAGATCACCGGGTCGATCACAACCCCGTTACCGACAATATTTACCGAATTCTCATGAAATATTCCGGAAGGAATGGTGTGCAATACATGCTTGTTCCCGTCAAAAATCAGGGTATGACCCGCATTGGGGCCACCTTGAAAACGGGCAATAATATCATAGTTTTTGGTAAGTACATCAACAATTTTACCTTTTCCTTCATCGCCCCATTGCAGGCCTAGTAATAAATCGATCATGAATTAAATTTTATCGTTAGTATCGTCATTTCTTCTTCCGTAGAAATAAAGAGAGTGGCTCTCTATTTTTAGATTGAAAACTTCTTCGATGGATCTTTTAATATTTTCAATCCGGGGATCACAAAATTCAATCACTTCCCCGCTATCGGTCAGGATTATGTGGTCATGCTGTTTGTTAAAGAATGATTTTTCATAATGAGACTGATTCTGTCCAAACTGGTGTTTGCGCACCAGACCGCATTCTAACAGTAGGTCTATGGTATTGTACAAAGTGGCCCGGCTCACCCTGTAATTTTTATTCTTCATTTCTATGTACAACGATTCGATATCAAAGTGAATTTCACTGTTGTATATTTCCTGTAAAATGGCATACCGCTCAGGTGTTTTGCGGTGGCTGTTTTTCTCTAAAAATTTAGTGAAATAATCTTTGACAACGTTGATGTCGTTTGATTCGATCATAGAAAAATCATACTGGTTAAAAGACAAATTTACATTTAAATAAAGGAAATAAATAAAAAAAATAAAATAATTATTTGGTTATGCGGGTAACTTTTTCAATGCCGTCAATTTTTTCCAATTGTTTGATCAGTTCGTTCAACTGGTCATTATTTTTTACTTCCACGGTCACTTTTCCCTGAAAAAATCCCTTATCAGCGGCAATATTTAAGTTGTTGATATTGATCTGAAGACTACCGGAAATAATCCGGGTTACTTCATTCGCCAGACCAACCCTGTCGATTCCAGTGATCAGGATCTTTATTTTAAAGCCCTGCTGTGATGAGTCGATCCATTTGGCTGACAAGATTCTGTATGCGTACTGAGATTGCATGCTCAAGGCATTCGGACAATCGAATTTATGCACTTTTATGCCATCCTTGATGGTTACAAAACCAAAAACCCGGTCTCCGGGAATAGGGGAACAGCAGTTGGCGAAAGTATAGTTAAGTTTTTCTTCTTCAGGGCCAAAGACCAGCATGTCCAATTTGGTACTTACTTCTTCTTCCTGTTCTCTTTTTGGCTGGTTGGAACCCCGGCGTATCCTGTTTTTGAAAAAGTTTACAAGGGCACTGGACCTGGAACTTGAAAATTTTCTCAGTTGTTCATTGGTTATCGAACCAATACCCATGCGGTAAAACAGATCAAAACTGCTTTTGAGTTTCAGAAAGTTGACCAGATCGTTATAGGTCTTTTCGTTTGCAGCGATTTTAAGGTGCCTTAATTTTCTGTCAAGTACCTCTTTCCCGTCATGAGCAACTACTTTTTGATCCTCTTTCAGGATGCTTTTTATTCTCGATTTGGCTCTTGCTGTTTTTGCGATATCGAGCCAGGCAAGTTTTGGCTTTTGATTGATAGAAGTAATGATTTCAACCTGATCCCCGCTGTTGAGTTCATAGTTCAGCTGTACCAGTTTGCTGTTGACCTTGGCTGCGATACACCGCATGCCTACTTCGGAGTGAACGGCAAAGGCAAAATCCAGGGGAGTAGCACCTTTTGGAAGAGCCTTTATATCACCCTTGGGAGTAAATACATAAATTTCCTTGGTGTATAAATTCAGCTTGAACTGTTCGACAAAATCAACGGCATTCATCTCCGGGTTCTCCAGGGTTTCCTTTAACCTGTTCAGCCATGATTCCAGACCACTTTCACTTTCCTCCCCATGTTTGTACTTAAAATGTGCCGCGTACCCTTTTTCAGCAATTTCATCCATTCTTTCAGATCGGATCTGAACTTCCACCCAGGTACCCTGCTGACCCATTACGGTAGTATGAAGGGATTCATAGCCGGTAGATTTAGGCTGGGTTATCCAATCCCTTAACCTGCCGGGGTTTGGCGTGTAATGATCCGTAACTATGGAATAGATTTTCCAGGCATTGAATTTTTCCTGTTTTAAACTGGATTTGTAGATTATTCTTATGGCGAATTTATCATAAACCTCGTCAAAGGAGACGCCCTGGGTTTTCATTTTCCTGCGGATGGAAAAAATCGATTTTGACCTGCCCTTGATCTGGTATTTTATGCCTTCAGCATCCAAAGAATCCCGGATAGGTTTTGAGAAGGCCTGAATATATTTTTCCTGCTCTTCCTTACTTTCTTTGATTTTATTTAAGATATCATAGTAATCTTCGGGTTCTGTGTATTTCAAACCCAGGTCCTCCAGTTCGGTTTTGATATTGTACAGGCCCATGCGGTGTGCCAGGGGAGCATAAATATAAAGCGTTTCCGAAGCGATTTTAACCTGTTTGTCAGGTTGCATGGACTCAAGCGTTTGCATGTTGTGCAGGCGATCGGCAATTTTTATCAGGATTACCCTTACGTCATCATTCAGGGTAAGCAGCATTTTTCTGAAATTTTCAGCCTGGATGGAAACATCCATCTCTTTATTCAGGCGCGAAATTTTTGTCAGGCCGTCCACAATAACGGCTATCTTATCACCAAAATTGGTTTTGATATCTTTCAGGCTAACCCCTGTATCTTCAACTACATCATGGAGCAATGCCGCGGCAATGGCATTGGCACCCAAACCAATTTCATTGGCCACTATTTTCGCTACTGCAATGGGATGGTAAATATAAGGCTCACCGGTATTGCGGCGCTGGTTTTTATGTGCATCCACGGAATAGTCAAAAGCTTTTCTCACCAAAGCCTTATCCTCACGGGTCAGGGTTTGATAGGTATTGCGGAGCATGTCCTTGTAAAGGGCCGCAATTTCTTTGTTTTCGTCTTCTATGGTTGCAATATAAGTCATGGTTAAAAATACTATTTTATACCAAATTTACCAAGCCATAAATTAGAGGTGAAATTGGCGTATTATTTATCCAGATTTCTGACTCTTTCCAGCAGCGGAGGGTGGGAATAATGGAAAAAAACATAAGCCTTGTGAGGGGTTAGATTGCTGAAACTTTTTTGTGAAAGTTTTTTTAAGGCCTGAATGAGGTCACTTGCATTGTAGTTCGTTTTGGCGTAATCATCTGCCTGAAATTCAAATTTTCGGGAGATGACCTGCATGAGTATACCCGTAATTTCAGAAATGGGACTGTACAGGATTCCAAAGGCGATCAGCCCGATATGAAAACTGGGCAGGGGCACGCCCAGCGATGCGGAAAGGGCTGCATTTTGTATAAAAAGGGAGAGAATATAAAGTGTGAAGCCCGTAATCAGCACGGATAATGCCATGTTCCAAAACACATGCTTCTTTTTGTAATGTCCTATTTCGTGTGCCAGGACGCCAACGATCTCGCCGGTTGTCAGATCGTTGATCAGGGTGTCGTACAAAACAATCCTCTTTTTGGGTCCGAAGCCTGCAAAATAAGCATTTGCCTTCGTTGACCGCTTTGAACCGTCAATGACAAAAATATCTTTCAGGGAAAATCCTACGCTACAAGCAAATTCCTGTATCGCGTTACGCAAAGGGCCATCCTCCAGCGGTTTTTGTTTATTGAAGATAGGAACGATGAGCGTAGAATAAAATAAAGTAAAAAACAAAGTAAATACGGTTATAAACAACCAGGTGTAGATCCAGAATTTGTCCAGTGTAAGTGTATAGAAATAAATTATCAGGCCAAGTACCAGTCCACCCAGGATCAGGGCCAGCGCCCAGCCTTTTAGCTTGTCCATAAAAAAGGTCTTTTTTGTGGATTTGTTGAAACCGTATTTTTCTTCGATCACGAAGGTTTGGTAATAGCTGAACGGAGTGGTCAGGATGTCATTGATAAAAAACAAGATCCCGAAAAAGATCAAACCCACCACGATCTCATTGGAAGAATATCCCCTGGCGATCTCATCCAGCCAGGCAAAACCCTTCCAGTAAAAGAAGGCCATTAAGGCCAGAAAAGAAATAACTGAAGTGATTACCGAAAATCTGTAGTTCTCCTTTTTGTAAGCCTGTGATCTAAAATACTCCGTTTCGTTGTATACATCGTTCAGTTCTGCGGGTATTTTGTCATCGTAATGCAGGGCGTTTAAATAATCGAGTATCTGTCCGAGTATAAAATCGAACAGCAGGATCCCGATGATGATATAAAAAATAGATGTCGGACTCATACCTTATTTCTTTGTCTTTTGGCCTCAAAAATAAGAATTGCGGCAGACACGGAAACATTTAAAGAGTCTATTTTTCCCTGCATGGGAATAATAATGTGGCGGTCGGCATTTTTCAGCCAGATTTCGCTTAAACCGGTATCTTCCGTGCCAACTACTATGGCAGTGGGCCCGGTAAAATCGACCTGGTCATAGGCCGTACTGTCATCACGGAGAGCAGCAGTTAAAATTTGTATGTTCCGTTCTTTTAAAAATGATATGATATCTTCGCTATTTCCCGTTGCCAGTTGGTTCGTGAAAATACAGCCCACACTGGAACGAATGATATTTGGATTGTAGAGATCGGTTTTGGGATTCGCTATCAGCACGGCATCCAGAGCAGCGGCATCTGCAGTGCGCAGGAGGGCACCAATGTTACCAGGTTTTTCTGAGGCCTCTGCAACCAGGATCAGCGGATTATCACCCAGCTCTAAATTACCCATTACCAAATCCTTGCTCCTTGCTATCGCCAGCGCACCTTCCGTAGTTTTCCTTTGGGCTGCTTTTTCGTAAACCTCTTTTGAAAGGCTTATAACTTCTGTATTTTTGAGTTTTTCCAACAGACTTTCCAGCGCTTCTTCTGATAGTAAATCCATGCAAAACAGCAATTTTTCAATCTCATAACCCCCCTCAATGGCGAGCATGATTTCCCGCAATCCTTCAATAACAAAAGTTCCCGTTTTTTTACGTTCCCGCGATTTTTCCTGAAGTACCACCATTTGTTTGATCAGTGGGTTTTGTGCGCTGCTGATATTTTTGATCACGGAATTAATTTTAAAGTAAAAATAGCAAAAGCATTTCAATCGGCCTCAAAAGAGCCCCTGGTGTTTTTTACAAGCAAATAATAAACCTAAACCTTTTACAGTTCGTATTTCTGGGTATAGGCCATGAGCAGGTCGGTCATTTTTGAATAAGAGCGCAAGCCGTCTTCCTGGTTGTTCATGCGCAGATAGCCTTCGTAAAACGCCTTAAAATAAGCCTCACTTTTGTTGTCGTAACGCAGCCAGAAATTTTCGATTTCCTGTATATTTTTTATAATTCCTTTAGGAGTTTTCTCAACGTACTCCTCAAAAAGATCGGGATTGGTTCGGGCCAGGTCGAACAATGCGTAACGGTAAGCCATCATGTACGCCGAATATTGAATATAGGGATCATCGTGGTGCACAGAAGCCAGAAAACCAATAAAATTGGCTTCGCTTTCAAAACCTATGCCTATCTGATGGGCAATTTCATGTGCACAGGTTACCGGTAAAGCCACTTCAGGCATGAGGTAGTCAACCTGCGCTTCTCCCGTAAAAGGATTCAGATAACCCGCAAAACCCATGTAGGTCAGGGGTAAACTGAGCAGGGATTTTTTAAGGGAAACCGGACTGTAAGCCAGGTAAGGAAATTTTTCGCTCAGCGGAATATAGGCTTCCGGTACCATGGCGAAGATCTCATTCTTAGTATAGGGAACCACAACCGGTAAGGTGTCATTCGTGGTCAGTTGCCCGTGCAGGGCACTGATTTTTTTGTTTAACAGGCTCGTGTATTCGAGCAGGGCTTTTTCTGATTTCTCATTCTTTTGCAGCTCCATGCGGGTGTACAGGTTGTTTCTGGCATAATTCAGTCCCCACAGGGCGTAGAATAAAAAGACCATTACAGACAAAGTTGCTCCCAGCGACCAGAGCAGCTCGCGTTTCTGCCCGCTCTTTTTGGTTAATGAAACATAAATAAACCGCAAGATGAGCAGGATGCCCAGGGAATAGAACAGGTCTCCGACAGAGAACGGAAGCCAGCCGAAAATATACCTGAAGGTTTTGGAAATAAAAGGATATACCGTATTGCTGTAATATTTTTCCACAAATTCAGGAAAGAAGGTGAGCAGTTGCACAACGACAAGCTGCACAGGCAATAAGTAGGTAAGTATTTTTTTTGTTGCAGCCATCAATTGTATCGAGCCCTATAAAATCAAATCAAAAACCGGTTAGAAAAGAATGTGGTACTTTCTTTTTTTAATAATAAGCAAATATTTCCGGATGACAAAATACAAAAACCGGATACCTGAAAATTTGCCTTCAAAAATGAGTTTTTTTTGTATATTTAAAAAGAAAAAAATACTTTTAGAACCCCCCGAAAGTTATTAACAATACCAGACTTTTCAACAATTTTTGTTAAGATAAACTGTGTTAAAAAATCGTAAAGTAACACAATAATAAAATACATTTGCCAAATGGAAAAAGCGCAGTTATTACAGTCGAAGGGATTAAAGAAGGGAACGATCATCAACCTGGAGCAGGGCAAGTTGCCGCCTCAGGCCATTGATCTTGAAGAGGCTGTATTGGGCGCCATGCTGATCGATAAAAAGGGGGTTGATGATGTGATCGATATCCTTCATCCTGAGGTTTTTTACAAGCCGGCTCACCAGTATATTTATCAGGCCATTTTCCATTTATTTAACGCTGCGGAACCCATCGACCTGCTCACTGTTTCAAACAGGCTGAGAAAGGAAGGCCTGCTTGAAAGTGCCGGCGGTGATTATTATCTGATCAATCTCACCCAAAAGGTATCCTCTTCTGCCCATGTTGAATTCCATGCGCGGATCATTCTTCAAAAGTATATACAAAGACAGCTGATCTCCATATCCAGTGAGATCATCAGGAACTCTTATGATGAAACCATCGATGTATTTGACCTGCTGGATGAAGCGGAAACAAAGTTATTCGACATCACCCAGGGGAACCTGAAAAAAAGTTCGGAAGCAGCAGAAAACCTGGTTGAACAGGCTCTGAAGAAAATAGAAGAAATTTCGAATAAGGAGGGCATGAGCGGGGTTCCCACCGGTTTTGAAAAGGTAGATAACATCACCTCCGGCTGGCAGCCCTCGGATCTAGTGGTTATTGCCGCCAGGCCGGGTATGGGTAAAACTGCTTTCGTGATGTCTATGGCCAAGAATATCGCTATAGATTTCAGTCAGGCCGTGGCCATATTTTCCCTGGAAATGTCTTCGGTTCAGTTGATCACCCGAATGATCTCAAGTGAAACAGGGATCTCTTCTGAAAAATTGAGAAAGGGAAATCTCGAGCACTTTGAATGGGAAATTTTGAGCAAGAAAGTTAAAAAATTATCTGAGGCTCCTATTTATATTGATGATACACCCTCTTTGTCTATTTTCGATCTCAGGGCGAAAGCGAGAAGGCTGGTTTCGCAGCACGACGTAAAAATCGTGATCATCGATTATTTGCAATTGATGACAGTCGGCTCGAACAGCAAAGGTTCAGGCAACCGTGAACAGGAAATTTCAGCCATTTCCAGAAATTTAAAGGCCCTGGCCAAGGAGCTGAACGTACCCGTTGTTGCCCTTTCACAGTTGTCGAGAGCGGTTGAAACCCGCGGAGGCAGCAAGAGACCATTGCTATCAGACCTCAGGGAATCGGGAGCGATAGAGCAGGATGCGGATATCGTTTCGTTTATCTACAGACCGGAGTATTACGGCATGACGGAGTGGGATGATGACGACCGGACACCCTGTGAAGGTCAGGCAGAATTTATTATCGCCAAGCACAGGAACGGAGGGTTGGACAATATTCGTCTAAAGTTTATAGGCAGACTTGCCAAATTCACCAACCTGGATGAAGGTTTTGGCTCGGAGTATCAGTCATCGATCAACAGCGGTATTGCTCCCGTGAATTTCGGAAATGCAGCTGATGCTTTTGACGGGGATGAAGACGTACCTTTTTAAAAAGCTGAATGGTTGAAACCAATTTTTCAAAATACGGTTCTATTTTTCTTTGTTTTTTTTCTTTCGGCTGAACTGAGGGCTTCGTATCTGTTGCTCCCGATGGATGATGTTTCACAGGAAAATCACCTCAAAGCCTACGGGATCACATTTTTTTCTCTTCAGAAATCTTATAATGTGCGCTGGCTCCTCAATTACCGGGGGGGCTCGTTTTTGCTTGAAGACAAACCTGAATTGCGAAAGGAATGCGTGATCAGGGGGGTAAGCTATGAGATCTTGTCAGATACCGAAACCCTGGAAATCATTGAAGATATTGCTAGTCCGTCAAAAAACCAGGAGGTTGTACTTCTTGAAAAGGCTCCCAGAATAGCCGTTTATTCCCCAAAAATGAATCCGCCCTGGGACGATGCCGTAACCATGGTTTTGCAGTATGCCGAAATTCCTTATGATGTGATCTACGATGAAGAGGTGCTTTCAGACAAACTGCTGCTGTATGAATGGTTGCATTTGCACCACGAGGATTTTACGGGTCAGTACGGAAAATTTTATGCGGCCTACAGGATGATGCCCTGGTATGTGGAAGGGAAAAAAGAAGCTGAAGCACAGGCAAAGAGATTGGGTTATGAGAAAGTCTCTGAACAAAAACTGGCGGTAGCACTTAAAATACGGGACTTTGTAACCGGTGGCGGATTTATGTTCGCCATGTGTTCGGCCACAGACAGCTTTGATATAGCCCTCGCTGCCGAAGGGGTTGATATCTGTGAATCCATGTTCGATGGTGATCCCTCTACACAGGATTACCAGAGCAGGATCGATTTCAAGAAAACTTTTGCCTTTACAGATTTTCTGCTGGAAAGAAATCCCCTGATCTATGAATTTTCATCTATAGATATGTCGGATAAAAGAAATATCGCCAGAACGGAAGATTATTTTGAACTCAAGGATTTTTCAGCCAAATGGGATCGCATACCCAGCATGCTCTGTCAGAATCACACCCTGCTGATCAAAGGTTTTATGGGTCAGACTACAGCTTTTAATCCGGAACAGATAAAACCCTCGGTACTCGTTTTGGCAGAGAACAAGATGAACAGGGAGGCGCGGTATATTCATGGTGTCCATGGCAAAGGCATGTTTACCTTTTTCGGAGGCCATGATCCGGAGGATTACCAGCACAGGGTAGGTGATGCCAAAACAGAACTGGATCTGCACCCGAATTCGCCCGGTTACCGGCTTATTTTAAACAATGTGCTTTTTCCTGCTGCCAAAAAACAGGAACAAAAAACCTGATCCGCGATCAGGTTTCATATACTTTTATTTATTCCTTTCCAACCAAATTCTCGCGTTCACAAAGGCTTCCAGCCAGGGGCTGACTTCATCTTTTCTGTTTTTGGGATAATGAGCCCAGTTCCATTGAAACACCGACCTCTCGATATGAGGCATCATCACTAAGTGCCTGCCATCGTCACTGGCCATCATGGCTGTACTGTAATCTGATCCGTTCGGATTTGCCGGATAGGCTTCATAACCATATTTAGCGACAATGTGGTATTTGTCCTCTGCATAAGGAAAACTGAATTTTCCTTCACCGTGCGAGATCCAGACCCCCAGGGTACTGCCTTCCAGAGTTGAGAGCATTACGGAATTGTTTTTCTGGATTTTCACTGAAGAGAAATTGCTCTCGTGCTTGTGAGAGTCATTGTGCAGCATTTTCGGTTTTTTATCGATGATCGGGATTGATCAATCCCAGTTCGACAAATAACTGGCAGCCATTGCAGATACCCACGGATAAAGTATCCTTTCTGGCAAAGAAGTTCTGAAGCACGCTGTTGGCTTTTTCATTGTACATAAAGGCACCTGCCCAGCCTTTGGCGGAACCCAGCACATCAGAGTTGCTGAAGCCACCCACCGCGCCGATGAATTGTATGTCCTCCAGATTTTCCCTGCCGCTGATGAGGTCGGTCATGTGCACGTCCTTTACATCAAAACCTGCCAGATACAGGGCATGGGCCATTTCGCGTTCGCTGTTAGAGCCCTTTTCTCTGATGATGGCGGCCTTGATTCTTTTTCCGGAAGGCCTTGTCGGCAATTTTCCGGTAAAATGTCCGGGAAACTTGAAGTTTAAGGGCTGATTCTTATAATTCTCAAAGCGTTCTGCCGCTTTGTTGTTTTGGCATTGTTTTTCATCCAGCTGGTAGGAAGTCCTGAACCAGAGATCCCGGTATATTTCTATGTCAAAAGACAGGTCAGGATTTTCAAGGGTAAGCGCTTTTCCCTGAACCGCTTTGCCAATTACGGCATAACCAATCCCGGCTTTTTGCAGAAATTCTTCTGTTTCTTTTACCTGATCTGTTTGAAGCAGTACTGCACTGTTCTCAGCAAACAGCAATTTTACAGGATCTTTTTCAGTTAAAACCTGCAGGTTGATGAGGGCGCCTGTATTGACTTCCGGAAAGCACATTTCTAATAAGGCAGTGATCAGACCGCCGGCTGAGATGTCGTGGCCAGCAAGGATCAGGTCTTTTTTGATAAGGGCCTGTACGGCATTGAAAGCTTTTTTGAAATAGGCATCATCCCTGATCGTTGGAGTTTTGCTGCCGACCTTGTTTCTGGTCTGTGCAAAAGAGGATCCGCCAAGTTCCAGGTCATCACCGGAAAAATCGATATAGAGGATCCGGTTGTTTTCAGTAACTTTCAGCACAGGTTCTACCACTTTTCTCACATCTGCGCATTGTCCGGCAGCCGAAATGATGACCGTTCCCGGCGAAAGCACTTCGGCGTCGGGATATTTTTGTTTCATGGAAAGGGAATCCTTTCCTGTGGGTATATTGATACCCAGGGCTATGGCAAATTCAGAGGCTGCTTCCACGGCACTGTACAGACGGGCATCTTCCCCCGGATTTCTGCAGGGCCACATCCAGTTCGCAGAAAGCGAAACAGAGGCCAGATCATTTTCCAGTGGTGCCCATACCAGATTGGTAAGTGCTTCGGCTATGGCATTTTTAGAACCCGCCTTTTCATCGATCAGTGCGCTGGCCGCAGCATGACCTATGGACGTGGCAATGCCTTTTATTCCCTGATAATCCAGCGCCATCACGCCCACATCGTTGAGGGGTAACTGCAGGGAACCGCAGCATTGTTGTTTGGCCACTTTACCGCCAACGCAGCGGTCAACTTTATTGGTTAACCAGTCTTTGCAGGCAACGGCTTCCAGTTGAAGCACCTGAGCGACATAGGTATATATTTCTTTTGGATCATAGGTGACTTCTTCATATTTTCTCGGCACAGACAAATCTGCCATGATGGTCTTTGGAGAACTCCCGAACATATCCGACAACTTGAGGTCCATCGGATTTTGAGTTTTTTCGCCTGCCTTAAAAACAAATTTCCCGTCGTTGGTCACTTTACCGACCTGATAAAACGGTGACCGTTCCCGGTCCGCAATTCTCTTTATATAATCGAGATCTTTTTCGTGTAAGACCAGTCCCATGCGTTCCTGCGATTCATTGCCGATGATCTCTTTGGCCGACAAGGTTTTATCTCCCACAGGCAAAGCATTCAGGTCGATTTCGCCACCGCTGTCTTCTACCAGTTCCGACAGGCAGTTCAGGTGTCCGCCGGCACCGTGGTCGTGAATGGAAATGATCAGGTTGTCATCGCTTTCCACCATGGCCCTGATCGTGTTGGCAACCCGTTTTTGCATTTCGGGATTCGAGCGCTGAACGGCATTTAATTCTATGGCATTGCTGAAAGCGCCTGTATCAGCCGAAGAAACAGCTGCTCCACCCATCCCGATGCGGTAATTGTCGCCACCCATAACAACAATGGCGTCACCGGCTTTCGGTTTGTCTTTCTGGCTGTCTATTGTCTTGCCATAACCAATACCGCCGGCCAGCATGATCACTTTGTCGTAAGCCAGTTTACGCTGGTGTTCTTCGTGTTCAAAAGTAAAAAGGGAACCGGAAATAAGCGGTTGCCCGAATTTGTTTCCAAAATCGGAAGCCCCGTTGGAGGCTTTGATCAGGAGGTCAATGGGTGTTTGGTACAGCCATTTGCGCTCCTGTATTTTTTCCCAGGGTTTTCCGGAAGAGAGTCTTGAATAGGGGGTCATGTATACCGCCGTGCCTGCAAGAGGCAGGGATCCTTTACCGCCGGCCAGCCTGTCGCGGATCTCACCACCCGAGCCGGTAGCTGCTCCGTTAAAGGGTTCTACTGTGGTTGGAAAATTATGTGTTTCTGCTTTGAGCGAGATAACGGACTGTATTTCTTTCTTTTCGTAATAATCCGGCTTGTCGAAAGAAATCGGTGCAAATTGTTCGATGACCGGACCTTCAATAAAGGCCACATTGTCTTTATAGGCGGAGACTATGGTATTCGGATTTTCCTGAGAAGTCTTTTTAATAAGTTTGAAGAGCGAAACAGGTTTTTCCTTCCCGTCGATCACAAAGCTTCCATTAAAGATTTTGTGACGGCAGTGTTCTGAGTTGACCTGAGAAAATCCAAAGATCTCTGAGTCTGTCAGTTTTCTGCCAATTCTGTTTGACAGATCCATGAGGTATTGCACTTCCTCTTCGCTGAGCGACAAACCTTCCTGACGGTTGTAGGCAGCAATATTTTCAATTTCCAGTACAGGTTGTGGCGCGAGATGTACCGTAAAAATATCCTGGTCCAAATGCGTGTAATGATGCCTGATCATGGGGTCGAATACCGGTTTTGCGGAGTCTGTCATAAAGAACTCTTCCATCCTGTAAATCCCCTGAATGGCCATATTCTGGGTTATCTCAACGGCGTTGGTGCTCCAGGGACTTATCATTTCTTTGCGCGGACCCACAAAACTACCTTTGACGTCGGCGGTTTTTAATAAATCTGCCTTGCCAAACAACCAGATGAGTTTTTCTATGCTGTCCTTGTCAAATTGGGTTTCAGATCCTACTGCAAAAACAGTTTGATCTTTTTGAAAGAAGTAGATCATTTTCAAGAATTAAGGGATGCTTACCTGCCGGCAAATTTAAGGATTTGGGCTTGTTTATTGTTTGGAATTGTTAATAAGAAAAGAAAATATTTAAAAATTAGCTTTTTAGCCGGCAAACCCTGATTTTTACTGAGCTATGGATTGTTTCAGGCTGCATTTTGGACTGAAAAAATGGTAACTAGCGAAGGTGTTTTATCTCAATCTCCGGCAGGTATCATTCACACAATTTTGTATCCGGATCCAGAGGCCGGTACATGAGTATGGAACAATTTCCGCTACGGGGATCGTCCAGATAACCGAACAGGGGTTCTACCAGGATAAATCCGCATTTGGTTTGCGCAGTTATGGTGGGGTCAGTGATCTCGCCTTTTATGACTTTATCGCAATATGCGGCTATGCTCATTTGGTCTTTTACCATGTCAAATCCAATGGGCATTCCGGCGGTCATCTGCCCTTTGGTTCCCAAAATTCTGGCCAGATCCTGCCGGGCCTCGTATAAGGCTCTTGCTATTCCCTGCCCCCGGTAATCCGGATGTACGGAAACATCCAGCCCATAGAGCCATTTGGCATTTGGATCGTGCGTTCCGAGCCACAGGTTGTCTGAAATTTCCAAAAAAGTATGGTGTCCTTTATGATAATTCTGCAAGATGGTGGTCGTTGAGGCGATCACTTTGTCGCCATCCAAAACGATCATCTGCCCCTCGGGAAAGATTTCCATATGCCTTTTAAAATGCGCTTCGGTCATGCGTTCCTTTTCGGACAGTGTAGGAAACACAATTTTTTGCAATTCAGCCTGTTGGCCGGCGTATTCAGGGCTTGCAGTCTGCAAGGTGTATTTGGACAAAATTGTTTTCTTCATTGGGTATAGAAACTATTTTTCAATTGAAAAATTAGAAGTTTTAATCATAAGTTAGACTTGATCTGCCTTGTTTTTTTTCTAATCAAACTTAGGCAATAATTCTTTATCAGACTTATTTAGAAATATCCATTATAAATGTATTTACCATTGATAAAGAATAAGATGAACGAAAAGTCTGGTACTTACAGATATGAAATGCAGGAGAGCTTGGATTTTGATTGACCAAAGCTTACAAAAACCCAATAAAAAAGCGCCTTGCCGGCGCTTTGTTATTAGTAGTTCTGATCTAAAAGGTAATTGATCCTTCGCCTTGCAGATCAAAATGGGTACCATCGTAATAAACCGTATAAAGTAATATCTCCATAATGCTCCGGTAAATCTTCCTGTTCCTCCTGTAATAGTATAATACGAATATAATACAGCATCTTTATATTCTGAACCTATCATTAAGGTATAAATAATATCCCCATTGGCAGCCGTCATATCAGCCGTAATTAAGGACGTAGGTGTTTGGTTGATGTCAACGCAATATTTGATCAATACGTTGAAATTGCCGACAAAAGTTGCATTCCCTGCTCCTGTCATGATAACCTGAGCATTTGGGTTGCATTCATCCGATGGATAGACAGTTTCCACTGCTCCTATTGATCTATGAATTTTAAAGGTTCTGGTCACTTCCTTGCCATTCTCAAATTTTGACGGAGTTGGAATAATATCTTTATTTTCATAATTGGTAAAAATTGTTTGAACGGATTGCTTTGCATTCTCAACAATTTTGTTTTTCTCTTGAGTTTCGATGTCTTCTGTTGACAGATCTTCATTACACGACGCCATGAAGATGCAGGTCAATGCCAGAAAAAAGATGGTTTTTTTCATAAGTTTGAGGTTTAGGATTTATACAGATGAAATTAAAAACGAGTTTTATTCCGTGCAATGACTTTGGTCAATGTAGAAATTGATTTTCGTCAAGCAGGCTCTAAGGAGGAGAATTTACCGTTGTGGGTGCTTAATTCCCCTCCGTCAGAGGTCTGCTTAGCAGGGATTGGTTTAAATCAATCGCCGTTTAAATTCTAAATCCTTTTTGCACAAAATTTTGAGCGTTTTGGCCTTAAAAAACTGATCAGTACCAGTTATGCTGCCGAAAGCAAAAACTATAAAAGTAACTACCAGCCAAGTTTGTTTGAAGTAAATGACCCACAATTTGATTATAGCAAAACCACCAAAAACGGCAAAATATTTACCCTGACCCACGACAAAAGCCGTGATGGCAAAATTGATGTAAATGATTTGGAGTGGCATTACCTGCAAGGCGATGGCGACTTTAAAAGTACCGAAATCAAAAAACTGCGCGACGAAGCCAACATCATCATTACCAATCCTCCGTTTTCATTATTCAGGGAGTTTCTGCCTGGATTGTTGAGGCTGATAAGCATTTTTTAATCATCGGCAATATGAATGCCATTACTTATAAAGAAGTTTTTCCGCTGATTAAGGAAAATAAATTGTGGCTTGGTCCAACGCATTTTAATGAAGTGGTGATCGTGAATTCCAGGTTCCTGAAGAATATCCATTGAATGCAGCGGGCTGGAGCGTTGATGATGAAGGACGAAAATTCTTGTGAATTAAAGGTGTTCGCTGGTTTACAAATCTTGACCACGGATTGCGTCACCAGCCATTACCACTCATGACTATGGCCGACAACCTCAAATACAGCAAACACAAAGAGATCAAAGGGAAAGAATCGTACGAACAATACGATAATTACGATGCCATTGAAGTCCTTTTACCGATGCCATCCCGAGTGATTATGAGGGTGTTATGGGTGTTCCAATTAGCTTTCTGATAAATATTCACCTGAGCAGTTTGAGATTATTGGATATAACAGACAGGGATATTCAAATCAGGGTGTAAAATTAAGCAGTATAGCATAACTTAGATGCATTCAATCATGGCGATTTAAACAGACGAGGTAGTAATCAAAATCGATAATGTTTATAAACCTACATTGCTAGTCTTATTAATCATAAGAAAAAAACGATATGAAAACAACACTTAAAAACCGAAATTACTGTAAAAGACATTTGCGAAGGATTTGTGTATAACGAACTGGAAGGCAAAGGCTTGTTTGGTTTAAGTGGCAAACTAACCATACAGCCGGAATACCAGCGCAACTATATTTATGCCGATGGCAAAAAAGATGTGGCCGTTATTGAATCCATCCTGAAAGGTTATCCGCTGGGTTTAATTTATTTTGTGAAAGTGAGCGATGATAAGTTTGAAGTTTTAGATGGTCAACAACGCATTACCAGTTTTGGCCGCTTTGTTACCAACAAGTTTGCCGTGAAAGATGAAAACGGCATGGAGCAATATTTTAGCGGTATTGCTGCCGACAAGCAGGCCATGGTTTTGGAAACCAAGTTAACCATTTACGAATGTGAAGGCAGCGAAAGTGAGATAAAACAGTGGTTTAAGACAATCAACATTGCCGGTATTCCGCTCAATGAACAGGAATTGCTCAATGCCATATTCTCAGGGCCCTTTGTAACGCTGGGTAAAGAGGAGTTTAGCAACAGCCAAAACTCGAACATCCAGAAATGGAGTGCCTATGTATCAGGCAGCGCTAACCGCCAGGATTTTTTGGAATGTGCGCTTGATTGGGTGAGCAAAGGAAACATTAGCGATTATATGAGCCGGCATCGCTACGATAAGCAATATCACTGAATTAAAAACCTATTTTAATACTGTGATCGATTGGGTTTCGGGGGTGTTTAAAGATGTTGAAAATGAAATGCGCGGGTTGGAATGGGGCCGGCTATACGAAACCTATCACAAGAAAGCGTATGATCCGGCTAAAGTATCAACAGAAGTGCAAAAGCTCTATGCCGACTCTTATGTAAAAAACCGGAAAGGTATTTTTGAGTATATTCTGGGTGGTTCGGTTGATACGAAACTGCTTGATGTCAGGATTTTTGACGAGGCTACCAAGAAATCGGTTTATTCAAAACAGACTGCTACATCTGAAACAAAGGTGAATCAAACTGTCCGCTTTGTGCCCTCGGCCATGATGCCAACAAGAGTAAGCTATGGAAATTTTTCAAATATTGAATACTCAGCGACTTGTTTTAGTTGTAGACTTCTTCAACTATTCAAAATTAATATTAATAAGTGATATCGCCTACACAACAATAGATATTAATGCCCAGGTTTCCTTTGGATCCCATGCCCAATATCTCCCCCAGCTTTCATTGGCCCATACTCCGCCAAGAAATGTGCCAACAGTAAGCAAAAACAAGCCTATCATTATGGCCATTTCATTAACCAGTGTGATTTCTTTAAAGCTCGACCACCAGCTTTCGGGTACTTCTTTTGGTTTAAATATAATCAGCAAAAGGCTTAAAAAACCCAGAATGGCAGAAAGGGCCAGGGGAGCATATCCGCTAACGATAACAGCTACATGTATTTTCAACCAATAGGAGTGCAATACCGGCATGAGGTTCGTGATTTCCGGATTCAGCCAATCCAAAAAGCCGACAAATAATAAGGTGCCGGAGAACAAGAGTCCCATAGGTAAGGTAAACCTGGATTTATTTGCCTTCAGATATACCAGATAACAAAACTCCCCAGGCAACAAAGACCAGCCGTTCTAAACCATCGCTCCAGGCGGATGTTTCGCGAAAACCTTCCGGTGCCTCCTTTGATATCAAATGTGCCGTCAAAATTATCAGGATTTTCAGGGTCTTCAATGTCAGATCTCATTTTAGTGAAAAATTGATCACCATTGGCAGCTGTAATCACGCCAAGACAATCCTCCTACTCGTTCATAAGTTCATTATTTCATTTTGAATTTATCATTTTCTGTTTAAACTTCAACCATCAGTCGAATTTCTTGTTCATAGCACCCTTACCAATCATATCCTAAAAATGTCGCATTATCCTGTTCCGACAATTATAACCTGTTTGCAATTCTCATATATAGGTGGATAAACATTATCACCATTGTCATCAAGTAACAATCAGTCAATCGGATTTCCGTACGGTCTACACAGTAACCACATTTTCAAGTCATGATTACCTAAAAATGTCGCATTTCCTGTTCCCATAATAAGGACTCCTGGTATGAATTGACACATCAGAATTATGGCAATCGTTATTGTTCCAACAGATCTATGAATTTTAGGACTCAGGTAATCGCCTTGCCATTCAAAAATGGATCTGATGATTTCTCACCACATTGTCTGATTTCAGAAAATCATAGTCTCTTTGTAATTCCTTGCCATTCAAAAATGATCTAATTTCTCAAGCAGATTAATTTGCTTTGGGAATCGAGGTCTTCAGTAAACAGATCTTCATTACACGACGCCATGAAGATGCAGGTCAATGCCAGAAAAAAGATTGTTTTTTTCATAACCGTATGTTTTTGGATTTATACCGGTAAAATTAAGCAGGGGTATTCACTGAGGCAATGACTTTGGATGGAATTAGTATATATCCCAAACTCAAATCTATTTCACTACCCAATGCTGAATCCATTTTTTTTCCATCTTTTAAGACAGTGGCATTGGCCTGAAAGTAATGATAATCGAGTTGAGAAAAGAATTTTTTATTAAAATCATATCTTGCTTTGATGTAATAATCATTTAATCCCACGTTGTTTACGTGCGTATTTGCCACATAAAAAACATCCATGTAACCATTAAATAAGTGATTTGTTCCATAGAGTGGATTATACGAGTTGTTTTCGTCAGTAACCCCATTATCCGTACCACTCAGAATCTCGAAGCCGGCAAGCATTCTCAATTTCCTTCCGCTATTTTCATCATTTAAGAATGTTCTGGTATATTGCGCGCTGATATCATATGCAGAAATTGATCTTCGTGCAACATCATCCCCGGTGTGGTAATAAGCAAAACCGGAAAACACATTTTTACCAAAAGTGTATCGTAAAGTAGGTAAACCCAAAGTTAAATTGTCATAATAGTCGGCATCCGGATCGCTGGGTATTTTTCTCGATTCATTCCAGGCCAAAAAGGAGTAATTAAAACCTTTTAAAATGCCTTCATATCTCAGCATCAATGCTGTTTTATACTGATTTGGAACAGCGTATGGCTGTTCGGCTACCGGTAAGGTGCCACCATTTTGATTATACCCTCCTCCAAAATGAAGCTTATGATCGCCTTTTTCGTACTTGATCAGCGCAAAGTCATGTGCACGACCCTGCATAAACCAATCAAGATTTCCTAAAAATCTGGCGTTGTCATAATTCAATTCCTGTCTTCCAAATTTAAAATTCCAGTTTTTATACTGATAACTCGCCCAGCCTTCATGTAGGGATAAATGGGTGTCTTCTGCTTTTACCTGAGGTGTATCTCCCCAGGTTCTCACATCCTGAATTGCTGCATACATGGTAAGATTCTCCCATTTATAGGAAGCCTGCAAGCGAACACGCTGGGTTATAAAAGCGGCTGCATCCTGTTCTTCCTGTAACGGTACAATATGGCCATGTCTGTATTCTCCCCGCTCCAATATCTGCCCATCAATTTGAAACGGCTTCTTTTCATTATCCTGTGCCTGACCATTAACCGTTAGGGTGAATAAACAAATGGCAATTATGATTGATAAACGCATTTTACTTATTTTAAATTTTGATATTACTGTATAGTTTGTACTTTTTTCAGTGATTCTCGTTTTTTACCATCTTTCATCCATTGAGGTACAACCTGCTCGACAAAAACTTTTTTGTCGGCCTTTTCCTTTTCCATATCTAAACCAATATAAGCCTGCAGTTCAGATTTACTTGTGAAATCAGGCATAGGAACAGTTTGATTAAAATTCTTACTCGCTAATAGGCGGGCCAATTCAATTCGGGCCTCCTGAATTTTTTCAGTACCTGATGTAACTATTCTGCTGGTTTCAAGAGGTGCGTGGAAAGCTGCTCCGTGCGAGGCAACGGCAAAATCCCAACGCCACTGTGCATGCCTGATTTTTATGAGAATTTCTTTCATTTCAGCTTCCGTTGCTCCCAATTCCCAGGCCTTTTTTGCTTCAATATGCGCCATAGCAATTAGACGCTGAAGTTTGGATGTGCCCTCTTTTATTTTCTTTTGACGTTCATAAACATCTTCCATCAGGCTTTCTTTTTTCTCTCTGTGACAAACAAAACAAGAGTTCTCTACATTAGCCAGGGGTGAACCTATGTGGTGATCTGTAAATTTCTGTCCACCTTCCGTTTTATAGGGCATATGGCAATCAGCACAGGATACACCACGTTTTGCATGCACGCCTGAAGAAAAAATTTCATAATCGGGGTGCTGTGCTTTTAACATTTTTGCTTTACTCAGCGGGTGTGTCCAGTCGGAGAAGTCAATGCTATCATAATATTTCTCCATGTCTTCAATCGTTAATCCATCTTTCCATGGGAAAACAAGGTATGGGACCTCTTCCTTTCCAGGTAATTTTTTATTAAAAAAATATTCAACGTGACATTGTGCACAAACGAGCGAGCGCATTTCCTGATGCGATGTTTTTTTAATGTCTTTACCCATAGCTTCATAGGCTTCAATCAAAGCGGGTCGCGTAATGGTCAGATTCATAGTTTTTGAATCATGGCAGTCAGCACAGCCTATAGGATTAATTACTTCCGATCCCAAATTTGAAAGTTTGTTTTTATAAAATTCTGCTACGCCCAATTCATTCATTAAACGGGGCACATCCGGACTTTTACAAGTCCAGCATGTGGCGGGCATAACGCCATCACCGGGTTTCATTGGGGCACCAATACGCAATGTGTTTTGTATATCAGCAACGGCATAATAATGTCCGCGTGGTTGGTTGTAATCCTTGCTAAAGGCGTAACCTGCCCAAAGTATTACCAATTCCGGCTGGTCATTCAAAACATCTTTCTTTCCGCTGGTGCTTATATATCCTCTAAAAGTGGTGTCCGCTGTTTTCATATATGACTGGTATTGTCTCGGATAATTCAATCCCCAAACAGAGTCTCTGGCTTCAATGCCATCCAATATTACTTTAGGCTGATAGGCATATTTTGCCTCATTTTTTCGGTTCATTATGGTATAGGTCAACAAGCCTAACAAAAACACTACCAGCGCGGTGCCTAAAAAAAGTATCCAGTTTTTCATTGATTAATTCTATTTATTGTTTTTAATTTCTGTTTTTGAATTTTTTAATTCTGACTCAAGCCATGCAGGAATAATAGAACCTTTTTCGGTATCCTGCTCCAGTACAGGCTCAATTTGATGTCCCACTGATGACAGACTTCTGACTTTACCGTGAGGCACATCTTTATGACAATCCCAGCACAATCTTTCTGTTCTGTTTTGCTGATGATTTTCAACAAAGGCATCCATTTTCGCGTCGGTTACCTGATCCTGATGACACCTTATACAATTGTTGTGGATGACCTTTAATCGAAGGTTCACGTGCCCTGATCACCTCAGGTTCCAAACCCAAAGTAAATTTTGAAGCGTGATTAAATCCGTCTTTGGCTTTAAAATAGTATTTATTGAGGACATTATTATGGGGTACATGACAATCGTTGCAACTTGCTACCTCCCTGTGCGAGCTGTGCGACCAGGTTAAGTATTGCGGTGTCATGATGTGACAGTTTATACATGCTTTGGGATCGTCTGAAAGATAAGATGCAGCATTGCTTATTTTTAAAATATAAAAACCCAGGCCAAAAATACAACCCATTAAAATGGTGGCCGGCATACGCCACTTTTTTGTAGGAACCAGACTGTACTTAAATAAAAATCGTTTAAATGATTGGAACCCGGACATGGTTTTAAAATTTTAGCAAAAATAAAAGACTAAATTATGCTTTTTTATGACATAAATCATGGTTGTCAAAATTGTCTGAAGAAAATTTTGATCAGTATAAATGGACTTTTAAGCTGTTTATTTTTTGTGTTGTTAAAAGAATAATAAACACATAACCACACCTGGCCTGTCGGCAAGGACAAAGGAAAAAGTAAAAAGTAAAAAGGCAAAAGTAAAAAGTATTGAGAATTGAGATGTTGTATCTGAGATTTAAGTATTGACATAGCGTCTTGTTTCCCTGCACTAACCAAGGACAAAGCTTGCCTACCGGCAGGCATGGCTTAGGGCTTTACGGGCAGGCTCCAAAGGATTTTAACAGCCTGCTTAATTAGCCACCGCCAGTAGTCTGAAAAACAAGGGAGGTGGTCTAAATCAATCACTTTTCATAATGTATAACCTGGACTTTTTTTTAAAATACTGTATATTTACAGAACAAAGATCTTAATAGAATGAAACATTTCCTTTTCTGTATATTCTTATTAAACGTACTCCTGTTGGCCACGGGCTGTTCCTCGGTCAATAAGATTCAACCCAACCCCGACTTAACTTATAATTCATACAAATCGAATACTAACGATAAGCGTATCGACCGGGAGTATTATTACGATAAGCTCCAGGGTTTCTGGCTGGGAACCTGTATAGCCAATTGGACCGGTTTGGTTACTGAAATGGACAAAATTGGCAATATAGGTGAAATAAAGACCGGCAATTTTTACACGCGCACGGATTGGGGCAAACCCGACCAGGCCAGTATTTGGGGACAGGGAATTCCGAGCAATCTGTCACCGACCATCGACTTTGTTTTCGCCGGTCCTGACAGCATCTGGGGTGCGGATGACGACACAGATATTGAATATATATATCAGGAACTCTTGTTAAAAAACCAAACTTCCCTGCTTACCGGGGAACAGATCCGGGAAGGCTGGTTAAAACACATAAAACATGAAGAAGAGAACTTCCTGTGGGTTTCAAATCAAAAGGCATTTGATCTGATGAAAAGCGGTATGGTGCCGCCAGCAACAGGCAGCCCGGAGAACAACCCGGAATACGAAATGATCGACGCGCAATTAACTACGGAGATTTTTGGCTTGCTGTCACCTGGAAGACCTGATATTGCAATGAAAATGGCCAAATTACCCATACAGACCACAGCGCGTGAGGACAGCCAGTGGATCTCGGAGTTTTATGTCGCCATGTTCTCGCTGGCCTCCGTAGTTGATGAAACAAAACCGGTAAAAGATCAGCTGTTTTGGATGGCAGATCAGGCAAAAAAGTTTTTGCCTGAAACATCATACGCATCAAAAATGTACGAATTCGTAAGATCGAAATACGAATCAGGTATACCCTGGGAACAGACAAGAGATTCGGTTTATGTGAGGTACCAGATAAACCAGGCAGATGGTTACGACCTCACTTCGCGAAACTTATACTGCAATGGGTGTTTTGCGGCCGGAATTAATTATGCAGCAAGCCTCATAAGCCTGTTTTATGGGGAGGGAGACTATGCCGGGACAGTTAAAATAGGTGTTCTTGCCGGCTGGGATTCGGATAACCCGACTGCCACCTGGGGCGGATTGATCGGGTTTATGATCGGTAAAGAAGGCGTCGAAAAAGCAGTAAACAGAAAATCCTCGGATCGGTTTAATATTCACAGGACCAGATCCGGATTTGAAAATAATGGAATTGATACTTTTGAGAATATGGCACAAAAAGGCATTTGGGTGATTGACAGGGTAGTACAGGAGGAAATGAAAGGTGGTATCAATCTTAAGAATAACAGTTGGTATATACCCCAGCCAGATATGGGTTTGTCCGGAAATAAATAGAAATTAAAACAATCTTATACCAATTATAGGTGGGAGATTGTTATTTTAATAGTACATGAACTTTATTACTATTAAACCGTATTAAAAAGTATTTTAAGGAATAAAACTTTAAGCTAAACCAATTTAATCTGCATTCAGTGGACATAAATTTTATCTGAAAGTATATGACAAAAGCAAGTAATCAAGCATTGGTGCCGGACCAAGCAGAGGCATTGATCCATATCGTGAAAATTCGTTTTGAGAAATACCCGAACCGGCACGCGGGTATTGCATGGTTAGAAGTTGAAGAAAGTTTAAGGGCCAATCCACAGGGATTGTGGTCGCTTTACCGGATGGAAGAAACTGGAGGGGAACCGGATGTGGTTGGCTATGATAAACATTCCGGGAATTTCATTTTCTGTGATTGTTCACCAGAAAGTCCGGCCGGTCGCAGGAGTGTCTGTTATGACCCTGAAGCATTGGAGTCAAGAAAGGAAAATAAACCCAAAAACAGTGCCCTGGGTATGGCTGCTGAAATGGGTATAGAAATTTTATCAGAGGAACAATACAGGGAATTGCAAAAACTTGAAAAATTCGATACGAAAACCTCGAGTTGGATCTATACACCTCCCGGGATCAGAAAACTGGGTGGGGCTGTATTTGCTGATTTCCGTTACGGCAGTGTATTTGTGTATCACAACGGAGCTGAATCGTATTATGCCGCCAGGGGATTCCGCGGTTCGCTGAAGGTATGAACTGAAAAAAATTTAAATTCTTGCCTTCACCTCCCGATCCCAAAAGCTTGATTACTTGGAAAATTTACCTGGCATAGAATTTGAGTCTGTAAATAAAACAAAAATACCATGCGTTATTTACTGCTGTTGCTTGGATTTATTTTGATGGGTTGCGGTGCAACCCAATCAAATACAGATTTAAATAAGAATAATGGAACAGGGGGAGGCATCAGTTCTCCGCAAAAACTGGACACCATTCGTATTGCCAATGAAGAACTGGAATATGAGATCATCATACTTGAGCTTGGTTTTGAATCCTGGCTGGCCACACAAAGACCCCAGAGTTATTATACGCAGTCAACACTGGAAATAAAAAACTTATTCTATGTAACCGAATGGAACAACCGGGTAAGTCAACCGTTCGTGTATGACCCTAATCTCTATATGCAGCCCATAGATTACCGTCAGGGCATAGATTACGGTATGGAGGTGAATTACCTGCTGTATATGTATTTTCAGTTTTTTGAACAAAAATACAATCAGAATTTAATACCGGGAAGATAAAAAATACTACCTGCTTTTCAGGCGGATCAGAATTGAAAAAGAATTCGTGATATCGGCCTCTTTTACAACCAGGGTTATTTCGTGGGTAGTGGAAATGATTTCCTGTACCGGAATATTGGCCCAGGCGAATTGTTTGAGGATGAAATAATAGACACCGCTTTGTTCCAGATTGGATTTGGGCAATTTCACTGTGATCGAAGACAGGTTGCTTATGGAATGGATCAGTTCTTCTGCAGCCAGATATTTTTCCAATTGTTTTCTGATATTTGAACTGATCACCACATTGGTCTCAAAAATACCCTGTGAAACCGTGAAAAATGATTCACTGCCGTGCTCAATGACATTGTAAAGTTTGGCGATCTGTTTATGAAGGGTATGGGTATTTTTATAGGTATAATCGTGCAGATCGGAACGAACAATAAAGTCCTTCAGTTCAAGGGAAAAGGCCTTGATATTTTTTCTGATCCTCAACAACTGCGAAGGCGAGATCCGGTTGATGGCCATCATAACAGCACCTGTTTTTACCGGTTTGCCGAGCCGGGATTCCACATCGCCCTGAATATCCCGGGCCAGCGACGATACATTTACCAGCTTGTCGTGCAGGGCCTCTTCAATAAAAGGGGTCTGACTGATGATCTCTTCTACAACTTCCTGTATGGTTTTCATTGTTTAAATTTCAACAATTTGTTTGAATTTGTGAATATAGTACAAATATTTTTTTAATGCTTTAAAAATCTGAACATTTGCAAAAATTTTAGAAAAATGATCGTATCAAAATTTGGAGGAACCTCTGTTGGTTCGGCAGAGAACATGAGAAAAGTTACCCGGATCATCACATCAGACAAGCATCCGAAGATCGTAGTCCTTTCAGCAATGAGCGGAACTACCAACGCCCTGGTATCGATTGCGGCACACCTAAACAATTTGCAGGTTGCAGATGCAGAATTCGAAACACAGCTTTTGTATAATAAATACGTCAAAGAGGTAGCCGACCTATTTCATAAGGAGGAATATATTGAGAAGGGTAAGATCTATATTGAATATGTTTTCAACCATATCCGTTCTTATTTTCTGGTACCTTTTAACAAGGTAATTGAAAATGTTTTACTGGCGCAGGGCGAATTGATCTCTACACATTTATTCCAGTTGTACCTGGAACAGGAGGAAATTCCTTCTAAACTCATACCTGCCTTGTCATTTATGAGAATTGACGAACAAGCAGAGCCGGACAAAGCGTTTATCGAACAAAATTTAAAACGGATACTTGCTTCACACAGCGCTTGTAATTTGTTCATCACCCAGGGCTTTATCTGCAAAAATCCGGCAGGCGAAATTGATAACCTGGCCCGCGGGGGTAGTGATTATTCTGCTTCTCTGATCGGTGCGGCTATTGATGCAGAGCAAATTCAGATCTATACAGATATTGATGGCATGCATAACAATGATCCCCGTTTTGTTGACAAAACTTTTTCACTGGAAGAGATTTCCTTTGATGAAGCAGCGGAGCTGGCCTATTTCGGTGCTAAGATCCTGCACCCGCAAAGTATATTGCCGGCCAGGGAAAAGAATATTCCCGTGCTGCTCAAAAACACTTTTAAGCCTGAGGCGAAAGGAACGCTTATCTGCAATTCCAGCAACACCAAATACGATATAAAGGCGATTGCTGCCAAGGATGGCATCACGGCCATCAAGATCAAGTCCTACCGCATGCTGCTGGCTTATGGATTCTTAAAAAAGATCTTTGAAATCTTTGACAGAAATAAAACTTCTATCGATATGATCACCACTTCAGAGGTAGCCGTTTCGCTGACCATAGACAACACGAAAAATTTATCCGGAATTCTGGATGAGCTCAAGACCTATGGAACCATAGAAGTTGACTCCGACCTGACGATCATTTGTATAGCCGGTAACATTTCCCAGAACAAAAGAGGCATAACCTCAGCTATTTTTAATGCGTTGAGCGAGATCCCCATCCGCATGATCTCTTATGGAGGCAGTAATTATAACCTGTCATTTTTAGTAAAGACTAGCGATAAAATTGCAGTACTGAATCTGCTGAACAGGGGTTTGTTCAATGAACTTTATGCAGAAGAAGTTCAGACTTCTGAGGCCGTAAGCCTGACGCTGTAAATAAAAAAAAGCTGCCTCAGGGCAGCTTTTTTATTAAATATCCTCGAAACGGATATCGGTAAAGTTTTCTCTTGGTTTGCTTTCGTGATCCTCTCCATCCAGTTCATCCGATTCATTGTTCTTGCCAAAATCCTTTTGGTGCCTTTCAGAAATAACTTCCTCACCTTTTTCTTCTACTATATATCCCGTTGACTTCTGTAGCATCTCGTTAAACACATCAAAATCCTCTTTATAAAGGTATATTTTATGTTTTTTATAATGGAAAGATCCATCATCGTGGGTGAATTTCTTACTTTCCGTGATCGTTAAATAATAATCGCCGGCTTTTGTTGATCTCACATCAAAAAAATAGGTCCTTCTTCCTGCCCGCAGCACCTGAGAAAAAATCTCATCTTGTTCAATAAATTCTTTGTCGCTCATAATATCTTTTCTAAATGTCTTATTTTATTAATAAAATTTTAACGTTATGACAAATCTATAAAATAAAAGGAATTGAGCAAGAAATAATTATTTTTTTTTGGGAGCGTTCATTTTTGTGTGTTTTGCTCCTCAAGCTGCTGGTTGTATATGTCCTGATAATATCCGGAGATGTTTATCAGTGTGTCGTGTGTGCCGCGCTGAACGATTTGTCCCTCGTGAAGTACGATAATTTTATCGGCATTTTTAACCGATGAAGGTCTGTGGCTGACAATAATAGTTGTTTTTCCTTCGCGCACGCGGTTGAGGTTGTTGAGTATGATTTCTTCTGTTTCGGTATCAACCGCCGACAAACAATCATCGAAAATCAGGATCTTTGGCTCTGATATCAATGCTCTGGCTATCGATATCCTTTGTTTTTGACCGCCTGAAAGCGTGACTCCGCGTTCGCCGATCAGGGTATCGTATTTTTTACTGAACTCCTGAATATTGTGATCGATATAGGCATCCTTGGCTGCCTGTATAACCTCTTCATCCGTGGCGTCCTCTTTGCCTATTTTTATATTGTTCCTGATGGTGTCGGAAAAGAGAAAAGCATCCTGAGGCACAAAGCCAATGCTGTTTCTCAGATCAAAAAGATTGACCTCTTTGATTGGAATGCCGTCAATCAGGATGTCTCCGCTGTCGGCATCAAATAACCTGGCCATCAAATTGATAACGGTGGTTTTACCCGAACCTGTCCGTCCCAGTATAGCCAGGGTTTTTCCCTGTTCGATCCTGAAACTCACATCTTTCAGTGCTTCAACCTGCGAATCTTCGTAAGTATAACTAACATTGTTAAATGCGATGTCTCCTTTGATCACAGACCTTTCCGGCTGCATATTTTCGATGTCCGTTTTTTCTTCCAGAAACTCATTGATCCTTTGCTGGCTTACTTCGGCCTGCTGCACGATCGAGGTTACCCAGCCCACCGTAGCTACCGGCCATGTGAGCATATTTATATAAATAATAAATTCAGCGATGATTCCAATATTATCAATTTCTCCATTTATGTACTGCATTCCGCCCACATAGACCACCAGTATATTGCTGATGCCGATCAAGAGCAGCATAGAAGGGAAAAACAGGGCCTGAGCCTTGGACAGGGATATATTTTTTTCCTTACTCTGTATGGCCAAAGTATTGAAATCTGCGGCAGTTTGCTGCTCAATGCTATAGGCCTTAACCACGTTGATACCCGAAAAGAACTCCTGTGCATAGGTAGTCAGTTTTGACAAATATTGCTGAACTATATTGCTCCTTTTATTAATGGTCATGCTCAGGACATAGATAAGAACAGACAATACAGGAAAGGGCAGTAGGGTGTAGAAGGTCAGCTTGGCATCGATATTGATCATTTTAGCTATGGCAATAACAGACAGCACAAGCATGTTCATGGTGTACATAATGGCGGGTCCGAAATACATCCTGACTTTTCCTACATCTTCGCTGATACGGTTCATGAGATCGCCGGTGCGGTTGCGTTTGTAAAAATTTTGTGAGAGCTCCTGATAGTGCTGATAGAGTTCATTTTTAAGATCGAACTCGATCAGCCTGGACATAACGATCAGTGTCTGCCTCATTAAAAAAGTAAAAAAGCCCGAGAGCAGGGCAGCACCAAAGATGAGTAGTATGTTCAAAAACAACTGGTGCTTTACAGTTCCTATATCTGTTATCAGATCCTTGTTGTAATCCTCGACCACATTCAGAGACTCCCTGATCAACTGGGGAACCTGAAGCGCAAAGATCTTGGCTACAGCAGTGATCAGGATCCCGAAAATAAACCTGTACCTGTATTTGTAAAAATATTTATTGAGGTATTGTAATGCTTTCATTACCGATGCACGCAGTTTGAGGATACGAAGATAATCGTTTAAAATCAAAACAGAGATTCATTTTTGGCTGAAATAATATAAAATTTCAGGCTGTATTTCTTCGAAAATAGAGTGTGCCGGATTCGGGTGCAATTTTTTAAGAGAGAATCTCTTTGGGCTATTAGTTTAATTGTTAAATTTGCGCACATTTTATTTCCCAAAAAATACGATCTTTCTATTATGGTCAACAGAAGACATATTCGAATTAAGGTAATGCAATCCATCTACGCATTTTTGCAATCCGATGACAGTGTTTTAACCAAAGAGGAAAATTTTCTTAAAGACAATGTGAACAAGACATTGGACTTATTTACCCTGCAACTCGAATTGATGGTCGCGGTGGCGAATATGGCCAAGGAACACATAGAAATAAGAAAGAAAAGCTATCTTTCTACGCCTGAAAATAAAAACCCGAAACTAAATTTTGTCAACAACCAGGTCATTCAAATGATCCGGGAGGATAAGGTTGTGAATAACTATTTGAAGGAGAATAAGCTGAATAATTGGCAGAACGATAGGGAATACGTGCGCTTACTGTTGGATGAAGTGCAGAAAAGTGAGCAGTACCGAACGTATATAGCTCTTGCCAAACCAACTTTTAAAGAGGATAAAGATTTTTTTCATACCGTTTTCAAAGAAATTTTGGCTCCGAATGAGAAGTTATACGATTATTATGAAAGTTTGCATTTGGGCTGGATAGATGACCTGCCCTATGTGAATACCTGGATCAGCAAGATGGTGAAAAATTTAAAAAAAGGTGAAAGCCTGGGTTTGAGTGAACTTAAAATAGCAGAGGAAGACACAGAATTCATGCTGGACCTTTTCAGGAAGACTGTATTGCATGTAAAGGATTATAACGCTGATATTGATATTATTACCCCAAATTGGGATAATGAAAGAATTGCTGAACTGGATATGATCCTGATCAAAATGGCTATAACCGAATTCTTGAAATTCCCATCCATACCAACAAAGGTCAGTATAAATGAATACATAGAAATTGCCAAGGATTATTCCACAGCGAACAGCAGTTTCTTTATCAATGGCGTACTGGATAAACTGTTAAAAGAATATCAGCAAAAGGACAGGGTAAAGAAAATTGGACGGGGTTTGATGTAATTATTCTTATATTTGAAAAAAATTTTATGACCATGAATTTTAGAATATTAATTAATGTATTTGTTATTGCCCTGCTGCTTGTATCATGCAAAAAGGACGATCCCATTTCAAAGATCAATAAGCAAAATGTTGAGAAAGCCCAGCAAAGAGATTATTCTCAGAAATATGAGGCACCCCTGATCAAATTCGACAGAACTGAGCATGATTTTGGAACAATAAAAGAAGGGGATATCGTTGAAACCGAGTTCACTTTTAAAAATGACGGAAAAAGTGAACTGATCATCAGTTCTGCAACCGCTACTTGTGGCTGTACCGTTCCTGAATATCCAAAAGAACCCATTTTACCGGGTCAGGAGGGCAGAATAAAGGTGAAATTTGATTCCAACCACAGGCCCAACAAGCAACAAAAAGAAGTAAATCTCACTACCAATACCGAAAACGGTACAGAAAAATTAATAATTAAAGCCATGGTTACACCCAAGGCTTCTTAACAACAGAAAACAATGATATATACTACGATTTTTTTACAAACTGGCGGCAGCAACCTGGGGAATATTATTCTGATCCCCCTGATGTTTTTGGTAATTTATTTATTTATGATCAGACCACAGATCAGAAGACAGAAACTGGAAAAGAAATTTCAGGCATCCATTTCAAGGGGCGCTAAGGTGGTAACTACCAGCGGAATTCACGGAAAAGTGGTTGAATTGAATGATTCAGACAACACCTGTGTGATTGAAACGAGTGCAGGCAAAATTAAATTTGAGCGTTCTGCGATCTCTATGGATCTGAGCAAAAAATATATCACCGAGGAAGAGAAGAAAGCATAATTCTTATGTGATCAAATATAGCAAGGAGTTCGGTATTCACTGAACTCCTTTTTTTTATACCTTTAAAAAAAAAACTTTGAAGCCCAAGAGATCGAAACAAGCAATGGAGGAGGCGCAGAACAATAAAAAACTGCGTATTTTTTTGTTTTTTCTTTCACTTTCATTTGTGTTCTGGCTGCTCATCAATTTATCAAAAACCTATACCGTTGATATACCGTTTCGTTTGGAATATGTAGATCTTCCGGGCAAAAAATTGTTTCAAAGTGATCCGGATCATCAGGTTATAATCAGTTTAAAAGCGGCCGGATTCAAAATCGTCAGGTATAAGATCAAAAAAAACACACTTGAATACCCGTTGAGCAATATCAAACGAAAAGGAAACAAGACTTACTATTCATTGACCAAATCCAACCTCAGTTATTTACAGACGCAGTTGGCTGATGAAGCCACCGTATTTAAAGTCAAACCGGACAGCTTGTTTTTTGACCTGGGAGAAAAGAGCTTTAAAAAAGTAAAAGTAATGAGGGGTCAGGGACTGAAATTCAGAAGCGGGTATGATCTGGTTGGCAGTTTAAGCATTTCACCGGAACTGCTTGTTCTCTCCGGACCCAAAGGAATTCTGGACACGATCAGATCGATCGACCTCGGAGCGGTTGATCTGAGAGAGATCACAGGTTCTTTTGAGCAAAAAGTGAGTCTGAATAGTCCTGATAATAAGATATCCCTTGAACCTTTGGAGGTGACCATCAAAGGCCGTTTGGACAAGTTTACTGAAGGTACTTTTGAACTCGAATACAAGGTAATTAATGTGCCTTCAAATGCCATCATCAGCACCTTCCCAAAAGAGATAAAACTTGTTTTTCAGGTTCCCCTGTCGGATTATGATAAAGTGAGTGCCGAGGGATTTGAGGTCATCTGCGATTACAGGGACAGCAAGAACAACAAACTGGACCACCTGATACCACGCGTAGTAAAAAAGCCTGATTTTGTAAGTGCCGTCAGGGTGGTTCCCAATAAAGTAGAGTATCTTATAAAAAATTAATACATGGTAATTGTTGGTTTAACAGGAGGTATAGGCAGTGGTAAGAGTACGGTTGCGAAAATGTTTCAAAATTTGGGTGTACCGGTCTATTTTGCTGATAACGAGGCTAAAAGACTCATGAGAGAATCCGCTGAAGTAAAGAAAAAGTTATTGCTCACCTTTGGCACTGAAACCTTTGTTCAGGATGTTTTGAATACCGCATATCTTGCAAAGATCGTTTTTAATGACCGCACCAAACTCGATCAGTTAAACGCAATAGTACATCCGGCTGTGGAAGCCGATTTCAGGGATTGGGTCAGCAAACAGGCGGGTGGAATAGTAATGCAGGAAAACCCGCTCATCTTTGAAAAGAAGAGCCAAAATAATTATGACAGGGTCATATTGGTTACAGCTCCTGCTGCGAAAAAAATGGAAAGACTGAAACTGAGGGATCAGGCTACGGAAAAGGAAATTGAAGCCAGGATGAACAACCAGATGAAGGATGAGGAAAAAATGGCTTCAGCTGATTTTGTGATCCTGAATGATGAGCTAAAAGACACAGAAAAGGAAGTATTCAGAATTTATAATGAATTGCTGTCTGTCCGCTGAATTATATATAAAATGCATTATATTGTTAAATAAATTAGAATATTTGTTAAGAGATGTTAAATGATTTTAAATCAGATAAAGTTATTCTAAATTTGTTGTGATGAGTAAAAAAATATTTGTACTTTTAATTGCATTTATGTTCATTTCCCTGATCGGAATTATTGCAGTGCAAATATTTTGGATCAAGGGTGCTGTGGAAATTCGTGAAGAGCAGTTCTCAACAGGTGTCAGGTATGCCCTGGCCAATGTTTCGGAGAACATTCAGAAAAGAGAATTTGTGGATAATGTCACGAAGTTTGCTCCGATTCTTGACAGTCTGACTAAGTTGGAAGAGCGCGGTGTAAGGGATTTTTTCTACCAGCAGATCGATACAGGCAGAAACGAGATCTTTACTTACAGACAGCGGGTGCTGGAAAACAACTATAAAACACAGATCAGCCCCCTTGATGTTGATATTCAGGAATTTAAAACCCTGATCAGCGAGCAGGAAACTGAGATAAAAAAGATAGCATTTAAATCGAAGGATTTTGCAGAATTGACTCCGGATCAACGGATCGTTAAAATAGAAAAATTGGACAAGTACGACAAACTTGTATATGAGCAATATTTTAACACGATCAATAGCAGGGTTCCTGTTTCGGACAGGGTTTCTGAGCAGGAGATCCAGCTGAATCTGGAAAATGAATTGAGAGCGCGAAATATTACTGCTGATTTTGAATATGCGGTTTATATTGAAGATTTGATGACCCGTTTAAAATCGGAAGATTTTCAGTTGATTACCGGAAACAGCTATGAGGTGCCGATGTTTGTCAATTCAGATGGCCTCAGCGAATATAAACTGGTGGTGAGCTTTCCCCAAAAGAAAGCGTATATTTTGTCGAGTATCTTTTTGAATCTGCTGCTGGCGGCCATATTCATTCTGGTAATCATTTCAGTTTTTGCAAGTTCTTTGTACCAAATGTTGAAGCAAAAGAAAATATCTGAGATCAAAACGGATTTCATCAACAACATGACCCACGAATTTAAGACACCGATCGCCACGATCAATCTGGCGATTGATGCGATTAAAAATCCGAAGATCATTGATGATAAAGAAAAAGTGATCAAGTATGCAGAAATGATCCGGGAAGAAAATAAAAGGATGCACGCCCAGGTTGAAAACGTTTTAAGAATATCCAAACTGGAAAAAAAACAGTTGGATCTCACAAAAGGAGTGACAGATATTCATGAAATTATTGATGAAGCGGTAAAACATGTCAATCTCATCGTGACCAACAGGGAAGGATATATCAATAAGCATTACAAGGCGGCAAACAGCAAGGTACTGGTTAGTAAATTGCACTTTACCAACGTGATTATTAATATTTTGGACAATGCGATCAAGTATTCCAAAGATGCGCCGAAAATTGACATTTATACAGACAATTACAGAAATAAGATCATAATAAAAATTTCAGACCAGGGAATCGGGATGAACAAAAATGTGCAAAAGAAAATATTCGATAAATTTTACCGTGAGCAAAGAGGTAACATCCATGATGTAAAAGGTCATGGATTGGGTTTGGCCTATGTCAGAAGCATTACAGAATTACATCACGGGTCTGTTTATGTTGAAAGTGTAAAGGATAAAGGAAGTACCTTTATTATTAATCTACCATTAATTTAATTAACAATAATATGGCAAGTAAAAAAATACTCCTGGTGGAAGATGATCCGAATTTCGGAACAGTATTGAAAGACTATCTCACTTTAAGTGATTATAACGTAACCCATGCCAAGGATGGTTTGGATGGGCTGATCGCCTTTAAAAATGACGATTTTGACATTTGTATTTTGGATGTGATGATGCCGAAAAAGGACGGTTTCACCCTGGCGAAAGAGATCCGTGCGATCAATCCAGAAATCCCGATCATGTTCCTTACTGCCAAAACCATGAAAGAGGATGTGCTGAAAGGATATCAGGCAGGAGCAGATGATTACCTGAACAAACCTTTTGACAGTGAGGTCTTGTTGTACAAGATCAAGGCCATCCTGCAGCGCAAGGAAAATGAATCTGCCGATGAGGACAACCAGTTCGAATTTGAGGTAGGTGATTTTCACTTCGACTCAAAGCTCCGACAGCTGGTATATAAGGGTGGTCAGGCCATTAAACTTTCGCCAAAAGAAAATAAATTACTGAAACTTCTGGTAATCTACAAGAATGACCTGCTGCCACGGGAACTGGCACTTACAAAAATCTGGAGAGACGACAATTATTTTACCAGCAGAAGCATGGACGTTTATATAGCCAAATTGAGAAAATACCTCAAGCCGGATGGAAGGGTAGAAATTGTCAATATCCATGGTGAAGGTTTCAGGCTGGTTGTGGATAAATAAGCAGGCATGGGATGGCACAATTGATCAGACTGTATGAAGAAAATCCAAACCCAAAACAAATAAACCAGGTAGTTGAGGTATTAAAAAAAGGTGGAATTATCATTTACCCTACCGACACGGTTTATGGTTTGGGTTGCGATATCACGAACAACGCTGCCATGGAACGGGTGGCGCGCCTCAAGAACATCAATCTGGAAAAGGCCAATCTCTCTTTTATTTGTTATGATCTCAGCAATCTGTCTGATTATACCCGACAGATCGATACTCCCACCTATAAAATTTTAAAAAGAGCTCTCCCGGGCCCTTTTACTTTTATACTGGAAGGCAATAACAATCTTCCGAAAGTATTTAAAAGGAAAAAGACGGTGGGCATCAGGATACCGGACAATAATATTATCAGAGAAATAATCAGGCAACTTGGCAATCCCATTGTATCCACATCAATTTATGATGAAGATGAACTGATTGAATACACCACTGATCCGGAATTGATCTATGAGAAATGGAAAGACCTGGTGGATGTGGTCATTGACGGAGGTTTTGGCGGAAATATTCCCTCAACCATTATCGATCTGACGAAAGATGAACCGGAGGTCGTGCGCGTGGGAAAAGGAAACCCGGATGTATTTTAGTCTATCCGGCGTGTTCCAGTTCCTGATAATTTCTGGTTAATTTCTTTAAGAAGTACCCGAAAACCAGCTTGTAGATACACCACAGCACAAACAATACCAGGACAAAGAGCACACTGGATATGACCCAGACCAGTGCAATATTTGTTTTTTCAGGCAAGGTTGTTAAAAAGGCTTTGGAATTAAATACTTCATAGAACATGTGAAAGCCTATGATGGCCGCAATGGTCAGGTTGTAATAAATATAATATTTCACAGTTTTTCTTGTGCTGATTATATGCTGCATCAGCATTTTTACGCTGGTATCAGCTGAAATATTTCTGTAATTCCTGAAAAAAAGGTATACGAAGACCAAAATGATCACCAAATGAATGCCCAGGTAAATATTGACCATATTCGTAAGGCCGTATTTTTCGTTAAACTCCCTAGAGGCTTCAAAGTCGGTAAACAGGAAAAAAATATTGGGCAAAATAAATTCCAGGACACTGATTATGAGTATCCACTTTACCACTGAGGAGGATCTTTGGCGCATCATACCCTGCAGTTCGTCCTTCGAGAATTGTAGCGTTTCAGTCTCCTGCTGCTTCCAAAGCTCCTTCATGTTTTTCAACTGATTCATTTGTTATGGGTTAAGTATGTTCTTTAATTTCGTTTTAGTACGGTTCATTTTTACCCTGGCATTTATTTCCGTAATTCCCAGCGTTAATGCGATTTCTTCATAGCTTTTATCTTCCAGATACATCAGGGCCAGGGCCTTTTCAATATCATTTAAGCTGTGTATCGCCTTGTACAGCAAGTCTAATTGCTTGTCCTGCTTATCATTATACTCACTGAATTCCAGATCGATTTTATTTTCTATCAGGGGTGTGGTTTCAATATTCCGCTTGTTCTTCCGGTATAAAGAGATTGCCGTATTGAAAGAAACCCTATACATCCAAGTACTGAATTTAGATTCCCCTCTAAACTTGGGATAAGCGCTCCATAACTGAATCGTTATTTCCTGAAACAGATCTTTATGGGCAGCATCATTGTTGGTATAGGTTCTGCAAACCTTATGTATGATGTTTTGATGCTTGTCAAGCTCAGATAAAAATTTGGTCTCCAGATCCTTTGTCACCTGCTCAGTAAGTTTAACAATTAGTCTTAAAAATAACCATTTTGTTACATTACTTTTTAAAGAATTGAAGATTATTACGGTTCATCCGGAAAAAAAGACAGTTCAGCACAATTATTTTTCATATTAAATCCGCTCTCACCACTTTTGCTGTGTAAATCATGACAATCTTAAAATCAATCATTATGTTTAAAATTATTGTAGTGCTCATTTCGTATCTGATTACTTATGTTGCTCAGGCTCAAAACATGACGGATACATCAGTTCAATCCGGTGGTGGAAGGGTAATGGCAAGGGTGCAGAACATCAGAAACAATGTAGGTTCAGTGTATTTTTCAATTTATGATTCGCAGGAAAATTTCAACAACCGGATTGCATTTGATAGCAGGCAGGCAGTTGTAATGGATAACCGTGTTGAGGTGGTCTTTGAAAATTTACCCCAAAAATCGTATGCAATTGTTTGTTTTCACGATGCCAACAACAATGGCAAGATGGATTTTGAGGAAGGCGGCATGCCTCTTGAAGATTATGGTACATCAGCACCAAACCGTTCTTTTGGACCACCTTCATACAGAGATGCTCAATTTGAAGTGAAAGATAAAGAGCTTACCTTTGATATTAAATTTTAAGGTTATCATATTATGCAAAACAGGCTCAAACAAGGGATTACTGCATTTTCAATTGGGGTTCTCGTTTTTATCATCGGGACCTGGTTCTGGGCTGAAGGTTTTCATCATCCGATAGCAGAGCTGATCCTCTCTTTTTCGATTTATCAGATGTATGCCTTTGCCATCTTTTTTGCCAATTCGGAATTTTTTAAGTTCATTGGTAATTCTCAGAGTAATGAGAACAATCTGGTCAAAAAACTGGCCACGGGCTTTGTGGGATCCGTGCTCATCACCACCCTTGTTTTGGTAATCCTTCGCTTTGTTGTCAGGGTTTATTTCTTTGACGGGAATCCGGAGACCTTTCTGGATAATTCCAAAACCTATTTCTTTTTTGGGATTACCATCACCGTGATCATCAACCTGATCTTCATGCTGATCTATTTTTATAAAGAAATTGCCGAGCGGAAAATAACAGCTTCTCAATTTGTGGCAAAAACAGAAACGGCAAGGTACGAATCCCTTAAAAGCCAGTTGGATCCGCACTTTCTGTTCAACAGTTTAAATGTGCTCACCTCGTTGATAGGTGAGAACCCGGCTTTGGCAGAGAAATTTTCGACCAAACTTTCAAAGGTATATCGCTATGTACTGGAACAAAAAAGCAAGGACCTCATACCCTTACAGGAAGAGTTGGATTTTGCGAGAACGTATATGGATCTGTTGAAAATGAGATTTGAAGCGGCCATTGTTTTTGAAATTCCAGAATCACCGTCTCATGAGGATTTAAAAATAGTGCCTTTATCACTGCAGATCCTGCTGGAAAATGCGGTTAAACACAATGTGATCAGCGATGATTCTCCGCTGGTTATAAAAATATTTGAAGACCGGGGCAGCCTCGTGGTTCAAAACAGTTTGAACAAGAAAAACAGCCTCGATAAGAGCACAAAGATCGGACTTAAAAATATAACCGACAGGTATGCCCTCATCACCAAAAGAAACGTAATCATCAGGGAGGAGAATGATATTTTCACGGTCTCCCTGCCATTATTAACCCAAAAAATCAAAAATATGAACACAAATGCACAAAAAATTCAGGAGAGCAAGTATTTACGAGCGAAACAAAAGGTAGCAGCCATAAAGGAATTTTATTCGAGTCTGCTGTCTTATATTATTGTCATTCCGATCTTGTATTATATCTGGCACAGGTATACACCGTTCACCATTCCATGGTTCTGGTTTCCTCTTGTAGGATGGGGTATCGGATTGATCTTTCATGCCTTCAATGCCTTTGGTAATCCGATCTTCGGGATTGACTGGGAGGAAAGAAAGATAAAAGAAATCATGAAAGAAGACGAAAAAAATTATTGGGAATAATTAAATTATAAAAAAATGGAAGATAAAAACAAAATTGACAGGTATTTAGAAGCTAAGAAACAGGTAAGCGAGATCAAAGGATTCTATATTCATTTGCTCGTGTATATTATAGTGAATCTCTTTATTATCTTTGGTATTTTTTCAAAGGTAAAATTCGAGGAGATTAATTTTTGGATGTTCTCTACCGCTTTTTTCTGGGGTATTGGTCTGTTTTTTCACGGCTTTGCCGTATTTGGTAAAAATTTAGTTTTTAACAAGGAATGGGAAGAGCGGAAGATCAAGGAAATAATGGATAAAGACAAAAATGAATATTGGGAGTAAAATAAATATTTAACAATGAAAGTTGTAATCATTGAAGATGAAAAGCCTGCTGCCCGCAGGCTTTCCAGGCTTGTAGAACAGATGGGATATCAGGTGGAGCAGTTGCTGTATTCCGTTCAGGAAGCCGTGCAATGGTTTCTGTCTCATCCGCATCCGGATTTGATCCTGATCGATATACAGTTGTCTGATGGACTGTCTTTTGAGATCTTTGATGAGGTCGAGATCCAAAGCCCTTTGATTTTCACTACGGCCTATGATGCCTATGCCCTCAAAGCTTTTAAATTAAACAGTGTGGATTACCTGCTCAAACCCATTGATGAGGACGAGCTGAAAAGTGCGATCGATAAATTTCGTAACAGACATCCAGAGGACAGAACTTCCATAGAAGCCATTGCCCAGATCAAAAAAATGCTCATGGGCAATGCAGAAAAGAATTACAAGAAGCGTTTTATAATCCGGGTAGGGCAGCATTTAAAAATGGTGGCGATTGAGGATGTTGTTTGTTTTTACAGTGAAAACAAAGGAACATATATGCATACTGCAGACAATAGAGACCACCTGCTGGATGAAACCCTTGATGAAATTGAATTGCTGACGGATCCGGAAAAGTATTTCAGAATAAACAGGAAATACCTCATTCGCATTGATGCCATTCAGGACATGATAGCCTACAGCAACAACAGGCTTAAATTAAAACTGAGCCATTGCGACGGGGATGACCTGATCGTGAGCAGAGAAAAAGTAAAAGCCTTTAAAAACTGGTTGCATTAATCGGTTTATCCTTGTTTTAGCTCTGAAAAAAACTAAAGCAGGTTCCTCCGTATTTTTTTGTCTGGATAAACTGAGGTTCCAAGGATAGATCTGTATAAGGAGCGTGTTCAACCACCAGCATGCCTCCAGCTTCCAGCAGTTCTTTTTCAAATACCCTGTGTACCAGCAGCTCGAATTTTTCTTTTGGCAATTCATAAGGAGGATCAGCAAAAATAACATCAAACTTTTTATTTGTTCTCTCAAGAAATGTAAAGACATCACTTTTTACGGTGATGATACCATAGGCCAATTCATTGCTGATCTTTTGAATAAACTGAATGCAACCCGGATGCTGATCGACAGCCGTGATATCATTTGACCCCCTTGAGGCAAATTCAAAACTGATGTTCCCGATCCCTGAAAAAAGATCGGCAACCGTGATCTCTTCAAAAGAAAAATGGTTATTGAGGATATTGAACAAAGCTTCTTTCGCCATATCTGTGGTAGGGCGGACAGGCAGGTTGTTGGGAGCGATTAATTTCTTTCCTTTATTTTTACCCGAGATGATGCGCATTAATACTGGTGTAAGAGTATGTAGAACTGCCTCTGAATATCATCCGTAAAACTCTCGTTCAAAACAAGATTGCTTCTGCTTTCGATTAGCGTTACATTTCTTATATATTGATAAGCAATTTCGTAGAGTGTGTCATTTTTTATGACATTTCCTGTTAAAACCAGTTCAAAGTATTCCGGATTAAAATTGAGCTGTTCCGCAGTGAACAGGATATAATAAATAAAATCAGCTTTGTTTTCATAGGTAAAACAATTGTACAATTGCAGTTGGTTGTTCGCTATGGCCACGAGGTCGAAATAGTTCTCCCTTACATTTATAAAAATATGAGGTTTTTCGCTGAATCTGTAAACATCGAGCAAACTTTGCAGCAATACGGTTCCGGAATGCTTGTACTCGAATTCACCCAATTTATCGAACAAAAAATTGTTTACATTGACAAAGGGTATATACACATTGACCAGGTCATGATTGAGGAGCTGATCAAAGGCAATGAAGTCGTTTCTGTAGATCTTTAAATTGTATTTTAAATACTGGGGCAGACTGTTCTCATTGAAAAGTGCTTTCGGTACGATCGAGGCCAGGTTGTTTACATGGGTAACGCTAACACTGGAAAACTTTTTCTGTAAAACAGGTTCATTTTCAAAAGCCTCTTTCACGTTTTCCAGAAGCTTATGAGGGATGTTAGAGCTAACCGCAAATGGAGTATGTCCCAGTGTTTCAACACTTTTACTTACTTTGTTTATTGCACAAAAAGAAAATCCATCCAAACTTATTTGGATGGACAGATGATTTTCTTCTGGTTTATTAAACTCAGCCGTACTTTTATTTATCTGTATTTTCTTCTTTACCATCATATAACGGAGGCCAGTTACCATTTGGATTAACTTCAGTTAAAGATCCAACTGAAATAAATTCGCCGGGAACATTAATACCTCCCAGCTGTTCTTTTTCCTGACGGATCATGTCTTTATCCAATCCCTCCAAAACAACTGCTTTGTCAACTTTTACTTCAAATACCGGCGTTTTGACCCCTTGTACTTTCTCAATAAAACCAACCTGCACATCAAACTGTTTATCTGTACCCGGTATGTTAAACATGTCCTTATAATTTTTACCTGTAAAACTTTCTTTTACTGGTTTAAAACCTATGGTATCAACTACTCTTTTTTCTACATCCACAGTAATCGCTCCTCTTTTTTCTGTAACTACCACGTTTTTCACATTGGTAATTGCAAATTGGGCAGTGTCAATAAAGGCGATAAGGCCCGCTTTGTTGTCGGTATACTTTCGGTTCACTTCCGCATAGGCAAGTTCGGCATCCCGTATCATTTTAAGATTATCGATAACTTTCGTATACCTTTCCTGCTTGATCTCATTGAATTTAATGGGCGCCATAATGGAAGTGTAAACTTTATAGCCTAAAAAAATAATTAATGCCCAAAGCACAACAGATAATAAAGGCTTGATTTTGTGCGGTATAACATTAACAATTAATACAGCTAACAATGCAACAACAATAATTGCAACAATAATAATTAGAACTGAAGTCATTTTTGATTTATTTTATTAATATAAGGTCAAAGGCAAATCTACAAAATATTTTTTATGTTAAAAGAATTTATTTTGATTAAAGTCATATTTTGTTCATTCAATATTTATCTGAAGTTGCGTTTAAAAAGTGAGTACTTTTAAGCTTGTTTTTTTAGTTATTCAAGAGGCAGATTTTCAATAAAAGGTAGCCCGGTTTTGTAAATAATTTTTTCAGTATTCCTATGCATATAGATCAGGCAGAAATATATAACATGCTCATCAGCCGATTCCCCCATGAGCCCACTGTGCTGCAGGATGTCCTGCTCAGAAAACTTGCGCACTATATCATCGATAAGGACGACAGATCTTTTTTTCTCATAAAAGGCTATGCGGGAACAGGAAAAACAACCATCATCAGCGCACTGGTAAATACCCTGCCTTTTGTTCATCAGAAAGCTGTGTTACTGGCCCCGACCGGACGCGCAGCAAAAGTGATCGCAAGCTATTCCGGCAAGGAAGCATTAACCATTCATAAAAAGATCTATTACCCCACAAAAAACAAAAGTGGCGGTGTGAATTTTGTCCTGCAAAAGAACAAGCATGCGAACACCATTTTTATCGTGGACGAAGCCTCCATGATCCCTGACAACCAAAGTGATCTGAAGTTGTTTGAAAACGGCTCTTTACTAGACGACCTGGTAGGTTACATCGATTCGGGTAAGCATTGTAAGCTGATCCTGATTGGCGATACAGCACAGTTACCCCCGGTGCAAAATGAAGACAGTCCTGCGCTGAACAGCGATTCCCTTCAAAAAAAATTTGGGAGAAATATTTACGAGATAGAGTTAAATGAAGTCACCAGGCAACAGCAAAATTCGGGTATCTTGCACAATGCCACTGAATTAAGGATGATCCTGCAGCAAGAGTCCAATGAGTCCTTTAAATTTTCCATGAAATTTCCTGATATAGTCAGGCTGGTAGAAGGAGATGATATCCTGGATGCATTTACCCAATCCTACAGCAAACCCGGTATAGAGGATACCTGCCTGATCGTGAGGTCGAACAAAAGAGCAAATGCATACAACCAGCAGATCAGAACCCGCATACTGGACAGAGAGGCGGCGATCTCGGCAGGGGATTACCTCATGGTAGTAAAAAACAATTACTACTGGCTGGAAGACTCAAAAGAAGTGAGTTTTATCGCCAATGGCGACATTGGTGAAGTAATGCGGATCTATAAATACACAGACCTGTACGGCTTTCACTTTGCTGAGGTGCAGCTCCGGTTGATCGATTATCCCGGGCAGGCTCCGTTCGATACGGTAATTTTGTTGGATACGCTTACGAGCGAGTCCCCATCGCTCACATTTGAAGAGTCGAACAGGTTGTATCAGGAAGTAGCCCAGGATTATTCCGGATATAAATCAAAGTACAAGATCATGCTCGCAATCAAAGAGAACAGATACTTTAATGCACTTCAGGTAAAATTTTCATATGCAGTAACCTGCCACAAATCACAGGGCGGTCAATGGAAAAATGTATTTATAGAACAACCTTATCTGCCAAATGGTCAGGATATTTCTTATTTTCGCTGGCTGTACACTGCAATTACACGCGCACAGGAAAAATTATTTTTAATCGGATTTAACAATGAACATTTTCAACAGTAAACCCAGTCTTTTGGCAGCCGTTTTTCTCATCTTGATGACAGCTTGCTCCACTACAAAAAAAATTGAAAAAAACATTTCAGAACAAAATGAAAAGGAAACTTTTTTCAGGGGTTTGGTGGTTTTTGACCCCGCCTTGAATAAGGAACTTATCAATTACAACGGTGAAAAATATTTTACCCCGGCTTCCAATACCAAATTGTTTACCTTTTATGCAGCCTATAAAACATTAAAAGACTCTGTTGCAGGATTGCATTATTACCGGAATGCAGATTCACTGGTGATTCGGGGCACCGCAGACCCTTCGTTGCTTTACGGTTTTGAGGAAAGCAAAACACTCCCGTTCTTGCGATCTGTCGGGCAAAATATATACGTCATTGATGAGAACATAGATGAAGCTGTTTTTGGTGAAGGCTGGGCCTGGGATGACTATTCCTATAATTATATGGTCGAAAAAAATCTATTTCCCATATATGGTAATTTTGTCAGCATCAACAAAACAGGACAAAGTGTTTCATCTGTTCCGTCATTTTTCACCAAGCAAATTGAAGTAAACAACCAGCAACAGCAGCGCAGAAATGCTGCAGATAACACCTTTTTTGTGAAATCCGGAGAGGAATTTAAGAACAAGGAAGTTCCTTTTAAGACTTCCAACCAGTTGGTAGCCGACCTGCTGAGCGAGACTTTGAACAAAAAAGTTACCCTCATTCCGGCTGGTTATAAAGGAGATCTAAAGCCTTTTTACAGCGTTGCTTATGATTCTTTGTACAAGCAGATGCTGGTGATCAGCGACAATTTTATCGCCGAGCAGCTCATGCTGCAGGTTGGCAAGGAGCTCTCAGGGAAGTACAGCGTTGAAGAAGGGATCGATCAGGCATTGAAGACCTATATGGCTGATATCCCCCAAAAGCCCAGGTGGACAGATGGCTCCGGACTTTCGAGATACAATTTGTTCACCCCTGAAAGTATGGTTTACCTGCTAAAAAAAATGTACTCCGAGATACCCCGTGAAAAACTGTTTTCCTATTTTCCGGTTAGCGGCCATTCAGGAACACTTAAAAATTCATTTAAAAACGAAAAACCATTTATTTACGCTAAAACAGGTACCTTATCCAATAATTTTAATTTAAGTGGTTACCTGATAACGAAAAAGGGAAAAGTGCTGATCTTTAGCTATATGAATAATCATTATATGGGCTCTTCCAATGACCGGAAGGCAGAGATGGAACAGATCTTTTTGGAACTATACGAAAAGTATTGAATTTCAGGAATTCGACGATTTTATAAAGTTTTCAATATAATCAATGATCTCATTTGGCGGGGTATCGTAATCAAACCAACGAATTTCCTTGTCTTTGTTGAACCAGGTATACTGTCTCTTGGCGAACCGCCTGGAATTCTTTTTGATCTCTTCTACAGCAAATGCAAAGGTGCTCTGACCGGCCAGGTATAAAAAGAGTTCCTTGTACCCAACAGTTTGCAGGGCATTTAAGTCTTTATAAGGGATCAGACTTTTTACTTCCTCCAGTAAACCCTGTTCCATCATCTGATCCACCCGCCGGTTGATCCTGTCGTATACCAGCTCCCGGGAAGCGGTTAGACCAATCTTGATTGGGATAAAATTTCTTTTATAAACCTGATCTGTCAGAAAAGAAGAATAGGGCAGGCCTGTACCCAGGCAAACTTCAAGGGCACGCATCAGCCGTTGCGAGTTCTCCAAATCGATCTTCCGGTAAGTTTCAGGATCTAAATCTTTCAGTTTCTCCTGTAAGACACTGATACCTTCTTTCAAAAACAGATCTTTTAAATCCCTGCGGATTGCAGGATCTAGCTCAGGAAAAGCATCGAATCCCCTGAGCACGGCATCCACATACAAACCGCTTCCGCCTGTCATGACCAGCACCTGATGCTGCCGGTGGAGTTCAGCGATTTTCGCAACAGCATCCCTTTCAAAATCACCTACCGTATAGTCTTGTAAAACGGACCTGTCCTGAATAAAATGATGGGGAACGGAAGCGAGTTCTGTTTTGTCAGGAACTGCCGTACCAATGCGCATTTCTTTATAAAACTGACGTGAATCGCTTGACAGGATCTCTGTATTAAAATACCGAGCCACTTGTATGGCAAGCGCTGTTTTGCCAATTGCGGTCGGACCGATAATGCTGATCAGGTATTTATTATTCATGTTCAACAAAATTAGTATTTATATCAGTGAGACAATAAATTTTGAGGAGCAAAATTATTTAGTCGAACTGATCCTGAGCTTGTCGAAGGATCTTATGGGTGTTATTCCCCGCCACTTGTGATGCATAAAAAAGTAGTTACTTTAAGATACAGGGACCGCTCGCGACGGGAAGTCTCATTTCTTATTAAGAACAGAATTCTAGCATAGGTGGTATACCAGTGAGATCTGGCCATCAAGATTTTTTTTAATCAAAATAAGTTAACTGAAAATACGTTATAGTCTTAATTTTATACCATCTTATGTACCCTCATAAAATCAAAATACTTAGCTTCTGTTTGTTTTTTTTCACAGTTTTCTCCCAGATCCATGGACAGCTCATGATTACCCAAACCTACCGGCCCGGTCAGGTGAACCAGCTGCAGGTTGAGATAAAGAATATATCCGGACAAGCCGTAACCCAAAATTTTTATCTGGTTGGTTTTCAAATTTTACCAATATTTCCAAAGTGGACGGTTAACTTGAATAATTTTGCGATTGACGAAGTAAAAACGATTACCTTAAATGGATTTCAGGGGAATGAGGTAATTGCAATTTCAAGAACAAACGACTGGTTGTCTTATTTTTCCCGTATAGATGAGGTAGGAACAATAAACGTAAACTGGGATGTTCAGGGAGGGGCTGTTAAGTCATTAACCAGAGGAACCTGTGCCAGCACAACACCGAATGTAACTTATAATCCGGCGAACTGGATCTTTCTGGATATAGCTGAGGTTCAGAACGCACTTCCTGATCAGAATATAAAAAACGGGATCTATAATTCAGGTAATTCATTATGGAATGGTACTTCATGGGTAAATGGCACGCCGGATCGAACGCGCAGGGCAGAAATAAATCAACCCTATACTTCTCCGACACCCATTGTTGCCTGTGACCTAGTTGTAAATGCCAACTTGAATTTTAACTACGGCAGTAACGGATCAATTGAAATATACCGAAACTTATCTGTGAACAATAATGCAGTTTTTACGATCGGAGATACGGAGTCCTTACTAACATACAACAGCAGTGCCGTTATTACAGGCAATATTACAAAAAAAGAAAAGACAACTTCACTAGCCAGAATCTACGATGCCACCTACTGGTCTTCACCGGTACAAAATGCATCACTCTCCACCGCCTTTGCAGGCGTTAATCAAAACAGGGTCTTTACTCTAATGCCTCAATCGGCCGGACCCTATGCCGGGATATACAAGTTCTGGCATCTTGCCAGCGGTATGATGGAGCGGGGAAGAGGCTATTCCGTGGAAGGAAAAAGCACAGGTATCAATGAATTTTCTTTTACTGGAAATCCGAACAATGGAAGTATTTCAAAAGCCATAGTCTTTAATCCCGGAACTGATCCTGATGGTGCGAATAACGATGCTAACCTGATCGGTAATCCATATCCTTCGGCTATTGATCCGAATATCTTTATTCCCGCGAATACCGGGGTTTTTGACGGAGCCATCTATGTTTGGCGTCACCAGCAGGATGTGGTTGGGGGATATTATCAGCAGGCTGATTATATGGCCTATACTTTGGCCGGCAGTCAGGGCAGCAGCTTTCCAAATCCCTACTACATTGCTTCTGCCCAGGGTTTTATGATCAATGCAACTTCGAATGGCAGCATTCAGTTCAACAACAGTATGCGTGTAAAAGGCAATAACAGTCATTTTTACAAAGGAGAATTAAACAAGGGAGAAATTAAGGCCGTTTCTGATAAAGATCGCATCTGGTTGGCGCTGAGCGATGGAGAAAAAGTGAAAAAGGAAATCATGATCGGATTTTTTAAGGAAGCCACCACGGCCTTTGATGCCGGTTATGACGCCGCTTCCTGGAAAGGAGATGGCTTGCAATGGTATTCGCTTATAGGACAAGACCGCTTTGGCATACAGGCATTGGATGCCTTTGATGCTGACAAGGCAGTTTCATTGGGTTTACAAGTGGACAAGCAGCAGGATCTGACCATAGAAATATCAAGATCAGAAGGTGGGTTGAAAGAGTCCGACATCTTTCTCGTGGATCATTTATTGCTTATCACCCATGATTTGAGCAAAGGCGCATATGCTTTCAGACAAGATACTCCGGGTGAGGTCAACAACAGGTTTACCATTGAATTCAAAGCCAAAACGATGGCTCCGGAATTACCGCCAAGCGATAATATGGAACTGATCATTTCACAGAAACAAGGAGAAATTCACCTGAAATCTGCGCAGATCATCAGTAATTTGAAAATATTCGACATCCAGGGCAGAAAGCTGATGGATGTCAGTCCACAAGCCAAAGACTACAGTCTGCCAGTTGAAAAAATGAAATCGGGCAGTCCGGTTATTATCAATGTAATGCTGGAGAACTGGGAATTGATAAGCAGGAAACTGATAATTTATTGATGTTAAGATTTTCTGAATTTTCTGGGACCGTCTTTTTTCAGGAGCCTCAGGCTAAGAATAAGCACTGTTAAACAAGCGAAAAAATTCACACCGTATACAAAGCGAAGTGGCAGATCAGGCAGGACGAAGATCGCATATAAAAAACCGATTCCGGCCGTGGTTGACCAAAGTATATATGAAGAAATATTGGCACTTGGTTTTTTGTGGTGGTAGAGGTCTTTGATGGTTGGCCAATAACCGATCAAACTTACAAAACCTGTTGCGGCATAAGCCATCGAAATAGAATCAAACAGTAGTTCTTTCATAACCATCGCAAAAATTTTGAATTAAATAGTAAACAATTCCGGTTAAAGAACCGGAATTGATCTGTTTAGAACTGTTCCCGCCCGGCAAAATGAAATGCGCCTTCGATAGCTGCATTTTCATTGCTGTCTGAACCATGAACTGCATTCTCACTGATAGATACAGCAAATAACTTACGTATGGTGCCGTCTGCTGCATCTGCAGGATTTGTTGCTCCGATGAGTTTTCTGAAATCCTCCACAGCATTTTCCTTTTCCAGAATTGCAGCTACAATTGGTCCGCGGGTCATATACGTTACAAGGTCTTTAAAAAAAGGTCTTTCCTTGTGCACCGCGTAGAAGGTTTCAGCATCCTGAACCGTCATTTGGGTCAGTTTCAATGCATTGATCTTAAAACCGGCTGCATTGATCATTTTTAATATGGCTCCTATGTGCCCTTTTTCAACGGCATCGGGTTTCAACATGGTAAATGTTCTGTTCGTAATCATTTCTTTATTTTAAATTTTCCGCAAAAATACCGCAAAATGCCATTGCATGCAATTGTTTTAAATTTATTTTGGGTATACCTGGAGGTATTTGTCAAAGGTAATATTTTTTTCTCCTTTAATTTCCATAAGTACCTGATTTTTAGAAAGGTCAAATGTCAGGAGCCCGAAATTCTTGTCAGAAACAACCTTCGAAATACGGTATTGATTGGGCTCGCCTTTAAATGCGCTGTAGGAATGTGTCATACCGCTGGACGTAAAGTCCACAACGGGAAAAGCCAGACCCTCTATTTTTTTGGAAGAGATCTCCGCTATATGCCGGTCGCCGGAAAGCAAGATCACATTTTTCGCTTTTGAATCAGAAATCAGTTTCATCAGCTTGTCAACTTCATGGGGCATGTTTCCCCAACTCTCAAATCCGTGTTCGGACGACAGGACCTGTATGCTGCTCATGATCACGTTAAAACCGGCTTTTGAATTCTCTAATTCCTTCCGAAGCCATTTCCATTGTGTTTCCCCCAGTATGCTTCCTTCACCGTATATATTGGGTGTATAGCGTTTTTTTTTGCCTTCTGATCTGGTCAGGGCTGTACGGAAATACCGGGTATCCAGCAGGATGATCTTTATCTCATCGGCACCGACCCTGTATGTTTTTGAGTTATAGATACCTTCTTGCAACCTTATAGGATCTGTGGCACTTGTCTTTAAAAAATCTAAAAATAATTTTTGTGATGCCTCTTTTAAGGGATATTCAGCTCCTGCATCGTTATCACCGTAATCGTGGTCATCCCAGGTACCCAGGATCTCAACACTTTCGGAAAATTTTTGGTAGTCGGGGTTCTCCAACTGTTTCTGATAATTCTTCTCGAGTACTTTTGGATCAAAAGTATCGGAATAAATCACATCACCACCCCAGATAAAAACGGAAGGTTTATTTTCTGAAATTGCCGTCCATAAAGTATTTTCCATGGATTGATTATTGCAGGAGCCAAATGCGATCGTAAAATCAGCTTTAAAATCCTCCTGGGCAGGAGCGCAGGAAATAATAAAAAATCCTTGCAGAAAAGTCAATATATGTTTTAGAAACTTCATGGGTTTTGATTGAGTGGTAAAAATAGTTCAAAGCGGCGTGATATGGATGCTTAAAATTAATTTTATTGTATATTCGCAGCCTATGCTGTGGAACAAAATAGAACAAATAAAAGACCTGCTTTCCCGGAAGCGACAAATAGTCATTGTGTCTCATAGAAATCCGGACGGAGACGCATATGGGTCAAGTTTGGGACTGTATCATTTTCTCAAAAAAAAAGGCCATACGGTCAATTTTGTGACTCCCAACGATAGCCCTGATTTTTTAAAATGGATGCCGGGAGTTAAGGAAATTCTCATATTTGAAGAAAACCAGGCTGCGGCAACCGAAGTTCTGCAGCGCGCAGAAATCATTTTTGCACTTGATTTTAATGCACTGAACAGGGTAGGCAATGAGATGCAGGCAGTTCTTGAAAAAATCGATCCGGTTTATGTTTTGATAGACCACCATCCTGATCCGGATGACTTTGCGGATTTTTCTTTTGTTGATGTGAAGATCTGTTCAACAAGCCAGATGATCTATCAACTGATCGCTGCGCTGGGCGAATTGGATTTGCTGGATAAGGAAATGGCTTCCTGTCTGTATGCCGGAATTTTAACAGATACCGGTTCATTTCGTTTTCCCAACACTTCCGGAGATACGCACCGGATCGCGGCTCATTTTCTGGAACTCGGGATCGAGCACACCAAAATTTACGGCCTGATCTACGAGAACTCCTTTGACCGGCTAAAACTCCTGGGAAAAGCCATAAACAACCTCGTTTACCTGAAAGACTACAGAACAGCCTATATCACCCTGTCAAATCATGAGCTGAATAAATTCAATTATCAGAAAGGAGATACAGAAGGCCTGGTAAATTATGCCCTTTCGTTGACAGATGTTATATTTGCAGCTATTTTTATTGAAGATAAGCAACAGGGGATCATAAAAATATCATTCAGATCAAAAGGAAATTTTAATGTAAATGAATTGTCCAGAGCCCATTTTAACGGTGGGGGCCATGTCAACGCAGCAGGCGGGCGAAGCGAAAAGCAATTAAATGAAACCGTTGCCGGATTTTTAGGAATCCTACCAAAGTATAAGGACTTATTAATGCAAGGCCATGAATAGATTTATTGTAGTATTATCAGTCTTATTTTTTATTTCTTGCGCTGATACGGAGCCAAGAAAACCGGTGGTCAGAAAAACCGGAACCTTTTTGAAAGAATCCATACAAAGAAACATTGACAGGATCAAGCTGGAGGAGAAAGTGCTCGCTCTGAAAATAAAAAAAGATACCCTGAATACCTATCTTGAATCCGATCTGGGTTTTTGGTACTACTATGTTCAAAAAGATTCTCTCAACAGTCCGTTTCCCAAAAAAGGCGATGAGGTGATCTTCGGTTATGAAGTGAGAAGGATCAATGACTCTGTTGTTTACAGCAGGGATGTTCTGGGCGATATTCGTTATATAGTGGACAAACAGGAACTCATTACTGGTTTGCAGGATGGGATAAAACTTATGCGCAAAGGAGAGATCGTAACCTTCCTTTTTCCCTCACATAAAGCATTCGGCTACAGTGGATCTGAGGGTATTAATCCCAACGAACCCCTGATCTATACTGTGCATTTAAAAGAAATAATCATTAAAAATTAAGTTATATGAAATTTATTAAATTGACATTTTTTATTATTGCTATTGGCTTAACTTCTTGTAAAACAGCTAAATATCCAGATTTGTCCGATGGACTTTACGCCGATATCGAAACCAATAAAGGAGATATTCTTCTGCAACTTGAATATAAAAATACGCCGATTACGGTTGCCAACTTTGTCTCATTGGCTGATGGCACTAACCCCTATGTAAATGAGGAATTTAAAGGGAAACCATTTTATGATGGCCTGAAATTTCACAGGGTTGTGGAAGATTTTGTAATACAGGGCGGTGATCCGCGCGGGAACGGATCTGGTGATCCCGGATATAAATTTGATGATGAATTTCCTGTTGATGATCAGGGCAATTTGTTGCTTAAACACGATAAGGCCGGCATTCTTTCAATGGCCAATTCAGGACCGGCTGCCAATGGCAGCCAGTTTTTCATAACCCATAACGAAATCCCGCATTTGGATGGACGCCATACGGTGTTCGGACATGTTGTTGTCGGACAGGAAGTTGTGGATTCGATCCAGGAGAATGATCTGATCAACAAGATTTCCATCATAAGGGTAGGGAAGGACGCAGAAGGCTTTAATGCCAAGGGTACTTTTGAGAAATATTTCAACAAATTACTGGAAGAAAAAAGAAAAGTTGAAGAAACCAAAGAAAAAGCTAAAGCAGATCTGCTTCAGATGATCAAAGATAAAGAGGCGGAAGCAAAGGTTCTGCCATCCGGTTTAAAAATAATTTATTTAAACAGAGGAGCTGGCAAAAAACCGGCTGCAGGGTCAAAGGTTAATGTTAACTATGCCGGTTATTTTACAACCGGTGATCTGTTTGATTCCAACATTAAAGAAGTTACACAGGTTTATGGAAAATATGATGAAAGAAGAAATGCCATGAACGGATATGGTCCTATTCCTATGGATTATAGTATGGACGCTCAATTAATAGCAGGTTTTAAGGAAGGACTGTTGAATATGAACTATGGAGATAAGGTGATACTGGTCATACCTGCGCATCTCGGTTACGGAGAACCGGGGTATCCCGGGCTTATTCCGCCCAATGCGGATCTCTTGTTCCAACTTGAAATTATAGATAACTGAAAATAAACAAAACAAAAAGGAGGAATTTTTATTCCTCCTTTTTGTTTCTGTACAGTTCGATCAGTTGTATGGCTGCATCAAGGGGAGATATCTGCTGATGCGCAATGCTTTGCTCCATTTTTTTTATGCTCGATTTAACCTTGGCGCTGGCAAAGAAATCCTGTAAAAGCAGGTCGGTAATACTTTTTTTAAGCCATTCCTTATTTTGCTCGGCTCTCTTGGCCTCAAAATATCCGTTTTTCCTGGTCAGCGTCAGAAATTCAGAGATCATTTCCCATATTTCAAGGATGCCCTGATCCAGAATGGCACTGCAAAGATGCACTTCCGGTTTCCACTGGTTTTCTTTTGGCGGATAAAAATGCAGTGCATTTTCCAATTCTTTTTTGGCAAACCTGGCAGCCTGTAAATTATTGCCCTCGGCTTTGTTGATCACAATCCCATCTGCCATTTCAACAATTCCCCGTTTAATTCCTTGCAATTCATCACCCGAACCTGCCAAATGGAGCAAAAGAAAAAAGTCTGTCAAACTGTAAACCAGGGTCTCTGACTGGCCAACCCCTACGGTCTCGACAAGTATCACATCGAAACCGGCAGCCTCACATAAAGTAATGCTCTCCTTTGTCATTTGGGCAACTCCTCCCAAAGTATTTCCCGCCGGACTGGGCCGAATAAAGGCATTTGTGTTTGTAGCCAGCTTTTCCATGCGGGTTTTATCACCCAGGATGCTGCCTTTATTAACCGAGCTGCTCGGATCGATCGCCAAAACAGCTACCTTTTTACCAAGTGAGATCAGGTAGTTTCCAAAAGCCTCAATAAAAGTACTTTTGCCGACACCAGGTGGACCTGTTATTCCGATCCTGATGGAATTTCCTGCAAAAGGAAGGCAGTATTGAATCAGCTGCAAGGCCAGTAACTGATCAGATTTTTTGGTGCTTTCGATCAGGGTGATCGCCCTGCTCAGAAAACTAATGTTTCCTTTTCTGATCTCCCTGAAAAAATCTTCTGTGTTTACTTTTTTATGCATCATGCATCCAAAAAAACAGTTCCTGCCTGCCGCTTTTTATTGTTACTGAAAATTGACCCAAAAATACGTGTTTGCCTTGCTTATTTTAAATTCAGGTAAATTTATTGAAAAATCCCGTATGATATGAGAATTGTCCATTTTATAAAGAATTTGTGTACCGTTCTCAAAAACCCGGCCGCAAGAGCAGTACTGTCGCAGCACAGCAATAATTTATATTTTGTTTTGATTTTAAGTTATTATCTTTGAAAACTTAAAATTTCTGATAGGGAATGCAAGAATTACATATATACAACTCACTGACGAATAAAAAAGAACTGTTTAAACCCATTGAAAGTGGCTATGTGGGCATGTACGTTTGCGGACCAACGGTTTACAGCAATGTGCATTTAGGAAATGTGAGAACATTCCTCTCTTTCGATCTGGTTTACCGTTACCTCTTACATTTGGGTTATAAGGTGCGCTACGTTAGAAATATAACGGATGCCGGCCACCTTACGGATGATGACTCTGAAGATAAAATATCAAGCAGGGCCAGGCTGGAAAAGCTGGAACCTATGGAGATTGTTCAGCGTTATACAGTTGATTTTCACGAGATATTGCGCCGGTATAATTTCCTTCCGCCCAATATAGAACCCACTGCAACCGGCCATATTGTTGAGCAGATCGAGGCGGTCAAAAATATATTGGATCAGGGTTTGGCCTATGAAATAAATGGGTCTGTTTATTTTGACGTGTTGAAATACAATGAAAAGGAACACTACGGCATCCTTTCAAAGAGAAAACTTGAAGAAACCATCGAAAATACCAGGGATCTGGATGGGCAATCCGACAAGAAGAACCCCCAGGATTTCGCGATCTGGAAAAAGGCCGAACCCGAGCATATTCAGCGCTGGCCTTCCCCCTGGGGATATGGTTTTCCGGGCTGGCACCTCGAGTGCACGGTAATGAGTACCAAATACCTTGGGGAGCAATTCGATATTCACGGAGGTGGAATGGACCTCAAATTTCCGCATCATGAATGTGAAATAGCACAGGCTCAGGCTTGTAATCACAAGCCGCCGGTTAACTACTGGATGCATGGCAATATGCTGACCTTGAACGGCAAGAAAATGGCCAAATCAACAGGAAATAATATTCTGCCCGGTGATCTGTTTACGGGAGACAGCCCGTTTCTGACCAAGGGTTACAGTGCCGGAGTGGTTCGGTTTTTTATGTTGCAGGCACATTACAGAAGTATCCTTGATTTTTCTGATGATGCCATTTTAGCCTCTGAAAAAGGGTATAACAGACTGATGGAAGCCGTGAAAATTCTTCAGGGCCTCCAACCCGCAGCTACCGCGGCCTTCGATGTGGAAAACTGGAAAAAGCAGTGTTATGCCGCGATGAACGACGATTTTAACAGTCCGATACTGATAGCCCATCTATTCGATGCAGTAAAGGCGATCAATCTGGCAAAAGAAGGTAAGGCAGTTTTCGATAAGTCAGGTTTGGAATTGCTGCAGCAAAGTTTGTTCAGCTTTCTTTTTGAGGTTCTGGGCTTACCTCTGGAAGAGCAAAAAGATGATTTTTCGGAAAGATTATCAGGTACAGTGCAGTTGCTGATCGAATTGAGGGAAGAAGCAAGAATCAATAAGAACTGGGCGCTTTCAGATCAGATCAGAGACAAATTGTTGCAACTGGGGATTCAGCTCAAAGACGCAAAGGAAGGAACTACATATAGTATGAATTGATTCCGCATGGAACTCCTTAGAAAAATATTGATCTTTCCGTTTGTACTCCTGATCCGAATATATCAGGTGCTGATATCTCCCTTGTTTCCTTCCAGTTGCCGGTATTCACCGACCTGTTCTCATTATGGTATTGAGGCATTTCAAAAACACGGACTGATACGGGGCGGTTGGCTGACCATCAAGCGGATTATGAGCTGTAATCCATGGGGTGGAAGCGGATATGACCCTGTTCCGGAAAAAAAGAAGTGATTATGTGTTCATGAAATTATGAAAATTTCCTTCCTGAAATCTCGTTCGGTACTGTTCTCCTAAATTGTTGACCTGGGTTTCTCCTTCCCAGATGATTTCAAGACCGGCCTGCTTTATGAGCGCTATGCTGTCCAGCCTGAAGGGGCAGCTGCAAAGCAGATAATTGTGATCGGGCAGGTTTTCGAGAAAGCGAATCAGACGATTTACGATCAGGTACCAGTTTACATTGCAGTCTGCACTCAAATCTAGCGTGTAGAAAATCGGTTTTTTTTGTTTTTTATAATCGACCAGATCCTCGGTTGTGAGATCGAATTCGGTCATTTTTCTGGTTTTAATATTTTCGTAGGCCTTTTCGCAAATTGAAAAAACCAAAGAATGTCCTGCATAATAGCCAGACTCATCGATGATGATATTGTTTATTTCAGGCAAAGTGTCAATCGATTCCTGAATAACTTTGATTAGATTGCCTGAAAGTGGCTTATAGATTTCCAGATAGCGCTGGAGATAGCTAAAATCCTGATCAAAAATGATTGTTCTGATCCTGTCCGTATCCCTGTATAACTGGTCTTTAAAAAATTCGGCATCCGGTGTCTCGCAGTCAATATCGTTCAGGGCATATTTCCGAATGACAAAATCATAATGCGTTGGAATTGGAACTGGAGCATTCAGATTTCTGACCAACTGATAGGGGAATAAAGTTTCTATCACAAGATCTTCTTCCTTTTCAGGCTTGATCAGGGTATGGTCCTTTTCCCACCTTTGCACCGATCGGGGATCTACACCGAGGCGCGCAGCGAAATCGAGCTGGGATATTTTGCTGTGGATCCGGTAATCCGTAAGCAATTCACCTAGGGTGTAATACTTTTTCATGGGGGAAAACTTTACTTTTCGAAGATAAATAAAATAATTAAAAAAATACGGATTTTTTGACATGCGATGTCGCAAATTAAAAAGGATAGCAGGCGTATATTTGCACACGAATTTAAAAAGCCATGATACTTCACAGACTCTCAGTTTTGGAAGCGGAAATGAAGCAAATTGTTGACCAGGATCTCAGGAGTCTGGACGCAGTAAAAAATTTGCATATGATCTTTTCCCAGGTGAATTTTGATGAAGAAATGGTGGTAACTGATGACTATGAACGCTTATGCAAATTGGCGGAATCATTAAAAGGGGAAATTCTAACAGAAAAGGAAAGAGAATTGCTTGCAGGCATAATGGATTAGACAACATGGTAATAGTGAATGCAAGCTCAAACTAATTATTAGAAATCTTGAAACCGGCGGAAAATTGAAATTTGTTTGTTCGGGGGAAAAAAACTTATTTCGGGGGTGGAAGGAGAAATGACGATTCAGGGTTTCTAATAATTATTTATTTTACTTCAAGAAAACTTTCTTTTTAATCAGAATCAGGAAACAGGAAACAGGTGCTTGTATCCTGTTTCCATCTCACATCTCAATACTCAATACTATTTCCTTTTTCTTTATCATCCTGGTTCTTGTCTCCTGTCTCCTGTTTCCAAATCTCACATCTCAAATCTCATATCTCAATACTCGATACTATTTCCTTTTTCTTTACCATCCTGGTTCTTGTCTCCTGTCTCCTGTTTCCATTTCTCAATTCTCACATCTCAAATCTCAAATCTCAAATCTCACATCTCACATCTCAATACTTTCCTCTAAATTACTTTAACCACCTTGTGGCATTAATCATTTATCCTGGTTACTTTTGTAAGCGATGATTTAACATATACGCAATGATCACAAAACCAACTTTGCTGCTGGACAGCGATAAATGCAGGACAAATATAGGTAGGATGGCAGCAAAAGCCGCAGCCAAGGGACTCAGTTTCCGCCCGCATTTCAAAACCCATCAGTCTCTTGAAATAGGCAGGTGGTACAGAGAGTTCGGGGTAACAAAGATCACCGTTTCCTCCTTGTCTATGGCCGGGTATTTTTCCGGTGAATGGAATGATATCACCGTAGCCTTCCCGGTAAACATACTTGAGATAGAGACCATAAATGAACTGGCTTCAAAGATCACCCTGAATATACAGTTGGAGAATATCGAAAGCGCGGCCTTTCTCTCCGAAAACCTGAGGGCAAATGTGGGCTGTTTTATTAAAATAGACGTTGGTACCCACAGAACCGGTGCTGATCCGAAGGATACCAAGAGAATTGAAGCCGTGATGGATGTCATCGACAGCAGCGATCACATGAGGTTCATGGGTTTTCTGGCGCATTCCGGACATACCTACCGCTGTACTTCGAAAAAAGAGGTCATTGAAATTCACGAAAAGACCCGCGGGATCATGCTTGAATTAAAGCAAAAATACAAAAGCAGATACCCCGACCTGATCCTTTCTGTTGGAGACACCCCATCCTGCAGCCTGGCTGAAAATTTTAAAGGACTTGATGAAATCCGGCCCGGAAATTTTGTTTTTTACGATCTTACTCAGGAAAATATAGGTTCAAATAAAATGGAGGATATCGCTGTTGCCATGGCTTGTCCGCTTGTTGCAAAACATCCGGAAAGGTTGGAGTTAGTCATTTACGGGGGAGGGGTTCACTTTTCAAAAGATGGCTTAAAAACAGACAGTGAAGGTTTGATCTATGGAAAAGTAGTAGAACAGCATGGTCTGAAATGGGAAAGTCCTGTTCCCGGGATGGTATTGAAAAGCCTGTCGCAGGAGCATGGAATCGTAAAGGTACCCGGGCATTTATTTGATAAGTACAAGCTCGGTGACTTACTGTATATTTTACCCGTGCATTCATGCCTGACTGCAGATCTTATGAAATCTTTCTACTCTACAAATGGTGAGCTGATCACAATTCCACGTCTGGTATAATGGATTTCGGTTGTCATTTTTATTGATAATGTGTTTAATTACAGTGCGGGTCAGGCATTTTTATAAGTGATCAATAAACATTTTTTAAAATATTTGTAAAATCAATGGTAAATTTGCAAATGGAAAAACAAAGTTTTATGAAGCCTTTTAATAAATTTATCTGGGAGACCCACGGAATTCATGCCGGTACCGAACAAGACCATATCAAACACGGTATTGACAGACTCGAGGATGTGGTTGATAAGGCCATAGAACAAAAGCACCCAAGTATTACTTTTATCATACATTCACCCCGCCTCACCAATTTCAGGTATACAGCAGAAAGAGAAACAGATATTAAATTTATCCGGGGAAACAGTTCCTATTTGCAATATCCAAAGCGGATTGCAAATCTCAGGGAAAAGTACGCCGGCAAGATAAATATCAAATACGGCGTTGAACTGGAATGGATGGGCTCTGACCTCGGCTTGCAGTGGAGCCGTTCGAAAATATTTCAGGCGGAAGATGCCGATTTCGTAATTGGTTCAGTCCACTTTGGACCGGAAGGCCTGCCCTATGACGGTACAGTGGAGGAAGCACAGGAACTTTTGCGTTTAAGAGGTTCGCTGGAGGCTTACTGGGAAGGATATTTTGATGAAATGATCGAGATGATCCAGGGATTTGGAGATATGATACAGGTAATTGGCCATATCGATCTTCCCAAACTCAATATGCCTGTCCCGGATGTACTTCTCAATTTTGAAAGCAGCAAGCACCCGCTGGCCAATAAATTCAGGTCCTTGCTTGAAATAATTGCGGATAGCAATTTGTCTCTTGATGTCAATATGGCAGGAAAAGTGAAAGGCTGCGGAGTATATCCCTCTCAGAACATCCTAAAAAGAGCCAAGGAATTGCAGATCCCGGTTTGCCTGGGTACAGACCTCCACCATGTTAAATACTACGGCGAAAATTTCAGCGAAAGCTTACAATATATTCATGATGCCGGTTATGTGCATTATGTTAGTTATTCCAAATTAATACCTGAAAAAAGAACGGTTTTTGATGATCATGAGCTAAAAGTGAAATATACCATTCTGAACAAAGGGATTGAACTATTAAATCAGCGTCTCGACAATGAATTCAGAAAGGGAATCCCCAAGTTTTCTTTCGGGGGTAAATTTTCTGAGTTTTTGGGTATTTATAAAAATGCAACTGGCATGGGGGAATACGATGCCATTCGGATACGCAAGCACCAGAAGTCGGTTACTGTAGGTAATCAAATTCCAGCATTGGAGAAAAACAGGGTGAAAGGCTTGCTGTCCAAACATCTGGATAAACCCGGTATACTCTCCTCAATATTTAATTCTCTGGCCTCAGAAGGGATCAACGTAGAAACAGCGAGGCTTAAATCAAATAACGACGGCACTGCTGTTGCCTTTCTGACGATTACCGGAGATAAGCAAAATATTGAGAATGCCATGGAGTTCATGAAAGGAACCGACAGGGATATATTTTTAGATATTTCCTATGAGGACAATACGGAATTGCCTGATTTTTACAGGGAAGGGGTCTATCTCTACGAAATGGATGGAGTAGAATTAAAACTGGCTCTCAGCGACAAGGTTATTCTTACCAAGCACAACAACCAGCCGGGTGTATTGCTGATCCTGTTGTCGGCACTTGCCTCCAGAAATATCAATATTGTTGATATGCGGCTGGGTGAAAAGGGTAAGACCGGTTATTCCGCACTTGCGGTTGAAGGCGATCCGGATCTGATCAGGAATCTTTTGAATAAATTGGGACCGCAATATCATGAGGCCAGCCTGGTATTGTTCCACAGCATGTAATCACTGATCTTTTCTGGGATGGTACTTCTCTACCACATCCTTTAAAAATTTGCGGTCGAGGTGCATATAGATCTCCGTGGTAGTAATGCTTTCATGTCCCAGCATCTGCTGAATGGCGCGCAGGTCTGCTCCGTTCTCAAGCAAATGGGTAGCAAAGGAGTGCCTGAAGGTATGCGGACTGATACTTTTTTTGATACCTGCCTTTTGCGCCAATCCTTTGATGATCATAAATACCATATTTCTTGTGATCTGTTTGCCTCTCCGGTTAAGAAAAACAGTGTCTTCAAAACCCTTTTGAACAGGTATGGCAGTTCTGATATGCCTCAGATACAGTTGAATCAGCCTGATGTTCTGCTCATTGATGGGAACATATCTCTGCTTATCTCCCTTGCCGATAACCCTCACAAAACCTTCATTGAAAAAGAGATCTGAGATCTGTAAAGTGATCAGCTCTGTAACCCGAAGCCCGCAACTGTACAAAGTTTCGAGCATCACCTTATTTCTCTCACCCTCCGGCGTGCTGAGGTCAATAACCGACAGGATGGCATCGATCTCTGAAGTACTGAGAAAATCAGGCAGTTTTCTGCCGATCTTCGGGGATTCGATCAGGTCTGTGGGATTGTCTTTTCGCTTTCCGTCAAAGATCAGGTAATCAAAAAAATTGCGAAGACCCGATAACAGCCTGGCCTGTGAGCGCGGATTCGTTTTTTTCGAACTGTCATAAATGAAATGCTGCAAGGTTTCCTCCCCGATATCGGCAGGGCCGGCATCGATGGAATTTTCATCCAGGTAGGTGATCAGCTTATTGACGTCCTGCTCATAACCCACGACAGTATTGTCCGACATTCCGCGTTCTATTTTTAAATAAAACCTGTATTGCTTTAAGGAATCCTTCCAGTTCATAACCGATTCTAAGGTACACAAAGTTATCATATAATTTTATTAAATTTGGACAGAGATAAACGGCAAGGAAATTCGTATTCACCTCAAAAAGGTGCATCAGACCGATAAAAAATAAATGTGATCACATGAAAATAATCATAATCAATGGCCCGAATTTGAATTTATTGGGCAAAAGGGAACCCGAGGTATACGGGAACAGCTCATTTGACTCATATTTTAATACCCTCCGGCAAAAGTACCCTCAGCACGAATTGCATACCTTTCAATCGAATATAGAAGGGGAGATCATAGGAAAAATTCAGGAAACCGGATTCGATTTCGACGGGATCATCCTGAATGCAGCAGCATATACACATACTTCAGTAGGTATTGCGGATGCCGTGAAAGCGGTTAAGACTCCCGTAATTGAAGTGCATATTTCCAATGTGTACCAACGTGAATCCTTCAGACACCAGTCCTTTATAGCGCCGAATGCAGAAGGCGTGATAGCCGGTTTCGGATTAAAAAGCTATGAACTGGCGCTTTTGTCGTTTTTGCTGTAATCCTCCAGCAGGAATTAAACGGTTTCGTATAAAACAGCGAGAAATTCCTGTTTTGGATTTAATAATGTTATTTTTAACCCATAATAATTTTCAACATGATACTAGTCGCAGATAGCGGTTCCACAAAAACCAGTTGGATAGCCCTGGCAAGGAATGGTCAGCATATTTTTCAAACCGAAACCCAGGGATTGAATCCCGGAGTTTTTACGAAAGAAACACTTTATGAACGGGTAATGGGCAGCAAAGACCTCTCCCAAAACAGGGAAAAGGTTGAGAAGATCTTCTTTTACGGAGCGGGTTGTGGTACGGAATTGGGGAAAAAGGTACTGGCTGAGGTTTTTAAGACCATATTCACAAAAGCGGATATACATGTTCATGAAGACACGCTGGCTGCAGCCAAAGCCTTACAATCTGATGATCCTGCCATTATTTGTATACTCGGAACCGGATCAAACTGCAGTTATTACGATGGGGAGGTCCTGCACCAAAAAGTGATTTCCCTGGGTTATATTATCATGGATGATGCCAGCGGCAACTATTATGGCAGGCAGCTTCTCAGGGATTACTACTACAATAAAATGCCTGCTGATCTGGCGGCAAAATTTGCCTCTGATTACGATTTGAACGCGGAAACCATCGTGAGAAATTTGTATAAGGAGGAGAACCCGAATACCTATCTTGCCGAATTGGGCAAATTCATCATTTTGAATAAAGACAATACCTATGGTCAGAAAGTTATTCTTGATGGCTTAAGGTCTTTCACCGAAAATCATATCCTCCAGTTCGAAGAAAGTAAAGAAATCCCTGTTTCTTTTGTGGGATCGATCGCACATTTCTTAAAAGATGAGATCAAGATCGTCATGAAAGAATACGGGTTGAAACTCGGAAAAATTGTTCGCCACCCCATACTGAGTGTGGCTGAATATCATATAAAACATCTGTAAAATGGAACTTGCAATTATTGCGCACGACGGGAAAAAAGCTGAAATGGTCCAGTTTTTAATGAATCATAAGGAAATATTGGACGTCAAGGAAATTGATATTATCTCAACCGGAACCACCGGTTCCAAGGTAGAAAAAGCCGGTTTAAAAGTAAAAAAATTACTTTCAGGACCGCTGGGAGGGGATGCGCAGATCGCGGCACGGGTTGCGGAAGGAAAAACAAAAATGGTGATATTCTTCAGAGACCCGCTTGAAAAGCATCCGCATGAACCGGATATCTTTATGCTCATGCGGCTTTGCGATGTGCATAATGTGCCCCTGGCAACCAACCCGGCCACAGCCGAACTCATGATGAAAGGACTGTAATTACCAGTTTAACCCAACATAAATCAGACCGGTTCAGGATAAAGATTATCCGAACGATCGGTCTTTTTCTTTTCTGATCTGATCACAGAAGTAGGGAATACCCTTACAAAAGCTTGAATAATTTTGTGTAAGGGCAAAAAAGATGTACTTAAATTTATTATTCAAGTAAAAATTGTATCATATTGAATAACAATAATATATTGATATTAAATAGATTTTCCTTATGATCAAAACCAGTCCGTTTTCTCAGAAATTATGGGTTATTTGAAATAGATATAATATGAATGTTCACGAAAAGACCGTAGGGTAATTAGGAAGGAATGAGGCCGTGAAAATTAACGTAAACTAAAAATGGATGTTATGTCTTTTCAGATCCTGAATTAATCCTGATGGGTTATGAAATTGCACGGCATGTATCCCTGCCTTTTTCGCTCCAGCCACATTTTCCGGATTGTCATCGATAAATAGTGCTTTGCCGGGAATGATCTCATACCGTGAAAGCAGGATTTCGTAAATGTCGTCAAACGGTTTTCGGGTTTTTTCCTCTCCGGATACAACGATGCCTTCAAAGTGCTTTAAAAAGTCGTATTTTTCCCTGGCAACAGGAAAGGTTTCATGACTCCAGTTGGTGAGTGCATAAAGCCTGTAATGCCCGGTTTTTTTTAACTGATCTAAGATTTCGACCGTACCGGGGATCGTTCCGAGTATCATTTCTTCCCAGCGGGTGTAATATAAAGCAATCCATTCTTCGTATTCCGGAAATTCCCTGACCAGCAGATCCGTTGCTTCCGCTATCGTCCTTCCCGCATCCTGCTCAATATTCCAGTCGGCTGTACAGACTTCTCTTAAAAACCATTCCATCTTTTCGGTATCCCCTTCAAAAACCTTACTGTACAAGTATTTGGGGTTCCAGTCCACCAGGACTCCTCCCAGATCAAATATGATGGTATCTATATTTTTTGTCATAATTCATTCGAAATTATGGGTGTGTTTTGCATCAGGTAGGCTTTGATAAACCCATCGATCTCACCGCTCATTACCGCATCCACATTGGCTGTTTCATGCGATGTGCGCACGTCCTTGACCAGTTTATAAGGGTGCATCACATAATTCCTGATCTGAGAACCGAATTCGATTTTCATCTTCCCGGCTTCTATCGTATCTCTTTTCTCTCTTTGTTTTTGTAATTCGATCTCATAGAGCTGCGATTTCAGCATCTGCATCGCTTTTTCCCGGTTGTCAAGCTGTGATCTGGTTTCGGAGTTCACGACCATAATTCCTGAGGGTTTGTGTCTTAAAATAGCTTTTGTTTCCACCTTGTTCACATTTTGTCCTCCGGCGCCACCTGAGCGTGCAAAGTCCCAGGTAATATCACCGGGATTGATTGTTATTTCAATGCTGTCATCTACCAGCGGGTAAACATATACCGAAACAAAACTCGTATGCCGCTTGGCGTTGCTGTCGAAGGGTGAAATCCGAACCAGTCTGTGAACGCCGTTCTCGCCTTTTAAATAACCGAAAGCATAGTCGCCGTCTATTTCAATGGTTACAGTTTTAATTCCGGCCACATCACCTTCCTGAAAGTTGAGTTCTTTGACCTTAAAATCGTGTTTTTCGGCCCACATGATGTACATGCGCATGAGCATTTGTGCCCAGTCACAACTTTCCGTACCACCTGCACCTGCCGTGATCTGCAGAACCGCACTCAGGTTATCACCTTCCTCGGAAAGCATGTTCTTGAATTCCAGCGCTTCTAAAAATTCAATCGTTTTGCCGTATTCCTTTTGCAGGTCATCTTCGCCTGACTCACCCTCCTTGAAAAAGTCATAGAGTACAAAAAGATCCTCACTGAGGGATTTTACTTTTTCGTAATCTGTAATCCATTTTTTCTTTTCCCGCAAAGTCTTCATAAAACTTTCGGCTTCCTTTGCATTATCCCAAAAAGCAGGGTTGGACGCTTTTTCCTCTTCATTGCTGACTTCGATCCTTTTCTGATCAATGTGCAGGTATTGCTTAATTTTCTCAACGCGGCCGGCAATATCTTTTATTTGCTCCAGTGTAATCATAATGCTGCAAAATTAAGCTAAAAATCAGATTCTAAATTTATTTTATAAGTCTTATTTACTAGCTTTATAAAAAATTATATAAACGTCGATATTCTGAAATTGATATCTTTTGTAGCTCAATTTGCAAGATACAACCGCGGAACTGAGCTGAAGTTTTAATTAAAAGTAAAATTTGATATAATATTATTTAAATTACAGTAAATCAATAAAATAGTTATTATGGAAATCAATCTGATCAGTGATACGGTTACCCGGCCCACCAAAGAAATGCTCGAATTCATGATGTGTGCTGAGGTAGGTGATGATGTGTTTATGGCCGATCCAACCGTGCTGCTCCTGCAGAAAAAACTTGCCGGGATGTTCGGCAAGGAAGAAGCCCTTTTTTTTCCATCCGGAACCATGGCCAACCAAACGGCAATTAAAATTCATACACAACCGGCAGAACAAATCATCTGCGACAAATGGGCCCATGTGTACAATTTTGAAGGTGGTGGCCCGGCATTTAATTCCGGTGTTTCCTGCAGGCTGGTCGATGGGGTACGCGGCATGTTTAGGGCTGACCAGGTGGAGGAATTGATCAACGACCCGAATAACATTCACACAGCCGTGACCAGCCTGGTGGCGATCGAAAACACCACCAACAAAGGGGGAGGTGCCTGCTGGGATCTCGGTGAACTGCGCAAAATAAAGCAGGTTTGTGAGACACATGGATTGGCTTACCACCTGGATGGAGCCAGGATCTTTAATGCCCTGATTGAAAAAAAGGAGAGCCCGGAATCATATGGAGAATTGTTCGACACCATTTCAATATGCCTTTCTAAAGGTCTGGGAGCGCCGGTGGGCTCTGTACTTGTTGGTTCCAAAAAACACATGCAGAAGGCCCTGCGCATCAGAAAACTGTTTGGCGGTGCCATGAGGCAGGTTGGTTATCTGGCTGCAGCCGGAATTTATGCCCTTGACCACCACGTTCACCGGCTTGCCGATGATCACAAACGGGCGAGGATATTGGGAGAGACCCTGTCTGGATTGTCATATGTGCAGGGTGTGGAGAAAGTTGAGACCAATATTCTTATCTTTAATTTAAATAAAAATGTGGATGAACAGCGGTTTTTAAATTACCTGAGAGAAAATCATATTTTTATCATTGGTATGGGAGAAGGAAAGTTACGTATGGTTACCCATCTGGATTTTGATGACCGCATGATGGAAGAAGCCATAAGGGTAATAAAAAACTTTTAAAAAAAGATATTCAATACAATTTCACATGCAGACAAACTATTTATTTTTATTGTTATTTTATTTAATATCTACATTAAATATCATGTCACAAAAAGATGTAAATAAGGTAGATATAAAAAATATATTAACTGAAATTTCCAAAGCGCCATCAGCTCAAAGAATTGAAAAGGATATCAGAACACTGGCTGATTTTGGCACGCGCCATACCCTGTCGGATACGGTATCCCACGTGCGGGGAATTGGTGCAGCGAGGCGCTGGATTAAGTCGGAGTTTGAGCAAATCTCAAAAGATTGCAACAATTGTCTGGAAGTTTCCTACCACCAAGGTTTGGCTAAGAAAGACGATAAACGCATCACAAAGGATACCTGGATAGTAAATGTGCTCGCTATTCAGCGGGGCACTGTTAATCCGGACAGGTATGTAATCATGTCGGGTGACATAGACTCCCGGATCACTGATGTCAACAATTTTACCGATGACGCGCCGGGAGCCAATGACAATGCATCCGGTATGGCCGGAACCATGGAAGCGGCCCGGATTTTAAGCAAGTACAAATTTCCGGTTTCCATAATATATGTAGGTTTGTCAGGAGAGGAGCAGGGCCTGCTGGGAGGAAAGTTTCTCGCGGAAACAGCCATTGAAAAAGGTTGGGATATCATTGGCGTCTTGAATAACGACATGATCGGCAATATAGATGGAATTGACGGCGTAGTGGATAACCGTTCTTTCAGGATCTTTTCTGAGCCCACTTCCGTGAAGCTGACCGAACAGCAGAGGAATGGTCTGAGGTTTTATGGCGGCGAAGCCGATGGTCCGTCACGACAACTCGCCAGGTATGTATCTTCTTTGAGCAGTGAGTATCTGACCAGTGTAGAACCCATGTTGATCTACCGTTTGGACAGATTTGGCAGAGGAGGTCACCACAAACCCTTTAATGATGCAGGATATCCCGGGGTACGCATTATGGAAACCCATGAAAATTACAACCGCCAGCATCAGGATACCCGGCTGGAGAACGGCATTGCGTTTGGAGATGTTATCGAAGGAGTAAATTTTGATTATGCCGCAAAGTTAACAGCAGTCAATGCCCTGACCCTGGCTGCACTGGCCAGTGCACCTGAGGCCCCTAAAAACGTGAAAATTGCCGGAGCAGTCATGCCATCCGCGGTTTTATCCTGGAGTCTCAGCGCCGATAAAAGGTTGAAAGGGTATAAGGTTTATTGGAGAAAAACAACGGATTCTCAATGGCAAAACAGCAAATTTATCGGCTTGACCGATACTTTTGAATTCAAAAATATGGTGATCGATAATTATTTATTTGGAGTAGCCAGTGTTTCAGATACAGGTGCGGAAAGCGTAATTGCCTTTCCCGGTAACTAATTCAACCTGAAATAAAGTCCAATTTCAAACTTTAGCTGATGAGAAAAATTTTAATTCCCTTGTTCTTTTGTTTCACATTTTCATTTAATTTGCAGGCACAGCAGAAAGCTGTTAAATCGGGAAATATGAACAATGAGTCTAAAGCCACTTTCGGCAACGGGTGTTTCTGGTGCACAGAAGCAATTTTTATGCAGTTAAAAGGAGTAAGTTCTGTACTGCCCGGATATTCCGGAGGTACAAGCAAAAACCCTACCTATAAAGAAGTCTGTGAGGGGAATACCGGCCATGCCGAAGTGATCCAGATCAGCTATGATCCAAAAGTGATCAGCTACCGTGAACTGCTTGAAGTATTTTTTTACACCCATGACCCGACTACCTTGAACAGGCAGGGGGCGGATATAGGAACCCAATACCGCTCCGCCATTTTTTATCACGATGAAGAGCAAAAACAGGAAGCAAAAAAAATCATTGAGCAACTGACTATTGAAAAGGTCTACAGCGATAAAATTGTTACGGAAGTGACCAAATTCGATGTTTTTTATGTAGCAGAGGATTACCATAAAAACTATTACAACAACAACAAAGAACAGGGTTATTGCCGGGCGGTGATCAACCCGAAACTGGATAAGTTCGTAAAGAAATACAAGAGCAAACTGAAGTAACTGATCAATGGGTATACTGGACAGAGATTATTCTAAAAAACAACTGCTGATCATGTCAGTGCTTTTTGACCTGATTGGCTTTAGTTCTTATTTATTTCCGTTAATCGATGTGGTTTGGGCTCCTGTTTCGGCCTGGTTGATGACCAAATTACATAAGGACAATCTGGGAAAAGTGGGTGGTATTATTTCCTTTATTGAAGAGGCGCTTCCTATAATTGATTTTTTCCCCTCCTTCACACTGGTCTGGTTTTACCGCTTCTATATAAGAAAAAAATAGCTTCGGTTTTTGAATTTATCTGAATTTACTCACTTTTATTGGGTCTGAACCTGCTCCACATCTTTTTTGAAAAGGCCCAGAAAAACTCCCTTTGTCCGAAAAGGGTTCCTACTATAACTAGCGTGAACTGGTAAACTACAAAGATAATCAATATCCGCAAGGGCCAGAAAACAAGGGGATGCAAGGATTCTTTTGAAATTCCAATGGCATGCAGCAACGGTTTGGCTATATAAACGGCAAAGGAACCGTTTATTGAGAAAACAAGCAATATAATGAATAGCTGAAAGTTTGAAGTAATGTTCCAGCGCGCTTTAAACTTTTCCAATTTTAGATTTTTTAGCAAAACATATCAAATCCTTTAAAACAAGGACTGATCAAATAAAAATGCCGACAAAAATAGCTAAAAAAATAAAAACGAAGACCTTATTTAAAAAGATTTCCCAATATACCTCCAAGTATACCGCTATTACCTCCCAAGCCCGAAAATACCTTGGCTATATCATCTGTGGTATCATCATTGTTGTCAAAATCCTGAATTTTTCCAACTGATTTAAGCAATTCCTCTTTGTTGTCATCTCCTAAAAAATCATTGAGCAGGCCCATAACATCCTGTTCATTTGAAGCGCTTTTTTGCAGAGCATTTCTGCCCATATAACCCATCACCAGCGGAGCGGCAATTTTCAACAGGCTTGCAGCCGTATCCATGTCCAATCCGCTGGATTTACCTACTACTTCAGCCGCATTGTTTTGCTGATTGCCGAACAAATGCCCCAGTATTTTACTGCCCTCGGTCAGTACATTCTGGTCTATACCGTTTCCGCCCAGGACAGTTGATAATTGGTCTAATAAGCCTCCGCTACTGTGCTTTTCACTGCCAAAGGCTTTTAATAAACCTGCAGCTCCCTCAGGCTTTGCTGCATTATTTTTCATAGCGCCCAAGATCATCGGCATGGCGGCACTTAAAGCCGTAGCTGCGATTTGCGGATTTATATTCAATTGCGTGCTTGTTCCTCCGATCAGCTCTTTGCCGATCTGACTGTTCAGTAAATCTTGGATTCCGGCCATGTTCTTTTGATTTTAAATTAGTACTACAATAGGTATTCAAAATATTATTTTACTATCTTTCCATTCCGGAAAAAAAAATAACTCAGGACTATATTTTAGACTTCCATAAAAGTAAACAAAAAATTTTGAAAATGAAAAAACTGGCACTTCACTGGCAAATAATAATTGGAATGTTACTCGGCGTCCTTACGGGACTGATTTTTTCAAATTTTGAGGGCGGTGGCCGGATTGTACAGGATTGGATTAAACCCTTCGGTACGATTTTCATAAATGCGCTCAAATTAATTGCTGTACCCTTGATATTAGGATCACTGATCAAAGGTGTTTCTGATCTGAAGGATGTAGCCAAATTATCGAAAATGGGAGGAAAAACGGTACTTATGTATTTGGCAACTACTGTCGTTGCTGTTAGTCTGGGACTTGTATTGGTTAATTTTATAAAGCCGGGAGACACTATCTCGGAGAAAACACGACTTGAATTACTGAATAATTATACCGATAGTGCCAAAAAATACCAGGAAGAGGCAATAAACCAGCAAACCAGCGGGCCATTGCAGGCCTTGATCGATATAGTACCCGATAATATTTTCAAGGCTTCCGGTGAAAATAAGAATATGTTGCAGGTCATCTTTTTTTCTATTTTTTTTGGAATCGGGTTGATCTTAATTCCTGATGATAAGTCAAAACCGGTAAAGGATTTTTTCGACGGCTTTAATGAAGTTATCTTAAAAATGGTAGACCTGATCATGCTTGCCGCTCCATTTGGTGTTTTTGCCTTATTGTGTGCGCTGGTTTCCGAAGCGCCCAGTTTGGATTTGTTCCAGGCACTGGGAATGTATTCCGTTACGGTGGTTGTTGGATTAATAGGTGTTATATGCTTTTATCTTATTCTCATTAAATTCTTTACAGGAAAATCTCCCAAGTTTTTTATTAAGGGTATTGCACCGGCGCAACTGCTTGCTTTTTCAACGAGTTCCAGCGCAGCTACTTTACCGGTTACCATGGAAAGGGTAACGGAGCATCTCGGTGTGCATAAGGAAGTCGCAAGCTTTGTATTGCCCATCGGGGCGACTGTAAATATGGATGGAACGAGTCTTTACCAGGCTGTTGCCGCTGTATTTATTGCCCAGGCTTTTGGTATGGATTTGTCATTATCTGCTCAACTTGGCATTATCGTTACTGCTACGCTGGCCAGTATTGGTTCAGCTGCAGTTCCCGGAGCCGGTATGGTGATGCTGGTCATTGTGCTTGCACAGGCGGGTATCCCTGAAGCCGGACTTGCATTGATCTTTGCTGTTGACCGGCCATTGGATATGTGCAGAACAGTAGTGAATGTAACAGGAGATGCTGTTGTAGCTCAATGGTTATTGCAAATTCGGAAGGATTGTTGGGTGAACCCCGCGTTGTGAACTGGGATGATACTTACAAAAAGTAATATTACCACCTGATGATCACACTGCCCCAGGTAAATCCGCTACCAAAGGCTGCCAAGATCACAAGATCATCAGCTTTCACCATACCTTTTTCCCAGGCCTCAGTAAGTGCTATGATAATTGATGCAGCAGTCGTATTTCCGTACTGCATGATGTTGTTGTAGATCTGATCATCACGCAATTGAAACTTCTGCTGTACAAATTGTGATATACGCAGATTGGCCTGGTGTGGGATAAGCAGATCGATGTCTTTCACAGACAAACCATTGGCTACCAGTCCTTCCATGATTACTTCGCTGAAACGAACAACGGCATGTTTAAACACAAAAGTTCCGTTCATGTATGGAAAATAAGAGAGGTCTTCATCCTTACTGGCAAGAATTTCAGGTACCCAGTGTTTTATGCTGGGTGATATTACCGTAAGTTCTCCGGCATGTTTGCCTTCACTGTGCAAATGACTCGACAAGATCCCTTTGTTCTTTTCTTCAGTTCTGCTCAGTATACAAGCGCCTGCACCATCGCCAAAGATGACAGAAACACCCCTGCCGCGCGTGGTTTTGTCCAGGCCGTTGGAATGGTATTCTGAACCAATCACCAAAATATTTTTGTACATGCCAGTTTTGATGAACTGATCAGCGGTTGATAAGGCATAAACAAAACCCGAGCACTGATTCCGGATGTCGAGTGCCCCGATGAATGGCATTTCAAGCATATCCTGAATCTGAACCCCGCAACCTGGAAAGTAATAATCAGGGCTCAAAGTAGCGAAAATTATAAAATCGATATCATTTTTTGTTAAACCCGCCCTTTCAATGGCAATTTTCGCCGCTTTCGCTCCCATTGTGGCACTGGTCTCGCCACTTCCTTCTTCGATCCACCTTCTTTCCTGTATACCGGTTCTTTCCTGTATCCATTCGTCAGTCGTATCCATGATCTTGATCAGATCCTGGTTTGTTACTATATTGTCGGGCACATAAAAACCTAATCCGGTAATCTTTGAATGGTACATAAAACGAAAATTTGATTATTATTAATAAATGATGTTTCTGGCGGGCAAATTAATTAAAAAATGCTTCCAAACATATAATAATATCAAATATAATAAAATATCAATTTCGGAATTGAATTATACGGAAAGGAAAAGGATCTTCAAATTCCTGAAAGAAGTAGAAAAGCAGGTTCTTCAAAAGAAAAACCTGCTTAAAAAGAATTACTGAATTGTAGAAACAATGCTGTTTGAAGAGTCGAACTGATTTCCGACAGAACCGTCAGCCTCAGCGTCGTTTGCCCATTCTTTACCATTCAGCAAATATCTGAACTGATATTCTTTACCTGATTCCAATTCGATGGTCTGTGTAAAATCACCTGATTTTAATTGAGACATACCTTCAGCGGTTTTGCTCCATTTGTTAAAATCACCTAAGATCTGTACCTTTTTAGCTCCTTTTGCTTCCTCGGCACTTACCTTAAATGATACTTTACATACAGGTTTTGATTTCAAAAATTGTTTTTTAATAGCCATAATACTAGATTTATATGTTGTTTTTTTCGGCGGCAAAAATACAACTAAACTACTTAATAACAATACAATATACTGATTATTTTAGCCGTCAGGTATTTGGTTCGTTATACCATGTACTGTTTACAATGTATCAGCTTAATTTAATTTGGATACAACCACCTGAAAATTTGTGATAATCGGCGTATAAAACAAATACAATTGTATGTCAAATTGTCAGAAAGAATCCTTTGGTATTCTATTTGTTAGAGGGATATTGATTAAAAATTAAAATTCAGATTATGACTACAGGAAAAATCAATGTTGCAGTGGAAAATATATTTCCGCTGATCAAAAAGTTTTTATACTCAGACCACGAGATATTTCTTCGCGAACTTATTTCCAATGCCACCGATGCTACCCTTAAGCTCAAGCATTTGGCCAGTATTGGAGAGTTTAAAGGAAATGTGGACGATTTAAAGCTGGAGGTAAAAATAGATAAAGAAGGTAAAAAGATCCATATCATAGACCAGGGTGTTGGTATGAGCAAGGAGGAAGTGAAGAAATACATTAATGACATCGCTTTTTCAGGTGCAGAGGAGTTTTTAGAAAAGTACAAGGATGAAAAGAACCAATCCGGCATCATCGGTCACTTTGGTCTTGGATTTTACTCGGCCTTTATGGTTGCCAAACAGGTTGAGATCATTACCAAATCCTTTGTTGATAGCGAAGAAGCGGCACATTGGGTATGTGACGGTTCACCGGAGTATACCCTGGAAACAGCCGACAAAAAAGAAAGGGGTACAGAAATTATTTTACACATTGCCGATGACTCTACCGAGTTTCTGGAAGAATCCAGAATAAGTACTTTGTTGCATAAATACAACAAGTTCATGCCGGTACCGATCAAATTCGGAACCAAAGAAGAAACACTACCGCTGCCGGAAGGATCCGATAAAGATGCCAAACCGGAAAAGGTTGTCGTTGACAATATCATCAACAATACCAAACCGGCCTGGACCAAACAGCCAAACGAGCTGAAAGACCAGGATTATATGGACTTTTACAGGGAATTATACCCCATGCAGTTCGAAGACCCCTTGTTTCATATCCATTTAAATGTAGACTATCCGTTTAATCTTACAGGTATCCTGTTCTTTCCAAAATTGAGCAGTAATCTGGATATACAGAAAGACAAGATACAACTATACCAGAATCAGGTTTATGTAACTGATAATGTGGAAGGGATCGTACCTGATTTTCTTCAGATGCTTCGCGGTGTAATTGATTCTCCGGATATTCCCCTGAATGTCTCCAGAAGTTACCTGCAGGCTGATGGTTCTGTGAAGAAAATATCATCTTATATAACGAAGAAGGTAGGCGAAAAATTAAGTGCCCTGTTTAAGTCAAACCGAGAGGATTTTGAAAAGAAATGGAATGATATAAAAATTGTGATAGAATACGGCATGCTTTCGGAAGCAAAGTTCTTTGAAAAAGCCCAGGGTTTTGCCCTGTATCCAACCGTTAAGGATCAATATTTTACTTTTGAAGAGTTAAAAGATAAGCTAAAGGTTGCCCAAACCGATAAGGATGGCAATCTGGTCGTTCTGTATGCGAGCAACAAGGAAGAGCAGCACAGTTTTATTGAGGAAGCCGAAGGGAAAGGTTATGAAGTGCTGCTTCTCGATTCGCCTATCGTAGCACACCTCATTCAGAAACTGGAAGGGGAGAACGAAAAGATCAGGTTTTCAAGGGTTGATGCCGATTCAATGGACAAACTGATCCAAAAAGATGAAAATCAGATTTCCAAACTCAGTGAAGAAGATCAGACTAAATTGAAATCCATCATCGAGGAATTCGTGCCCAAAGAAAAGTACAGTGTACAGCTGGAAGCCCTGGATTCAAATTCGAATCCGTTTATTATCACACAACCTGAGTTTTTACGCAGGATGAAAGAGCTGCAAAAAACAGGGGGCGGCGGATTTATGGGAATGAGCAATTTTCCGGAAATGTATAACCTGGTCGTCAATACGAACAATGAACTGATGCAGAAAATTCTGAAGGCAAAAGGAAAACGCGAAGAATACATCAATCAGGCACTTGATCTGGCGCGCTTATCTCAGAATTTATTGCAGGGCAAGGACCTGACACGCTTTATTAAAAGGAGCTTTGAATTAATGAACTAGTTTACCTTTTATGCCCGTAGCAAATGGGATGTTGCACAATAAGAAAAGGGCCTGATCAAGGGCCCTTTTTCATTCAAATCAATATTGTAATTCACAATCTATTCTATCGGGAAAGCAAAATAAGTCTTGGGGTAAGGCTCATTTTCAAGGGTAAAATGCCACCATTCATTGTCATATCCCTTAAAGCCTTCTGCTTCCATTCTTCTTTTGAGCAATAACCTCAAAGCTTTTTGATTTTTAGTTACAAACTCATAGTTTATAGCTGATTTTTCATCGAACAGATCATATGAGCTACCCATATTCAATACCTTTCCGGTGGTAAGAGATACGATCGTAAGGTCGACTGTACTGCCCCGGCTATGGCCTGATTTTTCAGAGATATAGCCCAGATTGAACAGATCTTTTTTATCGATCGCGGGATAATAAGTCTCTTTCATCAGGGTATCGGCTTCATCTTTAGCCCATTGAACCAGATAGTCAGTAGCTATTTGAGGTCTGTAGGCATCATATATAAGCAGGCCAAAACCCAGTCTTTCAAAACCGTCCTGAACCCTTTTCAGGGCAGCAGCGGCATCCTTTGTTAAATAACATTTTGGCTGGTTATAGCCCGGAAGCGGCCTTCCAACAAAATTATTAGATCCGTAATACCTCAGATCAACTTTTATACTGGGTATTACATCAGTTACCAAAACAAAATCCTCATGGAGGGGAGGTGCCGGGTTTCTGGAAGTCTCAGTGGTAAAACTCAAAAAGAGCAAAACAACCGATAATTTGATAAACTTTTTAATTTTCATATAGCATTGTTAAAGTAAACTTAATAACGTGGTTTTCTATTAAATATTTTATGAAGTATTCAGTCTTTTGTCAAAAACAGCCAATTTTTTGCATAAATACCCTCACAGGGTACTCCCAGTAATTATAAAAAATTAATGATCTCTGGTTTATAGGGTAGAATTATTTGTCTTCCTCATCCATGAATAAACGAAGGAATAGAATTCCGGCATGAAACAAGTATGTCTAATAGGTATACGATACTAATTGTATATCTCATTTAATACATGTGCGAGCCTGATTCCTGCCATGTACAATTGGTTCTGTACAGTTGAAAAATTTTCGTAGGAGTAATCATAACCAAGTTTATCGCCCACTTTGACATTCTGGTAAAGTCGTTTTGCAATTTTATGCGATTCTTCTGCCCAGTCGGCAACAGAGCCTTGTACTGTAACAGGCATGTCTTTTTTTCCGTCAGAAATATTGTCGGCTATTTCAGTATAACTCATTTTATAGGAATCGATCATGTTGCTGTCCCAAACCCTGTGCAGATTGCTTCCGTCACTGAACCACCGCACCTGAAAGTCGTTTCCGCCTTTGTCATCGGCCAGCGCCACATGTAAAGGCTGATGCAGGTCGCCCATGAGGTGTATCAGGAATTTCAAATAGAATTCCTGGTCTTCTATCGATGTATCCTTACTTTTTAGTTTTTTAATACAGGTGTCAATACCCATTATGATATCACCATTAGGATTTTTGACTGATTCCTGATAGCTTTTATCGAAGGGGTAGTTCACGTAATGCCAGGTGTCGTATTTATCATACCTTTTGTCTGATTTGATATCATCTCCATAGGTAGATACAAAAGCAAGTCCATGACCCCTCAGCAATTCAGTAATTTTTTTTCTGGCTTTTTTAGATAGATGAGCATCGGCAATTTCGCCAATGACCCTGTGCCCGGTAGGACCCCATTCAGGACCGGTATTGCTATAGGCCATAATGGATACCAGACATATAATAAGAAGGATATTTTTAGAAAACATAAATTTTTTTGGGCTAAGGTACTAAAAGGAATAAAAAAAGAGAGCCCTTGAGCTCTCTTTTTCCAATAAATAAATATGAAATGCTTAATCGTCATTCGAACCGAAACCGGCATAGGCACTCATTCCGTGTTCGTGCATATCCAGTCCTTCGATCTCTTCTTTTTCGGAAACCCGCAAACCGATGGTCTTTTTTATGGCAAATAGTATTATAAATGCACAAACAACACAAAATACTCCAATAACTGCAATACCGATCAGCTGGATTTTTATCTGTTCCAGGCCGGCTTTAGAACCAAAGAATCCAACAGCCAAAGTACCCCAGATACCACACATAAGATGAACTGCGATAGCACCAACTGGATCATCCAGTTTTAGTTTATCCAGCAATATTACGCCCATCACAACAATGAAGCCTGCAACCAGACCGATCAAAATGGCGTCGGTGACGGACATCAGATCCGCCCCTGCAGTAATGCCCACAAGGCCTGCCAATATTCCGTTTAATGCCATGGTGATGTCATAAGACTTGAATATGGCATAAGAAGTCATAAATGCTCCTACCGAACCTGCCGCAGCAGCAATACAAGTAGTTACAAGTACCAGTGAAACGGTACCGGGGTTAGCACTTAACACTGAACCTCCGTTAAAGCCAAACCATCCCAGCCAAAGCAACATGACGCCTATTACGGCAAGTGGAATACTGTGGCCTTCAATTGCTTTGGTAATTCCATTGTATTTGCCCAATCTGGGGCCCAGGAGCATGACGGCAACCAAAGAGGCCCAGCCGCCAACAGAATGTACCAGTGTTGATCCTGCGAAATCATAGAAACCCATTTCGGCAAGAAATCCGCCACCCCATTTCCACATCCCAACAATGGGATATACCAGGCCGACATAGATCACAGAGAAGATCAGAAAGGAATTGAGTTTGATTCTTTCTGCAACGGCGCCTGAAACTATCGTTGCCGCTGTAGCCGCGAACATGGCCTGAAAGAGGAAGTCGGTGTAATAGGTATAACCGGGGTTATATGCTTCAGTAAGCCCATTTTCAGGCAAACTCAAACCGAAACCTGAAAATCCGAAGAAACCTCCGGCATAATCAGCGCCCGGATACATTAAATTGAAGCCAACGAAGGTATAGGTCAAGAGGCCGATAGAAACGATCATCACATTCTTAAAGAGGATGTTAACTGTGTTCTTTGATCTGCACAAGCCACTTTCCAAGGTTGCAAAGCCCAGGTGCATGATGAATACCAAGAAAATGGATACCATCATCCATACATTATTAATAGTAAATAGATTTTCCATGTTTTTTTAGTTTATTTTCTTAATGTTTCTCCACCTTTTTCTCCTGTTCTGATGCTGTAGACCTGAAGTATATCCGATACAAATATTTTTCCGTCTCCCAGTTCGCCTGTTTGAGCTACTTTCATGATCGTATCTATCGTAATCTTTTCAAAATCGTCATTTACAACGATAGATAAGTACCTGCGCTGGATATCGCTCGCATCGTATACGATACCGCGATAAACGTGCTCCTGGGTTTCATGACCGATACCGGTGACATCCCAATAGGTGTAGAAGGTTACTCCATTTTCTTTGAGCGCCTTTTTAATTTCAGAATATTTTGATTTTCTGATCACTGCTTCAATTTTTTTCATAATTCGTTTTAATTAAAATTTATAAATGGCTGCAATTAAAAAAGAGGTTAATGAATCGGAAGGATCCAAGTCGTTGTCGTAAAAGGTTTCTTCACTGGTTGAGTCAAGACGCAATTCGGGCTTGATGTAAAGATCTCCGATTTGATAGCTGCCGGTGAGTGTAAATTCGAAGGCTGTTCCGTCTCCGTCGCTGTCATATCCGTTTATCGCGCCAACGCCACCATCCTGTTCTGCAAAATATTCCGCCCTTAATCCCAGCGCGAAATTATCTGAAGCCTGCCATTTCGGATAAAGTGCAACTCCGTAAAAACTTCCTGAATCATCATCGTAATAGGTGCTGTTCAGGCCAAGAAAAAAGGAATCTGAAAGATCAAATCCGGTAGTCAGATCGATTTGGAATTGCGGACCGAACAAAAAATTGAGATAAGTTCCTGCATAACCGAGCTGGGCACCAATAGTATAGTCATTTGTAGGATTGTACTCTGTTAAATCATTGTCATTCATGATGCTTAACATACCAGAGAATTTATCGGTAAAGGCGTAATTGGCTTTTAATCCGAGATGTGAAAATGGTCCGTAAGTGAACATATATGAGGTGCTGTAGTGGAAATTGACGGCAGGAGAAATGACCTCATAACCCAGGAATGTATTGAAATTACCAAAGGTCAGTTTGAGTTTGTCAGTAACATTCCAGTAAACATATAGCTGGTTTACTATATTGTTGCTGGCGCTGGAATTAAAATCCGCATCTTCCCCCCGGGGTCCGTAGGCCAGGTCTGCCACAGCACCTACCTTTGCCCCGTCATATGAAAGAATCACGTTTACCATACCCAAAGCAAATCCATTCTGGTCTGCAAATGCAGTGCGTGGTGCAATTGCATCCTCGCCGTTCGGGCCACTGATGTTTTGTCTGAAATAGGCATCCACACTTCCCCCGAGTGTGAAGTTTTTTGTAAGCTGCTCTAATTTGCTTTCAGAGACTGTGTCCTTAACTGTTTCTGCATCCTGCGCCGACAAATAAGAAGTGGCGAGCATAAAAACGATCCAAAGTGATTTCTTCATAATAAAAAATTTAATTGTTAGTAAATATTATAAGTTTTCGTTGACAAAACTAAAAATATTTTTGATACCCCCATAAAAAATAGGGGTATAAAGTAAATAAATATAATATATTTAAATAATATGATAAAAAAATAAGGGGTATGTAATAAAAAAGTGCATATATTTTTAATGAAGCAATAAAAAATGGGGTTGTTACCCTCATTTTTTAGTTTTTTTGCTCAAATGGCATAATATTTTTCTCAAAAAAGGAATAAATCGCAGCAGTCAGGTATCCTGATTTTCCAAAATTGATTCAAAAGAACCATTTCATACAGTTTGCAAATAGATGAAGAGAATTGTGTAAATTTTGCTTAATTTGCATCCGGCTTTATGAAAAAAACTTTTGAGGAAGTTTTTTAATAAATCAGAATTATTATTCTTATAAAATATGATCCATGAAAGAATATAAGTTAATTAAGCAGGTAGGAACGGCTATTAAATCACAACAGGATTTTGAAGATCTTATTAATAGTTATGCCCTGATGCGCTGGGAGGTTGTGAATTGTTTCGTCCACAGGGGTATTATCAAGGCACTGATCGTACGTGATCAAGAAGAGCAGAAGTAAAAAAAGAGCCGCAGATTTTGCGGTTTTTTTTTTTTTTTTTGAATTAATTAGGATTTGTAAAAAAAATAATATAAATTTGATATCAAAATAATATTATAAATTTCTTATTATGGAAAACGAAAAAACGATCAAGACACAAAGTGGTTATGTGTATCTGGCAATTATGCTTCTTTTTATGGCTGTTGGGATATGGGGTATTACAAGGGGTATGTATATGATGGTTCCTGCATTGATTCTTGGACTTTTGATGATGCCCGGATTTTTCCTGGTGAATCCAAACACTTCAAAGGTTCTGTTGCTGTTTGGAAAATATGTTGGTACTGTAAAGGAGAACGGATTCTTTTGGGCCAATCCTTTTTATACGCGCAGGTCGATTTCCTTAAGAGCCAGTAATTTTGACAGTGAGAGGGTAAAGGTAAACGATAAACTGGGCAATCCGATCATGATCAGCACCATCCTGGTCTGGCGCGTGTCAGATACCTATAAAGCTGCTTTTGAGGTCGATAATTACGAGAACTTCGTCCGTGTACAGTCGGATGCTGCGGTCAGAAAGCTGGCGAGTCTTTATCCGTATGATAATTTTGAGGATGATGGGGCTGAAGAAGAGATTACATTGCGGGCAAGTGTCAATGAGGTGAGTGAGGCACTGGAAAAAGAACTTTCTGAGCGTTTGTCTATGGCCGGAATAGAAGTACTGGAGGCCAGGATAGGCTATCTCGCATACGCTCAGGAGATCGCGAATGCCATGTTAAAACGGCAACAGGCAACAGCGATCGTGGCGGCGCGCCATAAAATTGTGCAGGGTGCAGTAAGTATGGTTGAAATGGCACTGGAGGAATTGAGTAAAAAGGATATCGTTCATCTCGACGAAGAGCGGAAAGCAGCAATGGTAAGTAATTTAATGGTTGTTTTATGTTCCGACAAGGATGTGTCACCGGTGGTAAATACAGGTACTTTGAACCATTAATTCACAAATTAGGAACCAATGAAGAAGAAAGCCTTTGCACTGAGGATAGATGAAGATTTGCTTAAGGCAGTGGAAAAGTGGGCTGCGGATGAATTCAGATCTACGAACGGACAAATCGAATGGATGTTACATCAATATCTGAAACAAGCCAACAGATCGCCAAAAAAATAGGCAATTTATGTTCAAAAATGCAGGCAGGATTTATTTCTTGCCTGCATTTTGTTTTTTAGGATGCACCAATTTCATTTCTTTGATAAGACGCGTATTGCCTGCATATTTATCAATAATAAATAGAATATAACGCACGTCAACCATAATGTTTCTGCAAATTGCAGGATCGTAATAGTAATCGCTCATGGTGCCTTCCCAAACGCGGTCAAAATTGAGACCGATCAGGTTACCCTGCGAATCGATTGCCGGGCTGCCGGAATTACCACCGGTTGTATGGTTGGTACCGATAAAATTAACAGGCATTTTTCCGTTTTCTCCATAGGATCCGAAATCTTTTGCAAGGTATAATTGTCTGAGCTTTTCAGGAACATCGAATTCATAATCGCCTGGAACATATTTTTCCATAACACCACCCAGATAAGAAATTGGTTCATAGCTGACGGCATCTTTCGGGTTATAGCCCTTCACCTGGCCGTAAGTTACCCTTAAAGTACTGTTCGCATCAGGAAAAAATCGTTGCTCAGGAAAGGTTTCCATCAGTGCTTTCATATATTTTTTCTGCACTCCGGCAATGTTTGTCTGAATGGCCTGGTATCCGGGCTGTATGTTCTGATAGTAGTTTTCGGCCAGTTTTTTTCCAAAAATATAGGCCTCATCAGAATTAAATTTTTTTAGTACTTCATCCTGTGTTCCGCTAAGCAGTTCCATGGCACCTGCCTGATTGGTAAGGCGGCTTTTCTCATATATCCGGTCGGTCAGATTTTGAATATTTGCCAGGCCCGGATCACTGATCTGGTATTGCTTCGGACTCTTTTCAGCATAAATGGTCATCAATTTATAAAAAACTTCCTGATCAACTTTGGGTTCAAAATCTTTATAAAAATCTTCCAGATAATTGGTAATCTTCTTACGATCTTCCTCAAATTTTTCAGGATTTTTTGTCCAGTTTTTCTCGTACTGATACATTCTCGTCGTAACTAACAGGAGCTCGATATTTCTGTTGGATATTTCATTCCAATAGGCTTGCGCCAGCGCAAGTTGCTCAATTTCAGAATAATACTGGTCAAACTGTTTTAAAAGATCCCTGTACTCCGGATTATTCTGAACTTTTTTCTGAAACTCAGCCTCCAGTAATTTTTTCTTACCTATGGCATTGGTTTGCTTTAAACCCTGGTTCTCACCGATCCATTTTTTCCAATAATTGGCAGTACTGGCATATTTGGAAGCATATTTTAATTTAATTGCCGGATCAGCCCGCATATATTTGTCGGCTGTTTTTAAAGCCTGATCTCTGATTTCAATTTTTGCGGGGTTTTGCTGGTTCACGAGTTGCTCAATGGCGATGGCAGGCAGGTATTCATTCGTTCTTCCGGGAAAACCAAAGACCATGGTAAAATCATTTTCCTGCACTCCATCAAGAGATACAGGTAAATAGTGCAGCGGTTTATAGGGAACATTGTCCTTGTTATAGTCCGCCGGCCTATTGTTTTTGTCGGCATAGATCCTGAACAAGGAAAAATCGCCGGTATGCCTTGGCCACATCCAGTTGTCTGTGTCTGATCCGAACTTGCCAATAGAAGAAGGAGGAGCACCCACCATGCGGATATCCTTGAAATTTTCAGTCACAAACAAATAGTACTTATTCCCGTCATACATGGGTCGTACCCTGATTTCCTGCCATTCTTCCTTAACGGTAATCTTGATGACAGCCTCAGTATTCTTATCGATAAGAGACTGTTTTTCGGCATTTGTCATCTTGTCTTCAACTCCTGAAAGGATGGCTGCAGTTACATCGTCTATTCTTTTTATAAAGGTTACATACATACCCGGATTGGGCAATTCACCTGCAAGATCTGCGGCCCAAAATCCGTGCTGCAGATAGTCATGTTCCAGTGAAGAGTGGGTCTGGATGGCATCATAACCGCAATGATGGTTCGTGAGTATTAGTCCCTGGTCAGAAATTATCTCACCTGTGCAGCCTCCGTTGAAGTGTATAACAGCATCTTTCAGGCTTGAATTGTTTATATCATAAATATCCTTTGCTGTTAATTTGCTGCCTAATTGCATCATTTCCTTTTCATTCAGACCTTCGAGTAACGATGGTATCCACATGCCGCCCTGCTGGGCAGTCAGAATCTGAGCAACAAAAAATAAAATTAGTGATAAGCGTTTCATAATCAAGTATTTTAAATCATTTATTTACTGAATTGTATCCCAGCCAATCCACATTTTTTTTAACAAAATTGGGGGCTTTAAACCGGTATCCCACATACATCTGGAATGTAGAACGCGAGGTATTCAGATCCATAATCGGATTATCATCCCTTCCGAGATAATTCCCGTTGAACTGAAAACCTCCAAAAAAATTTTCTGAATTATAACCCATCCCGATATTCGTAAAAAGGGTTGTGACAAAGTCGTTGTAACTATCTTTTACTGTTCCGGATTCATCGATCGTCTTTGAATCTGTCCATTCATAGCCCAGTCCGGGTGCCAAAGCCAAGCTGAGGAACCAACTGGAGTTTATAACGAAATTGTAATAATAACCTACGTTGGCTGTTATTCCGAAAACATCAATTTCAGAATTAACGCTGCTATCTGAAATTTCGGTGTATTTTCCGGCGAAGCCAGGCACAAAACTACCTGCACTCTTAAGTTGGATCTCGGTTTGGTTTATGTTTGATTTCAGGGAGTATCTGTCATTGAATATGTAACGGCTCGCAAAGCCAATGGATTTGTTTTGCAGGTCCGGCAGGATGATATACTCATCAAATCCAGGTATAAACCCATCCTCGTTGCGCAGGTTTGATACGTAATAGCCCTTGATCTTATAATAATCAAGTGTGTGCACCCATTTCCCCATAAATAGATCCGAGCCTATTTTGAAAACCTTAGTTTCTCCTTTTTTATCGGTATCCTCATTGCCAAAGAATGCGGGTGTATAGCCGATCTTAAATGCCAGCATCCGGTAGTTGACGGCTAGCCTCATCTTGTAATTTATATTGGGTTCTATGGAATACTGCAGGTCCTCCTGATTGTATTCGAAAGATTCGATATCATTGTCTAACCCAAATTTCACATTGAATTTGTTGTCCATTTTTTCAATATAATCCCTGGAAAACCTTCTGTCAAAATTTTGACAGTAGACCAAACCGGGTAGATAAATTAAAAAAATGAAAATTTTTGTCATGCTTTATCAATTACACAAAAATACTGAAAGAAATATGATTTAAGAATTACCTGTAGAAAAGTTTCCGAAATAAATTCAGGTGCAAAAACAGGGGATTTATATATATTAGCCAAAAAATTTTAACAATTATATGGAAAACAAGCCATTTTTTACTGATGACACGATGGTTTTTGGGATTTTGATGCTTTGCCTGGGCTTTGTGTTTTATACTTCTTCCCTGAAGTCAGGATTCTGGAAAAAGTTTTATTTGATCGTCCCTGCCTTGCTAATGGCTTATCTTTTGCCGGCTATACTGAATTCTTTGGGTGTGATATCCGATGAAGTATCTAATCTTTATTTTATAGCGAGCAGGTATTTGTTGCCGGCAGCACTCGTACTGATGACCCTCAGTATCGATTTAAAGGCAATTTTTCATTTGGGTCCCAAGGCCCTTATTATGTTTTTTACAGGGACCATTGGCATCATCATTGGCGGCCCTATTGCCATTCTGATCGTTTCCATATTTTCTCCGGAAACAGTTGGAGGTGCAGGTTTTGACGCTACCTGGAGGGGATTGGGCACACTGGCGGGCAGCTGGATCGGGGGAGGGGCAAACCAGGCTGCCATGCTGGAGATCTATCAGTATAATCCAAAACTCTATGGTGGTATGGTCCTTGTAGATATTGTTGTGGCTAATATATTGATGGCGGGTTTGCTGATGGGAGTTGGAAAAACAGAAAAAATTGACAAATGGTTAAAGGCAGACAATTCTGCTATCGAGGAGTTAATTCAAAAAGTGTCTAAGTTTGCCGAAGGCGTAAAGAGAATGCCCAGCCTTACAGATTATATCATGATCGCGGCCATTGGTTTTGTGTCTGTAGGACTCTCACATCTGGGAGGAAATCTAATTACAGTATATCTTCTGAAGCATGTCAGAGCTGTTAGCGATACAACATCTGCTTTATCATCCTTTGGATCCCAATTTTTTTGGATGATCAGTATTGCGACAGCAATCGGAATTATACTTTCCTTTACCAAAGCGAGAGATTATGAGGGGGCTGGTGCCAGCAAGATCGGTAGTGTTTTTATATATATCCTTGTTGCAACAATAGGAATGAAAATGGATCTGACCAAGGTGGTTGATAATCCAGGCCTGATTGTGGTTGGAATTATCTGGCTTACCATACATATATTACTGCTTTTTCTGGTAGCAAAACTCATCAGAGCACCCTATTTCTTTCTGGCGGTGGGCAGTCAGGCGAATGTTGGTGGCGTAGCCTCGGCACCTGTTGTGGCGGCGGCATTTCATCCTTCACTGGCCACGGTTGGGGTTTTATTGGCTGTCTTGGGCTATGTCATTGGTACCTATGGTGCCATTCTTTCTGCAGAATTAATGCGCATAGTTTCTCCCTAAGGCCTTCGTATTTTAAATATTATTAGGATATTTGCGCAAAATTATAATTTATGAGAAGAATTGTTGTGATGCTGTTTGCCTTATTGCTGGTTTATGCCTGTAAGAAAGACGAGAAGCCCAATGTGATGTATGTGAAAGGCAGCGTAACCGGTTTGAAGAAAGGAACCCTGTATTTACAGAAACAGATCGATTCGCTGGTTGTAACTGTGGATTCTGTGGAGGTGAATGATTCTGATGAGTTCCTGCTTACAGATGTAGTTACAAGCCCTGAGATGTATTATGTGGCTTTGGCCAAAACAGACAAGAAAATTCCTTTTTTTGGAGAAAAAGACACAGTTTATATCTCAACCACATTGCAGAAGTTCAGTTATAAGCATACCATAACCGGATCAGACAATCAGAAGTTGCTGGATGACTACTATGAAATTATTCGAAAATTCAACAACCAGAATCTCGATCTGCAGAAGGCTGGTTTGGAGGCAAGGATCGCAGGTATAGCAGATTCAATAGCAGGAGTTGAGAATAAAAAGACCAGTCTTTTAAAGAAGCGGTATTTGTATTCAATAAATTACGCCATAAATCATGCAGACCATGAAGTATCGCCCTATATAGCCCTTACAGATCTGGTCGATGCCAATCCAAAATGGCTCGACAGCATATACAATTCCCTAACACCTCAGGTAAAGAAATCCAAATACGGTGAAGAATTAAAAACCTACATAGTAAGTATTAAGGCTCTGGAAGATTAAATTTTTTCAGTTTTTAAGCTTAATGCTCCAGGTATAGGTAAACTGAGAGACCTTTTCATTTTGTTCATTCGTTCCACAGGCACTCAGTAAAAGTGTTTGGCCTTCACCTGTTTCAATAGCCCGGTCTATGACCGCTTTAATTTTTTCGCCTTCTTCACAAACAAATGAAATTCTCCCGGTGGCCTTTTTGTAAAACTCACCGTTTTGCGCTGTTACCAGCATAGAGATCTTTTTTTTGCTGTTGGCAATATGAACCATGAGCAGCACCCCGGTTACGAGCTCGGAGGCCATCCCCTGTGTGGCCCAATAAAGAGAATTAAATGGGTTTTGGTTGATCCACTGGTGTTTAACACGGGCAATGGCCTTATGATCGTTCATCTCAACGACCCTGACACCAGAAAAGTAGGCCGAAGGCAGTTTATACAGTAAAAATCGGTTGATATTTTTTATTCCCGGCCTCATAAACAGTGTATTACAAATCCAAAGAACAGCATTCCTGCGCATAAATCAGGGCTGACAAATGTTAAAAAAATGTTAAAACAGTACTATGTGTTGCATAGTAGTGGTTAAAAGATATATATTTGCATAAGAAAGTAGTATTAAAAAAAATATCATGGAAAAACAGAATGAAAATAACAGTGCTTTTTTTATGCATCTCACCAGCTTTTGCGGGTATTTGTTTCCGTTCGGAAGCATCATAGTTCCGCTGGTTGTATGGGAATCTTTGAAAAAAGATAGTGAAAGACTTGACCGTACCGGTAAGGACGTGCTCAACTTCAACCTGTCTTATGCCTTGTATATTACGGTACTCGGCCTGATCGTTTTAGCCTTGGGTATATCCATGATTTTCGGGCACTACAATCATTTGGCTCTCTTTTTTATTATAAGTATAGCTATTTTAACAGGTGCCCTGGTAATCCTTAAGTTTATCCTTATTATTCTCGGATCTGTAAGCGCCGGCAGGGGCGAACATTACAGATACCCTGCAACCATAAATTTTATTAACTAAATCCCCCGAACCATGATCACAATTTTAATTGCCGTGGTAATTTTAATTACCCAGTACATTCAGACAATGATAAGTTAGTTTTAACAATCGCAAAATCAATAAACACATGAAGATTGAAAATACAAAAGCACAGATGCGAAAAGGGGTATTGGAGTATTGTATACTGTCGATATTACACGATGAAGATGCATACACTTCAGAGATCCTCGAGCAGTTGAAAGAAGCAAAGCTGCTTGTGGTTGAAGGAACGGTCTACCCACTGTTGACAAGGCTTAAAAATACAGGCCTCCTAAACTACCGATGGGAAGAATCCACTTCGGGCCCGCCAAGAAAGTATTACGGACTTACCGAAAATGGCAAGTTATTTTTAGCAGAACTGGACCAGTCGTGGGAAGAACTGGTGGCTGCGGTAAATTCAGTGACAACAAAAAATAAAAAATCTAAATCGAGCAAAAAATGAATAAGACTATAAATATTAATCTTGGAGGAATCTTTTTCCATATTGATGAATCTGCTTATTTGAAATTAAAAAGATACCTTGATGCTGTTCGGGTTTCACTGAGCGATGATCCGAAAGGGCAGGAAGAGATCATGACAGATATTGAAGCCAGAATTGGGGAACTATTGTCGCAAAAAATAAAGGATGCCCGTCAGGTTATCAATGAGAACGACATCAACGAGATCGTTGAAATCATGGGTAAGCCCGAGGATTATGCCGTAGAGGAAGAGGAATCAGCTTATTCGGGACCAACTTATACTGAAAGAAAATCCAAAAAGTTATATCGGGATGCCGATGACAAGTTTCTGGGAGGCGTAAGTTCAGGTATGGCTCATTATTTCAATATTGATGTTATTTGGGTGCGCCTGGCTTGGCTGATCGCTGCTTTTGGCTTTGGCTTTGGATTTATAGTGTATCCAATACTCTGGATCTTATTGCCCCAGGCAAAAACTACGGCAGAAAAACTGGAAATGATGGGCGAACCGGTTACCATAGCCAATATTGAAAAAAAAATTAAAGAAGAACTGGGCGATTCAGCGGAACGTATCAAAAACGGTATCAATGAGGCAGGTGAGCGCATAAAGAACGCGGATTACCAAAAGTACGGCAACAAAGCCAGATCCGGGTTGCATGAGTTTATTGACGTGATCGGAAGGATTTTCAGCGGAATTTTTATGGTGATCGGAAAGTTCATTGGAATTATACTGATTATTATCTCTGTCGGTCTGATCGTAGCCTTGCTGATCAGTCTGTTCACTGTAGGTTCCATGGATTTCTTTCATGAAGGTTGGTTTTTTCAGCAAAGCATGTTGTACAACAGTTCAGGTTTGCCATTGTGGGCCATCTCTTTAATAGTTTTTATACTTATAGGAATACCCTTATTCTTTTTATTCCTCCTGGGTCTCAGAATTTTATCCGGAGATGCAAAAACTTTGGGCAGGACGGGTAAGCTCTCGCTCCTGGGTATTTGGCTGATCGCCCTGTTGACGGGTATCTTTTTTGGAACCAAACAATTCATGCAAACCGCTTTTGAAGGGGTAGTCAATGTTGAAAAAGATTTGAATGTAGTAGCTCAGGATACGCTCACCATTAAATTTACAGCCAGGGAAGGTTACGGTGATTCTGATGATTATTCAAATCCCTGGGATTATTCAGTCATCACGGATCAGAGCGGTAAAGAGCGGATCTATTCAGAAAATACCAGATTGTCCATACACTATACAGATAATCCGAGGGCTTATATCAAGATCAGGAAAAAATCCAAGGGCGACAGTCGTGAGAACGCCAATACACAGGCAGAAAATATACTGTATAATTTTGCAGTCGACTCAAGTTCAGTAGCTCTTGATACCTATTTTCTCACTGAAATAGCGCAAAAATATAAGGAACAAAATGTGCGGATTGATCTGTATTTACCTGAAAACCAGATCGTGTATTTCGAAAAAATGCCGGTAAATATGATTTTTGATGTAGATAATTACGAGGGTATTTACGACAATATGTCCAACCATCACTTTGTAATGACGAAGGAAAGCATGAAATGCCTCGATTGTCCGCAGGAATGGACCGATGAGCATTCGGAAAAATCCGACCCTGAATCAGTTAATCTTCAGATCAATAAAGATGGAGTAAATATTGAAGTTGTCGACAACAAGGAAGGTAAAGCAACCGTAAAAATTGACGAGACGGGTATAAAAATTGAAGGCAATAAAGACAGCCTGAAATAGAAAGGATAGACAATTAATTAACCCTTACAGATTTAGTCAGAATCACTCAGCAGGATGTTTTTGGCTAAATCTGTGTATTTTCTGCCAATGGGTATACGCTTTTTATTGACCTGAACCGTGTTTCCTTCAATGAAATCCACCTCATTGATGGCAATCAGGAAAGACCGGTGTATGCGCAGGAAGCGATCAGATGGCAGCTCATCCTCAATGCTGTTCATGGATTTATGTACCAGATATTCTCCTGCTTTGGTGTACAACTGAATATAATCCTTGACACTCTCTATGTAAAAAATCTCGTCATACCTTATTTTTACATGTTTCTTGTCAACCTTAAAAAAAACGAATGCCTTCTCGGTGCCGGATATTCCGTCCGTTTGGTTTTCAGCTGGTATTGCAGGTCTCAATTTCTGGGCTGTTTTCAGGAACCGGCTGAAAGAAACAGGCTTTAAAAGGTAATCCAGTACGTCCAGCTCATAGCTTTCTGCAGCAAACTCGCGATAGGCCGTTGTGATTACAAATTTGGTATCTGTCCTGATATTTTTAATGAACTCCAGACCATTTATTTTGGCCATATTGATCTCGATAAAGGCCACATCAATTTTCTGATCATTCATCAATTTCAGGGCTTCGACAGGATTCTGCAGGATTCTGGTAAGTCGCAGATAGGGAATTTCCTGAATATATGATTCCAGCATTTGAATTGCCTCCTGATCGTCATCAATTATGATACAGTTAACTTTCATGTTCCCGGCAATTTAATGCAACACATTACACTTTCTTTTTTGATACGAACATCTGTCTTTTTAGATCCTTTTCGTCAAATCCCGTTTCCATTGAATCACACAGGCTCATCCTGAGCATTCAGAAGGGCTAAAGTACAAGAAAATGTTGTGAAATTCAAAACAGGGTTTAATATTATAATGGACTCTTTGCGATTGTTCTGTTTCTAAAAAAGGAATATAATTTCGCCAGGTGCTTTTTATTAAATGATAGGAGGGATTTACATTTAATCTTGGAAGGAATTTCTGATCCAAGGCAGTTCCGTTTTTTTTTGTCCATACCATAAAACAATGTGTAATATTCATAAAAAACGGTTCAATCATGTCGTTCGTTGTCAAAATATGGTTTTCTGTCGAAATTTTTTCAGTCGGTTTGGAAATTAAGATACTTTTATCCTGTAATTGTGAAAACCGTGTTTAAAAATGACTGAAGCACATTTTAAGCGGATTTACTTTGAAAAAATGATTAATCATAAAAAACAATAATTATCAAAAACTTTATGAAAGTTAACATTAAACACACCGAAGCCGGAAAATTTGAAGAAACACGTTTTGAAAAAATTCATAACGTCATTTTTCAGGACTCCAATGAAGCCTCAGCCATTGTTGCACATGAGATCGCAGAGCTGATCAAGGAAAAGGCCAGAAATAATCAAAAATGTGTGCTGGGTCTGGCTACAGGTTCATCTCCGATCATGGTATACGAGGAACTGGTAAGAATGCACCGTGAGGATGGCTTGAGTTTTAAAAACGTGGTTACCTTTAACCTGGATGAGTATTATCCCATGAGCAGGGAAAACTCCCAGAGTTACTGGTACTTTATGCATGAACACCTCTTTAACCATGTAGACATACTGCCCGAAAATATCCATATCCCTGATGGGGAGATCCCTTCTGCCGATATCTATCAATTTTGTATCGATTATGAGATGAAAATTAAGGAATCAGGTGGAATTGATTTTCAGTTGCTCGGAATTGGTAGAACGGGCCATATCGGATTTAACGAACCCGGTTCGCATTTTAATTCAGGTACGAGAAATATTACACTCGACCACATAACGCGGGTGGACGCAGCCACTTCTTTTTTAGGAATAGACAATGTGCCAAAAGTGGCGATCACGATGGGTATCAGTACCATCAGAAGGGCAAAGCGAATTGTATTGCTGGCCTGGGGAATCAACAAGGCACAGGTTATCAAGAAAGCAATCGAAGGAGAGGTTACTTCCGAAGTTCCATCGACCTACCTGCAACTCCATGACAATGTAACCTTTGTTTTGGACGAAGGAGCTTCACAGGAACTTACCAGAATTAAAACCCCATGGTTGGTAAAATCCTGTGTATGGACTACCGAGCTTACCTTAAAGGCTGCGGTTTGGTTAAGCCGCCTTGTTGGAAAATCCATCCTGAAACTGACAGATTCCGATTACAACAACAATGGTATGGCGAACTTACTTGTAGAATATGGGTCTGCCTACAATCTCAATATTGAGATGTTTAACAAGTTGCAGCACACCATTACCGGCTGGCCGGGAGGTAAACCGAATGCGGATGACACGAACAGGCCTGAAAGAAGCCATCCTGCTAAAAAACGAGTGATCATCTTTAGTCCCCATCCGGACGATGATGTAATCTCCATGGGAGGTACATTTGACAGGCTGGTTGAGCAGGGGCATGAAGTTCATGTCGCATACCAGACTTCAGGAAATATTGCTGTTTCAGATAAGGAGGCCATGAAGTTTGCTGAAGTGGGGCTTGACATCAATCCGGGTGCCAACCATTTCCTGAAGATTATCCACGATCTGAAAGTGAAGAAGGAATTCGATATGGATACAACAGAAGTGCGTAATTTAAAAGGCCTGATCAGGCGCAAAGAGTCACTGGCCGCAACACGCTATCTCGGTGTTCCCGATAAAAATGTCCATTTCCTTGACCTTCCTTTCTATGAAACAGGAAGGATCAAAAAGAACAAACTTGGGGCGGAAGATATCAGGATCATGGATGAACTTTTAAAAGAGATTAAACCGCATCAGATCTACGCAGCGGGCGACCTGGCCGATCCGCATGGAACCCATAAGGTTTGTCTGGATGCCCTGTTTATGTCACTGGAAAACCTGAAATCATTTAATTTCATGAAGGAATGCTGGGTATGGTTGTACAGGGGAGCTTGGCATGAATGGGAAATTCATGAGATCGAAATGGCGGTTCCTATGAGTCCGGATCAGGTATTGAAAAAACGTCAGGCTATTTTCTTCCACCAGTCACAAAAAGATGGAGTTTTATTCCAGGGGGACGATTCAAGAGAATTCTGGATGCGGGTTGAAGATCGCAACAAGGATACGGCTGAAAAGTACCATGCACTGGGACTGGCTGATTATGAGGCACTTGAAGCGTTTAGAAGGTATCGTTTTTAAGGCAGTGAGACTGTATTTTTAAGCAGCAAAATTATTGGAATGACAAGAGCCCGAATTCATAAAAGATTCTTAAGGCTCTTGTTTTGCTGAGAAGAGGAGACAAGTTCATTCAAAATTCGGCTTTTTTAGCTGATTGCAACTATCGCAATAGTTTTCGCAAGGCTCGCAAAAGGTTATTCTTGTAATTTTGAATACAGGTTATCACAGATCAAACCTTTGTTTAGCGTACCTTGCGTTTAATTTTTTCACTTATATTTCTGCACTTGGGATGAATATAAAATAAGTACTGTGAAACTGTGTCGAAAGTTCTCGATGAGTTACTACATCGATATTGAAATTCACTGCCAAACCGAGGCCATCACTGTACCTGATCATGACTATTAAAAATTATAAAAAGTTATTTATGAAAATCATCAAGCAACTGCTCCTGGCTCTTCTTTTGTTTCCCTGTAGCCTGTATAGCCAAACGACTGACTTCACAGCGGAGCATCTGTTTACGGAAGGAATCGAAGGACCGGCTACCGATAAATACGGAAATCTTTACGCAGTGAACTTTGAAAAGGAAGGTACCATCGGAATTGTAGACGCACAAGGGAAGGCCGTTTTGTTTGCAGAACTGCCCGGGGGCAGCATAGGCAACGGAATACGCTTTGATAAAAAAGGAAATATGTTCATAGCTGATTACAAGAAACACAATGTGCTCATGATCTCCAGAAAATCAAATAAAGCCGTGGTCTTTGCACATGAGAGCAACGCCAACCAACCCAATGACCTGGCCATTAGTCCTACAGGATTACTTTTTGCCAGTGATCCGAACTGGAAAGAGGGGACCGGCAAATTGTGGAGAATTGAGCGAAATCGTTTTGTGCTCCTGGAAGACAATATGGGAACTACCAATGGAATTGAGGTAAGTCCGGACGGAAAATTACTCTATGTTAACGAGTCAGTAAGTCGTACGATCTGGTCCTATTCCCTTGATAAGAAAGGGCAGATTTCCGATAAAAAAATATTTTACCAGTTCACCGATTTCGGAATGGACGGTATGCGCTGTGATATAAAAGGGAACTTGTATGTTTGTCGCTATGGTGCAGGGCGGATCGCCGTTATAAATCCGGAGGGAACTCTGATAAAAACCGTCACTTTAAAGGGAACGAATCCGACCAATATTACTTTTGGCGGCAAAGACAACAAGCAATGTTTTGTAACCCTTGCCGATCGGGGTTGTATAGAAACTTTCACGGCTGATTTTCCTGGGCGTTAGCTTGAAACCAATCATTGAGTTTGCATATAATTTTGGGGCTTCGCTTATTTTTTTTCAGTTGATTAAAACTAAAACGATTTCGGTTAAAACTGAAAGATTTGGAATGAAATCCACTATTTTTTTCTAATTTTGTGCGTCTTTTATTAAAGTATGAAAAATAAGATAACTAGAATTGCACTTATGACCTCGGGAGGGGATTCTCCGGGGATGAATGCGGCTATACGCTCGGTAGTAAGGTCTTGTGCATATTATAAACTGGATTGTGTTGGAATATACAGGGGATATCAGGGATTGATCGAAGGGGATTTTATTTCTATGAATGCGAGAAGTGTTCATAACATCATAAACAAGGGAGGGACTATCCTGAAATCAGCGCGCTCCAAAGAGTTTATGACCGAAGAGGGAAGAAAGAAGGCCTATAACAATTTGATCGAAGCCGATATTCATGCACTGGTGGTAATTGGTGGTGACGGTTCCTTTACTGGAGGCATGGTATTTAATAAGGAATTTGGTTTTCCCATCATAGGCATACCCGGTACCATTGACAACGACATCTATGGAACGAATTTTACCATAGGATATGATACTGCTTTGAATACCGTAGTTGAAGTTATTGATAAAATACGTGATACCGCCAGTTCGCACAACCGTTTGTTTTTTGTGGAAGTAATGGGTCGTGATAGCGGATTTATAGCATTGCATGCAGGTATTGGTGCCGGGGCAGAAGAGATTTTAATACCGGAAGAGGATCTGGGTGTTGATAAATTATTGAATTCCCTGCAGAAAAGCAGGAGGTCAGGTAAATCGTCGAGCATTGTTGTTGTTGCAGAGGGCGATAAATCCGGAAAAAATGTGTTTGAGATTGCTTCCTATATAGAAAAGCATTTACCTGAATACGAAGTGAGGGTCTCCATTTTGGGACACATGCAAAGAGGGGGTTCCCCTTCTTGTTATGACAGGGTTCTCGCGAGCAGAATGGGTGTCAAGGCCGTTGAATTGCTTCTTGATGGCAAAACCAACCTGATGGTAGGAATTGACAACAACAATATGGTTGAAGTAGATCTCGAGCTGGCGGTGAAAGAACACCATTCCATCGACCGGGAAATTTTGAGAATTTCTGAAATAATGTCAGTATAATATTAATTTAAATAAATAAAAATGATAAAAGTAGGTATTAACGGCTTTGGAAGAATAGGAAGACTAGCTTTCCGAATTGCCACAGAAAGAAAAGATGTGCGTGTTGTAGGGATTAATGATTTGCTGGATGTTGATTATTTGGCGTACATGTTAAAATACGATTCTGTTCATGGTGAGTTTAAGGGAGATGTATCTGTTAAGGACGGAAAACTGATAGTAAATGGTAATGAAATCCGCATTACTGCAGAAAAAAATCCTGAGAACCTGAAATGGAATGAAGTTGGTGCCGAATTTGTTATTGAATGTACCGGAATCTTTACAACAATAGAAAAAGCCGGACTTCATATAGCAGGCGGAGCTAAAAGAGTTGTTATTTCTGCTCCTTCCGCCGATGCACCTATGTTCGTAATGGGTGTTAATCACAAAGAATTGAAAGCGACAGACACCGTATTTTCGAATGCATCCTGCACAACCAACTGTCTGGCACCGCTGGCAAAAGTACTGAACGATAAGTTTGGGATTACCGATGGTTTAATGACCACGATTCATGCTACCACAGCTACCCAGAAAACAGTTGACGGACCTTCTCTGAAGGACTGGAGAGGTGGCAGGGCTGCTTTACACAATATCATCCCTTCATCAACAGGTGCTGCCAAAGCAGTGGGAAAAGTTATTCCTTCATTGAACGGAAAACTGACCGGTATGTCCTTTAGGGTACCTGTAATGGATGTTTCTGTTGTGGATTTAACAGTAAACCTGACCAAAGGAGCTACCTATGCAGAAGTTTGTAAAGCCATGAAGGAAGCTTCAGAAGGAGAACTCAAAGGTATACTGGGTTATACAGATGAAATGGTCGTATCGCAGGATTTTGTAGGTGAAACCTGTACTTCAGTTTTTGATGCTGAGGCCGGAATTGCCCTTACAGATAAGTTCATCAAAGTTGTTGCCTGGTACGACAATGAATACGGTTATTCATCAAAAATAATCGATTTGGTTGAATATGCTGCAACGAAGAAATAATTGAATCACATATCAAAAGAGGCAGGATCACGCCGTGTGATCCTGCCTCTTTTTTTTTGCCCTTTTCACAACTGAAACAGGCTTATTTTTTAAGAATCTCAAATCACAGCCATGACTTCAAAAAAATCCGGTCTGGTCGCTCAAAATTAGGAAAGTACATTACCGGCATTTTTTATTGGGTAATTCAGTATACAGTATGGCAAATTTGTATCTTTGATCAACATGGAAACTGTTAAAATCATAGAATGCCCGCGCGATGCCATGCAAGGAATTACCTCGCGTTTTATACCTACAAAGCAAAAAATACGTTATTTGAATGCTTTGTTAAAGGTGGGCTTCGACACCATAGATTTTGGCAGTTTTGTATCCCCGAAGGCGATCCCGCAAATGAGAGATACTGCTGAGGTTTTACAGGGCCTTGAATTGTCGGACACGCGAAGTAAATTGCTGGCAATAGTCGCAAATTTAAGGGGGGCAGAGGAGGCCTGTGCCTTTGAAGAGATAGGCTATATCGGGTATCCGTTCTCTGTTTCAGAGATCTTCCAGATGCGTAATACCGGGAAGACCATTGAAGAATCACTGGTTTTGCTGGGTCAAATACTGGAACTGGCATCACAAAAAAATAAAGAAGTAGTGGCTTATCTTTCCATGGGATTCGGAAATCCCTATGGAGATCCCTGGAATGCGGAGATTATATCTAAATGGGCACAGACTTTATCCGGACTGGGGATTAAAATCCTTTCTTTATCGGATACCGTCGGACTGGCTGATACCAAAACCATAGGATACTTGTTTTCCAATTTAATTCCAATGTATCCGCATATTGAATTTGGAGCCCATTTACATACACATCCGGACCATTGGCACGAAAAGGTAGATGCTGCCTATTCAGCAGGCTGCAAACGCTTTGACGGGGCCATTAAAGGATTTGGCGGTTGTCCTATGGCGAAAGATGAACTGACAGGCAATATGCCAACAGAAAAACTGATCACCTATTTTGCCACAAAAAAGGTGTTGACCCATATCAATACACTGCGCTTTGAATCAGCTTATAACGAATCGTTGTATGTATTTGAACCTCAAATATAAACAGCTTGATTTTGAATGGAAATACGGCCTTTTTTTTGATAAGAATAAATATTCATTTCATTTTTTTAAGTATTTAAAAAAACCTTTGTTGGTTTTTTAAAAAGCACTATTATTGCAGCTAATATCACATGCTTTACATCCTTTATCTATACAGTAAATGAAAAACACTTATTTTGATTTGATTGATCAGAGTTTTTACTTCCCCCAGGAAGGTTTTGACCTAAAGAACGGAACACTTTCCTTTCATGGAATTTCCCTGAAATATTTGATAGATAAGTACGGTACGCCATTCAGATTTATTTACCTGCCGAAAATTGGCGATCAGATCAAGAAGGCTCGCAACTTGTTTAACCGGGCTATAAAAAAGCACAATTACAAAGGGAAGTACCATTTTTGTTACTGTACAAAATGCAATCACTTTTCGCATGTGGTCTCCGAAGCACTGAAACACAATGTGAATTTGGAAACATCTTCAGCCTTCGACATTGATTTGATCTTAAACTTGCTCAAAGAAAAAAAAATAGACAAAAAAAGAGCCATTATCTGTAATGGGTATAAAACAACAGAATACCTTCAAAAAATCATCTCGCTTCAGGAATCTGGATTTTCAAACATTATTGTTGTGCTGGATGGCATGAGTGAATTGGACCGGTTAACGGAGGTTGCCGGAACAAACATCATCAAAATAGGTATGCGAATGGCTATCAATGAGGAGCCGCAGTCTGCATATTACACATCCCGGTTGGGAATTCGTCCGGCTGAATTGCATAATTTCTTCATGGAAAAAATCAAAAACAATCCGGTAGTAGAATTTAAAATGCTTCATTTTTTTGTTGATTCAGGGATCAAGGACAGTCTATATTACTGGGGAGAATTTCAAAAAGCTTTAAAAATTTATATCGATCTTAAAAAGGAGTGTGAGACCCTGGATTCATTTAACCTGGGCGGAGGATTTCCCATCCGGAATAATTTGGGCTTTGAGTACGATTACGAAGCCATCATCAATGAGATCGTGCAAAATATAAAATCAGCCTGTGAGGCAGATAATATACCGGAACCTGATATTTATACTGAATTTGGAAAATACACGGTAGGAGAGAGTGGGGCAATCATTTTTAAGGTATTGGAGAAAAAAGTTCAGAATGATGCAGAGATCTGGTACCTGATCGACAACAGTTTGATGAATACCATACCGGACTCCTGGTCTATCCATGAAAAATTCATCTTATTGCCTGTGAATAAATGGAACAACGAATACAAACGTGTAAATATTGGTGGTATTAGTTGTGACCACTCTGACTATTACAATTCTGAGGATCTGAATCAGGAGATTTTGCTGCCAATGACGGATGGAGGCAATGATGATGAGCCGCTATACCTCGGATTTTTTCACACCGGTGCCTATCAGGATGCCATTTCCGGTTATGGGGGTATAAAGCATTGCCTGATACCCTCACCCAAACATGTCATAATTGACAGAGATGAAAAGGGCAATATAATTGATTATGTATACAGAAATGAACAATCATCCGAGGATATGTTTAAGATACTTGGATACAACAAATAAATTAATGCAGACAGTTCACTGAAATATTAAGGGAAACGCAAATCAAAGAGTATGAAAAACAAGGGACCTGTGAGCGAGTTTATGCTCAAGCACTACAAACACTTTAACGCTGCAGCCATGGTTGACGCGGCTAAAGGATATGAAAAACATTTGGGCGAAGGCAAAAAAATGCTGATTTCGCTGGCTGGTGCAATGAGTACTGCTGAACTGGGTATTTCTCTTGCGGAAATGATCAGGCAGGACAAGGTACAGATCATTTCTTGTACAGGTGCAAACCTGGAAGAAGATTTGATGAACCTGGTTTCGCACAGCCATTACAAAAGAATACCCAATTACAGAGACCTGACACCTGAGCAGGAATGGGAACTTCTGGAACAGGGCTTGAACAGGGTAACCGATACCTGTATTCCCGAAGAGGAGGCCTTTAGAAGATTACAGAAACATATTTATGAGATTTGGAAAACAGCTGAAGAAAAAGGTGAGCGATATTTTCCCCATGAGTTTATGTTTAAAATGATAAAATCCGGAGTTCTGGAGCAATATTTTGAAATTGATCCCAAAAATAGCTGGATGCTGGCTGCGGCAGAAAAAAATCTGCCCATGATCGTACCGGGTTGGGAAGATTCCACCATGGGTAATATTTTTGCCTCTTATTGCGTTAAAGGTGAATTAAAACCAAGTACGATGAAATCCGGTATTGAGTACATGACCTTTTTGGCGGATTGGTACACCGAACAAGCTGAAGATAAGGGAATCGGGTTTTTTCAGATCGGTGGTGGTATAGCCGGTGATTTCCCGATCTGTGTGGTACCCATGCTTTACCAGGATCTCGAGCGAACAGACACACCCTTCTGGAGCTATTTCTGTCAGATCAGTGATTCCACGACAAGTTATGGATCCTACTCAGGTGCAGTACCCAATGAAAAGATAACCTGGGGTAAACTGGATATCCATACACCTAAATACATTGTTGAATCGGATGCAACTATCGTTGCTCCATTAATTTTTGCTTATTTATTAAACTGGTAATTATGAGTACACAAAAGCCAAGAGTCTTTACATCGTATGATAAATTGAGTACAGAAATAAAGAACAAGCTAAAATTGAAATACCCGGAAGGCTTCAGTCATGAATTGATCAATTTTTATGATAAGGATGGTCTTAATGTAAGTGCGCTTATTTTTGAAACGGACGAAAAGATACTCCTGATCAAAATGAGCCAGACGGCAGCCGAAAAAATTATTTTTGACGATGAGGACTACGACGACGACGGCTTGTTAAAAGAGGCTGTTAAAGAAAGTCTTGAAGAAGAATTTATGGAGAATGAAGATGAGGAGACCGATGACGATGCAGATACCGGTAAGGATGATATGGATGATGATTATGATGATGATGATGACGATGATGACGATGATGAAGCAGAAACAGAAGCTGAAGAGGATGATGAACCTTAACTGCTGTACCTATCTGAATTCACATAATTGATCTTGCCGCCAGGGCTGCTCCAATGATACCGGCTTCATTTTTATTTTCAGCCGGTAAAATTTCCGCTTTTGATTTTAAATGGTGCCTGAACTTGTTTAGTGTTTTACTGGGGCTTCCCCCAATAATAATGGTGTCTGGTGAAATGATCAGTTCTAAGCGGTTGAAATATTTGTTTAACCGTTTGCCCCATTTTTTGTAGCTCAACTCCTCAGCCACGCGCACAGAGTCTGCAGCATATTTTTCAAAGGGCTTATTTTTATAACGCAAATGCCCGAATTCGGTATTCGGAATTAATTTACCATCCAAAAATAATCCGGAGCCTATACCTGTACCCAAGGTAATAACAACCACCAAACCCGGCTTATCTTTCCCCGCACCATAGGCCATTTCTGCCATACCGGCCGCATCGGCATCATTGATCACTTTAAATGGTAATCCCGTGGCCTCCGAAAAAAGCTGCTCAACATGAACCCCGATCCAGTCATCATGGAGGTTGGAACCAACCTTGCACCGGCCTTGGTAAAATGGTGTCGGAAAGCCGCATCCAACGACGCCCTTCCATTGAAAATGCTCAACAATTTCAATGATTTTCTTGCTTATGTTTTCAGGTGTTGCTGGCCTTGGAGTATCAACCCGAAACCGTTCTGCCAGCAGTTCGCCGGTATCCAGATCTACCGGAGCCCCTTTGATTCCAGTACCGCCAATATCAATACCTAAAGCTTTCATCAAAAAAAAATTAGATTCAAATATAGGCTAAATTATGCAATTAAAAAACCCGTATGGAATTACATACGGGTTCTTATATTTAAAAAAAAATACTAGAAATGAATTCCAACACCTATACCGCCCGAAGAGGCCGTTCCACCACCGAATTCGGCAATGATACCCCAGGTTTTATTTATTTTATATTCAACACCGGCATGAAGATTCAGACTAAAATCGTCAGCATTGTCTTCATCACTAATAACAAAACCAGCATCTACACCACCCCAGATATCCCAGGGCTCGTTTAATTTCAGCAGACTGTCAAAATAATAATCCATCCTTGCGCCTAATGCTATGTAATCGAAATCAAAAGCAAGTGTCGCAGCAGGTGAAACTGTCAAATTTTCTGCAATTGGAATCTCGTAATGCCCGTTTATTGCAGCATTGTCGCCAAAACTTACAAAGAGATTTAATGCGCTGTAATCTTCCTGTGCGAAGGCATCAGTTGTCGATAAAAAAATCAATGTTAAAGCTAAAATTGTAAAAAGTTTTTTCATGGGTTGATTAATTAAATTTTAGCAAATATAGATTTTATTTAAATAGAGGGAATATCCCGTTTCATTTTTTTGACGGTCATAAGGACAAAAAGGGTATAAAAAATTTAATTAGGTGTAAAAAATTGGATCAGAAAATATAGGGCAATAACCGATTGGTGTTGTTCTTATAATCAAGATAGGAATTTCCGAATTGATCTGTTAAGAATTTTTCTTCACGATATATTTTTAAAATAAATACCAGTGAAAGTATCAGGAACATCAAAATATGCAGTTTTTCAGGCCTTTGGATCACGGTCGCTCCAAAAAACAACAGGATACCCAGGTACATCGGATTTCTGACCCAGCGGTAAGGCCCTGATTTAATAAATTTTGCACCTGCTCTGAGCTCAGGCTGTATGTTAAAGTTTCCTATTTTCAGAGCAAATACCCCCCATACAGAGATAAAGAATCCAAAAAATTGAAGTAGTAGCAAATACCCGTCGCAAAAAATCGCTTGTCCGAACAGGAAATAAGCAAAGCATAAGAATTGAATCGTGACAAGAATTATTGAGTACTTAGACATGATTCAAAATTGAATATTTTCACGGTCATTTTCAATTTTTTTGCCCAAAAACATGACAAATGTCATACTATTTAAAATTAATCTAAATAAGCTTTGGCTAGTATATTTTAATTTATAATTTTGCCAGCGAAATTACTATTTATAATGAGTTTAAATTAAAATTAGATGGGGAAGTCGTTATTTTTTCTTTGTTTTCTTTTTTGTTTTGGGAGAATTTATGCCCAGGTTGAAAAAGTCGCTGATACCATATCCGAATCAGAAAAGACCGAGATGCTTGGTGAAATTATTCTTTCCAACAATATTCTGGGTAGTAAATTTGAGGTGAAGAACAGAACCGGTTCAGCCTATTACATTTCACCCAAAGAGTTGCAGCAATTTGGATATTTGGACATCAACAAGATCATACTGGCCGTTCCCGGGGTTACCATTGTTGAAGAAGAGGGTTTTGGTCTGCGTCCGAATATTAGTATAAGGGGTACATCACCCGAAAGAAGTTCAAAAATAACCCTGATGGAAGATGGTGTTTTAATTGCCCCGGCACCTTACAGCGCCCCGGCAGCTTATTATTTTCCAACTGTAGGACGCATAGATGCGATAGAAGTTCTGAAGGGAAGCAGTCAGGTTCAATACGGGCCATATACAACGGGAGGTGCAATGAATCTGGTTTCAAAACAAGTACCCACTGATTTTTCCGGTGACATCAGGTTTTATGCAGGTAATTATGATTCGAGAAATACAGAGGCAACCGTGGGTGATGCCGGTGAAAATCTGGGTTTTGTAGCGCAGTATTTCAACTATAATACCGATGGGTTTAAAGATCTGGACGGAGGTGGAAACACGGGTTTCGACAAAAATGATTATTTGGGAAAAGTAAGGTTCAATACCGATTGGGATGCCAGAATTTTTCAATCGCTTACTGCCAAGGTACAATATTCTGAAGAGAATGGAAATGAAACTTACCTGGGACTTACCGATGAGGATTTTAAAAAAGATCCTTACAGACGTTACAGGGCCTCATCAGAAGATAATATAGTGACAGAACACAGGCAATTTCAACTGGACCATTTGATTAAACCGATGGAAAACATTTCAGTAAGAACAACAGCCTATCAAAACGAATTCGCAAGGAATTGGTATAAAATCGATGATGTTACCCTGACTAAAAAGGTCAGTATTTCTGATGTTCTGGAAGATCCGGTAAAATATCAGAACGAATATCAGGCTTTATTGGGTAATAATGACACTGCGGCTGATGTTTTTGGAATCAAAGCCAACAACAGAACCTATGATTCCAGAGGAATTCAGTCTGTCGCAAATTATAGGTTTGGAAAAACGGTTTTCAGTGATATTGAAGTTGGACTCAGGTATCATGAAGATGAAGAGGATCGTTTTCAATGGACAGACAGATATGGCTTCGAAAATTCGGAGTTGATACGAACCACGGTAGCCACAAAAGGTACGGAATCTAACAGGATCAACAGCGCAAAAGCGCTTGCGGCTCATATCCTTTATAAGTTGGCTATTGATAATCTGACGATTACACCGGGTTTAAGGTATGAGGATATGACCTTTGAACGCCTGGATTATGGAAAATCAGATCCTGACAGAACCGGAAGCAATTTAAAGATCAGTGAAAACAAAGTGGATGTATTTATACCAGGTATAGGTGCCAATTATATTTTCAGCAATGAACTGACCCTGTTCGGAGGTATACACAAGGGTTTTGCACCTCCGGGAAGCACGGAGGGCACAGATCCTGAAAGCAGCATCAATTATGAATTGGGCAGCAGGTTCAATTATAAAGGACTGACCGGGGAATTTGTTGTCTATTACAATGATTATGATAACTTACTGGGCAGTGACCTGGCGGCATCAGGCGGAGAAGGAAGTCTGGACCAGTTCAATGCGGGCGAATCAGTGGTTAAGGGCGTGGAACTTATACTTAATTATAACCTACTGAGGGGTACCCAAAGCAAATTAAAGCTTCCCCTTACTTTTTCATATACACTTACCGACGCTAAATTTCAGTCAGATTTTATAAGTGAGGTAGAAATATTTGGCGAAGTAAACAAGGGGGATCAAATTCCATATATTCCCCAAAATCAACTTAATTTAACGGCAGCGCTTGAAAACACAGTATACCAGGTAAGTCTGAGTGCCCGTTTTACTGATGAATTTCGCACCCAGGCAGGAACGGGCTCCATACCTGAGGAATACAGAATAGGAAGTAGTTTTATTATGGATTTCGCAGCACGGTATTTTTATACACCCAGAATTACATTCTTCGCCAATATCATGAACATCCTGGATACAGAATATGAGGTAGCCAGAACACCTTCCGGTTTAAGGCCTGGATCTCCTTTACTATTCAATGCCGGAATTGGCTTTTCCTTCTGATCAAACGGCACTTTACCATTTTATCGAACCGTCTCACGTATACCTTGAGACGGTTTTTTTTGATCCTGTTCTATAAGCACTCTAATTACTTTGTTTAAGATTATTAAAAGGACAAAACAGATTGTTTCTCATTCCAAATTAATATTGTAAGTTTGCACGCAATTAACTCACAATTGCATATGCCTACCTCAAAAATTTTATTCGAAGGACTTACCTATGATGATGTCTTACTTGTTCCTGCATATTCAGAAGTGCTGCCAAGGGAAGTAAGTATTCAGTCCTACTTTTCAAGGAATATAATTCTGCAGACCCCGGTTGTTTCTGCTGCTATGGATACGGTCACAGAATCGGATATGGCCATCGCTATGGCCAGGGAAGGCGGGATCGGCGTCTTGCATAAAAATATGTCGGTCGAGCAGCAGGCTGCAGAAGTGAAGCGTGTCAAGCGATCGGAATCAGGAATGATCATCGACCCCATAACCCTGACAAAAGACAAAACAGTTTCCGATGCAAAGTCGCTGATGAAACAGTATTCCATTGGAGGTATACCGGTGATCAATGAATCCGGTGAGTTGATCGGTATTGTCACCAACAGGGACCTGCGTTTTGAGAAGGACAATAACAGGCTTATTGCCGATGTAATGACCAAAGAACATTTGGTAACAGCCAGAGAAGGAACATCGTTAAAGGAAGCTGAAGTCATTCTGCAGAATAACAAGATCGAGAAATTACCAGTGGTCAATGCTTCCAATAAGTTGGTGGGTTTGATCACATTCAGAGATATTATTAAAGTGAGTGAAAATCCCTATGCCAATAAAGATACCTTTGGCAGGCTTCGCGTTGCAGCCGCTATCGGAGTTAGCGGCGATGTGCTCGTAAGGGCAAAGGCACTCGTAAAAATGGGAGTTGACGCACTTGTAATCGATACGGCACACGGACATTCCAAAGGGGTAGTCGAACTGCTCAAAATTATAAAGAAGGAATTCCCCAGAACGGATGTGGTAGTGGGTAATATCGCTACGGGTGAAGCTGCAAAATACCTGGTTGATGCTGGTGCGGATGCAGTAAAAGTGGGTATCGGTCCGGGTTCAATTTGCACGACCCGGGTGGTAGCCGGTGTAGGATTTCCGCAGCTTTCTGCTATTATTGAGGTAGCAAAAGCCATTAAGGGAAGCGGTGTTCCGATCATTGCAGACGGGGGTATCAGATATACGGGAGATATCCCAAAAGCGATCGCAGCAGGTGCAGATTGCGTAATGCTGGGCTCGCTCCTCGCGGGTACCAAGGAATCGCCGGGTGAGACCATAATTTTTGAGGGAAGAAATTTTAAATCATACAGGGGCATGGGCTCGGTAGAAGCCATGACCGCGGGATCAAAGGACCGGTATTTCCAGGATGTTGAAGAGGATATTAAAAAACTGGTACCCGAAGGAATTGTTGGACGTGTTCCCTATAAAGGTGAAGTTTTTGAAACAATGCACCAGTTTATCGGAGGCCTCAGGGCAGGTATGGGCTATTGCGGAAGTAAAAATATCGCTGCACATAAGGAAGCTAAATTTGTCAGGATCACTTCGTCCGGCATACGGGAAAGCCATCCGCATAACGTGACCATCACCAAAGAAGCGCCAAATTATTCAACAAGGTAATAGACACTTGTGATATCTTATGGACAGGTAATGGTCGTAAAAACAGGGTTACCGCTGTTGTCAACCGTGAGTTTCCAGCAATTTCCGTTAGGAGATTTCATGATCACCCCGGCATTGACATCCTCCAGATAAATATCACCTCCCTTGACTTGTACTTGTGATTTCGGATTTGTGGTTCCAATACCGATCTTTCCATCGCTCTTAAAGCGCATTCTCTCAACACCGCCTACACCGATTTTAAAGTCGAAATTATTGAAATAAAATAAAAACCCTTCGTTGGCTCCGTAAGGTGAGCTCGAATTGTTCAACCCCAATACCATTGAATTAAAGGCATTGTTGGTAATGGTCATTCTGGTCTGGGTTGCCGCATTTTTGTTTAAGAGAACCAGGTTGGAAGCATTAACATCAGCTTCATCAGACAGGATAAAGAACTTATCATAAGCAGCAATACTTTGCTGACCTACAACCACATTGCCCTGGTCATATGAAATACCGGTGCTGTTGGTGTTGGGTTTCCAATAATTTCCTCCGCCATTCTTTGCGTACAGGGCATAGGGAACACTCAAAAGCTGACTTGTTCCAATAGCGGAATAATTACTGCCGCCAGCAGAATCAACCATAAATTCAAGATAATACGGACCTGAACCCCAGTTGATTCCGGCTATAGTTCCGGTTACTGCGGTTCCGTTACCGATTTGTAAATTCACCATACCGTATTCATTGGTTGTGGTTGCGAAGGTTTCACTAAATACAATATTGCCGGCAGCTGTTGCCTGGCGTATGTTAAACTTGATCCCAACGCCTTGGTTCGCAAGTATATTTCCTCCAGAATTCCGTATAACAGCCTGATAATTAAATTGTTCCGGACTTTGTGCCCATGTCAGAAACAAAGCGAAAAAAGTGAATACTGCGGTAAGGTAAAGATTTTTCATTGTACATTTATTTTTTAATATGGTTTGTTAAGATATTGAAGATTAACCCTGGGTAACATTAAAACCGGACTAAACGAATTCAAATCAGCTCAGTTCTTAATAAATTTAATGGTCTTTACCAGTGCAAACTGTTTGTAAAGATTTAAAAAATAGATCCCTGATTTGAGCTTTGTTGTATCAATTTCATTGTTTGAATCGGTTAATTTTTGTTCTGAGACCAACTGCCCGAGGTTGTTGTATATTTTAACTTCGGTATCGATATAATCAGGCAGATCCAGATGCAAACTGTTTGGGGTTGGATTGGGATAAGCCACCACCTTGTATTGTGGGTTGAGATCATCAATTCCAAGCACAACCAGATTGGTTTGGTGAAAACCCTGAGTTACCTGAAGATTATTGCCGGTCAACTCGGAGATTGCCAGTTCTCCCAAAGTGGCACTGGCCGAAATGCCACCCACAGTGGATTGAATACCACCTGAGGAAAGCACAGTCTGGCCGTATACCGTGCCTGACAGGTACAAGAGAAAAAATATAAAATAGATTGATTTCATAATAAAAATTTGAAAGTAACCCTCTTTACCAAAGGTATTAATTTTTTACATATAACAATGCTATTGGGAGGATATGAATAAAGTGCTGGAATAAAAAAACCTCCCGAAGGAGGTTTTAATCAGTATTTTTTAAATTTTTTCTTGGGTTTATCTCCTCCTTTTGGAGCTCCTGAGAGTTCTACAATGAGGTTTCTTCCTTTGTATTCAGTGCGTTTGAAACTTTCAACAATTTTATCTGTGTAATTTTTATCTATTTCAAAAAAAGAAAAGTTGGAAAGAATTTCTATTTTTCCAATTTCTACATTCCTTAGTTTCAGATTTTCATTGATCAGGCCGATCAGATTGGCCGGATTAATTTTGTCGCGTTTTCCCAGATTGATATAGAAGCGGGAAAAATTTCCTGAACCCGAACCTCCACCGTCACGCTGCCTGGTCTTGCCATCTTCATTGATATCCTGCGTGTTTTCGTAATAGGATAAAAATTGGTTAAATTCCAATGAAACAAATCGCTTGATCAGTTCTTCTCTCGTCAATCCATCTAATTTACTGTAGATCTGTGGCAAATAATCCTTGATCTCTTTCTCATTCACCTCAATATCATGAACCTTGTCGATTAAATTGTACAACTGGTTTTCACATACTTCTTTTCCATTGGGAACAGGTTTATACATAAACTGCTTTTTCAGGCTCTTTTCAATCGGGTCCAGCAATCTTTTTTCCTTTGGAGTAATAATGGCTATCGAAATTCCTTTTTTACCGGCTCTTCCTGTACGACCACTGCGATGCGTGTAGGACTCGATCTGATCAGGCAATTTGTAATTGATCACATGGGTAAGGTCATTTACATCGAGGCCTCGGGCAGCAACATCAGTAGCAACAAGGATCTGCAGGTGTTTAGACCTGAATTTCTGCATGACAATATCGCGTTGTGCCTGAGAAAGATCACCGTGCAGTGAATCGGCGTTATATCCGTCATTGATAAGGTTATCCGCAACATCCTGTGTTTCGCGTCTGGTTCTGCAGAACACGATACAATAGATATTCGGGTTGAGATCTGCGATGCGCTTCAGGGCATTGTAACGGTTTCTGTCCGATACCATATAATATTCATGGCTCACATCTTCTGCTCCGATATTTTTTGCGCCAGCCGATATTTCCATCGGGTTTTGCATATAATTTCTGGCTATGGCCTCAACTTCTTTTGGGAAGGTAGCTGAAAACAACAAAGTCTGCTTGCTTTTTGGGGTAACTTCTAAAATCTGATCCAGCTCTTCTTTAAAGCCCATGTTCAACATTTCATCAGCCTCGTCAAGAACAAGCCACTGTATGTTTTCCAATTGCAATCTTTTCCTTTTTATCAGATCAACCGTTCTTCCCGGGGTGCCTACTACTATTTGTACTCCCTTGCCCAGGGATCTGATCTGATCATCTATACTGGCTCCACCATATACTGCCAGTACTTTTAAGTTTTCAATATTTTGAGAAAAACCTTCGATACTTTTTGCGATCTGTATGGCGAGTTCTCGGGTAGGGGAAAGGATAATTGCCTGTGTAGCTGATGATTCGTTATCGATCATTTCCAGAATAGGCAAACCGAAAGCAGCCGTTTTTCCTGTACCGGTTTGGGCAAAGGCTTTCAGGTCATTTTCGTAATTTATAATTTGAGGGATGGCGATTTCTTGTATTGGGGTTGGATGCTCGTAGCCTAGTTTTTCAAGAGCATCAAGGATATTTTGACTTAATCCTAAATTTTTAAATGATTCCATAAACGGATTTTGAATGAACTTAGATATTTGTAACTTAATGATTTACAAATAAATAATGATTTTGTTATTTTAAGAGTGCAAAAGTACTACTTATTTTCGGAAGTAAATCATCAAATGCTACTTATTAAATTCAAGCAGGCATTTTTCCAGCTGGTACCTGTCGTTAAACAACAGATAACTGTTCATTACATGGCCGTTCTTTCTAACGACAACTGCTCTGGCCATATCTCCTGCAAACCAGGAAGTTAATTCACTGGCCTCGTCCATTTTGTATTGTGCGGTTTTGGGCAGCTTTTTTTCTTCAATAAATTCATGCCAATCTCCTTTCGATTTGTGCTGGTCTATTCCAACAAACAGAACATCGGGAAATTGGGCACTATAGGTTGACAAAGATTCCAGCAGCAACTCCTGATTTTCAACTTCCTTGGGCCAGAAATAAATAACGGTATTTTTGTTTTTTACCAACTTGTTTACCTCAACTTTCTGATTATCCATGTTGTATGCCTTGAGTGCAGGAAATGCATCTCCGGTCTTTAAAAAGTTGCGCTGTTCCATCACTTGTTTGGCCTCGGAAACATATTTATTGTCGGTACAATGGGCCATAAAATAATTTTCAATTGCTGCTTTCTGTTCCTCAGTCAGATGATTTCTGGAAACAGAAGCCCAGAATCCGGAGGCGAGGAATTTATTTTTCATTTCCACATTGGTGATATTTTCGCTGACAGCCTCCATAAAATTCAATGTAAAATTCTTTTTGGACGGGTCATTCTTTTCTTTTTGATAGGCCTGGTTGTATAAAAAGGCCTCGAGATAGTAGGAATATGCGCGATAACTGAATAAGGATTCATCATTCAAATCGACTTCGTTCCTGAAATCGTAAAAACCTGTACTTACTTCTGGATGGTCATAGTTGTTTTGCCCGTCTCTGTGTTTAAGGACAAAAAGTTCCTTTTTGGTATAAGCCGGGTAATGGATCGCAATTTCCGCCAGTTTCTTAAAGTCATCTGAAGGGTCCTCACTTTCAATGTCCAAAAATTTTTCATAGACCTCAGACAAGTGCAAAGTAGTTTCTTCTATTCTTTGGCTAAAGTCCTGTTCATTTAACGTGTAATTGGGCTTGAAATTTTTTTCAATTTCTTCATTCTCCAGAAAGGCACCGATCAAAAAATTATTTTTTCCGGCTCCTTTCCCGCTGAAAATAATCGACTCATCAAAGTTCCAGGCATTCAGATAGAGCATCAGGCTGTCCTTTGGTTCTAAAAAGATATATTGAAATTCCGGACCGTGTTTAAAAGTATACAATCCGGTGATTAAAGAATCCAGCTGGAATAAAAATTTATTCGTCGGATTAATTTTTGCCGAGTCCAGGACCTGTTCATTCTTCAATAAATAAACATAGTTTCCTTTGGGATTTGTGATCTTCCCGCCAAAATAGGTTCTTGGATTTTCTTCCGCTTTTTTACAACTGATCACAGTTGGCAGAAAAGCAGTCAAAATAAAAAATTGGAAAATAAAAAGGTAGTTCTTTCTCAAATATTCCGGCATTGACATAATGGGCAAAATTAAAGATATCATAGTTTGCGTCATGTTAATTGGTTGTTAAATATTTGATAATACTGTAGCTCAAATGACAGGGAAGGACAAATGTGCAGGGAAATATACTGAAGTTTACCGGTAACATTATTATTAGGTAAAATCGAATGAATTGTGACTTAAATGACTATTTTTGCAAAAAATTTAAAAGATGTTATCAGTATCGAACTTATCCTTACAATTTGGGAAAAGAATCTTATTTGATGAGGTAAATACAAAGTTTACCAAAGGAAATTGTTATGGGATCATCGGAGCGAACGGTGCCGGAAAATCTACATTTCTCAAAATATTATCAGGTAAAATGGATCCAACAGCAGGGAATGTTTCCCTTGAAAAAGGAAAAAGGATGTCTGTTTTGTCACAGGATCACTACGCTTTTGACGAACACCCTGTTTTGGAAACTGTGTTGATGGGGAACAAACCTTTGTTCGATCTGAAACAGGAACTGGACCTGATCTATGCCAAACCTGATTTTAGTGAAGAAGACGGTGTAAAGGCCGGAGAACTGGGAGGGCATTTTGAAGAAATGGGTGGCTGGTCTGCGGAAAGCAGTGCCGCCAGTTTATTGTCTTCTTTGGGAATAGGAGAAGAATTGCACTATACTTTAATGAAGGATGTCGACAGCAAAGCGAAGGTACGCGTGCTTCTTGCCCAGGCGCTTTTTGGTAATCCCGATGTGCTGATCATGGATGAGCCTACCAATGACCTGGATTTTGAGACCATAGGCTGGCTGGAGAATTTTCTTGCAAACTACGACAATACGGTCATTATCGTGTCGCACGACAGGCACTTTCTGGATGCCGTTTGCACGCATATTTCGGATATAGATTTTGGAAAGATAAACCAGTATTCAGGAAACTATTCTTTTTGGTATGAGTCAAGTCAGCTGGCTGCAAGACAAAAGGCACAGCAGAACAAGAAGGCCGAAGAAAAGAAGAAAGAGCTGGAAGAGTTTATACGGAGATTTTCTGCCAATGTAGCCAAATCAAAACAAGCTACTTCCAGAAAAAAAATGATCGAGAAATTAAATGTATCCGATATAAAACCATCGAGCAGGAGGTATCCGGCCATTATATACGACCAGGAAAGAGAAGCCGGTGATCAGATACTGCATATTGAAAATCTGAGTAAAGCCATTGATGGTACCGTACTGTTCAAGAATGTGAATATCAACCTGGCAAAAGGAGATAAAGTAGTATTGTTATCGCGGGATTCAAGGGCGGTAACTGCTTTTTATCAGATAATTACAGGTAACGACAAGGCGGATTCAGGAACTTTTGTCTGGGGGGTGACCACCAATCAGGCTTACCTGCCTGTCGATAACGCGGCATTTTTTGAATCCGAGAACAACCTTGTTGACTGGCTGAGGCAATACGCGAAAACTGACGAAGAAAGAGAAGAAGTTTTTTTGCGGGGATTTCTGGGAAAAATGTTGTTCAGCGGCGATGAAGCCCTGAAAAAATGCACTGTCTTATCAGGTGGTGAAAAGGTGCGCTGTATGCTTTCTAGAATGATGATGAACAGGGCCAATGTGCTGCTCATCGACGAACCGACAAACCACCTCGACCTGGAGTCCATTCAGGCTTTTAACAATGCGCTGGTAAAATATAAAGGAACTGTGATTTTTTCTACCCATGACCATGAATTTGCAGAAACAGTGGCAAACCGGATCATTGAGATCACTCCGGCCGGTGTCATCGACAGGTACATGACCTTTGATGAATACCTGGAAGATGAGAGCATAAAAACGCTGAGAAATTCCATGTACAAATAACAGAAACACCACATCAATTAAAAAATCCCCGACTGTATGAAGGGGATTTTTTTTTACGATCTGAGATAACTCAGATCCTGGTATCGACCAGGCTCATGATCTCCTGTTCCATTTTTGCACTCGCCCTGGCAATTCCTTTTGCCTTCTCCAGGATCTTCACTACAAAGTCCTGATCCTTAATATCTTTTACATTGATTCTTACATTGAGATAAGCACCGGTCACAGCAGTTTTTGCGCAAAGTGCGCCAACTGCGGCGTCAGAGAGTGAACTTTGCAGGCCGGTCTCAACCATTTTTTTCATGATCTCCATGGAAGCGCAGGCATTTTCCATAACGGCTAAGGGAATTTCACTGGCGTATTTGGTGGCCTCCTCGATCGCCTTTTTTCTGAGCTCAATTTCTTCGGAATTTCCTTTGGGCAGCCGGAAACCTTCTATGATCTTATTAAAGGCCCGGGTATCTTCATCAACAAGAAAAAGCAGGGTATCTTTCAATTTCTGGCCTTTTTCGGCCCATTCGGAAAACATCTCCCACTTCTCATCCCAACCGCTTTTATGTGCCGACAGATTGGCGACCATGGTTCCCAATGAGACACCAAGGGCACCCACATAGGCAGAAATCGATCCTCCTCCGGGTGCCATGGACTCGCTGGCTGTTTCGTCGGCAAAGGCTCTCACACTCAGGTCGATCAGCTTTTTTGTATTTTTCTCTTCCAGCAAATATTCAATGATCTTTTCTTTTGGATTAAAGGGTTTCAGGTCGTCGAGCCCGAGCGATTTGACCGCAATTTTTAGTTTTTCATCCACGGAAATACCCAGCGACCTTTCCTGTTTTCTCAGAAAATAATCCGCTGCATCGAGCATAGACTTCAGGGGCAGAAGTCCGACGAGCTCAGAACCTGTTACACGCAAACCCCTGCGTTCTGCTGCCTTGCATGTTTCATCAAAAACCACATGCAGCGGACTTACGCTTATATTCGTTAAATTATAAGAGATCTGTGCTATACCGTATTCTTCAATATACCAGCCTATACCTTTTACGGCTTTCAGTTTTCCGGGTATTCTCAGCGGATTGCCTTCATCATCCAATACGGGCTTTCCTGTTTTCGGGTCGTTTCCGGCAATTCTGCCTGCTTCGCGAATATCAAAGGCAACAGCGTTGGCCCTTCGGGTTGATGTGGAATTTAAATTCACATTATAGGCTATCAAAAATTCCCGGGCAGAAATGGCAATAGCTCCTGTTTTTTCGACAGAGGTATTGAATTCGGCCGGACCGAAATCGGGTTTCCAATCCGGATTGGTCAATTTTTCCTTTAAACCTTCATATTCTCCGGCTCGGCAATTGGCCAGGTTCTTTCTTTTTTCTTCTGAGGCAGCGGCTTCGTAATAATAGCCGGGGATACCCAGTTCTTTACCCACTCTTTTACCCAAAGCATGTGCAAAGGCAGCAGTTTCTTTCATACTGATACCGGAAATCGGGATCAAAGGGCAGACATCAGTTGCTCCAAACCGCGGATGCTCTCCCTGGTGTTTTGACATATCGATCAATTCAGCTGCTTTTTTTATGAGCAGAAAGGCTGCTTCGATCACTTTTTCAGGTTCTCCGACAAAGGTGATCACTGTGCGGTTTGTAGCTTTCCCGGGATCGATATCAAGCAGTTTGATACCCTCAACGGATTCTACAACCCGGGCAATGGCATTTATTTTTTCAAGATCCCTTCCTTCACTGATGTTCGGAACACATTCAATAATTCTGTTATTCATGGATATGGGTTTATGGAACAAATTTAGCAAATGGCCATGAACCTGAAGCAAAGGGATAAAAATAAAAAACTGCAAACCTTGGCAAAATTTGCAGTTTATAAATTAGCTGTGCCGGGATGGGCTTATTAAAAAACAAAACCCAGTCCCAGTACGATATTTCTGCCCGGATTTTGAATCTGGTCCACTTTCAGAGCCGATAAATGTGAAATATAAGACTCATCCAGCAGGTTATTGATATTTAAATTTGCCCTCATTCCAACTTTTTTAAATTTCATATTGCCGCCTAAGCTCAAACCCAACAAATTATAGGCATCAGTAGGTGTTTCAAAGTCACTCACCTTGTTTTGAGCAAAAAATGAATCGACTTCAAATGAAAAGTAATAATCTTCTAAGAAGTTAATGCCATTGAATTCTGCTCTCACCACGTTGGCCCATTTATTGGCCGGGATCAGCGGCAGGTATTTGTCATCCGCCTGCTTACCGGTTACTGTTGAGAAGGTGCTTTCCAGATGCAGCCAGTCGAGGGGGTGCGGATGCAGGTGAATGCCGAATTCAGCACCAAAAAGATCGGCGTCGCTTTGTTCATAGATAAATACACTTGCATCATCTTCAATTTCGCCGGTTGGTGACAGGAAGATATAGTCATTTATTTTGTTGTAAAAACCGTTGGCAAAAATTTCAAAGTGTTCATTGCCATATTCCAGCGACAGATCTGTCTGGAAGTTTTGTTCACTTTCCAGATCCGGGTCACCGATCTCAAAACGGTTGGTGCCATGGTGCACACCGTAGGAGGTCAGTTCAGCTAAATTCGGGGCTCTGAAACCGCTCGCCAAATTGATACGTGTGGTAACTGTCTTGAAGAGCAGCGTCTTATAACCCAATGAAAAAGTAAAATTTTCATAATCTCTGTCGATGGCTTCCACAATTTCAACTTCTTCATTATGATCTTCATCCTCATGGTGTTCTATTGTGTATGCTTCTGTCTCCAGGCTTCTATGGTCAAATCTGGCGCCAACCTGAAAAATATTGTTTTTATTAAGTTCGTAAATACCTGAGGTGAAAAAACCGATGTCCTTTGTGTTTGCATCGGGAATTAAAATCTCTTCCCCTGAGTTCTTGTTGCTTTGGATCAATCCCTGTAACCCTGCAATCACTTCCAATTTGTTTTTCTTAGGAAAGTAGTATTTGCCTTCATAGGTAAAGGTGCTGAGATCCATATCCAGTGCGGCATCAGATCCATGCTCACCTTCTTCCTCCTCCGCATCATGATCCTCACCCTCATGTCCGTGTTCATCTTCAAATTCCCGGCGATTATTAAATACATAACCCAGGTTGACATCAATTTTTGCTTCATTCAGAAAAAAGTGGTTGTGCAGGCCCAGGATATGACTTTGAAGTTTCTGATAAGGCAGTTCAGGTGTTTTGCTCTCGGTTTGTTCTTCAATGCCTTCCGGGATACCAATCTTGGAATCGACATAATTGTACCTCAGTTCTGATACTACATTTTTAATGTTTACTCCGAATCCGGCCTTGAAATCTTTTTCATTAAAACGCGTATTGGTGACCCGTTCTCCTTCACCGGTTTCGTAATCAGAGTGTGTGGTGTAAGTTCCTCTGAGCAGTACTTTAAAAACGTCTGAAGAAGTTTTTACGCCTGCGGACGTATTACTCCCCAGCGTATTTGAATAAAAATCCTGATTAATACTGACATCGGTTTCATTCTGGTAAGCGAATTTTTCAGGATTTATGTATAGCACACCTCCAAGCGCATCAGAACCGTAGAGCAGGGAAGCCGGTCCTTTGATCACCTCTACACTTTCGAATCCGGCGCCATTGAGCCCCAAACCGTGTTCGTCGCCCCATTGCTGGTTTTCAAGCCGCACTCCCTGGGTATAGATCAGAACCCGGTTGCCAGACAACCCGCGTATAACGGGCTTCCCAATGCCTGTACCGGTAGATAATTGCTCCACCCCGGGTATGGATGTAAGGCTTTCTGCCAGTGTGGGCGCTCCAGTTTTCTGTAAAGTTTCGATCGAATTTGATTCGATCTTCATCACATTTTCGCTTTGCAGTTTCCCAAAGGGAGCTGATAAAATCACCTCATCCATATGAAAAATGGAAGGGCTTAATACGATGTTGATCTCTGTGTTTTCGCCTCCGCTAAGAAAACTTCGGTTCTCCGTGTCGTAACCTATAAAACTGATGGTGAGTGTCTGATTTCCTTTTGGGATGTTTTTTAAGGTATAGCTACCGTCAGCATTGGAAGTAGTGCCAATGTGTAATTGTTCAATATAGATTTCCGCTCCAAAAACAGGCATATTATTCTCGTTCGTTATAATTCCGGAAACGGTGGTTTGTGCATATAAAAGGGAACTGAATCCCAGCAACAGAATTAAGTGTACATATTTCATAAATGAATGTAAATTAATGGTTTAAAATAAATCGTAAAAATTTAGAATAAAGCATTAATCACCGGAGGGCCCCGCAAGGGGTAATGATAAGCCCTGAGCTGCTCAGAAAAGCTGCAGCTAAATAGAATAAGTTGTTTAAATGGCTCAAAACAGATCAGCTCAAAATCATTTTGAGCTTTCTCAAAAGAAATGTTTTGAAGCAAATGAAATGCAGCGCAGGATTCTTTCTGCGCATGAATATGCTGTTCGTTTTTGGCAAAACAATGTTGGTTCTGGTGCTCGTGAACAGCATGAAAAAGCCCGAATATTGCAGGCAATATAAAGATGAAGGCCAGGAGGCCCGCCTTAATATATTTTGATTCAGTGCTTTTCATAATCGCACTGCAATAGTACGAATTTATTCAGAACAAAAAAAGGAGGATTACCCTCCTTAGTCTGTCTGATAAGAACTGCAGCTGCTAAAGGCCCATTTTCTTCAGGATTTTCTCCATGAGGCACCAGTCTGTAAATGCGTATTGAAACAGATTTACGCCCACAAAAAGGGTAAACCAGATCCAGTTGATGTTCACAAAATAAGCCAGTAATACACTTATAATGATAAATGAACCGGCGGTAGCTCTGATATATTTTTCCATATTTTTAATATTTATATAAATTGTTCAACATCTAGCACAGCCAGTTTTACTGGGCTGCTGCAATCTGCTTTTTGATTAAATTCATTCAACAGTCGGATTAAACCTTCAATTTTTTCATTTTCTGTAAAAGAGAAAAGTAACATGGAATCCACGTTGTTGTGTGTGGAAGAAAACCAGTTTGTTTCGATCAGAGTCTCGCTGTATTCCTTATGGCCTTCCATATGGATTGTACTCCAGGTGAGTATCCCAGCTTTCTTAAGTATTGAAACTACATCTTTTTCCAATTCTTTTACTACAGTTATTGCGATTAGTTTTATCATAATTCATCGGATTTATGTTTTTTTCTTTCCATAAAATAGTAGATCAAAGGAGCCATAATCAGGGTTAGTATGGTGGCGAAGATCGTACCTCCAAGCATGGAGATGGCTAAACCCTGAAAAATTGGGTCAAAAAGCATCACGAATGCACCAATTACTACGGTTCCTGCAGTGAGCAATATGGGAGTTGTTCTTACCGCACCTGCCTCCATGACTGCTTGGCGCAAAGGAATGCCTTCTTCCAGTCTCAAGTTGATAAAATCGACCAGTAGAACGCCATTTCTTACCATAATTCCGGCCAGGGCGATCAAACCGATCATTGAAGTTGCAGTGAAATAGGCTCCAAAGATCCAGTGACCTAATATGATTCCCGACAGCGATAAAGGCAGCGAGATCAGCATAACCAGTGGTGATTTAAAATCCTGGAACCAACCCACCAGCAAGAGGTAAATGATAATAATCACTACAGCAAAAGCAGCGCCGAGATCTCTGAATACCTCATAGGTAATCTGCCATTCACCGTCCCATTTTACGGTATATTCACTTTCATTGTCGGGCTGATCATTCCATTTCTCATTTAAAGTGTATCCTTCCGGCATTTTTATTTCGTTCAACCTGTCCGAGAAATCGAGTAAGGCATAAACGGGGCTTTCGAGTTTACCAGCCATTTCAGCGGTGACGTAAACCACCCTTCGCTGATTTTTTCTCATGATACTTTTTTCAATGGTATCATTTTTAATTTTAATCAGATCACCAACCGGCACGGCATTACCGTTCTGAGAGATCAGTTTTAAAGCGAGGAGGTCCGTTAAACTCGATTTTTCCTTTTCATCCAGCTGCAAAACGATTCCTACATCCTTGCTGGCCTTCTCGTCATACATCTTGCTGATGGGATGGTTCGCCATAGCCATCTGCATCGTCGAAACGATCTGTTGAGGAGCGATTCCATTGAGGGCCGCCTTTTCCTTATCGATGACAAAACGGTATTCTGTCTGATCGTTTTCGATCATCCAGTCCACATCTACTACCTCCTTATTGGAAGAAAAAAGTGTTTTTAACTGATCCCCAATTTTGATCTGTTCCTCATAATCAGGTCCGTACACTTCGGCGACTAAAGTTGATAAAACAGGAGGGCCGGGGGGTACTTCAACCACTTTTGCATTACCTCCGAATTTCTGAGCGATCTCCTGGATTTTAGGTCTAAGCTCTTTTGTTATCTGGTGGCTTTGTTCTTTGCGGTCACCTTTACCGATCAGATTGACCTGGATATCGGCAACATTTGAGCCTCTTCTCAGATCGTAATGTCTAACCAGGCCATTAAATGTTATTGGCGACGCAGTACCTACGTAACTCTGGTAATCAGATACAAACTCACTTTCTTTGATGTATTGGGCGATTTCCTGAGTTACCATCTGCGTTCTTTCCAGAGTAGTCCCTTCCGGCATGTCGAGAATAACCTGAAATTCATTTTTGTTATCGAAAGGCAGCATTTTAACAGCCACTGTTTTCGTGAGAAACATGCCCATGGTTCCCAGCAGAAGGATGATATTTATTCCAAAAAACAAATAGCGGTACAGTTTGTTATCAAGAAGCAGATCCATAATCTTTTTATACGACAAATAGATCCTGGAAGTACTCAAGTCATGTGATTCTTCGGCTTCATTGTGGTTTTTCTTTTCTTTTTCCCGTAAAAAGATATAGCCCAGATAGGGAGTAATGGTCAGGGCAACCAGCAGGGATACGATCATTGCAATGGAGGCTCCGATCGGCATCGGACTCATATAGGGTCCCATAAGTCCGGACACGAAGGCCATAGGAAGCACAGCTGCGATCACAGTTAGGGTGGCAAGAATTGTCGGGTTACCCACTTCATTGATCGCGTAAATAGCAGCTTGTTTAAAGGGAAGCCTTTTCATCTTAAAATGCCTGTGCATATTTTCAGCGATTATGATGGAGTCGTCAACCACAATTCCGGTGACAAAGACCAGGGCGAAAAGCGTGATCCTGTTCAGCGTATAATCCATAAAATAATAACTGAACAAGGTCAGGGCAAAGGTCACGGGAACTGAAAGAAATACGACCAAACCACCTCTCCATCCCATTGCCAGCATAACTACCAGAGAGACAGATATAATGGCTATGATCAAATGAAGCAATAATTCTGAAACTTTATGTGATGCTGTTTCCCCATAGTTTCGGCTTATTGAGACATGTACATCGTCTGGAATCAGATCTTTTTTGAGCTCGTCAATTCTGTCGAGGATCACTTTGGAGATCTTCATTGCATCACCCCCTTTTTGTTTTCCGATGGACAGGGTAACGGCCGTATATGCTTCCGGGTACCTTGTTTTATTTTCTGTACGGGCGCTGCCGTAGCCAAAGGAAACATATTCTTTTGCTAATTCGGGACCTTCTTTCACTTCCGCAACCTGGTTCAAATAAACCGGTTTGTTCTGGTTTATACCGACAATCAGATTTTTTATATCTTCAACAGTTTGAAAAAAGTCACCGGTATGAACCAAATATTCCGTGTCGTTCTTTGAGAATCTTCCCGAGTTCGACTGCGCATTGTTCAATTGAATTTTCTGAACTACAGCCAGAAAATCAATTTTATTTTCTGCCATTTTGTCTTTGTCAAGAACAATGCTAACCTCACGGCTTCGGCCGCCAATCACTTCAGTAATGGCAACTCCGTTCACTTTTTTAATCTCATTATTAACTTCCTCGGCGATTTGTTTAAGCTGGTAATCATCATAATTTTCACTCCAGAAAGTAAGGCCAAGAACAGGAACATCATCAATGGCTCTGGTCTTTACCAATGGCATGGAAACCCCCTGGGGTATTTGGTCCATGTGTTTGATGATCTCATTGTACAATTGTACGAAAGAGCGTTCGGTGTCTGAACCTACGTAGAACTGTACTATGACCATGGCCTGCTCTTTCATAGATGTGGAATAGACGTATTCCACGCCCGGCAGGTTGGCTATTATCTTTTCCAGCGGTTTGATGACCTTTGTTTCGACTTCAGCCGGGCTGGCACCCGGGTATTGAATAAAAATATCTGCAATAGGCACTTCGATCTGTGGTTCCTCTTCTCTTGGAATGAGAAAAGAGCTGTAGATGCCAATAAGCATGAACAGGATCATCAATAAGACAGTCAGCTTTGATTCAAGAAAAAAAGCAGCAATTTTTCCGGCAAATCCTTTTTCCATTTTATTTGTTTATTTGAATTTTTGCTCCGTTGTACAATTTCCCCTCAGAATGGATTATATAAGACTCACTTCCTGAAAGCCCTGACAGTACCTCAACCTGATCACCCACAGTTCTGCCAAGCCTTACCCACCTTAAAATGGCTGTATTTGACTGGCTCACCGTATATATTCCCGTCAATTGGCCTCTCTCCACAATAATATTCCTCGGTACGAGAACCACATCCTGTTTTTTACCTTCAAAGGGAAACTCGGTAATTACATCCATACCCGAGTATATTTTTGTGTCTGCCATTTTGGAGAGCTCTATTTTTGCTAAAAATTGTCCCCCGGTATTTTGTGAAGATGTACTGATTTCACTTATTTTTCCATCGATGGTTGCATCATTGCTTTTTATGCGTACCCTGACTACCTGTCCTTTTTTTAACTGCGACACATAGGTTTCGGGAATAATTGCCGTTGCGATGAATTTACCCGGATTTTCTATGCCGATAAGCGGTGTTCCCGGCATGGCCATATCACCTTCCTTTACAAATACAGAGGTGATCACGCCAGAAAAAGGGGCTCTAACATTGCTGTAACCCAGCAGTGCATTGATTTCATTACCCAGTTCTGCCGTTGCATCAACCTGGGCCTTTGCGATATTGTAGGCTGCCTGTACATCCTCAAATTCCTTTTCAGAGGCACTTTTTTGTTCGTACAGTTTCTTGTATCTGTTCAGGTTGTTTTCTGCAAGCTTGAAACCGGCCTGCGCCTGAATCAGTTTCGCTTTGGCCTGCGATTTCTGCGCCTCTATATCTGTATTGTTGATATGGAGCAATTGCTGTCCTTGTTTGACCTGGTCGCCCAGTTTAACATAGACTTTCTCAACATAACCCGTTACCTTGGTACTTAAATTGCTGAACTGATCAGCCTCAATCTTCCCGCTGGCGGTAAAATACTGATTACCCTGAGCGCCTTTTGGCTGTTCGACTTTTACACTGATGGTTGCAGTATTTGTTTCAGTTTTGTTTTTATCATCTGAACAACTGTAAAGAATGGCCAGAAGTGTTAGTAGAATGATGTGTTTTTTCATGACGGTTAGATTATTTCGTTAAAAATTTTAGATAAGCTGTGGCATAATTGTAGTTGAATAATGACTGTGCATAGGCGAGCTCATTTTGTTGCAATTGCGTTTCCGCATAGAGCAGATCACTCGTTCTTTCAAGACCCTGTTCATAGCGGTTTCTCGTGATCCTGAGCGATTCTTCAGATTGTTCTGTTGCCAGTTTTGAAATTTTTACACTTTCATGTGCATCGGCCAATTGTCTTTTTGCTTTGTTAAGTTCAATTTTGCTCTGTGCCAGGTATTGTTCCTGGTACAAGTTTGCTTTTTCCAGCTGGGCTTTTTCCTGGTGGATCTTTCCCAGGGTTCTTCCGCCATCGAACAGGTTCCATGATAATTCCAGGCCAACAAGGTAATTGCTCGCTTCAAAACCCATAAAATCATCGTCGTTCCATTCATAGTTGGCAAAGGCTCCTGCCCTTGGGATGAACTGGTATTTGGAAGATTTCAGCAGTTCGGTCTGTGCTTCTGACCCATAGCTCACTGCTTTTATATCTTTTCTTTCAAGATTTAATTCAGTTTCCTCATAAGCATGAATTTCTGACATGCTCAATTTTTCTGCAGGAACATACAATACATTGTTTTTATCCCCGATAAGAAATGAAAGGTATTCCGACACATTACTCAAATTACTTTTTGTGTATTGCAGATCGTTCTTTACCTCATTATATCTCACATCAACATTGATCAGATCAGCATTCTGAATTAAACCCAGTTCAAAATTGTTTCCGGCTATCTTTTTATTTTCAGCCGCAGTCTGAAGTGCTTTCTCAACTACTTCAACCTGTTTGTACACCAGTTGAAGCTCCATATATGTCTTCTCAATCTCAAGCTCTAAATATTCTTTGGATCTTTCTTTTTGCAGATCGGCGGCTCTGGTATTCAGTTCAGCTGCTTTCCTGCCTTTCCAACCATCCAGTTGAAAAATAGGCTGAAATAATTCAACCCGGGTATTGAAATTTTGCTGTTGCCCCGGGTCGTTCAGGCGGTTCGGATCAAAATCAGCACTGCTAACGGATTCTTGTAAGAGCTTATAACCAAAGGCATACAAAGGATTGTTTGTAGATGTACTGGTATTTTTTAACTGCAGGGACGGAAGAAAAACCGCATTGGACTGCTTTAACCGGGATTTGGCCAGCTGGTAGTCCTGCTCTGCAATTTTTATATTCAAGTTGTTTTGAACTGCCCTGGTTCTTGCTTCTTCCAGACTAATCGGTTGAACGGATTGTGAATAGATTATTCCACTGAATAAAAACAGGAATAACAGAGATACATAAGAATAAAATTTAAATCTTGTTTTCTTCATTGTATGTTATAATTAAATTCTGAACAAAAGTACTTCGGCAGACTAGTAGCTAAAGCAACTTATATTACAATGGTTTAATTATAAAACTGTAATGAAAAAATACCGGTGTTTTATTTAAATTTTTTTCGCACTCTCATATTCAAAGCCTCCACCCCGATAGAAAAGGCTATTGCAAAATACAGGTAACCCTTGGGGATCGCACCCACATGCTGGCCTATTACAGAAGTATCAGATAAATGCGCACTTTCAGTAATCAGCATGAAACCGATCAGGATTAGAAATGACAAAGCGAGCATTTGTATGGTTGGATGCCTGTTTACAAAATTACCAACAGGTACTGCAAAGATCATCATAATCAATATGGAGATAACCACTGCGATGATCATGATGATGAGAGCGCCTTCGATACCATTGGTCATGCCCACGGCGGTCAGGACCGAATCAAAGGAAAAGACAAGGTCGATCAATACGATCTGAACCAGTACATAAGCCAAAGAGATGGCCGTTTTTTTTGATTGTTCCTTTGGGTCGAGTTCTTTCCCTTCTACCTTCTGGTGTATTTCATGGGTACTTTTATAAAGTAAAAAAATACCTCCTGCAAACAGGATCAGGCTTTGTCCGGTTATATTCGTATGCAACCAGCCCAAGTCAACCGTATATAAAATATCTTTCATTGAAATGATATACGAGATACCCAGGAGCAGGGCTATTCTAAAAAACATGGCCAGAAGCAAACCGATCCGGGTAGCTTTTTTGATTTTATCCGCCGGCAGTTTTCCGGCAGTGATGGAAATGAAAATAATATTGTCAATTCCCAGAACAACTTCCAGAAAAGTCAGGGTCAATAAGGCTGCCCAGGTATCGGGATGGGTAAAGATTTCCATAAGATGTATTTGATTGCGTTCTTTAAAATATTTAGTCTTCTAATTTAACAGCTGTTCCCTTTTGTTTGAAATTAGAACCTTTGTAACTGGCCACAAAACTATAACTGTTTTGTTTTACTTCAATAATTTTTACATGAAATGGGGTACTGTCCAGCAAGGTCTTCGGGTGCGTTTTGGTGAGCACATATTCGAAATCATTTTTCCAGAAGATCTTAAAGGTATCCAGTTTATTGTTAAAAGATTCAATTTGTATGGAGTCTTTTCTAACCGCGGTTGAAGAGAGCTCGCTGTCGTCGAGTACTGTTTTAAAAGTTCCCTGCTTTAAGGAATTGATATTCATTCTTTCCTGCCCACAGGACCAGGACAGTAAAAAACATAAACAGATAAATGCAAAAACAGTGCGCATCGATTAGCGGATTATGCCGGTGTAATTACCCGGTTTTATGGATTTAAGTTCTGTTTTTATCTGCTCGCTTACGTCCAGAGAATCGATAAAATCAGCAAGGGACTTTTCGGTGATCTTTTCATTAGTACGTGTAAGTCCTTTCAGTGCTTCATAAGGATCGGGATAAGCTTCCCTGCGCAGGATGGTCTGAATTGCTTCAGCCACAACGGCCCAGTTGTCTTCGAGATCCTTTTCTATGGCCTCCCTGTTCAGGAGCAGTTTGCCAAGGCCTTTTTGAGTAGAAAGGAAACTGATCAGGGTATGGGCCAGGGGAACGCCAATATTGCGCAGAACAGTTGAATCTGTCAGGTCGCGCTGCAATCTGGACACAGGCAGTTTGGCGGATAAATGCTCAAAAAGTGCATTGGCTATGCCGAGATTGCCTTCGCTGTTCTCAAAGTCTATCGGATTTACCTTATGTGGCATGGCTGAGGATCCTACCTCTCCCTTCTTGATCCTTTGCTTAAAGTAGTTCATTGAAATATACTGCCATATATCCCTGTTTAGATCGATAAGCACCGTATTGATGCGCTTGAGGGCATCAAAAAAAGCAGCCATATGATCGTAATGTTCAATCTGGGTGGTGGGAAATGAATAATGCAACTGGAGTTTGTTTTCTACAAAATCTTTGCCAAACTTTTTCCAGTCCACCTGGGGATAAGCCACATGATGGGCATTAAAATTACCTGTAGCCCCTCCGAACTTTGCTGCGAAAGGTACCTGAAGCAGCAGTTTTTTTTGCTGTGATATTCGTTCCGCAAAAACCGAGATCTCTTTGCCTAATAAGGTTGGAGATGCCGGCTGACCATGCGTGCGGGCAAGCAGGGGTATATCATTCCATTCCTTTGTCAACAAAACCAATTTTTGTTCCAGGGATTCCAGTTCAGGCAAATAAACCGCAAAAAAGGCATCTTTAAGCGATAAGGGTATGGCTGTATTGTTGATGTCCTGTGAAGTCAATCCAAAATGTATGAACTCTTTAAAGGCTTTTAGTCCCAGTATTTCAAATTTTTCCTTAATAAAATATTCTACTGCCTTAACATCGTGATTTGTTATTTTCTCAATGTCCTTAATTTTTTGAGCGTCTCCGGAATCAAATTCCGTATACACTTTTCTCAGGTCTTCAAACTTCTGTTTCTCAAATCCGGAAAGTTGGGGGAGTGGTATGGAACAAAGTGAGATAAAATATTCAATTTCTACTTTTACCCGGTACCGGATCAGTGCTTCTTCTGAAAAATAAGGTGCCAGAATTTCTACTTTATCTCTGTAACGGCCATCTATCGGAGATATGGCACTTAGGCTTGTCAAACTCATGATCGGGTTTCCGGTTTTATGAAAGATACAAAATTAGGTTTTTTATTTAATTCATTTAAGGGCAAACTATAAATTGCAGGGAAAGGCAATTATTTTTTTGACAGCTGCTTCAGCAACATCCTGGCATGACTTTGGTATCCGGGGCTTTTACTGAAAAAATCCTTTTTGAGTATTTCGGTCAGATCCTCCCTGATCCAGTTTCTTTCATTTGAAAACATGGCCAGAGCAGACATGGCATAAACCTGGGTTGCCGTTTTTTCATCACGGAGGAGCCAGTCAAAACAGGCTTCAATCAGGCTGTCTTTTTGTGGCTCTGTCAGGATTGCTGCATTTCCCCTTTTTGAGTAATGCATTTGGGTGATCCGCTGACATACTTTGGCGACCGGACGCAGTGCACTGTCATTTTTTATATTTTGGATATGGGCTATAAAAATATCGAGTTGGGGGATTAAAAGAGCGGGATTCCTGAGGAACACCAGTTCGGCAGTCCAGGCAGCCCTTATGTGTATGGGATCTTCCGTTTCGAATAAAATTGAAATGAGATCAGGAAAAGTTTCCGGATGGCTGAGTACAAAGTCTGCAGCCCGGTCGCGATACAACCGCTTTGCGACGGTTATTGAATTCAGGACCTCCAGTAACTCAGTTCTCCTTCTTTCCGGATTTTCGTTCATTTTTTTTTGGACTTAACTTGTATATGAGGTAGGCAAAACCGATCACAAAATGTAAAATGACCAGGACCATAATGGTGTAATACCAAAAATTTGAACTTCGCATAATTGATTTGCTAAAGAAATAGTTATTCAAAATTATAAAAAATTGTTACTTTTAAAACTTTATTAGGATGATATTAGCGCCAAACAAAAGGTCTATCACGATAAAATTGTGTTTATGAAAAAAAAATGGATTTCGAATTTCCTGTTTTTATTTATTCTCTTCTACCTTTCACAAGATGTCCTGGCACAAACCACAGTAAATCAGTTGGATAAGGATGGAAAAAGAGACGGCCCCTGGGAAAAATTTTACGATAACAACCGCGTGAGGTACCGGGGCACATTCAAGCATGGAAAAGAGGTTGGGACATTTAAATATTTTTCTGCGGAAAACTCCGATTTCCCTGTAATTGTCAAGGTATATAACGATAAAAACAACATTGCAGAAGTAAAGTATTACACGACCCAGGGGGTACTCGAAAGTGAAGGACAGATGGATGGAAAGGACAGGGTAGGCAAATGGATTTTTTATCATACTGATGGCAAAACAGTGATGAGCGAGGAAAATTATGTAGACGGGAAACTTCACGGTCCATACAAAACTTTCTATAATGATGGCACACCAACCGAAATAGCGAATTATAAGAACGGCCTCCTGGATGGGAATTACAAGAAATACGCCATCAGGGGTCATCTGATCAACGATTTTAATTATATCGGCGGAAAGCTAAACGGTATGGCAACTTATTATTCTCTGAAGTCCGGTGAACTCATTAAAAAAGGGCCATTCAAAGATGACCAGCGGGTGGGTACCTGGGAAAATTATGTCGATGGAGAACTGGTAAGTACAGAGCAGCCAGCAATAAAACCTGAAAAAACAAAAAAATAGACCCGATCCTCACAGGCTTACCGGCTCAATTTCTATCTTTGCACTACTAAAGTCCGGTTGATGAAAAGAGTAATTATTGGCTTGTCGGGAGGTGTTGATTCCAGTGTTGCTGCATATCTGCTGAAAGAACAGGGTTATGAGGTGATCGGCTTGTTCATGAAGAACTGGCATGATGATTCCGTTACCATTTCCAAAGAATGCCCTTGGCTGGAAGACAGCAATGATGCCATGCTGGTGGCTGATAAACTCGGTATACCGTTTCAGGTAGTCGATCTGAGTGAGCAATACAAGGAAAGGATTGTGGATTATATGTTTCGCGAGTATGAAATGGGCAGAACACCCAATCCGGACATACTCTGTAACAGGGAGATCAAGTTTGATGTTTTTATGGAGATCGCACTTGGCCTGGGTGCCGACTTTGTTGCAACGGGACACTATTGCCGGAGCGATGTTCTGGAAATCCAGGGTAAAAAAATTTACAGACTCCTGGCAGGTAAAGATGCCAACAAGGACCAATCGTATTTTTTATGCCAGCTTTCACAGCATCAATTGTCCAGATCTCTGTTTCCCATTGGTGAACTGACTAAGACAGAGGTGAGAAAGATTGCCTCAAACCAAGGCCTGGTTACCGCTGAAAAGAAAGATTCACAGGGCCTTTGTTTTATCGGGAAAGTCAGGTTGCCGGAGTTTTTGCAGCAGAAATTAATGCCAAAAGAAGGGTTGATCGTTCAGATTCCGGAGGATGCTGCTGTATATAATGAGCCCTCACCTGAATTTTCAGATAAAGAAGCAGCTCTGAAGTATTTGGCAACAAAAAGGAAATATCAGATTTCCGACGGAAAAGTCGTTGGGAAGCACCAAGGAGCACATTATTTTACCAAAGGCCAGAGAAAAGGACTTGGTGTAGGGGGCAAGGCAGAACCACTTTTTGTTATTGATACTGATGTAAACGCGAATATTATTTATACCGGTCAGGGTAAAGGCCATCCCGGACTTTACGGTAAGGTTCTTTTTGTTAGCAATGAGGAAATTCATTGGATAAGGGAAGATCTTGAATTAAAGCTCAATCAGGAAATGAAGGTCAGAGCCAGGATCAGATACAGGCAGGCACTTGAAAACGCAACCTTGTACAGATCAGCTGAAGGCTTGTTCGTTTCCTTTGAAAAGGAGCAGTCTGCGATAACAGAAGGGCAGTTCGTGGCCTGGTATACAGAGGATGAATTACTTGGCTCTGGGGTGATCTCGTAAATAAAATATATGCAAAACAGGATAACATCCCTATTTAAAATCAGGTATCCCATTATCCAGGCCGGTATGGTTTGGGTGAGCGGTTATAAATTGGCTTCAGCCGTGAGCAATGCTGGTGGACTCGGACTTATTGGAGCAGGTTCCATGTACCCTGACGTTTTAAAAGCGCATATACAAAAATGCCAACAGGCAACAAAAGAACCTTTTGGTGTGAATGTGCCCTTGTTCTATCCTGACCTGGAAGAAATAATCGGGATCATTATCAGATCGGGAGTTAAAATTGTGTTCACCTCGGCAGGAAATCCAAAATTGTATACTTCCAGGTTACAGCAAGAAGGAATAACCGTTGTTCAGGTTGTGAGCAGCGTGAAATTTGCTTTAAAATCGGAAGAAGCAGGGGTGGATGCCATCGTGGCGGAAGGTTTCGAAGCCGGAGGGCATAATGGCCGGGATGAAACAACTACTTTTACCCTGCTACCCATGGTTAAAGAAAAAATCGGGATTCCGCTGATCGCTGCAGGAGGTATTGCTTCAGGCAGGGGTATGCTTGCCGCTATGGCGCTGGGAGCAGATGGGGTACAGATAGGGAGCCGGTTCGTGGCCAGCACAGAATCATCTGCACATGACAATTTTAAAAGGGCCGTGGTTCGGGCTCAGGATGGGGATACGATGCTTACTTTAAAGGAATTAACTCCCGTTCGCTTACTTAAAAATAAATTTTATCAGGAGGTGCAGGAGCTCTACAAAACCAATCCGGGGGAAGCAGAACTCCGCATATTGCTTGGCAGGGCCAGAGCCAAAAAAGGTATGTTCGAAGGAGATCTTGAAGATGGTGAATTAGAGATCGGACAGGTCGCCGGACTGATACATGAAATTAAACCGGCCGGTGCGATCGTTCAAGATATCCTGGCTGAATACGAAGCGGTCCGAAGCGAATTATGCAGGTTGCCAAAATACTGATTTTTAATGACTACCCTTTTTACCGCGGTACTCATCCAGAAGTCTTCTGTTGAAATCGTGTTCTGCCTGATAAAGCTTTAATATTTTTTTGGAACTCAGTATGGGTTTCATTCGGTTGTACATTTCAATTTTCATAAGGGTCATCTGCTGTTCATTTTCCAGGATCATTTTCATGTACTCCCTGGCCGCTTTTTCATCCAAAGCATCAATACCGCCTTGTTTCTCTATATTACCCCTGGTTACCCTATAACTGTCCCCTTTCAGAGTTTTCATTTTATTTTCATATTCATTGTATACAGGCCAAAACTTTTCGGCTTCAGATGAAGTTAAACTCAGCTGTTCGGTTAAATAAGCTGTTTTGAATGTCCTAATTTTTTCATGCTTGTCCTGCTGGGCATGAACTGAGCTGAAAGCAGCAGTCATAAACAAAACAAATAGTACAATTTTTTTCATGGTTCTTCTTGTATTAACATGGATTCAATATCTTTTTCGCTTAAATAGCTGTTCACTTCTGAGTCATAATCAAAAGAATTCAAGGTCAGTTCATTTTGCTGAAAAACCTCTGTGATCTCGTCTGTGTTAAACTGAGCAGCATTTTCATAAACCCAGGATTCGATATCCAGGGTATTTAACTCAGTCAGATTTTCGCTGTTACTTTCTTTGGGCAGGTTGAGAACAAAAAAGAGCAGGATGGAAGCTGCGACAGCTGCGTAACCGATCTTGAAAATAAATTTGCCGGGCAGGGAACGCACCTTTGTTTTTTTGTTTTCCTGATCTGTTTTTACCCTGAAATTTTCAAAATAATTTTCAGGAGTTATAAAACCGCTTTTGGGTTCACTTTTTTTGTTCGTTTCCAGAAGTTTTGATTCAAAATGCTCAAAATAACCATCAGGAATGACAAAGCCTGTATCTGATTTTTGCGGCAGACCAGAAACGGTATCAGGACCCATACTGAAATTTTCCAGATAGTTTTCAGGGATCTTATAACCACCCTGATCACCCTTTAGGTGCTTCAAAATATTATCGGCCGGCTTTTTCATTTCTCATTGATTAAATAGGACTCGATCTTTTTTCTAGCCAGATGGTAGGATGCTTTCAGGGCTCCTTCCGAAGTTTCAAGAATTTGGCTCATGTCCTCGTATTTTACTTCGTCAAAATACCGCATATTAAAAACAAGCTGTTGTTTCTGCGGTAAGGAAATGATGGCTTTTTGCAGTTTCAACTGCATGGCATCACCATCAAAATAGGGATCTTCCGGAAGCTTTTCAACCAGTTTGTACTGTATTTCTTCCAGTGAGGTACTCATCATGCGCGCTTTTTGGTTCAGAAAATTAATAGCCTCATTGGTCGCAATGCGGTACATCCAGGAATATATTTTGCTGTCTCCGTTAAAATGCTGTATGCCTTTAAAAACTTTTAAAAATGTATTTTGAAGTACATCATCAGCATCATCGTGCACAATAACGATCTTTCGGATATGCCAGTAAAGCTTCTTCTTATACAGATCAACTAGATCCCTGAAGGCGTGCTCCTGAGTTTTTGCGTTTTTAAGACGTTCTATTAAAACGGTTTCCTCCAAAATAAAAATCTGATTTAGTACTATGACAAAAAATTACCCAAAAGGTTTAATCCAAGGTACAAAAAAATTGAATTGTGCAGTCAGGGGATATTAAAGTCGCATGGCGAGTTTTACATTTAAAATTCTCGGACTTAAATAATTAGGTACAGCAATTGATTGCTGGGTTGAAATATCTGTGACCCAGGTATTGGTAATGCTGTTTTGAACATCGAACATATTAAATAGCTCAATACCTGCCGACAGCTCTTTAAAATTGCTCAGCCAACCTTTTTTGGGCCGGTTGTTTAAATCGACAATAACATAGGAAAGGCCGATATCGGCCCGGAAATAATCATCCAGTCTGTTTTGGTACAAATAAGGATCGGCATAGGAAGGGGAGCCTCCGGGAACTCCTGTATTGTAAACCATGTTCAGGTACATTTTAAAACCGGGCAGGTTGGGTACATAATCCTGAAATAATACGGCAAATTTTAAGCGCTGGTCAGTTGGACGAGAAATATAGCCGCGGTCATCAATATTTTCCTCTGTCAGCAAATAGCCAAAACTGAACCAGGATTCGGTTCCGGGCACGAATTCGCCGTTCAGCCTTACGTCGAATCCCGTCGCATAGGCCACCGCATTGTTTTTGGCCCTGTAACGTATGCGTACATTGTCGATAGTAAAGGGATTCACGTCAGTTAAATGCTTGTAATACGCCTCTGTTGTAAGTTTAAACGGCCTGTCCCACATTTTAAAACTGTAGTCATTGCCAAGAACAACATGTATGGCCTCCTGTGCCTTTACTTCGGGATGAACAACACCTAACGAATCTCGTAATTCCCGGTAAAATGGTGGCTGGTGATACCAGCCTCCGGCCAGTCTGAAGACCATATCCCTTTTCGAAGCTGGTTTCCAGGCAAACTGTCCCCTTGGGCTGAAAACGGTGTGGTCACCCACAGGAATATCCTTGCCGGAAATACTCCAGTGCTGTGCTCTAACTCCCAGATTATACCAGAAAATATTTTTGCCTGAGGAGATCCGGTCACTGAACTGGGCAAATCCGGAATAGCGGTCGGTTTGGACTTCATTGTAAGCCCGAACGCTGATATAGGGTACGATAGGGTCTGTAAAGGGTTCATAGGGCTGATTGTTTCCCGAATTCATATGCGGAGGTCTTACCGCAAAACCTGCAGAGTCCACCATTTGCCATTCGATCACGCGGTCGGTGATGTCTTCTCTTTGGAACTTGACGCCCACTTCAAGCAATTTTTGGTTTTTCCTGTAATTGGTCCTCAACTCAGCATTATAAATATTGGCCTTCAGATCATTCCTGGCATGGTCGTGTTGCTGCCCTACTGATTGCAAAAACTCCACATCACCAAAATCATCTGAACCAAAATCAGTATTTGCATTGCCCAGGCCATAAGCTGCAATAATATCGTAATATTCTTCTTCCTGGGTATCATAGGCAGAAGTGATCAGCTGTACATTCCACGAGTCATTGATCGTGTAAGTCCCTTTTAAGGCACCAAAAAGTGTGGTATAACTGTCTTCCTCCTTGCCTTCATAATTGATGACCAAAGCAAAGGGATTTGTTACGGTTCCAAAATTCGTTCTTCTTGTGTAGGGAGTAAACTCGTAGGTATTCTGACTATATGTTCCTAAAAATTCGACAAGAAACCTGTCGGTAAACTGATAATTGAGATAGCTTTGGACATCGGTGAATACTGGGTAGAAATTGGATTCAGTTTCACTGTTTTCAATAAACAGGCTGTTATTTCTGTACCGCATACCTACCAGCACCTGCATCTTGTCTTTCAAAGCCAGGCCTTCAATTATGGCACTTGCCCCGAGGAGACTGGCTTCAAGCCGAAGGCCAAAGTCTTCCGGTTTCCTGTAGCTTATATCCAGGGCAGAAGACAACTTATCACCGTATCTGGCCTGAAAACCACCGGCAGAAAACACAACGTTTTCAGTCATTTGAGAGTTCACAAAACTCAGACCTTCCTGTTCTGCAGACCTGACAAGGAATGGTCTGTACACCTCAATACCATTGACATAGACCAGATTTTCTTCAAAGCTGCCACCCCGCACATTGTACTGCGTACTCAGTTCATTGTTGAAATTAACACCAGGCAGGGTTTTTAAGACATTCTCCACACCGGAATTTGCACCGGGTAAATTTTTGATCGTCTCTGTTTTTACAGTCACGTTTCCTGTGGATATTTTCTTTTCATCCTTCACAATAATCTCCTCGATCTCTTCTTCTTTTACTTTTAAACGGGTATTGTAAACTACACTTTCTCCGGAAGGAACTTTGAAGGCAGCATTGTGCGTTTCGAAAGAAATATGACTAAAAGTCAGGTTTACGGAAATATTGGAAGGTATTAATATTTTGAATTCGCCGTTGTCATCAGTATACACTCCATTGGACCTGCTAAAAACAGATACGCCTGCTATGGGCACCTCACTTTCATCTGTAATTTTTCCTTTTATCTCTGCCGTTTGTGCCTGGTTTTGTGAAACCTGAAAGAAAAAGAATACGAAAAGGGATAGCGCAATTTTTGTTTTCAACACTAATCTTTTTTAAAGAATTTTGTTGTAAAAGTAGTTGAATTATTCACATTGTCAACAATGGTTATTGTCATTGTATGTTCAATGGGATCCCAGTCCCTGTCGTTGAGGTCATAGCTCAGCTTGTTGTTTTTAGGGTCGTATTCAAGCAGGATAAACTTGCCGTCGATCTCGCCGCGGTATGATTTTATACCCGAATCACTGTCAGATACTTTAACAATTAGCTCAGTCTGCTTCGCAAGGGGCTGGTTTTCCTTGAAGTTAACAGGTGTTATCCTTGGATCTACCTTATCCGATCTCAGGGTATAATCTCCCAGAATGTTTGTTTTTGCGATCAGGTAATTTCCCTTTCGGTATGTTTTTACATAATCATACCGGTTATAAGATTTACGTGAGATATACATTTTTTCAATTTCAGCCTCGCTGTAATCTGAAACATCGAATGACATGTTGAAATTGTCGTGCAGGGCCACAGAATTGTTGTGGAAGCTCGCGATACCATTTTCATATTTATAATCGAAATACAGATCCTGGTAAAAAACATTTTTCGGGAAGATTGCGAGCACTTTTGCATCGGCTATCTCATTGACGAGATTGGCTTTAAAATATCTGGGTGTTTTTTTGATCTGTTTAAATTTGATGATGCTGTCTTTTTTACCTGTTACCGGAATCACTAATTTCGTTTTATTTCCTTCAACATCACTGGCCGTAATTTCAACCTGGTATTCGGTGCTGTCTTTTACAAACAACAAGCCTTCATTTTGCAATCCTCTGTAAATACTGAGGTTGGTATTCGGGTCTTTAAAACATTTGATGAGTTTTTGCTTTTTTTTGACCGAGCGCTCATAATCTATAAAATTATTGATATACCTCGATTCATCGAATGAAATGGACTGCACATTGTACCCGAAAATCTTTTTTCCGTTTACAGTCATCTCGAGCTCATAAATTCCATTGTTATTGATTGCTCCATCCATTTTGTCATCCGAATCAACAGCAAAACCTATCAGTCCGAAAGCATATATGCGGTTTGCCAGTACATCCCCGTTGCTCTGTTTTTTTAAAATTAAATCAACAAAATCATTGGATTGGTTAATTTGCGAGCTGTCATTTTTAGCGTAAACAGCCACTGTGTTGAACAAAGGGTGTTTATGATCAGGAACGGGCATACCCAGCAAAAGTGGATTTAATGCATTTCCTTTTGCATCCCTGATCTCAAAATGTAAATGAGGCCCTCCTGAACTGCCTGTATTTCCGCTAAGAGCGATCAATTCACCTTTTTTTACCGGAAGTTCTTTTGATTTGGGTTGTAATTCAATTTCAAAACTTTCTTTTTCATATTGATTTTTGCGCACATAATTTTCTATGGCAGGCGTAAATTTCTTTAAATGTCCGTAAACTGAAGTATATCCGTTCGGATGAGTAATGTAAAGCACTTTTCCATATCCCCAGTGTGAAATTTTAATTTTCGAAATATAACCATCAGCTGAAGCCAGGATATTCAACCCTTCTAACTGCTGGGTTTTGATGTCGATACCTGCATGGAAGTGGTTCGAACGCAGCTCACCAAAGCTTCCTGACAATACCAGCGGTATATCCATCGGGCTGGCAAAATAGTCTTTGGGATAACTCTGCTGAGCGAAACCCGAGGTCCCGAAAAGGAGCAGGCATATAAAAAAAGGCAGGAATTTAGACATATCAGGGGCAAAAATAGGAAATAGGTATTGAATGAAAAAATAAATATATAAACCTTTGTCTTTAAGCATATTGACAACTATTTATTTATAATTCATCAAAAATGTTGCATTATTGTTACCGGAATATTAACTTTGTTGCAAATGTTTGATTCTTTGGTTTGATGAATAATTTGACTCATTCGGTTGATTTATTGGAGGCTAATCTCGCTAAGTTGCTTGGCAGGTTTAAATCTTTAAAACAATACAATCAGGAATTGTTGATTGAAAAAAGCGATTTGCTTAAAAAGATCGCTATACAGGAAAAGGTGATTTCTGACCTGGAAGATCAGATTGCCACATCAAAAATTGCAAATGCAATTGTAGGCAGCAAGGAGGATAAACATATAACAAAACTTAAAATAAATAACCTTGTCCGGGAAATAGATTGGTGCATAGCCCAGCTCAGCGATTAAAAGAATATGAATAATAGCCTGAAGATAAAAGTTACTATAGGAGACAGAGTTTATCCATTGACCATCAAAAGTGAAGGTGAAGAAGAAGGTGTGAGAAAGGCTGTTAAAAGAATCAATGAACTGGTTAAAAATTTTGAGCAAAATTATGAAATAAGGGATAAACAGGATGTTTTAGCCATGTGTGCCCTGCAATTTGCCGCTCAGAATGAGGTTAAAAGTATCCACAAGGACCAGGATACAAAGGAAGTTGAAGAAAGATTGAAGGTAATTAATGAAATGTTAAGTACCCATTTAGTATAAGTTCTTATAAATATAACAATTACTGCCTACATTAGTTATTTGTTTGCTAAACTCAACACGATCAATTTAAAAAGGGTAAGTCTTAAGTGCTAAAGCGCGCCATTACATGGATACTTGAATGCTTAGTGAACCCTAAACTTGTTTATAAGGAGTTTTATAAACCCGAGACTGATGTAGGCTTTTTTTTTAGATAAATATAGAGATGGAGACAATAATAGTAGGAATAATAGCGGTAGTAGCAGGTTTTGCAATTGCCAAAATAGTGGAAAAGAATCAGGCTTCGAATACTTTAAAAAATGTCAAGAAGCAGGCCAGTACGATCCTAAAGGAGGCAAATATCGAAGCTGAAGGCATCAAGAAAGACAAGATTCTTCAGGCCAAAGAAAAATTCATTGAGCTTAAAGCGGAACACGAAAAGGTGATCCTGGCCCGTGAAAAAAAAATAAGTGAAGCCGATAAGCGGGTTCGTGATAAGGAATCCTTGGTTTCTCAGGAACTGGACAAAAACAAACGCCTGAATAAATTGCTCGAAGATAAGGAAATCAGCCTCGAACAGCGCATGGAATTTATCGAAAAAAAGAAGGCCGAAATAGAAAAACTTCACAAGAGTCAGGTGGTGCATCTCGAAACTATCTCTGGTTTGTCCGGCGAAGAAGCAAAAAAAGAACTTCTGGAAACCTTGAAGGAGGAAGCTAAGGCAGATGCCATGGCTTTCATACAAAACGCGATGGAAGAAGCCAAACTTACGGTGCAGCAGGATTCGAAAAAGATCATACTCAATACGATACAGAGAATCGGTGTAGAACAGACTATCGACAATTGTGTGTCTGTTTTCAACCTGGATAACGATGATGTAAAAGGAAGGATTATTGGTAGAGAAGGAAGGAACATCAGAACCCTTGAATCTACAACAGGCGTTGAGATTATCGTGGATGATACGCCGGAGGCCATTATTTTATCATGCTTTGATCCGGTGAGGAGAGAGATCGCCAGACTGTCCCTCCACAAACTGGTTACCGACGGCAGGATTCACCCCGCAAGGATAGAAGAGGTTGTTGCAAAAACAACCAAAGAAATAGAGCAGGAAATTGTCGAAATAGGCAAAAGAACAGTGATTGATCTGGGAATAAACGGATTGCATCCGGAATTGATCAAGACTGTGGGCAGGATGAAATACCGATCCAGTTACGGACAAAATCTGCTTCAGCACTCCAGGGAAGTGGCAAATTTATGCTCCGTGATGGCCGTTGAACTTGGCCTTAACCCGAAAATAGCCAAAAGAGCCGGTCTGCTTCACGATATAGGCAAGGTGCCTGATACCGATACCGAATTGCCACACGCTATTCTGGGTATGGAATGGGCTGAAAAATACGGTGAAAAGCCGGACGTTTGCAATGCGATCGGTGCACACCATGACGAAATTGAAATGAAATCCCTGTATGCTCCGATTGTTCAGGTTTGTGATGCCATTTCAGGTGCCCGTCCCGGTGCGAGAAGACAGGTGATCGATTCGTATATACAACGGTTAAAGGAACTTGAGGACCTCGCCTTTGGTTTTCCAGGAGTTCAGAAAGCCTATGCCATTCAGGCTGGACGCGAACTGAGGGTAATTGTTGAAAGTGAAAAGGTAGACGACAACAAAGCAGCTGAATTGTCCTATAATATATCACAAAAGATTCAGAATGAGATGACTTACCCCGGACAAGTAAAAATTACTGTTATACGCGAAACAAGGGTTGTTAATATAGCCAAATAGCCCTTTCTTCTGATTTCAAAATCAAGAAAGATTATTTTATTTTTTGCAATAATTCGATATAGTCGTAATACACCTGTGCCCCATCGTAAAGCGATTCAACTGAAATGTTCTCGCTTTTATTGTGTATGGCTTGTACCTGTTCTTTTGTCAGGTAAGCAGGGATGGAGGCATAGCACGGAATTCCTTTTGCCCGAAAAGCGCCCAGATCATTTAAATTTGGCAACATAATGGGCATCACATGTGCATCCGGATAATTTAACCTGATTGCCTTTTCCAGATAGTAGTAGTAAATATTATTTCTCTCTGAGAAGCCTGTTTTCTGTGTCATGCTTTCAATACTGATGCTTATTTTGTCATTTTTCAACAGTTTCTTCAAGTCTTCTAAAAAAACCTGCTCATCTGTATCCGGCAGGAGCCTGCAATCCAGACTGGCCACAATTTGAGGAGCGATCTGGTTGTGTGCTCCGTGGGAAGAAGTTATATTCGTCAATGTAATGGTATTGCTGAAAATAGAAAATAATTCCGGCTCCGAACGCAGCTTGCCAACCAGGAGCGGTTTAAAGAATTTGGGATGGCTCAATACCATTTTTTCCAGCCCCTTTCTGTGTAGACCCAAAGTTTTGAGGATCCCTGCATTGATTTCATTGAAATGCAGTTTTTGCTTTTTAGTTACCACCCTTTCCAGCGCTTTAACCATATCCTTGTTCGCATAGCTCAAAGGAGTTACGCTCCCGTGCCCTGCGGTTTCAAGAGCCAGGGTAAGGTTCAGCCACAGCGATCGTTTATGGGCAAGTGAAACACCAAAAATGTGATTTTTAAATTCTCCTGGGATCAGGTTGGAGAGCTCTGAAGGTCCTTCACCAATAACCGTAGCAGGATTCAATAATTCGAGATAATTCTTAATCACATAAGCCACTCCGGTTCCGCATTGTGTTTCTTCACAAGATACGGCAAGAAAGGTCACATTAAATTGCAGGTCATTTTTTTGGATGAGTTTGCCGGCTCGTATAACAGCCGCTAGCTGCATTATGGCTGCACCCTTGTTATCTACGGCGCCGCGTCCGTAGACCTTTCCATTCTCTATCTTACCTGAAAACCCATCTCTTTCTTCATCTTCGCTCGAAGGAACCACATCAATATGATTTAAAAAAACCAGGTTAGGCTTTTTTTTATCCAAAGGCACGATGGAAGCTGCAAAATTGTAGTTGCCGTTTTCATCACCAAAATTCGTGATGAACAAGCCGTTCTCCTCACAAACTTTTTTAATAAAATCACCTGCTTCCTTTTCATTTCCGCTCACCGAGGGGATGCGAATATATTTCTGTAACAAGTGCTCATAGGAAACGGCCCTGCCATTGACCAGTATTAAGGAATCCGCAACGTTTTGACCAAAACAAGCCGTAAAACTAATGATGTAAAACCAAAAAAGCAATTGCAATTTCATGGTGAAGTGTTTTCCCGGGTAAACTTAAGAAAATTTATTATTGTTTGAAGGTATTAAATTTTACTTAAATTTATACAAAAAAACTGTATTACTTATGGAGGCATTATTAAGTGTTTTGCTGGGAATAGCTCTTGCATCAGCGGTTGGTTTCCGGGTTTTTATTCCTTTCTTAATACTGAGCCTGTCTGCGCATTTTGATCTTGTTCCGCTAAACGAAAACTGGAGCTGGCTTTCCAGTCCGATGGCCATGATTGCATTTGGAGCGGGCACTGTCATTGAGGTTTTTGCCTACTTTATTCCGATCGTCGATCATTTTCTCGACAGCATTGCGATCCCAGTTGCCGGCCTGGCCGGATCAGCGATCATGCTGTCGACCATAGCTGATTTCGACCCATTTCTCACGTATTCCCTGGCGATCCTTGCCGGTGGTGGAACGGCAGCAGCAATAAAAACGGCTACCTCGACCTCAAGACTTGCTTCAACTACCCTGACAGCAGGCTTAGCCAATCCTGTTGTGTCACTGACAGAATCTATCTTTTCGGTTGTTTTATCACTTTTCAGTGTATTTATTCCACTTCTCGCCATACTGCTGGTGATCGCAATTTTTTATTTTATATACAAAATATATCACAAAACAAGAAGGGCAAAAAATTAAATGCGCTGTCTGACATTTTATTTTTCGATATTTGCAGCAATATCTTTTAATCTGTAAAGAATACATGAAGCCCAGCATACCCAAAGGAACCAGAGATTTTAGCCCGGAAGAACTGGCCAAAAGAAACTATTTATTTCAAACCATGGCCGCTGCATTTGAAAACTTTGGCTTCCAGGCCATAGAAACGCCTTCTTTTGAAAATTTGACAACCTTAATGGGTAAGTATGGTGAAGAAGGAGACAGGCTGATCTTTAAAATACTGAATTCCGGAAATTTTCTGGAAGGCCTCGCTGAAAGAGACCTTGAAGAAAAAAATTACCCGGCTCTGGTCAGGGGTTTGTCAGAGAAGGCTTTGCGCTATGACCTCACGGTGCCTTTCGCGAGGTATGTAGTTCAGCACCAGAATGAACTTGTTTTTCCGTTTAAGCGCTATCAAATGCAGCCTGTTTGGCGTGCTGATCGCCCGCAGAAGGGAAGATTCCGCGAATTCTACCAATGTGATGCCGATGTGGTTGGAAGTGACAGTTTATGGCAGGAAATAGAATTGTTGCAATTGTACGATCATGTATTCACAAAACTGGGACTGACACAAACGAAGATCAAGCTCAACAACCGAAAAATATTGGCTGCTTTCGCCGAGCTGATCGGAGCTCCTGAAAAATTGATCGATTTTACAGTTGCATTGGACAAGCTGGACAAAATAGGCATAGAAGCTGTGGAACAGGAGATGACAGGGAAAGGCATCCCGAAAGAAGCACTTGAAAAAGTAAAACCCATATTCTCGCTTTCAGGAAGCAATTCAGAAAAGCTATTGGCTTTGAAGAAGATCCTGGCTTCTTCGGAAGTTGGTCAGAAGGGTATAGACGAACTGATCTTCGTGGTTGAACATACTGAAAAATTCGGTCTGGAAACCTGCACACTTTGCCTTGATTTTACCCTGGCCCGCGGTTTGAATTATTATACCGGTGCCATTTTTGAAGTACAGGCGCATGGGGTTGAAATGGGCTCTGTAGGCGGAGGCGGACGTTATGATGACCTGACCGGTATTTTTGGTTTGAAAGGACTGAGCGGAATTGGTATTTCTTTTGGTCTTGACAGGATCTACCTCGTTTTGGAAGAACTCAATTTGTTAAAGAAAGTAGAGATACCCAAACCACGCGTTCTGTTTTTAAATTTTGGTGATAAGGAGGCTGCGTATTGCATGGAGTCCATTAAATTCCTTAGAAACAACCAGATCGCTACAGAATTGTATCCTGAGGCCGCAAAAATTAAAAAACAGATGAATTATGCTGACAAAAGGGGAATACCTTTTGTTGTTATGGCGGGGGAGGAAGAAATGCAGCACGCAAAATTTACCATAAAAAATATGATCTCGGGAGAACAGGGTGTGTACGATGTGGATCAATTGCTGAGACAATTAAAAAATTAAATCGAATTTAACAGACAAAATTGTAATTTTACCTCTTTTAAATTCTGAAGTTTAAATATCAAAACCTAAGCCTGTTACTATGAAAGAAGAAATAGGAGATGACCATTTTTCAACTGCAGCTGAAACCCCTCTCAGAGAAGATGCTTTTGTATTATCGAACAATGAAAAGATAAATCTTATCCAGAAAAGCGTAGCCGATATTTTGTACACGCTGGGAATGGATCTGACTGATGACAGCTTGAAAGGTACCCCGCTTCGTGTGGCCAAAATGTATGTAAAGGAGATCTTTGGGGGCTTGAATCCGGGTTTGATGCCAAAACTATCCACCTTTGAAAATAATTACAAGTACGGCGAGATGCTTGTGGAGAAGAACATCACTGTTTATTCCACTTGTGAACACCATTTACTTCCTATAATTGGCAGGGCGCACATCGCCTATATTTCGAGTGGCAGGGTTATCGGCCTTTCAAAAATGAACCGCATCGTTGATTATTTTGCAAAAAGACCTCAGGTTCAGGAACGCTTAAATATGCAGATCGTTCAGTCCCTTCAGGAAGCCCTGGGAACGCCGGATGTAGCCTGCGTCATTGACGCAAAACACCTCTGCGTAAATTCCAGAGGGATCAGAGATATTGCAAGCAGCACGGTTACTGCAGAATACGGAGGAAGATTTAAGACTGAAGAAAACCTCAAAAGAGAATTTTTGGAATACATTCAACTGGATACCCAATTTGAATAAATTTCTGAATCCCGGCTTCTGCCGGATTGGTACCTGAGGGCTTATAACTGCTAAAGACTAGAAATGAACTTCAGCGTATCGGTGCCGTCAGCGTAGTCATCTAATTTCGGACATTGCGACTCACCGAATGGAACATAAAACTCCTTTCCTTTCCCGATCACACACTGCAGCTGATCAGCGTCTTGTGAAAGTTTTTTTTCCAGTGCTTCCTGGTTATCGTAATACTCATAAAATAAACTGGCAATAGGGGAACTGTAGGAGGGATCTTCCTTTAGCATCAAAAATCCATTCTCGAGCAATTTAAACTCACTCATTAAATAAACAGCCTTGTTATAAGTATAGTTATTTTCATATTTTTTTAGTTCCATGAGCTTGTGGTAGGGCAGAATGGCCTCAAAGAAAGGATTGAAATCATATCCGGAAGGAACCAATAATTTTGAAACACTGCGGCAACCGAGTCCGAAGTACTGAAAAATATCTCTTCCTAAGCAGTATAGTTCCTCTTTGGTTTCATCTCCTCTTAAAACGGCCGCAGAATTTCTGTTTTTGCGTATGATATGCGGATACTTTTCAAAATAATATTCAAAATACCTGGCTGTATTGTTACTGCCCGTTGCAATGACTGCATCAAAACCATTCACTTTATCTTCAGTAAAACGGATCCTGTCTTTAAATTCAGGATTCAGGGCCAAAAGATAGTCGCTGATGAGGGGCAAAAAGGTCCTGTCTGCCGATGATTGCTTAACGAGTACTTTGTGTCCGGTGATCAAAACAGATAAAAAGTCATGAAAACCTACCAGCGGAATATTTCCGGCTGTAATAACCGCGATCGTTTTCTCAACAGGTTTTTGAAAAGGATAGGGTTTAACCCAATTGTCAAGTGCCTGTTTGTTGAGGTTAAGTGCCCATTGTTCAAAAGAGAATAAAACATTTTCCTGCGTAAACCAGCCATTGTAGTGCTGTGCGTTTTCGATCTCCTTCACAAATCTGTCAAAAAAGGCCAGATTATAAGGAACATTTTCGTTCATGGAAATTCCCTTAGTACTGAATTGTCTGAGGAAATCCCCCAGAGCTGCGAAAGCTTCAATTCTCTTTTGCAATTCCATAAAGTATATTTCGGATTAGTATATTTGCGCTGTAAAATTAATCAAAAAATATATGGCAATTAAAATAACCGACGAATGCATCAACTGCGGAGCCTGTGAACCGGAATGTCCCAACAATGCGATCTATGAGGCTGCTGCCGGCTGGAAGTATTCAGAAGGAACCAACCTGAAAGGAGCCATTGTATTGCCCAACGGCAGGAACGAGGATGCGGGAGCAGAGCATGAACCTGTAAGTGATGAGTATTATTATATTGTTTCTGATAAATGCACGGAATGCAAGGGGTTTCACAATGAGCCGCAATGTGCCGCTGTTTGCCCGGTAGATTGTTGTGTTCCTGATGATGAACACATTGAATCAGAGGAAGCACTACTCGGAAAAAAGAAGTTTTTACACCGCGAGTAAAGGCCTGAATACTTTTTTTTGTAATTTATGGTACACAAAAAATTTCGGCAGGCTAAAATTATATGCTATATTTGCTGTTTAGAATGATTAAAAATAATTGTGATGGGTATTAAAAAACAAGATATATTAAATGCATTGGATACCATTACTCCTCCGGGAGATGGTAAAAGTTACCTGGAAAATAATGCGGTAAAAAACATCGTTATTTTTGACCGGGAAGTAATCATAGACGTAGCGATTTCTAATCCCTCGCTTCAGGCCAAGAAAAAAGCGGAAGTTGAGATCATGAAAGTGATCCACGACAAGGTGAATGAGAAAATTGATGTAAAGGTCAACGTCATTGTTGAGGCACCCAAAACTCCAAGAATTGTTCCTGACAAGGCGATACCCGGAATAAAAAATATCATTGCTGTTGCTTCAGGTAAAGGCGGTGTAGGAAAATCTACCGTTACAGCTAATCTGGCCGTAAGTCTGGCCAATATGGGTTTTAGCGTAGGTGTGCTCGACGCGGATGTTTATGGCCCTTCCATGCCCATGATGTTTGATGTGGTTGGTGCCAGGCCCATCGCAGTTACGGTCGGTGAGCGGTCCAAAATGAAACCCATAGAGAATTACGGGGTAAAAATATTGAGTCTCGGCTTTTTTACAGAAGCCAATCAGGCGGTGATTTGGCGCGGAGCCATGGCCTCAAAAGCCCTTAACCAACTTATTTTTGATGCCGAATGGGGTGAGCTCGACTTTTTGTTGATCGACCTTCCTCCGGGAACAGGTGATATCCATTTGTCCATAGTACAGGCTGTGCCCATTACCGGTGCTGTCATTGTCAGTACCCCGCAACCCATAGCTGTTGCGGATGCCAAAAGGGGAGTGGCCATGTTTAAACAGGAAAATATCAATGTGCCCGTACTCGGTATCATTGAAAATATGAGTTATTTTACACCGGAAGAATTGCCAGATAACAAATACTATATTTTTGGAAAGAGCGGAGCCAGGGAACTTTCAGAAGACCTTAATACGGCGTTCCTTGGAGAGATACCTCTGGTACAAAGTATCAGGGAAGCCGGAGATGTGGGAAGGCCTGTAGCTTTGCAAACAAATTCTGTATTGGAGATTGCCTTTTCTGAGGTCACGAAAAACATGCTTTCCCAGCTTGTAAAAAGAAATGAAACATTACCGCCAACCGAAATTGTGAGAATTACAACCATGTCCGGGTGCAGCACAAAATAAATGAAGACAAGATGACCAAAGTTGAACTTATTGCTGAAATTGAAATGGCTCTTGATGAGATCAGGCCTTATCTGATTGCCGATGGAGGCAATATTTCCCTGGTGGATGTAGAGGATGACATCGCTGTAGTGAAATTGCACGGAGCCTGCAAGGGTTGTAACATCAATCATCTAACGCTTAAAAACGGGGTGGAGGAGACCATTAAAAGACGTGTTCCACAGATTCTTGGAGTAGTTGAATTTGCATAAAGCATAATTTGCAGCACTTTTATTGTGTAAAAAATAATATTTTATTGATTATATTTGTGAAAATTGAAAAACCGGCTATGAAAACCGGCCTTTTTAATTCTCTTCATGAAGTACCGCTGCTCCATGTGAAGGGTTAACATTTATAAAACAATATTATGCCCAGATACCATACTTTAGGCCGCATACCACCGAAAAGGCATACACAGTTTGCCAATTCGAAAGGTGGCTTATACCAGGAAGAACTTTTTGGAACAGCAGGATTTTCAGGGATGTCTTCCCTGATCTACCATCTGCATCCGCCCACAGTAGTTTCCAGGGTCGTACAGCTGGCGGACCTGAGTCCAAAGATCAGCATTGAAAAAAATATGCGGGCCATGAGTCTGAAAGGCTTTTCACTGGAGCCCTCGGGAGATTATATAGACAGCAGAAAAGTCCTGTTTCTCAACCAGGACCTGCAAATTGGCCTGGCCGCACCCAAAACATTTTCCAAAGATTATTTTTACCGCAACAGCGACGCGGATGAAATGTTGTTTATACATAAGGGATCCGGAACGCTGAGGACCATGTACGGGCAAATACCCTTTTCATATGGCGATTATTTGATCATACCCAGGGGTACAACCTACCAGATCGGGTTCGATACAGAAGACAACAGAATCCTGTTTATTGAATCATCAAGTCCGATTGTTACCCCAAAGAGATACAGAAATAATTTCGGTCAGTTACTCGAGCATGCGCCCTATTGTGAAAGGGATTTCCGGCTACCCGGGAACCTGGAGACCAGGGACGAGAAAGGTTCCTTTAAGGTGCTGGCAAAAAAACAGGGGATACTCTGGGAATACACCCTCTTGTATCATCCGTTTGATGTGATCGGCTGGGATGGATTTAATTATCCCTATGCCTTCTCAATATTTGATTTTGAACCGATTACCGGCAGGATACACCAGCCACCGCCAGTGCACCAGCAATGGGAGGCTGATGGTTTTGTGGTTTGCTCCTTTGTACCGAGACTATACGATTATCACCCCTTATCAGTTCCCGCGCCTTACCACCACAGCAACATCGATTCGGAGGAATTGCTGTATTATGTGGATGGCGATTTTATGAGCAGAAACCATATAGAAAAAGGCCAGATCACGCTGCATCCGGGCGGAATACCGCATGGCCCGCATCCCGGAGCGATCGAGAGAAGTATAGGAAAAGAGAAAACAGATGAACTGGCAGTGATGATCGATCCCTTCAGGCCACTGAAAATAACTGAAGAGGCAATGAAACTGAATGTAGAAGATTATTACAAATCCTGGCTGATCTAAAATTTATATCATGAGCGATTTAAAGAACAAACAAAATGTAGATTTCGGTCTGGAAAAGATCTTTGCTGAGGCTGAAGATTTTTTGCCACTTCTGGGTACGGATTATGTGGAGTTGTATGTTGGCAATGCCAAGCAGGCAGCGCATTTTTATAAAACGGCCATGGGTTTTCAATCCCTGGCTTATGCCGGACTCGAAACCGGAGTCAGGGACAGAACAAGTTATGTGTTGGTTCAGGACAAGATCAGGCTGGTGTTGACTTCCCCTATGCCGGGAAAAAGTCCGGAGCTGTTTGAACATCTCGAGAAGCATGGCGACGGAGTGAAGGTTATCGCTCTTTGGGTGGATGATGCGACCAGGTCCTGGGAAGAAACCACAAAAAGGGGAGCCAGATCCTATTTTGAGCCAAAAGTGGAAGAAGACCGGTTCGGAAGTGTGGTGCGTTCGGGCATTCATACTTATGGAGATACCGTACATGTTTTTGTCGAAAGAAAGGATTACAGGGGTGCATTTTTGCCCGGATTCGAAGTGTGGGATTCACACTATAATCCACCGGCTTGCGGACTCAAATACATAGATCATATGGTTGGAAATGTGGATTGGGGCCAGATGAATGTCTGGGCGAAATTTTATAATGAAGTAATGGGTTTTGCCAATCTGATCACCTTTGACGACAAGGATATATCCACAGACTATACAGCACTGATGAGCAAGGTAATGACCAATGGCAATGGCAGGATCAAATTTCCGATCAATGAACCTGCTGCGGGCAGGAAAAAATCACAGATCGAGGAATACATAGATTTCTACAATGGTGCCGGTTGCCAGCATATTGCGGTTGCCACCAATGATATTGTTTTCACGGTGAGTGAAATGAAAAAAAGAGGCATCGAATTTTTGTATGTGCCCGGTACCTATTACGATACGGTTAAAGAAAGGGTTGGAAATATTGACGAGGAACTTGAAGTTCTAAAGCAGCATGGTATTATGGTTGACCGGGATGAAGAAGGCTATTTGCTGCAAATATTCACCAAACCGCTTACCGACAGGCCGACGCTGTTTTTTGAGATCATACAAAGAAAAGGGGCTCAATCTTTTGGAAAAGGCAATTTTAAGGCACTCTTTGAATCCATTGAAGCCGAGCAGGCCCGCAGGGGAACCCTGTAGTCTAGTTTTGTGAATTTGGGATGTTAACTTTTAAGCTTCTCCGACATAAAACCAAAAAGTTTTATGCTGGTCAGGGTATTTGGAAGTTCTGTTTTTGGCGTTGAAGCCACAACCATAACCATTGAGGTAAATATAGACAAAGGCTATGCCTACCACCTGGTTGGCCTGCCCGACAATGCCATCAAGGAAAGCAGTTACCGCATATCTGCCGCACTTAAAAACAATGGTTACCAGTTACCCGGGAAAAAGATCACCATAAATATGGCTCCTGCCGACCTCAGAAAGGAGGGAACGGCTTACGACCTCACCATAGCCATGGGCATCCTGGCGGCTTCAAATCAGATCATAACCGATAAACTGGAAGCATATATTATCATGGGAGAATTATCACTGGACGGGAGTTTACAGCCGATCAGAGGTGTGTTGCCCATCGCGATCAAGGCCAGGGAAGAGGGTTTTAAAGGATTTATTCTGCCCCAGCAAAATGCAAAAGAGGCTGCCATTGTAAATGATCTGGACGTTTATGGGGTTGAGAACATAAAACAGGTCATTGATTTTTTTGAAGGCAAGGATGAACTGATTCCTTTGGTCATTGATACCAGAAAGGAGTTTTACGACAATTATGCCAATCCTGAATTTGATTTTGCCGATGTAAAAGGGCAGGAGTCCATCAAAAGATGTATGGAAATTGCAGCGGCAGGTGGCCATAACCTCATTTTGATCGGCCCGCCGGGTTCGGGTAAAACCATGCTGGCCAAGAGGTTGCCTTCCATATTGCCTCCTATGACCCTGCAGGAGGCCCTGGAAACCACCAAGATCCATTCAGTAGTGGGCAGGATCAAGGAGGAAACCGGGCTGATGAACCAGCGCCCCTTTCGCTCACCACACCATACCATCAGTGATGTAGCCCTGGTTGGTGGCGGTACGTACCCGCAACCGGGAGAAATATCCCTCTCCCACAATGGTGTTTTGTTTCTGGACGAATTACCGGAATTCAAAAGAACGGTGCTGGAAGTTATGCGCCAGCCCCTTGAGGATCGCGAAGTAACCATTGCCAGAGCAAAATTTACGGTAACCTACCCCAGCAGTTTTATGCTGGTAGCGAGCATGAACCCGAGTCCGAGTGGTTATTTTGTCGACCGTGACAATCCCCTGGCTTCTTCCCCCATGGAAATGCAAAAATACCTTGGTAAAATATCAGGGCCTTTGCTCGACAGGATCGACATCCATATTGAAGTACAGCCCGTGCCTTTTGAGGAGTTGTCGGAAGAAAGAAACGGCGAGTCCAGTCTGGAGATCCGCAAAAGGGTAACCGCTGCCAGGGAGGTTCAGACGGAACGATTTAAAGAATTAAAGAATATACATTACAATGCGCAAATGAGCGCAAAACAGATCAAAGAGATCTGCTGGTTGGGTGAGGATTCAAAAAAGCTGCTCAAATCGGCCATGGAAAGATTAAACCTGTCTGCCAGGGCCTATGACCGGATTTTAAAGGTTGCAAGAACCATTGCAGATCTTGATGCCAGTGCTGTTATTAAGTCACATCATATTGCAGAGGCCATACAGTACCGGAGTTTGGACAGAGAAGGTTGGTTGGGTTAAGGGGTTTCAAGTCAAATGTTTCCTTTGCAATCGACAGATTTTAGTTTATATTTACTTTTTTATTCATCCATATGAAAGTAGATATTTTAGCCTTTGGGGCACATCCCGACGATGTGGAACTGGGTTGTGCCGCTACCCTTGCAAAAGAGATTTCTCTGGGGAAAAAAGCGGGTATTATCGATCTGACCAGAGGGGAACTGGGCACACGGGGTTCGGCAGAAATCAGGGATACGGAAGCAAAAAAGGCTGCAGAGATATTAAAAGTGGAATTCAGGATCAATCTTGGTTTTGCCGATGGTTTTTTTGTCAATGATCCTGAGCACCAGATGGAGATCATCAAGGTAATCCGGAAGTTCAAACCTCAAATTGTTTTGTGCAATGCCATTACCGACAGGCATATCGATCATGCCAAAGGCAGCAAACTGGTGAGCGATGCCTGTTTTTTATCGGGACTCAGGAAAATTATAACTGAGGATGACGGCGTTCAACAAAAAGAATGGCGGCCCAAACAGGTTTATCATTACATACAATGGCAAAATTTAAAACCTGATTTTGTGGTTGAGGTAAATGACTTTATTCAGACAAAATTAGATGCCGTAATGGCTTATAAATCACAGTTTTACGATCCAAACAGCGAAGAGCCGGTTTCTCCCATAGCCACCAGAAATTTTCTAGAAAGCATAACTTACAGGGCGCGCGATCTGGGCAGGCTCATTGGGGCAGAGTATGGTGAAGGCTTCACAGCAGAACGGGAAATCGCAGTAGTATCTCTGGATAAATTAATATAAAATTTTGTTTGTACAAAATAAGAATTGTATTAGATTTGCAGTCGCTGTTTCACATTGGGAAACGGAACAAAAAATGGTGGTTGTAGCTCAGTTGGTTAGAGCGCTAGATTGTGGTTCTAGAGGTCGCCGGTTCGAGCCCGGTCTTCCACCCTCAAAAAGACGTCCAATTTCATATTGGACGTTTGTTTTTTAAGGAGATATCGTTTTATGAGATTCCTTATAATATTTAAATGATCAATTATGGAGATGAATAAAATTTATTTTTGGATGGTTTGTTTGATCACTGCTTCAGTTTTTGGGCAGGTCAATAATGAAGCTGTTGCTTTTGAGAAGAAAGTGCTGGAAAAGGCAAAACAGTACAATGATATCAGTGTGGTGAAGAGCAGTATGATGAGACTGGTGCTTCTGGAAGGCGAAAACAGTACTTACAAGGATAGTCTGGCATTTATATACTTTCAGGAAAGAGCCTATCCCTCCAGCTTTATTGCTTCTCAGGAAGTATTAAAGCGTGATCCCAACAATGTAAAAATGTTGGAAGTACAGGCTTTTTCTCTGGAATCCATCGGGGCCTACGACAAGGCTGTGGAATCCTTTAAAAAACTTTTTGCCAAAACCAATAACAATTATTACGGATTCAGCCAGGCAAATCTGCAATATGTTATTAAGGATTATTCTGGGGCCTATGCTACCCTGCTACAGGTTGAAAAGTTAAATGATACCGGAAATTACACGGTTTCCTATGCCATAAACCAGACACATAAACAAGAAATAGAACTGATAGCAGCTATACAGTACCTCAAAGGTTTATGCGCGGTACAATTAAAAAATAATCCGGTTGCCAAGGCCAGTTTTGAAAAAGCCCTGACTACCCAACCTGATTTTGTTCTTGCCAAAGAATCATTGGAAAATTTGCAACCGAAATAATCAGTTTAAAAGCTTCTCTTTCAGGTATTTCGCTGTAAATGAGTTTTTATTTACTGCAACTTCTTCCGGTGTTCCGCAGGCAACTACAGTACCCCCTTTTTTACCACCTTCCGGTCCGAGATCGATGATGTGGTCAGCGCATTTGATCAGGTCCATGTTGTGTTCGATTACGATGATGGAATGTCCTTTTTCTATGAGCGCCTGAAAGGATTTCAGCAGTTTGAGTATATCGTGAAAATGCAATCCGGTAGTGGGTTCGTCAAAAATAAAAAGTGTCTTGTGTGAATTCGTCCCTTTGGTTAAAAAAGAAGCCAGTTTGATCCTTTGGGCTTCGCCACCCGAAAGGGTAGAGGAGGCTTGTCCAAGATGGACATAGCCCAACCCAACCTCGAACAGAGGTCCGAGTTTTTGTGCAATTTTTGCCTGTTTGTTTTCATTGAAGAATGTGATGGCTTCTTCAACAGACAGTTCCAGGATATCATGTATTGATTTATTTTCAAAGGTAACTTCCAGTATTTCCTTTTTATACCTTTTCCCTTTACAGGTTTCGCAGGTCAGATGCACATCGGCCATAAACTGCATTTCTATGGTAACTTCACCCTCACCTTTACAGGTTTCGCATCTGCCGCCATCCACATTAAAGGAAAAGTGGTTGGTCTTATAACCTCTGATCTTCGACAGTTTCTGGCTGGCAAACAAACTTCTGATGTCATCAAAGGCTTTTATATAGGTTACAGGGTTCGAACGACTGGACCTTCCGATCGGGTTCTGGTCGACGAATTCTATACTTTTTATATACTTTATATCTCCCCGGAGCTCGGTGAACTGCCCGACCCTTTCGCCGTACTGCAATAATTTCTTTTGCAGGGCAGGATAAAGGATGTTTCGCACGAGTGTGCTTTTACCGCTGCCCGAAACACCGGTAATAACGGTTAAAACATCGAGCGGAATTCTTACATCGATGTTGTTGAGATTGTGTTCACGCGCACCGATGATCTCTAAAAATTTACTCGCTTTCCTTCTTTTTACCGGTATGGGGATCTGCAGTTTTCCTGACAAATATTTTGCCGTGAGTGAATTTGCCTTCAACAGCTCTTCAAAGCTGCCTTCTGCAACCAGTTCACCCCCAAAGAGCCCTGCTTCCGGTCCGATATCTATGATGTGATCAGCGGCTTTCATGATTTCTTCATCATGTTCCACAACGATCACTGTATTGCCAAGATCCCGCAGTTTTTTTAGTACCGAGATCAGTTTTTCGGTATCTTTTGAATGCAGTCCGATGCTGGGTTCATCCAGAATATACATAGAGCCCACCAGACTGCTCCCAATAGAGGTGGCGAGATTGATCCGCTGGCTTTCACCGCCCGACAGGGTATTTGAATTGCGGTTCAGACTTAAATATTCCAGTCCGACGTCGCATAAAAACTGTAAGCGGCTCTGAATTTCACGGATCAAACGATTGGCGATCTTGTTTTCGGTATAGTCAGGCTTCAAATTTTGAAAGAAGGTATTGAGTTCTCCTACAGGCAGTTGCACCAATTCGCTGATCGATCGTCCGTGGAATTTCACATAATTGGCTTCCTTGCGCAAGTCTCTGTCCATTACAGGTCTTGCACCGTGTTTTGCCCCGGTAACGGGAAAGCATCACCCTGTATTGAATTTTATAGCTTTTTTCTTCTATATACTTAAAAAATTTGTTGAGGCCTTTGAAACTTTTGTTGCCCGTCCATAATAAGTTTTTCTGTTCCTCAGTCAGCTGATAATAGGGTTTGTGTACCGGAAAATCGAATTTATAGGCGTTCAGCACCAAATCTTCCTTATAATCGAGGAAGGATTCACTTTTCCAGGGCAGGATGGCATCTTCATAAACAGACAGGGCGGTATTCGGAATTACAAGATCCTCATCGATGCCAATGATATTGCCAAAACCTTCACAATCGGGGCAGGCCCCATAGGGGTTGTTAAAGCTGAAAAGATGGACGCTGGGTTCCAGAAAGGACATCCCATCTGCCTCGAAAAGATTGCTGAATTCAACGGATGCCGACTGATCAGCCTGTATAATCCGGCAAACTCCCTTGCCTTCGTAAAAGGCAGTTTGAACAGAATCTGCCAGCCTGGCGTAGAAATCTTCATCATGACTAACTACGATCCTGTCAATTACGAGTGACATGTTTTTGGCATTCGTGAAATCGCAGTCTTCAATTTTTATGATCTGGTCATTGACCATGATTCTAGTAAATCCCTGCTGTAGGAATACATCCATGGTTTTGCGCAGGTCTTTGTTTTTATCGATTTGGATGGGTGATAACAAGATCAGTTTGCTGCCTTCCCCTAGGCCTTTCACAAAATCTATGGCATCACTCACACTGTGCTTTTTTACTTCAGTACCTGAAACTGGGGAATAGGTCTTGCCAACTCTGGTGTACAAAAGTTTCAGATAATCATAAATTTCGGTACTGGTTCCCACTGTCGACCTGGGATTAACGCTGTTCACTTTCTGCTCAATGGCTATGGCAGGGGAGATCCCTTTGATATAGGTTACCTTGGGTTTGTTCAGTTTTCCGAGGAATTGTCTAGCATAAGCCGATAAACTTTCTATATATTTCCGCTGACCTTCGGCATAAAGTGTATCGAAAGCAAGGCTGGATTTGCCTGATCCGGACAGGCCGGTAATGACAACGAGCTTATTTCTGGGTATTTTAACATCAATTTTTTTCAGGTTATGGATCTCAGCTCCCTTGATGAAGATAAAATCTCTAAAGTCGTTGTATTTCAAGCCTTTCAGGGTGTTATAATATATGAAATTACAAATATACTAAGTATAATTTGTTAATAAAAAATTAAAAAATGTTAAAAAGATTAAAATATTTTTCAAAAAAATTTGTTTATTAAGAATATTTGTATTTATATTTGCTCCGAGACTAATGAAAGAACTAGTCTCCCCTGTAAATTTAGTATTAACCTTAAAATTTTTGTGCGTATAGTATAGTTCTACTTTCATAACAATAGCTAATCGAAGTTTATTTATTATTTAACTTCATAAAAAAAAAGGGGAATTATGCAAACACAAAAATTGGATGACAGTGTACTTGTCAAAAGTTACATTGAGGGTAATGAGCGAGCGCTCGAAATTCTTATCCTAAGACACAAACAAAGAATTTTTAGTTTTATTTATTCAAAGGTTCAAAACAGAGATGTTGCTGAAGATATTTTTCAGGATACCTTTGTGAAGATCATCAACACTTTAAAAATGGGAAAATACAATGAGGAGGGTAAATTTTTACCCTGGTCTATGAGAATTGCCCATAACCTGATTATCGATTTCTTCAGAAAGGGAAATCGTATGCCCACCTTTCAGAATACAGATGAATTTGATATTTTTTCTGTAATTTGTGATCCGAGTGGAAATGTAGAAAAGGATATTATTCGCGATCAGATATACAGCGATGTGAGAAAACTGGTAGAACAGTTGCCGGAAGATCAGAGAGAGGTATTGAAAATGCGAATATTTTCAGATATGAGTTTTAAAGAAATCTCTGAGCAGACCAGTGTTAGTATCAACACAGCCTTGGGAAGAATGCGTTACGCATTGATCAACCTGAGAAAAATGATTGATAACAACAAGATTATTTTGACCAACCAATAAATTTTTAAATTTTTTTTTCGGTTCGGCACAATAAAGAAAAGTTTTGCTCGTTATAATACTAAACCCTTAATACTATAATATGGCAAAACTTTACACAGAAAGATTTTTTAAAGAAAAATTAGAACCAAAAAGCGAAACGATCTCGTTTTTGCTGAACTACTCCAAATCAATTAAAGTAGTGAAGGTTGAAAAAGAAAGCTTAATGTTTCATTTGAATTAATCGGAAGAAGGCCCTTAAAGTAAATTTAAGGGCTTTTTTTATGGCTTTACTTTTTGTTTTCTGTCAGACCCCTTGAGATCGGATCTTTTTCCGGATTCCAGCCGCGGGCAGGTGAATATTCCCTACCATAAAAAATGATCTGCAGATGCAGTTTGTTCCAGAGATCTTCAGGGAACAGTTTTTTGGCATCCTTTTCTGTTTGGATTACATTTTTACCTGAACTCAGTTTCCAGCGTTTCATCAAACGATGGATATGTGTGTCTACCGGAAAAGCCGGAACACCAAAGGCCTGACTCATTACAACAGACGCTGTTTTATGTCCGACTCCGGGCAAAGCTTCCAGATCTGCAAAATTGTCAGGAACCCGGCCCCCGTGCTTTTCAATAAGAATTTCAGAAAGTCTGAAGATATTTTTTGATTTCATAGGCGACAATCCGATGGGTTTGATGATTTTTTCGATTTCTTCAATGGAAAGTTTGATCATATCTTCCGGGCTGCCGGCCCTGGAAAAGAGCAGGGGAGTTGTTTTATTCACACGTACATCGGTGCTTTGCGCTGAGAGCAGGACTGCTATCAAAAGGGTGTACGGGTCTTTATGTTCCAATGGAATGGGTGGATCAGGGTATAATTCATTTAAGGTATTGATTATAAAATCCACTTTTTCCTTCTTGTTCATTTTGCTTATATTTATGGTTTAAATGTACAAAATATGTCAAAGTTAAGAATAGGGGATAAGGCACCTGCTTTTGAAGGTACCAATCAAAAGAATGAAAAGATACATTCTGATACGCTCAGGGGGAAAAAGGTAGTCTTATTTTTTTATCCCAAGGCCAGTACACCGGGCTGTACACTCGAAGCCTGTAATCTGAGAGACAACCATGAACGGTTTCTCGCGGAAAATTATATTGTTATTGGAGTCAGTGCTGATTCGGTAAAGAGTCAGGCAAATTTTGCTGAAAAACAACATTTACCCTATTCCCTGATCGCCGATGAAGATAAAAAGATCATAGAGGCCTATGGCGTCTGGGGACCCAAAAAATTTATGGGCAGGGAGTTCGATGGTATACTGAGAACTACTTTTATCATTGACGAAAATGGACTGATAAGTGATATTATCAGCAAAGTCGACACCAAGCAACATACAAATCAGATATTAAAATAAATCCTGAATGCACATTTTCAGGTTTCTTTTATTTTTTTATTTGGGTTATAGCCAAATAAATGTTTCTTTTTGATTATGTCAGCAACACCTTCAGGCAGATATTTTTCCCACCCGATCTTGTCTTGGGCTATCATTTTATAGACTGTTCGTGAATAGATCTCTAAAATTTCAGGATTGTAATCTTCTATGTCCACCAGGCGGTTATTGTATTTAAAATATTTGTACAGTTCCTTCATTCTGGGATGCACGATTACATTTTTACTCGTGATGAGTTCACCTGTTTCCTGGTCTTTTGAAGGGTACAGATAGATTTTCAGGTCCTTATAGAAAAGTTTGCCAAAGGCTTCAAGAATTCCACCACTGAGATTGCGGTAATACTTCTCATCAAAAATCTGGATGAGGTTGGTAATTCCCATTGCAAGATCCCATGCGTTCGGTGGTGAACTCAGAGAAATAATCAATCAATTTATAGTATTCCTGAAAGTTGGTGATCATGACGGTTTGCCCGAGAGAACACAGCAATTCTGCTCTGTCCAGAAAATCGCGTTCGTCGATCTTACCTCCTTCAGAGATCAGATTGGTCAGGGTCATTTCAAAAATAGTCTGGGTATTTTTTTCATCCACCCGTTTCTCTGAAAAGAACAATTTTTTACTTTGCTCAAAAATATCCAATGCAACTTTCGTGACAGGTCTGAAACTTCCCCTGAAAGCCAGTATGTTCTTTTTATACAATACGTTGGCAGGGTGCAAGTTTGTGCCGGTTGGATCGAACATCACGGCATTCGTCATTCCGTTCCTTACAAGAAATAAGCTCATCAGTCTGTTATCAACATCGGCAAAGCGGGTACCGGTGAAATTCACCATATCAATTTCTATGGTATCGGATTCTATGTTGTCATAAAAAGATTTCAGGAGGTCTTTGGGTCTGTCATACAGATAGAACGCGCCATAGATCAGGTTAACACCCAGCATGCCCAGTGTTTCCTGCTGAAGCATAGAATTTGTTTGTTTAAAGCGAATGTGCAGGATGATCTCGCTGTAATCCTCATCGGGATCCACCTGGAACTTGATCCCTACCCAACCATGACCTTTGAATTGTTTTGCAAAATCTATTGTTGTGACCGTATTTGCGTAGGAAAAAAATAATTTATCCGGATAATTCTTGCGATCTAAGCGGTCTTCGATCAGGGCCATTTCGTAGCTGAGCATTTTTCTCAGCCTGGATTCGGAAACATACCTTTTATCGGGTACCTCTCCATATATGGAATCAGAGAAGTGTTTGTCATAGGCAGACATGGCTTTTGCTATAGTCTTCGATGCTCCGCCGGCTCTGAAAAAATGGCGAACGGTTTCCTGGCCGGCACCAATTTCGGCGAAAGTGCCGTAAATGTGCTCATTTAAATTTATCTGAAGTGCTTTTTGCTTCAGTGTCGGAGCGTGTTCAAGTTCCTTGTCTCCTTTTAATATTCCCATCACAAACCATTTTATAACAAATATAAAGAAGTTTTGTGTAATCAAATAAAAAAGGATTTGTAGCCATTTGTTAAAACGGTTGACTACAAATCCTTTCTCATATTCTAATGGGATTTTCTTACATGTTTTTCAATTCATTGATCAGTGACTGGATTGCTGATTTGGCATCCCCGAAAAGCATGGAAGCCTTCTGGTTATAGAACAACTCATTTTCAATACCTGCATAACCCGGATTCATACTACGCTTGTTTATGATGATCTGCCTTGCATTTTCAACATCTAAAATAGGCATTCCGTAAATCGGGCTTGAAGGATCATTATGGGCAGCCGGATTTACAACGTCGTTTGCACCAACAACGAATACCACGTCAGTTTGAGGAAATCGCGGATTGATATCATCCATCTCTACCAGTTTGTCATAAGAAACATTACTTTCAGCGAGCAGTACGTTCATGTGTCCCGGCATCCTGCCGGCTACCGGATGAATGGCATAGACCACGTTCACACCTTTTTTGGTCAGCATTTCTTCCAATTCATGGATCACATGCTGGGCCTGTGCCACGGCAAGACCATAGCCGGGAACGATAACCACATTACTCGCATAGTTCATCAGAACAGCTGCGTCACTTGCCGTTGTTTTTCTGACTGTTCCTGCCGTTTTAGCTGCTCCGGTACTTTGGACTGCATCACCGCCAAAGGCCCCAAAGATCACATTGCCAAGGGAACGGTTCATAGCTTTACACATGGCAAAGGTCAATATCAGGCCGGCAGAGCCAACAAGTATTCCGCCAACCAGCATAACCATATTATCATACAGGATACCTGTGATCGCGGCTGAAATACCTGTTAAGGAGTTTAACAGGGAAATTACGACCGGCATGTCGGCTCCACCTATGGGAATTACAAACAAAAAGCCATAGATCAAAGAAGCAAGAAGCAGGATGTAAACCAATATCATATTGTCACTTCCTGAGTAAACAAGGTATGCCGAAAAGGCAATGAGTCCCAATAGCATTGCATTATTCATCAAATTGTACTTCGGAAGCCGGATGTCCTTCATAGAACCATCCAGCTTAGCCCAGGCTACAACGCTTCCGGTAAATGTAATTGCACCGATTGTGATTGCTGCCATGATAGTGGCTACAATCGAAGCACTTGCTTTTTGTGCGTCATCAACCTGGGTATTTTTCATAAATTCAACCAAGCCAATGACCATGGCACTTGCCCCACCAAAACCATTAAAAAGGGAAACAAGCTCCGGCATTTTGGTCATTTTAACTTTCATGGCCATAAACCAACCGATCAGGGTTCCGGTTAAAATGGCAGCGGCAAGCAGCAGATAAACAGAAATTGAGACTTCGAAATCGTGCAAAAAGATGGTTCCGATGATTGCCAGAATCATTCCTGCTCCCGCGATTAAATTTCCCTTTCTTGCAGTGGCGGGATGCCCGAGCATTTTTAAACCAACAACAAAAGTTATGGTTGCTATCAAATAGATTATACTTAGTAAAAGTGTCATTATTTTTTCTTTTTAAACATGTGTAACATTCTGTCGGTAACAGCGAAACCACCCACAACATTGATCATTCCAAGCACCACTGCTATAAAGCCCAGTGCCAGACCAAGATAGTTATCCGGATCTGTGTTAAGCATTACGAGTATGGCTCCCATGATCACAACCCCGCTCAGTGCATTGGCACCTGACATAAGTGGCGTGTGAAGAACAGTAGGAACATTTTTGATCAATTCCAGTCCAATAAATATCGCAAGAACGAGGATATAAATTAGCTGGAGGTTACTGCTGATAAATTCTAATAAACCATTCATAATTATATTTTTTTTCTGTTAATACCATTCTGTACGATGAGCGTGCCGTCGGTAATTTCGTCAGCCAGATCCCATTTAAAATTGTTTTTATCAGTTAAGTGGACAATAAAATTGTAAATGTTTTTTCCAAAAAGGTCGCTGGCATTGGTAGAGACACTTTCCGGAGCAATGGTCGTACCGATGATCTTAACACCATTATCTACAACAGTCTTATTCACCTGACTCAATTCACAATTACCACCTGCTGCTGCTGCCAGATCAATAATGACTGCTCCGTTTTTCATCTGTCTGACCTGTTCAGCAGAGATCAGTACGGGGGCTTTTCTTCCGGGAACCATGGCAGTTGTGATTACCAGATCGGCCTGGAAAAGCGATTTGTTCACGGCCTCTTTTTGCTTTTGCAGATATTCCGGGCTGGCCTCACGTGCATAGCCATCAGCTGATTTCATGTCTTCCCCTTCAACCGTGATGAACTTTGCTCCCAGTGATTCAGCCTGTTCTTTCGTTTCAAGTCGAATATCTGTTGCTTCAACAATGGCACCGAGCCGTTTTGCTGTAGCTATGGCTTGCAAGCCAGCCACACCCACACCAAATATCAGTACACGGGATGGGGTAATGGTTCCTGCAGCGGTCATCATTAAGGGAAAGATCTTGGTCATTTCATTGGCCCCGACAATTACGGCTTTGTATCCGGCAAGGTTACTCTGACTGCTCAGCACATCCATTTCCTGTGCCCGGGTAATTCGCGGCATGGCATCAAGAGAAAAGGCTGTAGCACCTGTCTTTTCTATATCCTCAAGCAGCTGAGGATTCGACTGATGGTATAGCTGACTGATCAAAACATGATGCGAATCAACCCATTTTAAGTCTTCTGCATTAAACGGATTGATTTTGACCAGGACATCAGCATTTTTGAATACAGCCGCCTTTTTATCGACCTTTGCACCTACATCAATGTAATCTGAATTCTTAAAGGAGGCTTTTTCACCGGCACCTTCTTCCAAAATAATTTCAAAGCCACTATCGATAAACTGCTTTGTAATTTTTGGTGAGACTGCCACTCTCTTATCTCCTTCATTGGTTTCTTTTAAAACACCTATTTTCATTTATTTTCTTTTTGGTAATTTTATTTATATTTTTTGAAACGAATAATTGTAAATAACTGGCTATTAATATATTAACATTTTACTTATATAATTTCAGTAAAATCTATCAAAAGTATTTTTTTTAGTCAATAAAAAGCTTGATAAAAGTCATTAATTTATAAATTTAATAAATATAACGCTTATTTTCAATTCACTTATTTAAATTTCAGCAGGCTATCCGATCAGAAACAACAGATATTCAGACCGAGCGTGATTTATCAAAATTATTGTTGATATCAATTGCGTTAATTCTTATTTTTATCTCAAAATAATATCTGTATTGAAAATCATTTTTTTAGGAACAGGAACATCGCAGGGAATACCGGTAATTGGCTGTACGCATGAAGTTTGTCTGTCATGCTGACCAGCGGGATAAGCGTTTGAGGGCTTCTGTTTTGGTTCAGATCGGTAAAACCAATCTGGTGATCGATTGCGGACCTGATTTCAGGCAGCAGATCCTGAATGCCGGAATTAGCTATGTCAGCGCCATTTTGTTCACCCATATACATGCAGATCATACCGCGGGCCTGGATGATGTCAGGCCGATTTCTATGAATCATGGTCATTTGCCCATTTTTGCCAGAAGGGAAGTAATCGAAAATATCCGTGAGCGTTTTTCTTATATGTTTAAGATGGAAAACAGGTATGAAGGGGCTCCAAAAATTGAAATCAATGAGATCACGAATACTCCTTTTTTCGTAGAAGGAATAGAAATTCAGCCTGTGGAAGTGGTTCATGGGGAAATAGATATTTTCGGATTCCGGATAGGGAATTTTGCCTATCTAACCGATGTAAAGCAGGTAAACGAGAAGGAAAAACTGAAGCTCAGAAATCTGGATGTGCTGGTTGTCAATGCTTTGAGACAGGAATGGCATCCCACACATTTCAATCTGCAGGAAGCACTTGCCTTTATAGATGAAATAAAACCAAAAAAAGCATACCTTACCCACATAAGTCATAAGCTCGGATTTCATGCAGTAGTTTCAAAAATACTTCCTGCTCATGTCGAACTATCTTATGACGGACTCACGCTGGAGATCTGATCTCTCATCATGATTTATTGAACTTCCGAAGGATAGTTACCCCCATTCCATTTTCTATCTGTACGTTCAGACTTTTTCAAAATCTACTGCCACAACCTTGTATTCCGGTGTTAAAGTGAATTCATCTCCTACATTACCTGTGATCATGTTGATGAAAATTTCCGGTTGATGAAAGGTTGTTCTCACTACTCCCGGTTTTACCAGATACGTTAGTTTTACCGGTATTTCCACACTACCTCTATCCGAAAATATCCTTACCTGGTCGTGGGCATTGATGTTTTTCTTTGCTGCATCCAGCGGGTTGATCTCGAGGTAATCCATGGGAGAGATCGTCTGGTTATCCGTTCTTCGGGTCATGGTACCGGCATTGTAGTGCTCGAGCTGACGTGCTGTAGTCAATATAAAAGGAAATTTATTCTGGTGCTCTACCAATTCCGGTGTTTCTTCAAAATCAAAGAAATGAAACTGGCCTTTTCCGCGCTTAAAATTTCCGTTAAGGTGTAATATTTTTGTATCGGTGCCATTTTCTGCTACCGGCCATTGCAGGCCGTTCTCGCCAAGTCTTTCCCAGGTAACTCCTTTCATAAAAGGAATGACATCCGCAATCTCGGCCAGTACTTTTTCGGCGTCATAAACCCTGCCCGTCGGTTGTTCATAGCCCAGTTTGTACATCATATCAACGATGATCTGACCATCAGGTTTTGAGTTTCCTATGGGCTCTATTACTTTGTTTACGCGTTGCACCCTTCTTTCGCCATTTGTAAAGGTTCCATTTTTTTCAAAATAGGAGCAGGCCGGCAACACCACATCGGCCATTTCGGCAGTGGCCGACATGAACAACTCCTGAACTACCATAAGGTCGAGATTTTCCATGGCTTTTCTGATGTGGTTGGTATTCGGGTCGGTCATCAGGGTATCTTCTCCCATGATCCAGAGCGCTTTGAACTTACCGGAAATGGCCGCCTCCAGCATTTGAGGTATTTTAAATCCTTCCAATGGAGGCATAGCAGGAACGCCATATTTTTCGGCATAATACTTCTGGATCTCCGGATTATTGACGTCCATGTACCCAGCTCCCTGATGGGGCTGAACGCCCATATCCGCAGCACCCTGCACGTTATTTTGCCCTCGCAGCGGATTAAGCCCCACACTGGGCCTGCCGATATGGCCTGTCATCATGGCTAAATCCGACAGAAGCATCACAGTTTTACTGCCCTGGAAATGTTCCGTAACACCGAGGCCATGAAACTCCATCGCATTTTTTGATCTGGCATAGGTGAGGGCAGCCTCTTTCACCAACGATTTGGAGACCCCGGTAATTTCTTCGAGTTCATCCATATTCAGTGAAACTACCTGAGCTTTAAATTCGCTGTATCTCTCGGTAAATTTTTGAATAAAATCACTGTTGACCAGGTTGGCTTCAATGATATAATAGGCCATCATGTTCAAAAGAGCCACGTTGGTTCCGGGTCTGAGCTGGAGGTGAAATTTGGCGATCTGTGCCAATTCGGTTTTAACCGGATCAACAACAATGCTCTCAATGCCTTTCATGAACAGCTGCTTGATCTTGGCGCCAGTTACCGGATGCGCTTCTGTGGGATTGGCTCCGAAAAGGAAGACGCAATCGGTATTGTCCAGTTCTTCAATGGAATTTGTTGCAGCACCTGTGCCAAAGGCCTTTTGCATGCCATAGGCGGTTGGTGCATGGCACACACGGGCACAACCGTCAATATTATTGGTGTGTAAGGCTGCACGCAACATTTTCTGCATCAGGTAATTTTCTTCATTGGTCGCCCTGGCTGAGGAAATACCCCCTATAGCATTTACACCGTATTTTTTTTGTACCTCACGGATCTTTTCATAAATAAAATCATAGGCTTCTTCCCAGCTTACCTCCTCAAACTTACCGTTTCTTTTTATCAAAGGCTCTTTCAAACGGTCGGGATGGTTGTAAAACTGAAAAGCAAACCTCCCTTTCAGGCAGGTATGACCGGCATTGACTTCCGCGTCCAGCGGAGCCTGTATGCCCTGGATCAGGCCATCAGTCACTGACACTTCCAGCTGGCAGCCCACGCCGCAATAGGTACAGGTGGTTCTGGTTGTCTTGTCAGGAATCAGGGTTTTGGTTTCAAATTTGTCGGTAAGGGCTTCTGTCGGACAAGTCTGAACACAGGCCCCGCAGGAAACACAGGAAGACAAGCTGAAACTGGTATCAAATCCTTTGATAATCTGGCTTTCAAATCCCCTGCCTGCCATGCCCAATACCATTTCTCCCTGGATCTCTTCGCAAGCCCTGATGCAACGGAAACAATTGATGCATTGCGACAGATCCGATTTGATATAGGGATGGGAAAGATCCTTTTCAATTTGCAGATGATCCATTCCCTTTGGGTAGCGAACATCAGGAATTCCGATCTGAGCGATCGTATTTTGAAAAGGGGTTTGTTTTTTACCGGCCTCGGGAAAAACTTTGGCTGAGGGATAATCGGAAAGCACGAGTTCAACAATGTTCTTCCTCAACCTTTTGACCTTTGGCGTATCATGATAGATATAGGCTCCTTCGAACAATGGGGTATGACAGGAGGCAACGATTTTTGTCGGACCGTCCTTTTCACGGGCAATTTCAACGGAGCAAACCCTGCAGGAGCCAAAGTTTTCCAAACGGTCATCCTGACACATCGTTGGAATGACCTCTTTATTTTTCTCAACCCTCCGCGTAAATTCAAGTATGGTTTCTCCTGGAGAGACTTCATAAGGAATATTGTTTATATATGCTTTCATATTCTTTATTTAAACGCAAATCCCGCAAAGGGCTTCGCAAAGTTCGCTAAAAGTTATTCTTGCTGCTTTATCAGCTGAATTAATCAAATCAAACCTGTATTTCTTTGAAATAGTCTTTTAATTCCCCGTCAAAATATTGTAAGGCGTTTTTTAGGGGCAGGGGAAGGCCTCCGCCAAGGGCACAAAGCGATCCCAGTTCAAGCGTTTCCAAAAGATCATCAAAAAGTTGCCGGTCAATTTTATAATCTTCCGTCTGTGATTTCAAGAGCAATTCATAGCCCCTGTGTGAACCTATCCTGCACGGATAACACTTTCCGCAACTTTCATCCGCCGTAAACTTTAAGAGGTGTTCGAGGTATTTGATCATTGGAAAGTCTGCAGGAATTGATACGACACTGGCATGTCCCAATAAAAAACCATTTTTGCTGAAGGATTCAAAATCCAGGGTAAGGTCTCCGATCTTATCAACAGGAACTATGCCACCCAGCGGCCCGCCGATCTGAAATGCTTTTATATCCGTTTTAAAACCTTTTCCGTAATCCCGGAATACCTTTGCTAATGGGGTTCCCATTTCAATTTCATAGATCCCGGGGCGCACAAAGTAGCTGTCGAGTGAAACCAGCTTGGTACCCGTGGAAGGAGTTTTGCCCAGTGCCGCATAGGCATTTCCGCCCCGTTCAAGGATCCAGTGAATGTTGGCAAAGGTTTCCACATTGCTCAGAACAGTGGGCTTGCCATACAACCCATACTGAGCCGGAAATGGGGGCCTGACGCGCACTTCGGGCCTCAATCCTTCGATAGAGTTCAGCAGGGCCGTTTCTTCACCGCAAACATAGCTGCCCTGACCTTTGATGATCTTAAAGCTAAAGTGATCAAGCAGTTTTTGTTTTACAAGATCTTCAATGGCTGCTTGCATTTTTCTGATGGAATCCGGATATTCACCACGGATGTAAATTACACCGGTATCAGCACCCACACATTTACCTGCAGCATACATACCAAATAACAATTTATGGGGCTGGTGTTCCATGATGTACATATCACTATAAGCCCCCGGATCGCCTTCATCGGCGTTACAAACGATGTATTTCTGACTGGTTTCTTCTTTTTTTGCGGCATCCAGTTTGAACCAGAACGGAAAGCCGGCGCCACCTCTTCCTCTTAAATTTGAAGATTTTAATTCCAATATCATTTTCTCGGGATCAGAAATATATGCATTGATCAGTTCGTAATATTTCGTGAGCTCAGGCACCGGGGAAGTCAAAATGGAAATGCCATCCGAGCCGATATGGTATTTGTTATCCTGCTCAAATGAACGGTCTTTCGAACCGGTAATTGAAGTTAAAGTTTTTTCTGAATCAATGGAATAGGTATGCCTGTTTAACAGGACGGCATGGTTGGTATGGCACCTGCCAACGCAAGAAACGTGTCCGATCTCTTCCTCACTGAAATGCTTTGAGAGCAGGTCATGAACCTTTCCCTGGGTACCGGCAACCATGCAGGCCGTACCGGTACAGATCCGGATCTTTTGATCCCTGTTTTCCGGTTTTAAAAAATCGTAGAAAGATGCTGTGCCCAAAACAACAGATTCATCGATCAGAAATCTTTTTGCCAGATCCTTAAATTCCTTTTCCGGAGCATTTTTTTCTGCTAATTCGGATATACTTTCGAAAAGATTTTCCTTCAGACCTTTTCTAGAGGATAGTGAACGAATGTTGTTATTGGCCATTTTTCGGTGGTTTAAATTTTAAACAACGCTAATTGATATTTTAAAAATACAAAATTGGAATTGATTTTTACTTCATTATTTTTTCGCAAAGCAAAACTACATGCTTGTTATCCAGGTTTGTGGTAAAGAAAAGGTACAAATTACCCCCCTCCTGCAAGCCGAATTTTTTCCGGATCTCCTGTACAGACTGAGGAAAATTTCTGGTGGTTATGTTGGCTTTTTTTGAAGGGATCAGCGCCAGAAGTTTCTTCTTGTCCGCGACCTCAATATGCATTATTCTAAAGGTCCTTCCCGGGAAACTGATCAGTTCCTGCGAGGTGTATAGATGGCTGTTGGGGTGCAGTTTGTCTAGTTTGAATGCATTGGATACAGAATTAAATAATCCGGCTTTGAGTATGGCTGCATTGGGCTCGTACAAATAGGTTTTGGGATGGGGCAAAGGTAGCCATACCTGTTTCAGGAAATGCAGCTTCAAATTTTTCGATATTTCCTTTTTGTATGTTTACAGCCAGTATCCTGGGAAGTTCAGACCAGCCTTTTTCCAGAACCAGCAACAGTTCTTTGAGCTCATTATCAACAGCAAGGCAGTGTACTTCCTTTACATGTTTTAATTCTTTCAGGGTAGCTGTGATATCCAGAATCGGCGAAAGCTTTAGCAGAATCCTATCCGCATGATCGAATAGAAGTTCGATATTCCGGGCTATGTCAGGCTCGCAGTCCTGCAAAAGGAAGACCTTATTTTTCTGCTCATTCCTTCGGGAGGGATCGGCAAAGATCCAGTCAAACTTTTGTTTGGTGTTTGATAAAAATTTTAAACCATTTTCAGCGAGTACCTTGCAATTATTGATTTGCATTTGTTTAAAATTGTGTTTCACCACTTCCGACAAGTCCGGGTTTATTTCACAATGTATGACTTCCCTGATCTTTTTTGAGAAATAAAAGGTATCCACTCCAAAACCTCCTGTGAGATCAAGAATGCTGCTTCCTTCAACGAGACCGGCTTTATATGCTGCCGTAATTTCTGAGGAACTTTGTTCGAGATGTATTTTTTTGGGATAATACACAGATGGATTTGAAAACCAGGAGGGCAGTTTTTTTTGAGCAATTTTCTTTGATTCGATCTGACCGGCCAGATCTTGCACAGAGACCCCTTTAAAGGGAGACCCCTTTAGCAGGATGACATGAATATCATCGGGCAAATGGGAATTGATAAAATCCTGAACTTCACCGTGTAGTATCTGCAAATTCAAATTAATCCATGCCTTTGGTTAAATTTCTCACTATCCTGTTTTCATTCAAGAACTCTTTTAAGATCACCTTAATGGCCGTGTATATGGGGACGGCAACGACCATGCCTGTTATGCCAAAGAGCAAACCGCCAATGATGATGACCAGGAAAATTTCGAGCGGATGGGACTTAACACTTTTGGAAAAGATGATCGGCTGGCTTAAAAAGTTATCAATCCACTGAGCCACAATGTATCCCATCAATACATAAATAGTGGTAGGCAGTATATAAGTACTGAAGTCCTGTTCAATATTGCTTGTCATGGTTAGGGTGATTAAAAGGATTCCTCCGATAAGCGGACCCAGATAAGGTATTAAATTCAGTAGCGCACATAAAAAGGCGATTACAACTGCATTTTCCACTTTGAATATGAGTAAGACTATTGAATAGAGCACAAACAAAATAAAAATCTGAATGATCAGGCCAATAAAATATCTGGACAATAAAACCTTAATCTCGTTAGATAGACTTCAGGATGCGATCCTCCTTGTCATTAGGTACAATCGATTTAAAGGCATTTTTAAGAATCAGTTCGTCCTTCATTAAAAAGAAGGCTATAAAAAACACAGAAACCAGTCCCATGCTAAAACTACCAATAAAACCCATTACAGAATTCAATGCTCCCGGAATAGTTTTCAGGCTTTCCCCCAAATCAATTTCCTCAGAATTTTTTAATACATGAATTCCTTTTGAAGTAAGGTAATCCTCCAGGCCTTTCAATACCTGCCTTATATTGCTTATAAAACCATCAGCGTTTAGCAGTGATAGCTGATGTCCCTGATGGATGATCACCGGGATGAACATGGCAAATATGCCGACAATTACCCCAATAAAAATTACCATAACGAGCACAACGGAAATGGTTTTAGGTAATTTTAATTTTACATGAAAAAACCTGAGAAAAGGAGAGGCGACCAGGGTCAAAACAATTGCGACGATAAGGTATATAAGCACGGACTGGATCTTGTATAAAAAAAACAGAACGACCGCGATGGCCGCGAGCGTTCCTACAGCCCTGAGTATTCCATTGGAAAGTTCTCTCGAGTTCATGTGTTTTATTATTTATATTGCGGTAAATATAGTAATATTGTCTTTATTGAAAATGACAAATTAAGCTCATCCTGCGGACAACATATTAAATTTACCCTGCAATGAAAAGAAAGAAGGTACAATTTCCATCGGCACTTACCATATTGCTTATTATAGCTGCCCTGGTAGCGGTAATGACTTATTTTGTGCCGGGTGGTAAATTTGATACCATTGCCTATGATAAAGAAAACAATGAATTTGTAGTAGCGAGCCTGGATCAGACAAAAAGCCTGCCAGCATCACAAAAATTGCTCGACAGTCTGAATGTCAAAATTCCCCTTGAAAAGTTTACCAAAGGAAGTATTTCTAAGCCGATGGGCATACCGGACACCTACCAAAGGGTAGAACAGAACCCCCAGGGTTTTTTTGCTTTTTTGAAATCACCCATACGGGGTATGATGGATTCGATCGATGTGATCCTTTTTATTTTGATCATCGGCGGCTTTATTGGAATTACCCATTTTACAGGTGCTTTTGATGTAGGGATCGCCTGGCTTGCCGTATTGCTGAAGGGAAGGGAAAATTTGCTGATCGTGCTGGTAACTTCTCTTATCGCTTTGGGAGGTACCACCTTCGGTCTGGCAGAAGAAACTATGGCATTCTACCCGATCCTGGTTCCGGTTTTTCTTGTAGCCGGATATGATATTATGGTTGCCCTTGCCTGTATTTTTTTAGGTTCATCTATCGGGACCATGGTTTCTACGGTGAATCCGTTCAGTACCATTATCGCATCAGATGCTGCCGGAATCAGCTGGACCGATGGCCTTACCGGCAGGCTGATCATGCTCGTCCTGGGAACTGTTGTATGTATCTGGTATATTATTGTCTATGCCAACAAAGTGAAAAAAGATCCGGACAAGTCAATTTTAAAAGAAGAAAGATCGAGGATTGAGGCATTTTTTTTATCAGAAAAGGTTGAAAACAAGGTAAAATATACACCGAGAATTTTAGTAATACTGGTCGTATTCTCTTTGTGTTTTGTTGTGATGGTGCTGGGCGTTTCACTGCTTCACTGGTGGTTTATGGAAATGACGCTGGTATTTTTATTCGGTGCGATCCTCATTGGCATTATCGCAAAGATCAAAGAAAACCAGTTTGTCGAAGTTTTTATCAAAGGGGCAGGAGACTTGCTTGGAGTAGCTTTTATTGTTGGTCTGGCGCGCGGCGTATCAGTTCTGATGGGAGATGGCATGGTGGGGGATACCATTGTTTACCATGCCAACCAATTCACCAGTGGTATGGATAAGGGTATTTTTCTGAATATGCTCACGCTGGTCTATGCGGGTTTGTCTTTCTTTATACCCTCTTCATCGGGGATGGCGGTTTTGACTATGCCTATCATGGCACCCCTGGCGGATGGCCTCGGACTTTCCAGAGCCCTGGTGGTAGATGCTTATCAATACGGTCAGGGGCTTTTCGCTTTTATCAACCCGACCAGTTTAATTATGGCTTCACTGGCCATGGTTAAAGTGGGTTATGATAAATGGTTAAAATTTTCACTTCCGCTTGTTGGAATACTTTATCTGATGGTCGTGATCTACATGACACTCATGGCTTATTTATAAAAAAAGAAGCCCTGTAAGGACACAGGACTTCTTTTATCTTTTGGCATTTCAGTCCACTTTCTGAAGTACCATCACCTTTTTGTCTTGCTTGTAAAAGGATAGTCTCGTGTCTTCAAATTTGTACTGTAATTCTCCATCAAGCGCTTTTCCGATCTTAAAACTGATTTCCTGGTTATGGATACAGGCCATCAGAGTAGAAGCCAACGGGCCAAATACCAGCGTCCCGGGTTTAAACCTTACCGAGCCCCTGAAAGAATTACAGCCGTCATGACCCAAAACGAATTTATCTGTTGCATTGATCTCGAGATTGGGAACGTTTTTTCCAAAATCCTGAGGATTTACAGTTATCCCATCAACTTCCCGGATCACATAAATATCATGTAATCTGAAATCCGGTACATAATCACCACAGCCGTTAAAAGTCTTAAAATCTTTTTCTGCAGAGGTTTTAAATTCTACCCTGACCTCATTTTCGAATTTTTTGTCGGCCATGGTATCATCACAGGGTCTGTCAAAAATCTGGACTATAAGCTCTCCGGCCTCTGTTACTGCCCTGTAGCGAATGACATTGGCATCAGCAGCTTTTGAAGGTTGCAATGCAGGTGCGTTGTATTGAACACCATCCATGGTAGTAAATCGGATAATCTTTTCAAAATCTATATCCAGATTCCAAAAGGGTTCATTTCCGGTGGCATAAAAATCTATCCCCTCCTGAAATTTTTTGATCAGAAAATTTGGATTTTGTTCAAGGGTACTGCTTTCTTTTTTCATGTCTTCAGGATATAAATGATACATTTTTGCGAGGCTTCCTGTAATTTCCTGTCCATTTTTGTCGAGCAGGATCAAATAGGGGTTCCCAATTTTTAAATATTTCATATCTCTGGATCTGCTGAGGGTGATCAGGTAATCTTTATCCAGCGTATATTCACCGCTCTCCACAACTGGTTCTGAGGATTTTCCCTCATAGGTCATCTCTGTGCGGTACATCAGGTCTGCAAATAATTCAAGGCGGTACAGGATGCCACTGCAATCAGCACAAGGTATTTTTCCAACATAAACACCCTGGATCTTTTCAGCCAGTTCTTTGTTGAGAGCCTGCTTTTGTTGTTCTGCCATGAATGCCTCATGCTTTGATAAATGGGCCTGGGTATGAGGATCTACCGTGGTTGTACTAGTAGTGGATCCGCAGGATAAAAGTTGAAATACCAGGATCAAAAAAAGAATATTTTTCATGCTTTAATCAATTTAGTATAAACAAAATTAATAGAAATTTCTATGATTTTTGTTCCCTTCACAAAAAATACGCTTAAAAGGTGCGCTTCGACTTATTGGCAGGATGGGCCGGGATTTCAATTATTTGGCAATATTTTTAAGGTTAAGCCGTTAATCTTTCCGCAACCTGAGACGGAGTACCTGTTTTCATATGGGATCGCATGAATCAGATAAGAAGGCACGAATTCATCTTTAAAGTTCTTTTTTTTTAGTTGATCAGAAATTTGACGACCAAAATTTTGCATAAATCTTAAAAACGTAAACCTTCATCAAAAAAAGGAATAAATAAATTAGTCAGTACAAATTTAATTTTAAATTTGCGCTCTTAAAATAAAACAGAGAACTATGAAGTACAATACATGGAATCATCCATATAAACCAGCAAAAGAATTTAAAAAGAGAGTGGCCTATTTCAGTATGGAATTTGCCATTCATCAGGATCTGCATATATATTCAGGTGGATTGGGATTTTTATCCGGCTCCCACATGCGTTCAGCATACGAACTCAAACAGAACATGATCGGTATCGGCATGTTATGGAAATTTGGGTATTACGACCAGGAAAGAAATGCCGATCAGACGCTGGGTATCAATTTTGTTGAAAGACATTATGATTTTCTTGAGGACTCAGGTATTGAAGTTGAAGTGCAATTACATGATAATCCGCATGTTAAGGTAAAAGCCTATGTTTTGAAACCCGAGATATTCGGAACAGTTCCCATGTATTTTCTGAGCACGGATGTTGAAGGAAATGACCATATATCAAGAACCATCACCAATCATTTATACGATGCCAACGAACTTACAAGAATATCACAGAGCATTGTTCTTGGGATCGGAGGTGCGAAGGTAGTTGAGGCTCTGGGAGGTGCAGATGTATATCATTTGAACGAAGGACACGGTCTGCCCGCCTTTTATTATTTGCGCGACAGGGGTGTAACCAAGGATCAAATGGTATTTACAACACATACTCCTGAAAAGGCAGGTAATGAGGAACGCGATGGTAAACACTTGAACCGTTGCGGTTTTTTTGGAAGAAGGTATACTGAAGAAGAATTGCACAAGGAAATGATCAATGGGGAAATGATCAATTATACCCTATCTGCATTGCGACTGGCAAAAATATCAAATGCGGTTTCCAAACTGCATGCGGTTGTTTCAAATGATATGTGGGATGGCTATCACGGTATCAGCAAGATCATACCAATAACCAATTCACAAAACCAAAAATTCTGGCAGGACAAAGAACTGGCAAAAGCCTGGGATGAAAAAGATACCAAAGCTTTTGTTAAGCGCAAAAAGGATCTCAAGGCCAAATTATTCAAAGAAGTAGAAAGACAAACCGGCAAAAAATTTGACCCTAACGTCTTAACCATTGTTTGGGCAAGAAGATTCGCCGGATACAAAAGGGCTGATCTCTTGTGGCAGGACCGTGAAAGATTTTTAAAACTGATGTACGATGCCAAACAACCTGTGCAGATCATTTGGGCAGGTAAACCTTACCCGATGGATTATTACGCTATAGATATCTTTAATTACCTGGTTCATAATGCCAAGGAACACAAGAATATGGCCGTACTGATCGGCTATGAGATCGAATTGTCGAGACTTTTAAAGTTAGGTTCTGATGTTTGGTTGAATACGCCGAGAATTACGCGTGAAGCTTCCGGAACTAGCGGAATGACAGCAGCCTTTAACGGATCGGTGAATGTGAGCATCAATGACGGCTGGATCCCGGAATTTGCCAAAAATGATAAAAATTCATACATCCTGCCGGAAGCAGATACAAGCCAGCCGGTTTGGGAAATGGACAAATTTGATGCAAATAATCTCTATGAGGTACTAGAAAATCAAGTAATTCCAACGTATTACAAGAAGCCAAAAAAATGGCAGGAGATCGTTTTTAAAGCGATGGACGATGTTATTCCTGAATTTACCAGCGGCCGTATGGCTACTGAGTATTACCAGAAAATGTACAATATCTGAGCATGCCCCTGTTTGAGGAATTGAGTGAAAGGGGCGATGGGCTTTGTGAATTATGCGGTTCTGCCAAACAATTAGGTGTTTATGCAGTACCTCCTGCTGAAGAATCAGTTTTGGATTGCTCAGTTCTGGTTTGTGCTACCTGCAAAATGCAAATTGAGCAGCCTGAATTGGCAGATCCAAAACACTGGTATTGTTTGAAGGAGAGCATGTGGAGTGAGGTTGATGCGGTTAAGGTCGTCTCTTACAGAATGATGCATGCTTTAAAATCGGAGCCTTGGTCTGCTGAATTGCTTGACATGCTATATCTGGATGAGGAAACTCTGGCCTGGGCAAAAAAAACTATCAAGGATCAGAAAGCAAATCTGTCGGACAGCCATAAAGACAGTAATGGAAATACCCTCGAAAACGGCGATACCGTTGTGCTGATAAAAGACCTGCAGGTAAAAGGTGCCAATTTTGTAGCAAAAAGGGGAACAGTTGTAAAAAGCATTTTGCTTGACCCTGAAAACAAGGAGTATATTGAAGGTAAGGTAAACGGACAGCAGATTGTAATTCTCACCAAATTTGTCAAACGTGCCTGATTAATGCATTACTTACCAAATTTTTCATTTGAAAGATTACGGTTTGCAGATTCTCGTAATTGAATTGTATAAGGATTAAAAAAATGGGCTTGCAGAAGTCCATTTTTTTTTGAAATAATACCTTTAAATGTTCTTGGATATATACCTTTTTTTCTACATTTATGGTCGAATAAAAAATACTTCATATGTTACAAAAAATGATATTTATAGTGGTAATGGCACTTTTATTAAGCTGTAATACCGAAAATAAAGGAAATACCAGTGAAATGGAAAATCAGGCGCCAATTGATTCTCTTGTAACCGCTTATCTGAATGCCTGGAATAAAGGTGATGTGGAAGCCATCGCGGGTACCATGGATCCCAAAATTGTTGTTTTGAATGAAACACAGGTGCACAGGGAACTTCCGAACATAGCCAGCCAATGGATCAGGGGTGGGGTTAAGGTAATCAGCAATATAGAGGCGGAAGAGATTGCCAAAGAGTCTTCTGGTAATCTGGCATATTATGCCGGACATTACAAACTGGATTTTATGAACCTGGCCGGAGCCATGGAAAAAGAATCAGGCAACTATAGCATAATCTGGAAAAAAAATGAACTCGGGCAATGGAAGATCAAACTGATCCAGGTTGAAAAAACATCCAGGACACCCATCGCAACAGATTCGATACCGCCGGCTTTAAAAGATTCCATCAACAACAATCTGTAAACGAAAAGTTAATTATTTGATAGCTAAGTAATTAATATTAAGTAACTTATTAATAGATTAATAAAAGGTCGCTTGGGGTGGCCTTTTTTTATCCTTCAGCATTCAAAATGAGCGGAATTATAGGCTACATTATCCCGTTTCCTGATTCCAAGTACTATGTTCAAAGCCTTGCAGGGCAAGGTCAAAAAAAAGTAAAAAGTAAAAAGTAAAAAGTTTTCACTTGGAGAGGCAGGGCAAAAGTTCTCAAGTTGCTTTTTCCTGTATAAATGTACTCAGTTTTCAATACTATTTTTTTGCTCTTATTTCCTGATTTTTGACTCCAAAATTATGGTTCAGGTATTTTGGATGGGTATGCTCCTGGACGAATTGGTTATTTAATGATCTAAGTGGACTAACAGTCGGCCTCTTTCACGTGGAAGCACTTAGTTAATTGGTTACCGTGAAAGTAATGTTATTCCAATAAATATTATTTGCTGCAATTACCATTTATAATATCATTTATTGATGGATTATATGAATTGTCCCTGATTTGAACAATTGTATTAACATTATGGGTGAGATAATTTTTTAATGAGCAGAAATCTGTCAAATTGCTATTTTCAACGACATTTATTTCAGGTAAGGAATTTATATTACCTAATCCTTTTAGAGATGTTAATTGGCTGTTATTATTAACCCAAAAATAATCTTTAACAGAAGTAATATGCTCGAGACCTTCCAAAGATTTTAATTGCGAATTGACTTGAACAAATAGACCACCTACAGCCTGCAATTTATTAAAGCCGGATATGTTAATTAAATTTTGGTTGTTGTCTATAGAAAAAATACTTGAAACAGAAATCAAATTATCGAACCCTTCCAGAGATAGCAAAGAGTTGCAATGTGTAACTTGAAACAATTCTAAACTTTTGACGTTTGTAAAACCAGATAATGACTTCAAAGAATTATTATAACCAATGGCTATGCTCTCTACATTTATAAGGCTTTCAAAGTCATTTACAGATAACAGTTTGTCATTCTGGGTTATAATCAAAGAACCACCTATTGTTACCACATTATTTAGGCCTAAAAGTGATGTAATGTTGTTATTCTTATTAATGAAAACTTCACCTCCAATAAAATTAACTTTATTTAAACCTTCAAAGGAAGTTAGAAAATGATTTTCAACAATTTCTAGTTCATCTTCTATTATTTCAAGATTGTTTAGCTCCTTTAAAGAATTAAATTTTCCAGATGAAAGACTCAGGCCTTTCAACTTTTTTAAGTTGTTTAGTCCTGTTAAAGATGTCAAATTCTCATTGTCATATATCTTTAAACCTCCCTGCATAACTTCTAAACTTTCGAGGCCTGCCAAATTGGTTAGGGATGAATTTTCATATATTTCAAAAATCTCCCCTACATTTTCGAGTTTGCTTAAACTATTTAATGAGGTCAGACTAACATTGTTAGAAATTATTAGGCTTCTTTTGACCAGCATTAAATTATTTATTCCATTTAGTGATAGCAATGAAGGATTATTATTAATAGTGAAATGCTGGTTTACGGTATTGAGATTATTTAATCCATCCAAAGAGCTTAGTGCTATGTTGTCTGAAATTTCAATAAACTCGGCATTCAAAATACTAGATAAACCATTTAAGGATTTAATGGACGCGTTATTGATTATACGCAAATATTTAGCGTTACCTTGTATTTGTTCTAAACCGGAAAGTGATTCAAGAATAGCGTTGTCCGAAATTTCTAAATAATGATTGATAGATCTCACATTTTTTAATTCATTTATAGATTTTAAATTTGGATTACTCATAATCTGTAGTCCAGTTCCAATAGAATTCAGTTTTTCCAAACCAGCTAAGGAAGTAATAAGACCATTATCTGCAATTCTTAAAAGACCATCTATTCTAATTAAATTTGATAAAGGCTTTAAGTTTTCTAATTTAGTTATTAGAAGATATTTCAAAATCAAATCCTACTGAAATTAAATTATCTAATCCAGTGAGGCTTGTCAATGACGGTAGATCTATTAAGACTACTCTATCTTGAACGGATGTTATTTTCTCAAGACCTTTAATTGAACCTAGCTCCCAATTTGAAATAAATATTAATGAAGAGGCAGTTTCTAAATTACTAAGAGATTCAATTGTTCGGAGTTTTACATTTCCTTGTAAAATGAGGCCACCAATCACTTTTAGATTTTCTAATCCTTCCAGGGACACTAATCTATCAGACGAAATCTGCAAATGTCCTGAAATATTGGTTATGGATTTTAAAGGTTTCAAATCAGAAATATCTTGTCCAAAAAGGCTGACATTTCCTTCAATTGCACTATAGCACTTGGTACCAAAATCATTTATTTCCTGTTGAGTTGTAAAATAAACATCACCTTTATAGATACCTCCGATACAAGCTGTCCTAAAAGTAGATACCCTCTTAAAAGTACTTTCGCCAAAATCGCATATCGTTTTTATATAAACATCATATTCCATATAAGCCTCCAAATTTGATAATTCATAAGGGTTGGTCGAGACCACCTGAGTTGTACCTGATCCTAAAACAAAACCTTTGGCACCGTATTCTAATACAACACCAATTTCATGCTCACTTTTTTGCCAGGATATACTGGCAGAATTTTTGGTAATATTTGTAATTTTTACATCAGCCGGGAAATCGCATTTCTGAGTTTGAGGTTTTTCATCATCATCTGAGGAACAAGAAAAAAGAATGATAATAATGATTATAGAAATAAAAATATTGGGCTTATTCATGAAAGATGGTTAAAGTAATTATTGGTTTATGGGGTATGATACTGTTTCAGAATATTCTCTTTTGGGAAAATAGGCTAAATCGTTAAATAAAAATATTCTTAATTTATTCAAAATTGAGTATAATAGAATCTCCATATCTGTCATTAAAAAATGTCATTACTCTGGTAGGTCTTGGAGATTCTTGACCAAGCCACGATGGAAACATTTCTCTGTTTCTGCTTAATTGAAGGCTTAATTCTGTTTTTTCTTCATTTAAATTAACATCAGTACCTTGAAAACCATAAATATAGCCGTTCGCTGGGATCCGTACACCAGCAACCAAGTTTTCTCCCCTTAGTATCAGGGTATCCGTGTAATTGTATGAAATTTTATTAGAAGATGTAATTTTAGGGGCATTTTCCGCCAATACGTCTATAGAATAAGGTGTTTCTGCTTTGATCTTTCCGTCAATTTTAAATTTTAATTTGTAATTATTCGCCGATACAATATCTTCACTAAAAGTGAAATAAAAATTAGTATAATTTATACCATCATATTCCCAAAATACCAAATCAAAATAATTTAATTTATAGCTATTCAATTCGTTCTCAAGAACTAGCTCAAATTTTCCACTCGAAATATCAAGAAAATTAACTACTGCAAATGAGGTTGCCCTGATATAACAATTCTTTATTGTACCATATATCTCCTGTTTTATAACTTGTACTGTGTAAATTTTTGTTGATCCATCCTCGGCTGTAACTGTGTAGTTAACCTCGTTTGTAAAATCGATTTTTTCTGCTGGTAACGGTGAAATGGTTGCTGAATCTGAGATGGTAATTTCTGGCGATATATTTGTTACATCAACAAAGGTAGTTATGGTAATGTGCTGCAAATTTTCATCTATTTTGCCCTTAAATAGCTCGCCACCGACATTAAAATTAAAACTTAAGATATTTTTTTCTACTGATAATGGCCGATTAATTATTTTTACAGTGTAAATAGCTTTATCACCATTTTCAGCAGTAATTATATATTCAACAGATTGATTAAAATTTTGAGGGATACTGGGGTCCGGAAAAACGGTTGCCTTTTCTGAAATTTGTATTTCGGGAATTATTGAATTGTTTTGTTCCAAACCAATAGTTTCTATTGTAACGAGCTGGGTTCCATGGTTTATTTTACCGGTAAAACTAACATCATTAGGCTTAATTTTAAAGGAGATTATTTTGTTTTCTGAACTTAAGGAAGGTTCATCATCATTAGAGCAATTTATAAAAAACAGGATTCCAAATAATATTACAAAAAAATTTAATTTCATAGCAAATATGTTTAATACGGACTAAATCACTTCTTAGTCTAATCTATTTTTATTTTAAATTACTTCAAGGTCACATAGAAATGTAAGGATATTCTTGATCGATTTCAACAATAGATCTATTTTGGGGGAATATTTATTGCTTAAAATTTATCGAATGTAATTCATTAAAATAATCCAATCCATGACTTTTATCAGCAATTAAAAATATTTATACGTCATATGATTTACATTTATTTACATAATACACTCAACTTAATATATTAATTAACAATAAGTTAATACTATTATTTTTATTAAAACTTTAAATGCAATGAAGTGGTATTTATATTAGACCTTCTCAATTAATACAAAATATATAGATCAGTAACTTTAAGTTTTTTTACGGTAATCATTATAAAAATCAAAAATCATTTATTAATTGGACTGTGCCAAAAAACGAACTGGTATTACGACGAAACTTTATTGAAATAGCAGAGAGCAATAAAAAGTTAATAATTTTAATTAATTCATTTCATTTACAAATCACATTTCAACAATTTAAAAGAATTCATTAATGATTTTTCTGACTACTTTTTCCAGGTTTAAGAATCAAAATCATGCAGGGTAAGGCCAAACAAAAAGGAAAAAGTAAAAGAATTCTAATTAAGTTGTTGTTTTCTATTTACTTCTTCCTATTTACTTTTTCCTATTTCCTGTTTCTGTTTTTCCAGTCAGCACTATTAATTTTTTTCTGACTTTTGTCTTCAGATTTTAATTGAAGTATTAGATCATCCGCGTTCTATTTAAACTTTAAAAGTCTCTGATTCAGGCATAAAAAAAGCCCCTTGTCAAAGGAGCTTTAAGTGGGCAATACTGGACTCGAACCAGTGACTTCCACGTTGTCGACGTGACACTCTAAACCAACTGAGTTAATTGCCCGGTTTAAAGCGCCAAAATTAAAATTTTAATCTTACATAAAAAAACCATTCAAATTTTAATTTTCTGTCGGAGTCATTAAAAGTCAATCCCGGAATTTATTGTTTATTCAGCTCAAAGGGGTAGATCACCTTCCAGTCATTTTTCATATCTGCAACAGTCCATCCGTTTTTGGCGGCTTCCTCTAAGCCTTTTTCCAGGCCGCCAATGGGTGAACCCTTGTCGTAGGCCCATTCTCTTGCGCTATCGGTATGGTGGATATACAATGCGAAATTTTTCTTTTTATTCGACGCCGTATATTGCAACATTTGCAGATCACCATCTGAATTACCTGCGGCAAAAACAGGTTTTTTTCCAATGAATCTATTAATCCCGACAGGTTTTCCTTCTTTGTCATCTATAAAATCGATTTCCGGCAACCTTCTGATTACCGGGTTTCCGTTGTTATAATCGAATGCTGTTTTAATCGAGCTGCCAATGATCTGCTCTGATGGAATTTTATAAACCTCCTGCACGATTGCGCGCATAAACTCAATGCCCCCACCGGAAACGACATAGGTTTTAAAATTATGACTTTGAAGATAATCAAGTAATTCTAACATGGGTTGAAATACCAATTGGTCATAACCCACATTTTTTGTCGGATGTTTGGCTGTTTTGATCCAGTCCTGTACAACAGTTTCAAATTCTTCAGTTGTAATTCCCGCATGCGACACCATTAAAAGTTCAGCAAGACCTTTATGCCCTGAAGCAAGGATCGTCTTCATATCATCCTCCAGAACCGCTTTAAAAGGTTGTTTGTTTTTCCATTCCGGATGTTCAGCTGCCATGGCTTTAATTCTGTCCAAGGCAAAGAATAACTGGAAATAGGCAGGTTGTTCGCTCCAAAGGGTACCGTCATTGTCAAAAACGGCAATGCGGTCCTGAACATCTATAAAATTCGGGCTTGCTTGGTCCGTTACGTCTTCAACATAAGCGATGATGTTCTTTTTCGCTTGGGTATCATTCCATGAGGGCAGGTGATCTATTTCTTTATTTTCTGTAGAAAGCTTAGCAGGTACAATAGGTTCTGTAGTTGCCGATTGCTTACAGGAAACTGCCAAAAGAAAGGCAATTATCAAAGTGCTGAAGAATTTTAAGGAACTTCTCATATATATCCAGGTTAGTGAATTTGATTTGAAAATAAACTTTAAAGTTAAGCTTAGTTTAACTATAAAACAAATGTCCTTCAACTTTAAAAGCAGAAGGACATTTATTAAATATCTCCATTTCAGGAAAGATAAACCGTAAATAACTTAGCTCAATGCCCTTTTGGTGTCATTGATTCTATTTGTTTCTGGGTTTTGCTCAAACTCCAGTCGCCGGCAGTCTGGCTTGGTACATAGTCCTGAAAGGTCGAAAGGAAATTAAAAGCATATCCCTGCATAGCCATTAAAATATAGGCCCTGTCGATATACCAATCGTAATAGGTATTCGAACCGTGCAGTGCTTTTTCAAAAGGATCCCGCCGCAGGTTCATCAGATAAGGTGCGCGCAACTCAACAAAAGGCTCCAGCCAGATCTGTAACTTATCGGCTCTGTTTTCCATAAACATCGCTTTCCAGTCGCCATAGCGCAGGGCTGCAATTTCACCGGCATCATTTACATAGATAAATCCTTCTTTGGGTGAATCTTTTGTTTTACCCATTAAATAATCCAATTGGTTGACCCCATCGATGTAATTTTTGTAAGTTCTGCCATTAACTGTAGCTCCTTTTTTTAATTGCTCGGCAATATTCGCATTGCCGGCGATGGCAGCAAAAGTAGGTAACCAGTCCTCATGTGCCACGATTCCGTTCAAAGTTTTTCCGGCTTCGAATTTACCCGGCCATTTGATAAAGGCAGGGACGCGGTAAGCACCTTCCCAGCTGCTGTTCTTTTCTCCGTGAAACGGCGTGGTACCGGCATCGGGCCAGGTATTGTAATGCGGACCGTTATCCGTTGAATACAGAACCACGGTATTGTCTGCTATACCCAGTTCCTGCAAATAATCCAATAACATACCAACATGCATATCATGTTCGATCATACCGTCGGTATACTCATCATTTCCCTGATGTCTGCGATCCGCTTTTACGTGGGTTCTAAAATGCATACGGGTACCATTCCACCAGGTGAAGAAAGGTTTGCCTGCTGCTACCTGTTTTTTAATAAATTCTTTGGCTGCTGCTACAGATTCATCGTCAATGCTTTCCATTCTCTTTTTGGTCAGGGGTCCGGTATCTTCTATGCGCTGTCCGCCTTTTCCGTCAGCATAGGTATGTAAAACACCTCTGGGGCCATAAACTTCCCTAAAAGTCTTTCCGTTTTTCAGCTTCATATCGGATGGGTAATCTTCATTTTCCGGTTCTTCCTCGGCATTGAGGTGATAGAGGTTTCCGTAGAACTCGTCAAATCCGTGCATGGTAGGCAAATGCTCATCACGGTCGCCCTGGTGGTTCTTGCCGAATTGTCCGGTGGCATACCCTTGTCCTTTTAGCACTGTGGCAATGGTAATATCACTTTTTTGCCAGCCTTCTTTGGCACCCGGCATACCAACTTTGGTCATACCTGTTCTTACAGGTACATTACCTCCTAAAAAGGCAGCCCTTCCGGCGGTACAGCTTTGCTGACCGTAATAATCGGTAAATGCCAGGCCTTCTTTGGCAATTCTGTCAATATTAGGGGTTTGATAGCCCATCATACCTCGGTTGTTGTGGCTGATGTTCCAGGTGCCAATGTCATCACCCCAGATCACCAGGATGTTTGGTTTTTGCTGTGCCAGCAGACTGCCGGCAAACAAAAGGCTCAGAATGAGGGAAAATTTCTTTAAGCTTTTCATAAGAATTAAAAGTTTTTTTAGTTAGAAAAATTCAAATATAGTTTTTTTTAAAAAAATATTGAATTGATTTTTGGAAAAGTGAGAAAGATAAAGTCAGCCACGGACGGGCCTGTAAAAAGTAAAAAGTAAAAAGTTAAAAGGAAAAAGTTAACCCGTCCAAATTTTCATTTACCTTTATTTTATTCCTGTTTCAGTCCCGGACTCAAGAAAAAATAAGAAATTAAGGATTGGTAAAAAAGGTTTTATATATTTGTGTTATTACGACACCCGGAATTTGAACTGTTGATTGATATCCGGCCTTGGCGAACTTAAAAAGTAATCATAAATCCAAACATATGAAACGCAGACATTTTGTACAAACAATATCACTGGGGGCGGCAGCACTTCAATTCAACTGGTTATTTGCCAATACACCTTCAAATAATAAAGCCTTGGGCGTTCAACTGTATACCATCCGTGATGCCGTATCAAAAGACCTGGAAGGAGCCCTGGAAAAACTTGCAGGATTGGGCTACAAAAATCTCGAGATTTATGGCTACAACGGAACATTTTTTGGAAAGACAGCCAAAGAGTTTAAATCCATTTTAGACAAGACAGGCCTGCAGGTGATCAGTTCGCACCACGGCACCGGAATAGCCAATAAGGGTCAGGGATCAATGGCCATGGGCTGGGAAAAGACAGTTGAAGACATTCATTCCCTGGGTGCAAAATATATGGCCTGTGCTTATCTGGCACCCAACGAACGCACAACGGAAATTTATGCCTCTTTACCCGGATTGTTATCAAGAGCCGGAGAGGTTACCAAAAAGGCCGGTATTCAGTTTGCCTACCACAACCATGATTTTGAATTTGAAAAATATGCAGACACGCTGGCCTACGACCACCTTTTAAAAAACACAAGTGCTGATCTGGTGCAGTTTGAACTGGATCTTTACTGGATCAACAAGGCAGGACATGACCCGGTGGCTTATTTTGAAAAGTATCCCGGTCGATTCCCTTTGTGGCATGTAAAAGATATGGAAGCCAATACAAAAGATATCACCCAGGTGGGAAGCGGCACGATCGATTTTGATAAGATCTTTGCAGCAAAAAAGGTGGCAGGCATGGAGCACTGGTTTGTGGAACAGGATACCAGCAAAATGGATATTTTTGAAAGCCTGAAGATGAGCCGGGATTACGTTAATAAGAAAGGGTATCTGTAAGGATAAAGGACAAAGGATAAAGGACAAAGGATAAAGGAAAAAGGAAAAAGATAAAGGAAAAAGGATAAAGGTAAAAGTAAAAAGTAAAAAGTAAAAAGTTTCTAAGAACTGTTTACATTTATTTTAACTTCCTCTTTAAGAAAACGGCTGAGTAGCCCACTTTTTGCGAAATTTCATGCATAGGCGTGTTCATCTTCATCAGCTCCCTGGCATGTTTCAGTTTGGCCTGTCTTAAAATTTTACCCGGTGTTGTGTTAAATGACTTTAATATGCGGTTTAACTGAACTGAGTTCGTTCCGTAAAACTCCGCCAGGCTTTCAACGGTCATAATACGCTGGTTGATAATATCCTGCTCCATTTGCTCAATAGTAATGACTTTTTCCTCATTTTTTCTGGAAGTATTGCCAATCACCAGATTTCGCTTTTTTTGCCTGTATTTCAGCAGCCAGAGAACCGCACCCGCAAGTAATATAAGCAAAATGACCGCATACAAAAACCAGTCTTTGAATCCGACAGCTACTGCATTGACAGCCTGAGGAAGTATATTTTTAGAAACGTTAAATATGTCAATAATAAACAAACCTTCAACAGAACCGGCATAGACCTGATCGTTGTATATAGTCAGGGCAGCCCGGTTGAATTCCACATTGGGTATGAATGAGATTGGAAACTGCCTGTCAGCCGGCTGAACATACAAGCCATTTTCAGTTGATATCCACAGGTTTTTATTCAAATCCATCATTACGCCAACCACATTGGGCAGGCTATTCTGTCTTTTCAGACTTTTTGGTTCAAACTTCTCCAAAGTAAAAAGACCTTTATCACTTGAGATATATAATACATTACCATAAACATACAAATCCCTGACACGTGATTTTACATTACAAAGGATTTTAAATGAATCCTCTGTAAATTCAATGACCTCACCCTTTCCGGTACAAATTAAGAGCTTGTTATCGGCAACTTCTATATCAAAATATTCTTCTCCCTTGAGTATGGGTGTGAACCCGGTATGATCATCCCAGATATTTATGGAGCGCGTATTCTGTGAAATAACCCTGTCGTTCCATTCGACTAATTTTCTGAAATGACCGGATACATTGATGTCCGAAATGTTCAGTTTTGTGAATTTGCCAAATTCTATCATTTCATACAGCGGATCACTGCATAAAAAATATCTGTTACCAATCTTTTGGAAATTGCCGCTGGAATAACCGGGTAATTCCGCTCGGATGGTGTCATTGAAAAAAATTCCCTTGTAGGTGGAAGTGACTGAGAAAACATCATCAAAATAAATGTTGCGTATGGAATATCCGCCAAAAGTGCGTCTATATGCCGTATTGATAAAGTATTCATAAAGATTGCCTCCGGTTGAAACAAAAAGCTTGTTTTCCCGGTAGGCCATAGTCGGATTTGAAAGTGAACGCTGAGGAATTAAATCCTGCATCGGTTTTATATTGAAAAGGTACGGATTGGGTATATAATCAGATTCATAAAATTCCTCGTTGAAAAATACATAGTTTTTTGTGAATTCAGTGTTCTGCAATGCCCACTTATCATTTTTTAGTTTGTATAAACCTTCACCCGTTTTAGCATAAATTCCATCCGGTCCGTTGAAAACATTTTTAACCGTACTGTCAAAAAAATGTTTTTTGACAAAGGTGGTATCCTGGCAATAGGTCAGAAAGGGAAGAAGAGAGCATAAAAATAATAACCTGCAGTATATCACGAAATTAGAATCATTTATAACAACAAATATAACAATTGTAAAGGAATATAATGCTCGTGTAATTTATTAAATAAGAATTTATTTTGCAATGAGCGGAAGGCTCCTTTATTTTTGTTAGTAAAGGGTTTAGCTCTTAAAGGGAAAGACAATAAAACATTTTCAAATTCCAAGATCCAGTAACGGGTTTTACAAAAAATTAATTATTTATAAATCAAAATTTATGAAATCCCCAAGTTTTAAAGTATCCGTTTTGACGATCACATTTTTATTTTTCGGATGTGCATTTCTTTTTGCGCAGTCGGCTGAGGAATCGATTATAAATTTTTTAAAGACTGATAAAAATTTTGCCTCCTCAGAGAGCAGAAATTTTATTTACAATGCAGTTGATCTGAATGACGATGGTAAGGATGAATACCTGGTAGGCCTAATGGGCATGGACTGGTGCGGGTCGGGCGGATGTACGATGTTGGTTCTTACCAACAATTTTAAATTAAATACGCGTATGACCGTAGTTGAGTATCCGGTTTATGTTGGAGCTCCGGGGGGCAGTGAAGTTACCAAAGAATATTCAAATATTTATATTGAGAACAGGGATGGTACGGTTTCTAAAATGGCCTGGAATGGAACAAAGTACCCAACCAATCCTTCAGTCGCTCCCAAAGTTGACAAATCCACCGTAAAGGATAAGTTTAAGTTTTTAAATATACAGGAACAGGTACAGGTAAGTTATTAAAACCTACAAGGGCTATGTCCTTTTTTTCCGGTACTATATTTCAAAGTTTAAAGACTCTTTTTTAAGTAAATAAAATCTATATAAATTGTATAAAATATTAGTTATGAAAATCAGAAACCTTTTCTTCTTTATATTAACCCTTGCCCTTTTAACTTCGTGTAGTTCGGTCAAAAAGGGAGGTGTTTCCGCAACTAAGGAAAAGATGCAGGTTGCCATCGATCTGGTCAATGTTACAAATGACCAGGTCAGGGTAACTGTAATCCCGCCCACAATAATAACTGCCACTACAAGTTACCAGTTGCCCAAGATCATACCGGGTACATACGCCATTGCTGATTACGGGCGCTATGTAACTGATTTTTCGGCCCTTGACAAGTCAGGTAAACCCTTGGATTTTATAAAAAAAGATGTAAATACCTGGGAAATTTCGAATGCCGGCCAGTTGGGCAAAATAACCTATCTGGTGAATGATACCTATGATTCTGAAGAAGGGCAAGCCTTTTCCAAAGAATCCACCACCATCTTTTCACCGGCCGGAACCAACATTCTTTCAGGGAAGCAGTTCATGCTGAATATGAGTGGTTTTGTGGGATATTTTGGCGGCAGTACTGAAATACCATACGAAGTCAGTATTTCTCACCCTGAGGGTTTAACAGGAACTACCGCTATGAAAGATATGAACAAGAATTCGAAAGAGGATCTTTTCATTACACCGCGATATGCCGCTTTGATGGACAGCCCGGTGATGTATGCTGCACCGGATATTTCAAGCTTTGTTATTGACGGGATGACGGTGGTTTTGCATGTTTACTCGCCGGTAAACAAAAATATTACTTCACAGCAGCTTACACCGGATCTGAAACGGATGATGACTGCTCAGAAAAAATTTCTGGGTAAGATCAATGATACTGAAAAATACGCTATTCTGGTTTATATTACAAGCAACGGGAAGGATGATGCCCGGGGCCTTGGTGCCCTTGAACACAACCAGTCTACTACCGCTGTTTTTGCTGAAAGCATGAGCAGTGATGAACTGATTCATGTGATATCACATGAATTTTTTCATACCCTCACACCTTTAAAAGTGCATTCTAAAGAAATCCATTACTTCGATTTTAACAATCCCAAAATGTCAGCCCATTTATGGATGTACGAAGGGTTTACCGAATATTTTGCCAACTTGTTTCAGGTCAATCAGGGTTTGATCACTGAAGATGAATTTTATGCTTTGATGTCAGAAAAAGAAAGGTATGCCAAAGCCAATTACCCCAAAGATATTTCGTTTACGGAAATGAGTAAAAATGTACTGGAACCCGAAATGAAGGAAATTTATCCGAATGTGTATCAGAAAGGAGCTCTGATGGCCATGTGTATCGATCTGATCATCAGAGATAAAAGCAACGGAAATAAGGGTTTGCGCGATATGATGGGGGAACTGTCCGAGATGTACGGACCCACCAAACCTTTTGATGATGCTGAGTTGATCCCCGTAGTTACCAAAATAACGTATCCCGAGGTTGGAGATTTTCTGCAAAAGTATGTCGTCAAGGGAGAACCACTGGATTACGCTCAGTACCTGAAACTTGCGGGTGTTGACAGGGTAAATTTAAAAATACCGGTTGACATTGCCTTAGTCGTTGATATGATGCCCTTTATAAAAATTGATCAGACAAAAATGGAGGTAATTGCCGTAGACCCCGATAAAAAAAATGAATTATATAAGGCCCTGGGAGTTCAAAATAACGATGTTCTGGTCGCTGTGAATGGCAAGAAGCTGGATGCTTCCGATGTTGCCTCAGTTTTAACGCCATTTTTCAAATTAAAGGAAGGCAATGACATGAAAATTTCTGTAAACCGAAATGGATCCTTGCAAGAGCTGAGTGGAAAGATAAAACTAAATTATGTTAACGCACAGGGATATCAGTTTACAGACCCGTCAAAGAGCAATATAAAAGAGGCATGGCTTAAAAATTAATTCATTTACCGGTACAATATTTCATTAATCATTTAAATCAGTAAAAATTTTAATTTTCACATAAATATTAACTAAAATCAAAAACAAATGACAACATTAAAAAAAATCCCCCTATTCATGGTTTTGATCTTATTATCGAACCAAATGATCGCACAGGAAGGCAGTCTTCAGAATCTGGTTGGCGGTAAAGCCAGTTCAACGGAAATGGACCTGGAAAGCCGCGGATACCGGTTAATCAGTACCAAAAAGGACAATTATGCAAGTTATACTACCTGGTGGAGCGACGACAAGAACAAATGCATCAGTGTAAAGACGGCTGATGGTAGAACAGCCTCGATCATCAAATTGTCGCCCTCAGATTGCGGACAATACGGTACAACAGCCTACAGCGGTTATTCTCAGAATGATTACAATGCGCATAACAGCCATTATGATTCTTCACTGCATGAAACAGCCTATGCAAAGGGCTATAATGATGGCAGGTACGGCAAGGGCTGGCACAATTACTACTATACCAGTACTGAAAAGGAGGGGTATAATCAGGGTTATAATAACGGTACTGCCGACAGGGATAGAAATCACAATAGCTATGACTATTCCAGCGGTTACAAAGGCCATCAGGCACAGGTTAAATACATGGATTTGAAAGGATGGGAGGCTTATTCCGCATATGATGTATTACACCAAAGGGGTTTTAGGGAAGTTGAAAGATATAAAAAAGACAGACTCTGGATCGTTTGGGAACACAGCTCAACCCGCAAATGTATTAAAACAGGAGAAGACGGAGGCAAGATCAGAGAAATCGAAGAATCTGAAAAGTGTTATTGATGCTACCTGAAGAAAAATAAGGAGTAAAAGGGTCGGCCCAAAAGTGCAGGCCCTTTTTTAATTTTATTGTATTTCTTTAAGAATTGCATAATGCTATTTTTAAAAATAGAAAAATGGGATATTTAATGCCAGTTTACAGTGTTCTAAAAATAGAAACTAATAGTTATTAAAAAAATAATAATCTTATAAATCAGCAATTATGAAAAACTTCAAAAAAAATGTCGAGCTTATTTTGTGCCCTATTTATGATCACCCTGATCTCATTTGCACAAAAAGACAATTTCGACAGTCTGATCGATATGAAAGGAACCTATTTGGATCAGGAAATGAATAACAGAGGGTATCAGTTTGTTAAGACAGAAAAATCCGGAAGTGACGCCTATCAAAATTGGTTTAATGGAAATAAAAATAAATGTGTTACGGTCAGGGTATCGGACGGCCGTGTGAAGTCCATCGTTGATTCGCCTAATGCTGACTGTAACAGAGGTTCTCAGGGTAACAATAACAATCAGCATGGTAATGATGAATTCAGCAGTATGATCGATATGAAAGGAACTTATTTAGACCAGGAAATGAAAAACAGAGGATACAGGTTTGTTAAAACTGAAAAATCAGGAAATGACGCCTATCAGAATTGGTTTAATGGCAATAAAAACAAGTGCGTTACGGTTAGGGTGTCTAATGGCCGCGTGGTATCTGTTGTTGATTCTCCCGCATTTGACTGTCAGGCCAATCAGGGCAATAAAGGCAATCAGAGTAACATGTCAGGACAATACAAGGATCTGAAAGGCTGGGTGGCCTCATCTGCTTATGATGAATTGGGTGCAAGAGGATATAGAGAAGTTGAAAGATACAAGAAAGACAGACTTTGGATCGTTTGGAAACATAACCCGTCAGGTAAATGTATCAAAACCGGTGAGGATGGAGGTAAGATCAAGGAGGTAGCGGAATCTGAAAAGTGTAATTAAAGCAATTCAATAAAACAAATACGTTATCATTTTTAATTAAATTAAAAGAGGCTGTATCACAACTAGTGAAATAGCCTCTTTTTTTTATTTAAGTTAGGACTCCTATTGGAGAATGATTCTCAAATATTGAATTCTCAGATAATTATTTTAGTTGTGAGACTTCTTCTTACTACAAAATAAATACCTGTATTTTATAGTTTAATTATTTTACTAATTCTCAAATAGCTTATCCCAAGCTTCTTTTGAACGCATAGGCATGTATTCGGTCGTTTCGAGATATTCGGTATAGTACTTTTTTATGCGGCTCTTATATGCGGGATCAATTTTTTCGGGATAGAGTTGGAAGACGGGATATTTAACCAGAAACCTTTCAAAAGCCTTATCGAATGAGTCGAAGATTTCAGGTTTAAAAATATCTTCAAAGTCCTTACGGTCTTCTTCGTCAAGCATATCCAGATCGGCTGAGTTATTGCTTTGCAGTATAAACTGGCCATTTGAGTGGTACAATTTTACTGAACCTCCTTCGCCACCGATCTCTAAAAGGGTAGTATTTTTCATCATACGATTGGATTTGATTCTATCGATTTAAAATTAGTTATGGGTTATTTATAATCTATATTTGAATGGCACTTATTTTAGATTCTCACTGTGCTTATTGAAATAAATGAAGAAGCTTTTAATTACTCCTCATCCCTGATTTCGACGATCATTTCCGGCAGTTCCAGTTTACCTTCAACGGCGGGCAGTGACTCCACGTTTTTCAGTTGCCGCTGTATGGCCCGGGTTCGGGTGCCCACCACATCATCCAGCTGGCCAAGACCGGTTTGAATATTCTTTTGGGCCTTGTTCAATAAACCGCCAAATACTTCAAATTCCTTTTTTACCGAGCCCAGCACTTTCCACACCTCACTGCTGCGCTTTTGCAGGGCCAGGGTTCTGAAACCCATTTGCAGGCTGTTTAAAATGGCCATGAGGGTAGTGGGGCCTGCAACGGTAATGTTGTATTCGGTTCTCAACTGATCGATCAGGGTACTGCGGCGTATGACCTCGGCGTAAATACTCTCAAAAGGCAGGAACATAATGGCAAAGTCGGTGGTATTGGGCGGATCCAGGTATTTGTCGCGGATATCTTTGGCCATTTTTTTGATCACCGTTTCCAGATTTTTGGTAGCGGTTTCTATATCGTCAGGTATGGCATTTTCATAGGCTGCGATCAGGTGTTCATAGGTATCTTTCGGGAATTTGGCATCGATGGGCAGATACACAAAACTATTCTCATCCTCGCTACGGCCGGGTAATTTAATGGCAAATTCCACGGGCTCACTGCTTCCTTTTTTCGTTCGCACATTGGCATCGTACTGGTTGGGTGCCAGGATCTGCTCCAGCAGCAAGGCGAGCTGAACCTCACCAACACCGCCCCTCAGTTTCACGTTGCTCAGTACCTTTTTCAGTCCGCCCACATCGGTAGCGATGGTTTGCATTTCGCCCAAACCTTTCTGCACCTCGATCAATTGTTTGCCTACCGTTTCAAAACTCTGTCCGAGGCGTTCACTGAGTGTTTTCTCCAATTTCTCTTCCACGGTAACCCGAATGCTTTCCAGTTTGGCTTCGGTATTTTTGACCAGTTCATTTTGTTTGATATCCATTTGTCCAAACTTTTCTCTTTGCAGGTCGTTGAAGGATTTTATGTTGTGATCAAAAGCTTCCTGAAAACCTTTAAATGCGGTAACAAGTTCTTCACGCATCAGCCTGTTGTCTTCTTTGGCCTGGTTGTTGATTTTTTCCAGCTGAAAGATATTCGCGGCAGAAAAGTCGGTTATATTTTTTGTCAGCTCAAGCCGGTTTGCCTTGTTGTTTTCTTCGATTTTTGTGGTCAGAGCACCGACCTTGTCATCCAGCGTTTTGTTAATTTCTTTTAATGCAGTCTGACTTTGCTCAGTAATACTTTTCAGGGTACTGTTTAATTCCTGACGGTTGTCTTTGGCTATGCCTGCATTTTCTTCGCGGTTTATCCTGAAGTCTTCTTTAAAATTGGATTCCAGTTTTAGCAGATTCGATTGAATATCAGTGATCTTTGCTTGCAGGGCAGGTAATTCTTTTATGTTTTTACTTCTGAAAACGATGATCAGAATGAGATTTATTAGTAATAGGACCAGGATGATTATTGACAGGAAGGGTTCCATTGTGTTTGTTTTTTTATTAAATTTTAAAATGTATATACAGGAAAAATTTCTTTGAATTAAATTTGATTCTCAGTCCATTTTGCCGGATTTTTTAAAATATATGCAGAAATATTTTGATATGATCGTTTGTTCCGGATGATGTGTTCATAATAATTTCGTTGCCATAATTTACCGCGAAATGATTGCCATTTTTTTGTTTTCACCCCGCGAATATATTCATTGGTTGTCATTGTTTTGAACCATTGCACAACACGGTGCACGCTGGGCAGACACATGTCGGGGCAGACACACAGGTCTGCCCCGACAGGAATTCCGTTTGATAGGTCCACAATATCGTCGTTTATATTTATATCATCGTCGTCGGGGCAGACCTGTGTGTCTGCCCCGACGATTTGAAAAATATCTGCCCCGACATCGACAATTTGCAAAATGCAATGAAAATGATCCGGCATGACGATCATTTGATGACATTTGATCTCCGGAAATTTATTTTCCAGTTCATAATACCATTTTTCAACCATTTTTCCGGCATCATTTAAGTTCATTATTTTGTTTTCAATATATCCAAACAAAAAGTCCCTGTCCTGAACACAAATTGTTATAAAATACAAACCCGGCTGCGAATAATCGTAACCTTTCAACCGAATAGACCTGCGGTTGTGTTTGTTGGGATTGTATTTATGCATGCTGTTGATCTGATCTATATGCATAAAAACATTTTTTGTCAACATGTGTTTCAATCAGATACCATTTGCATGGCTTTCTTTTATCTCAAATCTAACCTTTTCCCGCAACTAAATCATGAGATAAATCACGTCCTGAAGAAAAAAAGATGCAGGAGAGGGGCTTCCGGATCATCTTTTATCTTCAGAGAACTTTTTGATGGAATGGGATTTTTTGGCTTTATAATTCCAGCACCACGCCGTCAAACTCTATGGGCGATTTTCCAAAGCGTTCGATCATTGCTTTCCTGAGCCCTATCAGATATAGCATTTGCATTCTGACACCAGTGATGCCGCATTTGCATTGTTTATAATATTCGTTGATCATTTCTTCATCGGTCTTTTTTTCAAATCCAAGCCGGTAATTCTCGATGATATCTTGGTCTTTATTTGTGATGTGACCCGGTACTCCAACCATGATTTTTCTGTTTAATTGTTTTTTTTTCTTTTTCTATGCTTCTTTTCCCACTACATAAACGATCACACCCAGCTGATTTTCCGGATGGGCCTGGGCGTCTATCCACTGGATGCGGGTTTCAAAGCAGTTTATACCGGCTTGCAGAAGTTTGGAGATCTGTTTGTTTTCTCCGCGCGGAATAAAGCCGAGCTTATGGTCTTCAAAACAGATCTCAACGGCATATTTGTCATAATGATTGCTTGGGTCTGGTTTTAAAGTGACTTCTTTGCCAATTTTCAGTTGATCAAAGGCGAGTACACCTTCGTAAAAACTAAAACCTGCCACGTGAAAATTGGCGAAATGTACGCGGCTGGAATTTTTGGTTTGTGATTTCATAGTAAGGGGATTTAAATTATATACGCAAAATATCTTTGCTCAACGACAATAGGTGTCGTTTTAATTTTTAATTTAGAAAAAAATTCCAGCGTTATGTCCGGGTATGTACAATTCAGAAGGTATTACTTCATTATTGAAAAATTAAAAAGCAAGGCCTTTACCACTTTTGAAGAGATCAATGAAACCCTGGCCGGGCATGATATTGAGATCAACAGGCGCACTTTGCAAAGAGACCTGCAGACCATCAGGAATGAGTTTTTAATCGAGATACCTTACGACCGCAAACAAAATGGCTATTATATTGATTATGAAGAAAGTCTGACCGAGGATATCGAATCCTTTGTGCATTTTTTAGAAATAGTGAACACAGCAGACCTTTTGGTGAACAATTTATCAGAAGGAAAGAACACCCTGCGCCATATTTCCTTCGATAGTGTAGGCAACCTCAGAGGGATCAATGTGCTAAAACCGGTGCTGCAGGCCATTCAGGATCAGAATGTCATTACCTTCGATCACCTGAGTTACCAGTCGGGCGAAATAACCCGCTACATCTTGCAGCCTTACGGATTGCGGGAATACCTGAACCGCTGGTATGTGGTTGGTTGTGCGGAAGGGGAGAGCGGCCTTTGGAAATTCGGGGTGGACCGCATTGAGAACCTGGTGATCACGGCCAGGGTCTTCGAAAGGGATGCGGAGAAAAATCCCCACGAACTTTTTGAACAGGTAATCGGGGTGGAGATCAGCGAGGAGCCGGTTCAAAAAGTGATCCTGTCATTTGAGCCCCGGCAGGGGAAATACATCAAATCCCTGAAACTCCACCGTTCGCAGGCTGTGCTTGTTGATGATGAAAAGGAACTGCGAATTCAATTGACCGTAAAACCCAATTTTGAGCTGATACAGCATATTCTCAGTCATGGCAGTCTGGTAACCGTCCTCGAACCGGACTGGTTGAGGGAGAAGGTGGTTCGGATCTACAGAAGTGCTTTGCGGAAGTATGAGGGAGACATGAGAAGTTAGATATGAGATGTAAGATTTAGAATTAGGAGACAGGAATCAGGAGACAGGAAAGATTAGTATTGAGTAGTGAGTATTGAGTATTGAGACAAAAATGGATTCTGCCGGGCATAGAGGGTTGCAAATAAGTTAAGAACTTTTCCCCTGCCTCCGGTTTACATGCCACAGGTATGCAGTTAAACCTTGAAAATCAGCCACCCTTTAGGGCCGGGGCAAAAGCTGATTTTCAAAGAATGTACTTTTCAGAGGGGACTCAACCTTGAACTTTTTCCCTGCCTCCGGCATGCAGGTAAACCTTGAGTTATGGAGGATTTATTGTCACTACTCAACATTCAAACATTCAAACTTTCAACTTTTCAACAACAAACCTTGAACCTTGAACCTTGAACTTTGAATCAAGAAAAAGTAGCATGAACTCCAGGAGTTATCCTCTCATTGATTCATTGTATTTTCGCCGTTACCTCGATTTCTATTTTCATAGCCGGATCGGCCAGGCCTGCAGAGATCATTGTGGCTGCCGGTCTTATTTCTCCAAAAAAATTTCTCAATAGCGGGCCAGCAAAGTTTAAACTCACTAGCTACAGGTACAATATACAAAACCCTTACGATATGCTCTTTTCGTGCGCCTGCCTGATGTAAGGCATACTCTATATTTTTAAAACATTGTTCGGTTTGAGAAACAATATCCCCCGCAAGGGTCATGCTCTTATAATCATAACCTGTAGTTCCCGAAACAAACACCCAGTCGCCATCCACCACCGCGCGTGAATAACCGATCTCTTTTTCAAAGGTTGATCCTGAACTAATTAATTTGCGTGTATTTTTCATTTTTCTCCTGCTTTATTTACCTGGAATATACTTAAAATCTTTAAACCTGACGGTACCATTTCCCATGGATACCAATCCGATCCGCAGACTTAAAAATTCGCCGAGCACATTGTGGTGATACCCCGAAACTTCCAGGGAACTTTCGATCTTTTTCCAGTCTTTTCCATTTACACTGTAAAACATATCGACAATGTGATTCTTATTTGTTAACCGCAAAAATACCTGATTCTTTAGTGCCTCTTTCTCCGTTGTGAATTGCCAGCCTCTTAAATTGGCGAGTATATTTTTACGGTCGGCCAGAATTCCTGAAAAGGCCTTCTGGTTGTAATAAAGAATGAGCCCTCCTGTTGCATCACCTTCCATTTCAAGTTCCACTTCGGCCGTATACGAATGGTCGGCGGGAATAAGGAGCAGGGGGGGACTTTCGTAGACAGAATTTCCTTTTCCTTTAATAGTCAGACTTTTATTTTCCAGTTTAAAACGTGAGTTGTCAAATTCCTTAAAAAACTTCCATTGGGGTTTTAAGGAATTACCGGAAAAATCATCATTCAATGCGTAGACTTTATCAAGCGCTTTGCCTGCCGGTCTTTTTATCGGCTTGTCAATTTTAAATTGGTCAGGCAATTTATACCATCCGTCACTTGTCCATTCAACCGGCGCCAGCAAAGTTTGCCGGCCCATGTTGTAATGGTCTTTTTCATAGCCGTGCAAGACCATCCACCATGCTTTTCCCGCATCTTCAAAGACAGTTGCATGTCCTACCGATTTCCACTGATCATCTGAATTTGTTGTACGAATGATCGGATTGTAAGGAGAATTTTCCCAGGGTCCCAGAGGAGATTTTGAACGTGCAGAGATGACCATATGGCCGGTTGCCGGTCCCGCTGTGCCGCCTTCGGCAACAGTTAAATAATAATAATCGCCGCGCTTAAAAAGTTTCGGGCCTTCCAGACAAAAACACTCTATGGTCCAATCCTTTGGAATGGGCCAACCTGCATAGGAGGGAATGAGATCTCCGGTCACCGACAAACCGTCATCCGACAAAGGAACATAGCCTCCGTTGCTGAAATACAAATACCTTTTGCCATTGGAATCAACAATATGGCCGGGGTCTATATTGCCAATCTTCAGATCGACCGGGTCGCTCCAGGGCCCTGAAATGGCATCAGCTACCACCACAAAATTGGTATTGGCAGCAGGGAAATAGATGTAATATTTGTTCTTGTACTTTACAAGTTCCGGTGCATAAACGGAGCCTACATATTTTGTCAGGGCATTGGTAACAGGGGCCCATTGTATCAGGTCTTTTGAATGCCAAATGGTTAGCCCGGGATTGTATTCAAAAGAAGAGTGTACTACATAATAATCGGTGCCATCAACAAGTATACTCGGGTCAGGATAATCACCGGAAAATACAGGATTCATAAAAAATCCTTCCCTGGTTTCGTTTGTAATTCTTTGATTTTGAGCGGGTAAGTTTAGGAAAAAAATGAAAATAAAGACGGTGGTAAAGCAGATCTTCATAGATTGAATAAATTGGGTTATAAAGGTAATTATTTTATGCTATTACGAATAAAGATTTTCTATCTGACCGCCTCCTGATAAAATTTTTAAAACCGACATAAAGGAATTGAAAACCATATTTTTATTGAATGAATCAGATCCGACAAATAATGAACCTTACAGTCCAAACAACATCTTAAAGCAAACTGCATCATCTTCCTTGTTTTCGTCCATTGGGCCATAGAATCTGTCAAGAAAATCACCTGCTGAACTCCAGGAAGTGTGGACCATTCCTTTGATGCGATCGGCGATTTCGGAATTTGCATTTTTTCTGAGCTTTTCAAGAAAAGCCATTTGTTCTTTGGCGACAGCACCTTTCCGCCAGGATGAGGTGGCCACATCAAAACCCTTGAGTGCAAAAAAGGCAGCTGTTGGTTCGGCGCGTTCATAATGCCAGTCGCAGATCATGATGTCTTTGGGAATGAGGTCAATGGCAGGATGGGTGTCATTCATACTCGCTTCCCACATGCCCAGTCCGGTAGTTTTCCCGTCCAGCAGGCGGTCGCCCCAAATCCATAATTTCTTGTTTTTCAGTGCCAGGTGGTTCCTGATTTTGGTCAGTTCCCCTGCAAATAATTCCGCTTTGTTCTTTCCTTTGCAACGCACACAGGCATCATCTCCCAGATAAAAAACCTCATCCATGCCAGCATGAAAGGCATCCGCCTGAAATGCGCTCACAATTTCATCCATCAGTTCAAAAACAACCTGGTGAACTTCAGGATGTAATGGGCAATAACTTTTGCAGTAAAGTCCGTCGTCATTCGGCCATTTATAAGTTGAAGGCAGTTTAATGGCTGGAGTTTCATCGAATTGTGGATACAATTTTAACAACATACCCAATTCAGATTCCCAGGACTGGTGCCCCATGAGGTTTATTTGCGGGATGATGCTGATTCCGTGTTGCTGGCAGGCAGCTACCAATTTGTTGACCTCGGCCTGTGAAAGTGCATTGCTTTCCCGCAATTCCGGATGGGACTGGTATTCAAAATTATAATCCACCCGCAGTACCAGCGTATTGATCTTTCGCGGGGCCAGTTCTTCATGGATAAATTTGACAAACCGGTCGATATTTTGCTTATCCGGAACGGCGATTGCCAGTCCGCGTAAGGGTAAGACATCTTGTGCTTTTGCAATAAATGTCAGACAAAAACAGGTAAGGAGGAGTAGCTTATTTTTCATATTTCTTATTTTAAGATTGGTGGTATGAAATTAAAGTTTTGAACAGAGATGCCTTTTGGTAAAAGGCAATTAAAATGTATTTTGTATACAATGTAGTTAAAAATATTGAGATATGAGATCTTTGAACCTGCCTCCGGCATGTAGGTAAACTTTGAGCTATGGAGGATTTAATGTCACTACTCAACATTTAAACTTTCAAACTTTCAACTTTTTAACAATAAACCTTGAACCTTGAATTTAGCGACAGCTAAAGAACGGCCTTTCTAACATTGTCCAAAGCCTCTTTGTCGATCCAGCCCATGGTTTCAGCATGCACGGCTGCTGTATAGGAATCCTGCATCAAAAACATAGGCACACCCAGGGTTTCAACTTCCTTCACAATTTCTCCAAGCTCCTTATCCCGCTTTTCATTGCTTACATCCCGGATATAAACAGCAGCAATTCTGTTGGGGAATTCTTTGACTACCTGCCGGTAATATTCGGGATCTTTTTCTCCGCTGTCACCGATCAGAATAAATGGAAGTTCAGGGAAAGTGCACAACAGCTTTTCAATGGTATGCAGTTTGTGATCATCATCAAAGATCAACTTTTTGTGGTCCAGACCAAAATCACGTAAAAGAATGGATCCGCGGGGAATGTTTTTTAATTCCATAAACTCGTCGAGAAAGTCGTATAGGTTCCACGGACTGTTGGACAAATAGAACATGGGGTTCACAGCGTATGGGCTTGCACCTTTTTGCAGGCCTGCATACAATTGCTGCACCCCGGGAAAGCTTAAGCGGGTATCGGCATTTTTTGTAAAGGTGTTGCTGAGGGCAGTAAGCAGATTCCCTGCACCGGTTTGCAGTATGGTGTCGTCAATGTCGCTGATCACCCCAAAAGTAGTTTCGTGTACCGGAACCTGTACCCATATGGTTTGACTGACCTTAAAGCGGAGTTCGTCTGTAAGTTTCAGCTCAAATTTATGCCACAGCTGATTTTCATCTGTTTTTCCCAAAAAAGGCAATTCAAAATGAAAATAGCCTTCATCATCTGTATGTGTACTTTCATTGATCTGGCCCCAGGTTGCTGTAACACCAAGCCCTGCCAATTCATGACTGCCAAAATGTTTGTACATGCGCAGGATGTTGTTTAAAATACCATCTGCCGGTGCCGTTTTGGCTATTTTCCTGTCTTTTAGCACGCGGCCACTGAAGTATATTTTTTCTTTATTTCCATAGCCTCGAAACGGAACAATGATCACATCCCCGGTATAACCATGACTATTACGAAAGGCTGCATTTATTTTATCAAAGCCTTCTTCTAAATAGTGTAATGACTTTCTGACCCGGTTCTTCATTTGTTTTCTTTTTTACAGGCAGGTATGGAAATTTCCCGCAGGAACTTTTTGTTTTATCAAATTTACATGATAAACCTGAAGTAGTCTAAAAGTATGATATGATATTTTTTATGCTTTGACTGAAACCGAAATTGAGTCAACTTTTGGGGTTCACCTCAAAATTCAGCCGGTTCATCTCATTTTTTAAAGGTACACGGCAATCGTATATAGATTTGCTGCATAAATCAATTTAAAAAAAGACAACCATGAAAAATTATCTAAAAATTACTGCAGTTATCGGCCTAATGTTCACTACAATAACAACTATGGCTAACGAACCAACAATTGACCTTGAAAATGGAAAAGACGGAAAGTCAATCTTATTAAAGTTAGATTCCCAATCTGCTGACTCGAACATCAGATTGACGGATTCGGAAGGCAACATACTATTCAATGAAAATTCCTCGGGAAAAAACTTTAGTAAAAAATTAAATCTTGACAAGCTCGAAGACGGAAATTATTCCTTAAAAGTAGAAAGTGAGTTAAACACATTGGTATACAATGTTACTATTGATGATGCAAATCTTTCTGTAGAGAAAAGTAGAGAAATAAAAAACAAACCTTTGGCATTTCAAAAGGACAAAAGGGTTTATCTCAATTATCTAAACAAGGGTCTGGCACCTGTGGAGATCAGCATACGCGACAAAAATGACAATACAGTTTACAAAGAAACCAGAGAAGGCGACCTGTTGGTAAAAGGGATCTATAACCTTAACCGCGCACCTAAAGGTGAATATATGCTGATGGTGAAATACGGTAATGAAACCTTTTTTGAGAATATAGTGATTAAATAGTGAGTATAGATAGTAATTGGTAAACCTCATAAGTAGATTTGCTTATGGGGTTTTTTACTTGGGACTAGCGTCGATAAAACAAAGCGGCTATTCCGGGTTCAGTTAGGCTTGGATTTATTATATATTAAATCCTAATTGAAAATTATATTGAATTACCATCCTGAGTCAATTAATTTTATTAATTTGTAAAAAAAGTTTCATGTATTTCAGCGAATTACCCAAAAAATCAGTTCAATATATACTGCTGCATATTCTGGCATTGCTGGTCATCATTTTTCTGCCATTTGTAATAATATATGAATACCGTGGATCAGGGATCAGTTCCGAAGAAATGAAATTTTTATACCTGCACACAATAACAACCGTATTTTGGATTCTGCTGTTTTATTCAAATACAAGCTACTTGATTCCAAAATTTTTGTATGAAAGAAAATATATCCTTTTTAGTATCATTCAATTGTTACTTTTTGTACTGATTATAGTGTCCCATAAAATATTTTTTGAACTCATATTACCAACAAAAAATTTTGTTCTGCTAATATCACTAAAGTATAATTTCATCCCATTTTTGTTTACCGTGTTGGGCAGTATCGCTATTAAAACCGTTTCAGACAGGTTAAAGGCCGATGGAGTTGCAACCGAACGGCAAAGTGAAGCCTTAAAATCGGAATTGGCCTTTCTCAGGTCGCAGATCAACCCCCATTTTATTTTTAACATTCTCAATAATATTGTGGCCCTATCCAGATTGAAAAGCAAGGAATTGGAGCCTACGATCATGAAATTGTCTTCCCTGATGCAATATATGTTGTATGAATCTAATGAATCACAGGTTTTGCTCAGTCATGAGGCAGATTATCTGACGAGTTATATCGATTTGCAAAAACAGCGCTTTGGAAAACGGTTAAAGATCAACTTTGATGTCGATATCGAGGATGACCGGCATACCATTGAACCCATGCTCCTGATCCCTTTTGTTGAGAATGCCTTTAAACATGGAATGGGATTGGTTCCGGATCCCGAAATAGACATCAGTTTAAAAGTATCGGGAAATGAACTCCTTTTTGAAGTTAAAAACAAATATATTGAAGATGATGATGCCAAAGACAAGTTGTCCGGAATTGGTTTGTCGAATGTGAAAAGAAGGCTTGAGCTATTGTATGGACCAAATCAAGAACTAAAAATAAACAAGCAGCAGGACTGGTTCACAGTAAGCCTGCGGTTGAATTTAAACGAATGATGAATTGTATTGCCATAGAAGATGAATCGCTGGCACTTGAGCTGTTGACAGATAACATCAGTAAAGTTCCTTATCTGAAACTCGTTGCTTCGTGCTCAAATGCTTTTGAAGCTATGGAAGCCATGCAGCAACATGCCGTTGATCTTATTTTCACAGATATTCAAATGCCGGGCTTGACTGGTATCAATTACATTGCCAGTCTGGAAAAGAAACCACTGGTGATCTTCATAACGGCATATAAACAATATGCTTTGGATGGTTTTGATCTGGATGTTGTTGATTACCTGCTTAAGCCGGTTGCCCTGGAAAGGTTTATTAAAGCCTGTAACAGAGCGAGGGACTTATTTGAGCTGAGGAAATCAAAGATTAGTAAAGAGCCACAGCCGGTTGCCGATAGTTTTTTTGTTAATGCAGGCTATAGTCAGGTTCGCATTAATTTTGATGAGATTTTATGGATGAAAGGTTATGGAGATTATATAAAGATCTATCTAAAAGACAAAAATAGTCCATTGGTGATCCGAACCAATTTCAAGGCCCTTGAATTGCAGTTGCCGGAGAATAAATTTATCCGGATACATAAATCCTATCTGGTAGCCGTTAATGCCATAACCGCAATAAGAAAAAACAGCATCTTCCTGGGTGATAAGGAAATATCCATTGGCGAGACCTACAGGGATGGTGTTGAGAAGTTTTTCAATAAGTAAGGTGGTAGTCCGAATTGGCAATATTGCATAAAAAAACACAGACTCATTATCGGGTCTGTGTTTTTAACTTTTTAGAAATTGAGCTTTACTCTATAAATTCTCCATGCTGGCTGAGATCGAGTCCTCTTTCTTCCTGGTCTTCACGAACACGCATAGGCAGTAACATATGAACTATTTTAAAGATGAGCATGCTGCCTCCAAAGGCAAAAACAGCCGTCATAACCAATGCGAGCATCTGGTAATAAAAAGTTGTGGTTTGTCCAAAAATCAAACCGACATTGTTGGCAAATACTGCCGTTAAAATCATACCCGTAACACCACCGATACCGTGGCTTGGAAAAACGTCGAGGGTATCATCAACGCTTGATTTGTTTTTCAGATAGATCGCTATATTCGAGATGATCGCAGCAGCAAAACCGATAAACATCGCACTGCCGATATTGACATAGCCGGCAGCAGGTGTTATGGCTACCAAACCAACAACAGCACCCACACAGGCTCCGATGGCCGACATCTTACGTCCCAGCATACGCTCGTAGAACAGCCAGGTGATCATGGCTGTAGCCGAGGCAATGTTGGTATTGGCAAAGGCGATCACGGCATCACCATTGGCAGCCAGGGCTGAACCTGCATTAAAACCAAACCAGCCGAACCAGAGCAAACCGGTACCCAGGATTACATAGGGCACATTCACATTGTGTTGCAGGATGATCTTTCTCTTTCCCAAAAAAACAGCTCCTGCCAGTGCGGCAAAACCGGCAGAGATATGTACTACAGTACCTCCGGCGTAATCGAGCACGCCCCATTTTCTGAAAAGGCCTTCAGGATGCCAGGTCATGTGAGCCAAAGGACAATAGATCAGCAGGCTGAACAGCACCATAAAAAGGATATAACTTCTGAAGCGGATACGCCCTGCGAAGCTGCCTGTGATGAGGGCAGGGGTGATGATAGCAAATTTTAACTGAAAAATTGCAAAAAGTAAGAATGGTATGTTGGAGGAAAAGGCAGGATTGGGTTCGGCACCTACATTGTTAAAACTGAAATAAGTTAGCGGGTTGCCTATGATGCCTCCGATACTGTCGCCAAAAGCGAGACTAAACCCAACAATAACCCAGATCACGCTGATTACACCCAGGGCCACAAAGCTCTGCAGCATGGTGGAAACCACATTTTTTTTGTTGATAAGCCCTCCGTAGAAAAAAGACAGACCAGGAGTCATGATCAGAACAAGTGCACTTGAAACGAGCACCCAGGCAGTATCTCCGGAATTAATGGCAGTACTCAGAACGGGATAATTGTTCGCGGTAAATAAGGTTAGCATTACCAGCGCTGCCAGTACGATAAAGTTGATTCTTTTACTCATAAGATTCTTAATTGCATTATTTGGTCATATATAATTTGAAATAAAAAAGTTCTCCCTTCCGGAAAACCGGGGGTAAAAATGCAAAAAATATATTATAAAACAAATAGGTGGCTACAGTAAATGGGGTATTTTGAAACATTAATTTAATTATGAAGATATATTGCCTAATAATGAGGGGGTAGTATGAATTTAATATAGAATTTTGTTGTACTGCGAGAAATGGATTGTGATATGAGATTTGAGATTTAAGATATGAGAATTGGGAATCAGGAATCAGGAGACAGGAAACAGGAATAATTAGGCTTGAGTACTGAGTATTGAGTATGTAGACTTTTGTCTTTTGCCTTTTTACTTTTACCTTTTTACTTTTTACTTTGGCACAGCATAAAGTAATGTATAGGATCTATAAAATTAATCCCAGACATATTTCCATGATTTGTCGGACTGTTTTTTCCATACCGTGTGAAAAACGCCTTTATATTCTATAATTTTCCCCTGCTCATCTTTAATTTTCCACAAATATTTTCCATAAGTATATGCCATAGTTCCGTCTGCTGACACATTGATATATTCAGGAGTCCAGCTTACTGTGGTTTTTTCGTCGTTTATTTTCTCATAGTAAGTTTTTATATTTTTTTTACCGATGATGAGCGTATCATTTTCCCTTTTGATTACGGCATCCTCTGCAGCGTAATAATAAAATGCTTCCGCAACACCTTTTTCGGAAGCCATTTTCTCAAAGGATTTTTCGGTTTGAAAGATTTCTTTTTCGAGTGATACATGGTCCTTGGTATTCTGACAAGAAACCATCGTTATTGCGAGGATAATAATTGATAAAAATGCTTTCATTTATATGTATTTAGTATTGAGAATTGAGAATTGAGTATTGAGTATTGAGTAGAGAGAATAGAAACAAAGAATAAGAAAAGGGCTATTCAACTTATCACTTGGATCTACAAAGTAATTACTTTTACCTTTCACCTTTTACCTTTTACCTTTTACCTTTTTACTTTTTACTTTTTACTTTCTTTGTCCCTTGTCCTTTGTCCTTTGTCCTTTGTCCTTTGTCCTTCATCCTTTATCCTTCTAATCCCTTCAAACCAATCCATAATCCGATAGCGGTAAACTGTAATACCTTTTACCGGTTAATTTAAAGATCGCATTGACTATTGCAGGTGCAATCACGGGTACACCGGGTTCACCAACACCTGTGGGTTTTTCGGTGCTTTCAACAATTTCGACATTTACTTTTGGTGCATCGGGATACCGTAGCATCTGATAATCATCAAAATTACCCTGCTCAATGGCACCATTTTTAGCCGTGATCTTACCGAAATAGGCCAGTGACATGCCGAATACAGCTGCACCCTGCATCTGAGAAATAACAGTGTCCCGGTTTATCACCAATCCGCAGTCTATTACCGTGAATACTTCATGCACTTTGACCTTATTATTGATCAATGAAACCTCAACAACAGATGCTACATACGACAAAAAGCTGTACTGAACTGCCAGTCCGAATGCATGTCCAGCGGGAAGTTCCCGGCCCCAGCCGGCATTTTTAGCGGCGGTTTTCAGTACATGCTTGCATCTGGCCGAATCGAATTTATAGCCTTCTTCCGAATCTTCAAGACGGTCATTGCCGATGAGATCCAGCCTGAATTCAAGCGGATCCTTTCCCGCGGCATGTGCCAGTTCATCCGCAAAAACATTGATCGCAAAACCATGGGGTATGTTTATAACGGAACGCAGCCAGCCAATTCTTACATGGGCAGGGGCCTTACCTGTTTCTACCTGCATATTGGGTATTTCAAAGGAATTGGCAGCTGCAGAATCTGCCTCCCAGGTCGCCGGCTCATTAGTGCCCGGCACAAAAGTTGACATAATGGAAGGCAAAGCAAAGCGGTGCAGCCAGCCTGTGACCTTACCATCTCTGTCGAGTGAAGCCTTCAGGTACTGTGAAGAAACGGTATGGTAATAGCTGTGTTTGATGTCGTCTTCACGGGTCCAGACCACCTGTACAGGAGCGCCGATTGCCCTGGAAATTTCTACCGCTTCCATGATGAAATCTGGCTTTGATTTTCTGCCAAAAGCACCTCCGAGCAGGGTGATATTGATGGTCACATTTTCTTTGTCTGTTTTCAAAAGGTCGGCCACTTCTGCTCTGGCAGTCTGTGGGTCCTGGGTAGGCGCCCAAACCTCGCATTTATTTCCCTGAACCCAGGCCACCGCATTGGGAACTTCCATGGGCGCGTGAACCAGATGGGGTAATTTAAATGTACTTTCAATGGTTTTGTGTGCAGTTTTAAAAGCTTCGTTCACATTTCCTTTTGTCTTGTACACCTTGGCGTTTTTCTGAACGTTAGCGGTAATTTGAGCCATGTATTTTTCCGAATCATAGACTTTATTGGGTCCGTATTCCCAATCGATCTTCAGGGCTTCTTTTCCTTTAAAGGCTGCCCAGGTATTTGTTGCTATAACGGCAACACCGCCTAAAGAGCCAAAAGGTTTATCAATTCTTGGAATCTCGATCACATCAAGTACGCCATTCACTTTGAGCGCTTCTGTTTTGTCGTAAGATTTTACTTTACCAAAGGTTACCGGGCAACGTTGTACGGCCGCAAATTTCATCTTATCCAGGCGTTTGTCCAGTCCGAAAATGGCGGTTCCGTTGCTGTAATCCACAACATCAATACTTGCAAGATTTTTTCCAATATATTTAAAATCTGCTGGTGATTTTAGTTTGACCTCTGTCGGAATTTTCAAGGTTTTTGCAGTCTCTGCCAAGTCGCCGTATGCCAGTTTTTTTCCGCTTTTATGAATGATGAAATGGTTATCAGCATGACACTCTGCTTCCGGTACTTTCCAGATCTGTGCTGCTGAGGTGATCAGCATGGCTCTTGCAGTAGCTCCCATTTTTCGAAGGCTGTCATACAGATAACGCACACTGCGCGACCCGTCGGTATTCTGATCTCCATAAATGGCATCACCTGTGGCCTGTTTTATGGAAACTCTTGACCAGTCTGCATCCATTTCATCTGCAAGAATTGAGGTAAGCGATGTGCGCACACCATTGCCCATTTCTGAACGGGAAGCGACAAGAATCAGACTTCCGTCAGAATTCAGCTGAATAAAAACATTGGGTATAAATTCGATGTTCGCTTTGACCGGTTTATCTGAAGATCCGGTATTACAGGCAATGATCAATCCACCTGAGGCAAGGCCGATGCCCTTGATAAAACTTCTTCGGCTGATATTTTTTATGGGTCCAATCATGGCTTTATTGATTATGTTCAACGGTTAGATTAATGGCATCCTTTATGCGTTGATACACCCCGCATCTGCAAATATTGCGCACCATGGCATTGTTGATCTCATTTTCACCGGGATGCGGATTGGAATTTAATAATGCCGTTGCACTGATCAGTTGTCCGGGCTGGCAAAAGCCACACTGGGGCACGTTTAGTTCGGCCCAGGACTTTTGCAAGGCCTGAAGATTTTTGGTTTCTCCTTCAATAGTAATTATTTCTTTGCCTTCGGACTCACGGGCTTTAAGCTGGCAGGAATTGACAGCAACTCCATCAATCAGAACCATACAAGATCCGCAAAGTCCTTTACCGCAACCGTATTTGGTACCGGTAAAGCCTAAAATATCCCGAAGTACCCATAGCAAGGGCATGTCCGGATCAACATCAACAGGCTGTTTTTTTCCGTTTATGTGAAGTGTAGTCATCATAAGTTATCTTATTTATTTTACCGGGTATTTTTTCAAATATAATGAAATTTAAACAATTCGTTTTCTGTTTTTTCTCAATGCTGCAAGGACAAACCGGTCTGTGATTAGAAGTTCCAGGTTCAAGGATTGTGTTTAAAATGTTAAAAGTTTGAAAGTTGCCAGGTTGTAATTAAATTGTGATGAATTAAAAATTTAAAAAACGGATTCAGATAATAAGTTTTTAGGACAAAGATAAACCCCTGACCTTCAAATTTTATATCTCAATTTTTACTTTTTACCTGCCTTTCTGGAGTGCTTTTATACCTGGTCCTTTATCCTTTGTCCTTTTTATTTTGCCTTTTACCTTTTTCCTTTTACCTTTATCGAAAATACCAAGCCATGAGATTAAAAACCGTTTTTGCCATGCTACTGTTAACCATTATTGTCGCTTTTTCAGATAAACCAGTCGAAAATCAAGAGCCGGAACCTGATTTTGCAGAGCGGGCAAAAAAACTGATAGCCCAGATGACACTGGAAGAAAAGGTATCCCAATTGAGTTATACTTCCCCGGCCATTGAAAGGCTTGGTATTCCTGCTTATAACTGGTGGAATGAATGCCTGCATGGGGTGGCAAGAGCGGGAAAAGCGACTGTTTTTCCACAGGCCATAGGCCTGGCTGCCATGTTCGACCGTGAGCAGATGAGCCGGGTTGCTGTTGCCGTTTCTGACGAAGCACGGGCAAAGCATCACGATTTTGTTTCAAGAGGTAAAAGAGGGATCTACCAGGGACTTACCTATTGGACGCCAAATATCAATATCTTTAGAGATCCCAGATGGGGGCGGGGTATGGAAACCTATGGGGAAGACCCTTATTTAACAGGTGAACTGGGGGTTAGATTTATTAAAGGCTTACAAGGTGATGATCCGAAATACTTAAAACTGGTAGCTACAGCCAAGCATTTCGTGGTGCACAGCGGCCCGGAAAGCGAGCGCCACAGGTTCAATGCTGTACCTTCGTCTTATGATTTTTTATATACCTATACCCCACATTTCGAAAAGGCGGTAAAAGAGGCAGATGTATATTCGGTTATGTGTGCTTATAACAGTTATCAGGGCACGCCTTGTTGCGGTAATCTGGAATTGAGCAGTTTGTTGCGGGATCAGTGGAAATTTGAGGGATATATCGTGTCAGACTGCTGGGCGATCAAAGATTTTTACGACAAAAGTGCACATGCCGTTGTGCCAACCAAAGAAGAAGCTGGGGCCATGGCAGTTAAAGCAGGAACTGACTTGAATTGCGGTGATACCTACCCGGCACTTGTAAGTGCGGTTAAACAGGGCTATATCACTGAAAAGGAGTTGGACATATCCCTGGAAAGATTGCTGATCGCAAGATTTAAACTGGGTCTTTTCGCACCAAATGGAGCTGTTAAGTATGAGAATATTCCCTATTCAGTGGTCGATTCTGAAATTCACCGGCTCCTTGCCCATGAAACGGCCAGGAAATCCATGGTACTTCTAAAAAATGAGAACAAGACATTGCCGCTCAGTAAATCGCTGAAAAAAATTGCTGTGATCGGTTCTAATGCGGATGACCTTGAAGTGCTGTTGGGAAATTACAATGGCTTTCCGGCAAATCCTGTAACACCGCTTCAGGGCATCAGACAAAAAATGCCCCATGCTGAGATCAGCTATGCACCCGGGTGCAAGCTGGCAGAAGGCTTGCCTATTTTTGAAGCAGTACCGGCCTCAGTTCTTTATGCTGATGCCGGTTTGAAAACACAGGGCCTGAATGCAGCATATTTCAATAATTTGGATAACTCAGGGCAGCCCCTGCACACAAGAATTGATGCCAATATAGATTTTATCTGGGAAACTACCGCCCCGTTCAAGGACTTGAATGCCGATGCTTTTTCTGTTCGCTGGACCGGTTTTTTGAAAGTGCCGGAAACTGGAAAATATGCACTCGGAGGAGAAGCGTTTTCGGGAATGAGGTTGTTTATTGATGGCAAGAAGGTCATTGAGAGATTTGATGTGCACCATCCAAAAAAAGAATATGAATACATCGACCTGGTGGCCGGTAAAACCTATGAGATCAAAATTGAATACAGACAGGAAAACACGGATTATGCAATTATGCGCTTGCTGTGGGAAAAACCGCAAAAGGATTTGATGCAAGAGGCCATTGCCCTTGCAAAAGAATCCGAAGTCATCATTTTGTGTATGGGTATAAGTCCGCTACTGGAAGGTGAAGAAATGAAAGTAAAGGTTGATGGTTTTTCCGGAGGTGACCGCCTGAATACGAATCTGCCTGCCACCCAATCAGCATTGATGAAAGAATTGAAAAAACTCGGCAAGCCCATGGTCCTTGTTCTGCTCAACGGCAGTGCACTTTCTGTCAACTGGGAACAGGAAAATATACCTGCCATTGTTGAAGCCTGGTATCCGGGTCAGGCCGGAGGTTCTGCCCTGGCAGATATTCTTTTCGGAGATTACAATCCATCGGGAAGACTTCCGCTTACCTTTTATAAAGACATCAGTGACATTCCGGCTTTTATCGATTATAACATGAAGGGCAAAACTTACAGGTATTTCCAGGGAACACCCCTGTATGAATTTGGTTTTGGATTGAGTTACACAGATTTTGAATACAGCAACCTGGTCATGCCCGCTGAAATAAAAACCGGGAACGAAATAACAATTTCTGTGGATGTAAAAAACAAGGGCGATCGCGACGGAGAGGAAGTGGTGCAGGTATACCTCAATAGAGATGGAAGTATTGAACATGCTCCCTTGCGCAGTCTGGTTGGATTTGAAAGGGTGTTTATCAAAAAGGGAGAAACTAAAAAAGTGCAATTTAAGGTGCTCCCCAAAGAACTGTTTACGGTGAATGCATCCTCGCAAAAGGTTTTGCAACCGGAAAAGATGCTGATCTCGGTAGGTGGGGCACAATACTCAAAAGCAAGACAGGAACAAAAGAAGGTCCTTTCAAAACAGGTTTCGATAAAAGGAGATTTGGTTGTCTTGTAAGGAAATGATTAGGTTGATTTCTGAACAAAGAGAAAGAGGGCAAGATGGTTACAATCAACTTTCGCTTTTTTCTCATAATTATTTGTTCCGGGTTCATGGTTTAAGGTTCAAGGTTCATTGATAAACTTTGTCCTTTGTCCTTTGTCCTTTGTCCTTTATTTATCAATCCTCAAAAATTTCTTATCTTTTTTATGGTTATTTAAAAAAAGCAATTAACTTTACCTACCGGAACAGAACAGAACGGATCTATGGCAGGAAAAAGTTTTTCTTTCACGATCAACCAACTGAGCGAGCTACCCAAATACCAGCAGTTGGTGAATTCTATTCATGAAGGCATAGCCAATAATGATCTCCGGATAGGTGATTTGCTTCCTTCAGTAAACCACTTGTGCAGCACTTGCAAATTATCGCGTGATACTGTTTTTAAAGCGTATTCCATATTGAAGGAGCAGGGAGTCATTGAGTCGGTCCCAAACAAGGGCTATTTTGTGGCACGTGACCTGAAGCGTGTGCTATTGGTACTGGACACCTTTAAAGCCTATAAAGAGGTATTGTACGATTCTTTTATAAACCAGTTACCGGATAATGTGATTACCGATGTACAATTTCATCATTACCAGATCGACAATTTTAAAGCCATAATCAATAACAGCAAAGGGAAGTATTACAAATACATCGTCATGCCATTTGACAACAAAGCAATTCCGGTTGTTTTGTCGGAGCTACCGGAGGATAAACTGCTGATCATTGATTGGGATATTCATTCCAAACCAGGAAATAATTTTGTCTGCCAGGATTTTGGTGCTGCCTTTCTGAATGCAATCAGAGGAGCTGCAGACTTATTCAGAAAATACAGGGAAATTCATTTTGTTTACCCGAAATACACCTACCACAGCATAGAAACTGTCAACTATTTTAAAAAGTTCTGCAAAGAATATGATTTTCTTTATAAGATCATCACCAATCCAAAGGATTTTGTGATCGAAAAACACACAGCTTATATCAGCGTAAGCGACCGGATCCTGGGATCATTTTTAGAACAATGCAGAAGCAGGGATCTGGAACCCGGTGTTGATGTAGGTTTTCTGTCGTATAACGAAACCCCTATGAAAAAATTCATTTATAAAGGCATCAGTGTGGTGTCGACCGATTTTAAGCAACTGGGTTCGAAGGCGGCAGAATTTGTTACAAAGGACAAACCCATGCAGTGTTATATTCCAACAGAACTAATCATAAGAGAATCATTATAATATGTATTATTTAGGTATAGACTTAGGCAGCTCATCCGTTAAGGTGGCACTGGTAGAAAAAATTACCGGAAAAAGTGTGGCTGTTGTGAATGAACCCGAAAAGGAAATGGATATGATGGCACTGCACAGTGGCTGGGCTGAGCAACAACCCGAAGACTGGTGGAAACATGTTTGCAAAGGGATCGGAAAAATTAAAAATCAATACAATATTAGTAGTGATCAAATTCACGGAATAGGGATCTCCTACCAGATGCACGGTTTGGTGCTTTTGGACAAAGAGGGAAAGGCCCTGAGAAACAGTATTATTTGGTGCGACAGCAGGGCGGTGGGTATCGGTAAGCAAGCGTTTGCAGAACTTGGAACAGAGAGGTGCTTTACCCATCTATTGAATTCACCGGCCAACTTTACTGCTTCCAAGCTCAAATGGGTCAGGGACAATGAACCCGAAATTTATAACAGGACACATAAATTTATGCTTCCCGGAGACTATATTGCATACAGGTTTTCCGGAAAAATGCAAACTACGGTATCCGGCTTGTCTGAAGGTATTTTCTGGGATTTTAAAGAAAACGGTATCGCAGATTTTTTGCTGGCATATTACGGCATAGACAAAAAACTTATCCCTGAACTGGTTCCAACCTTCGGACTGCAGTCGGAAGTTTCTGCTTCCGGAGAGGGTGAAAGCGGCATAAAAAAGGGAACGCCCATTTTATACCGTGCAGGCGACCAGCCCAACAATGCCCTGACCTTGAATGTTTTTAATCCGGGAGAAGTGGCAGCAACCGGAGGTACCTCTGGTGTGGTCTATGCAGTAACAGATAACCTGTCGGTGAAGGAAGGAGCAAGGGTAAACAATTTTGCCCATGTGAACTATACCAATGACCAGAAACGCATAGGTAAATTGCTCAACATCAACGGAGCCGGCATTCAGTATCGCTGGTTGTTAAACAACCTGAATGTGGAATCCTATGAGGAGATGAATACCCTGGCCTCTGGTATTGAAGTCGGATCGAATGGCCTGTGTTTGCTCCCTTTTGGGAATGGTGCTGAGCGCATGCTCGACAACAGGATCATCGGCTCAAGATTTGTCAATGTCGATCTGAACAGGCACAACAAGGCCCATATCTGCAGAGCTGCTCTGGAAGGAATTGCTTTCTCCTTTGTTTACGGCGTAGAGATACTTAAATCAGATGGTATAAAAATCAAAGTGTTGCGGGCAGGAAATGACAACCTGTTTCGTTCTGAAATTTTTGCAAATACCTTAGCCACACTGATAGATCAGGAAATTGAGATCTACAATACCACCGGGGCCATTGGAGCTGCAAGGGCCGCCGGCCTACATACCGGAGATTTTGAAACTTACAGTAAAAACATCTTGGACAATGACTATGTAATGACATACAGGCCACTCAAAGATAAATCGCCCTATTCGAAAGCTTATGCGCTCTGGAAAGAAGAACTCGAACTGATAATGAACAAAAAATAATACAAATTCATAAAATTACAGTAACATGATAACAACAGGAAACAAAGAATACTTTAAGGGTATTGGAGAGATTAAATTTGAAGGAAAAGAATCGGATAATCCCTTAGCATTTAAATATTACGATCCGAATCAGGTGGTTGCTGGCAAAACCATGCGCGAGCATTTTAAATTTGCCGTAGCCTATTGGCACAGCTTCTGTGGAACGGGTGCAGACCCATTCGGTCCGGGTACCCAGAAATTTGCCTGGGATGAGCCCGCAGATGCGCTGGAAGCGGCCAGAAGCAAGGCGGATGCTGCCTTTGAATTCATCAGTAAGATGGGCTTTGGGTATTACTGTTTTCATGATTACGACCTCATACGCGAAGGGGCAACATTTGAAGAATCAGAAAAAAGGCTCGCTATCATAGTCGATTACCTAAAGCAAAAGCAAAAAGCTTCCGGAATCAAACTTCTCTGGGGAACAGCGAACTGTTTTTCCAATCCGCGTTATATGAACGGTGCAGCTACCAACCCTGAATTCAATGTAGTTGCCAGAGCGGGTGGGCAGATCAAACTGGCTCTCGATGCCACCATCGCCCTGAACGGAGAGAATTATGTGTTCTGGGGCGGTAGGGAAGGCTATATGAGTCTGTTGAACACCCATATGAAAAGAGAACTCGACCACATGGGGACCTTTTTGGGCATGGCACGCGATTACGCAAGATCACAGGGCTTTAAAGGAAATTTTTTCATAGAACCAAAACCGATGGAGCCCATGAAACACCAGTATGATTTCGACACAGCTACAGCGATCGGATTTTTGAAGAAGTATGGTCTGGAGAAAGATTTCAAGATCAATGTTGAGGTAAATCACGCCACCCTGGCACAACACACCTTTCAGCACGAACTGGAAGTGGCTGCTGCCGAAGGCATGCTGGGCAGTGTTGATGCAAACCGCGGTGATTACCAGAACGGTTGGGATACCGATCAGTTTCCAAACAACATACAGGAAACAACGGAAGCCATGCTGGTTTTCTTAAAGGCCGGAGGATTACAGGGTGGCGGCGTAAATTTTGACGCCAAGATCAGAAGGAATTCTACCGATATGGAAGATATCTTCCTGGCTCACATCGGTGGTGCAGATACCTTTGCCAGGGCCCTGCTGATTGCCGACAGGATTATTAAAACTTCACCCTATGAAAAACTGAGAAAGGAAAGATATGCTTCTTTTGATTCAGGTAAAGGAAAGGAATTTGAGCAGGGAACACTGAGCATGAAAGATCTGTATAAAATCGCCTGTGAACAGGGAGAACTCCCATTAAAAAGCGGAAAACAGGAACTTTTTGAAAATATTATTAACCAGTATATATAAGCCGGATCAATGAAAAATTCTCACAACGCAGCCTATTTGTTCAACCTGACCCTGGTGGCCACCCTTGGCGGACTCTTGTTCGGATACGATACCGCAGTGATCTCGGGTACAGTAAGTGCACTGGATAATTTTTTTGTAAAACCCTTCGGACTGGAAGAAACCGCAGCAAATGCCCGGTTGGGTATGGTCGTTTCAAGTGCCCTGATCGGGTGTATCATTGGAGGGATGATCAGTGGATGGGTAAGTAAAAAAATGGGACGAAGAAATGGATTGATTCTGGCCGCCATTTTGTTTCTGTTGTCGGCTTTGGGATCAGCCTTGCCTGAAATGCTCATCAAGCCAATAGGCGAAGCAGATCATACTTTCCTGTATATTTTTGTATTTTACAGGATAGTCGGAGGAGTGGGCGTGGGCCTGGCTTCCATGCTGTCGCCCTTGTATATTGCAGAGATCGCTCCTGCAGATATCAGAGGAAAACTGGTGTCTATGAATCAGTTTGCCATAATCTTCGGTATGCTGGTAGTCTACTTTGTGAATTACTATATCGCCAGACAAGGAGATGATACCTGGTTGAATACAATTGGTTGGAGATGGATGTTTGCTTCAGAGATCATACCGGCATTGCTATTTCTTTTGCTCCTATTTTTTGTGCCTGATACCCCAAGATCTCTGGTATTAAAAGACAAACCGGAAAAAGCACTGGAGGTGCTCACCAAAGTGAATGGTCTGGAGGAAGCAAAAGTCATTTTGGCCGAAATACAAAACACGGTGGTAAGTCATTCCGGGAAATTGTTTTCTTTTGGTACTGCAGTTATCGTTATCGGAATACTCCTTTCCGTATTTCAGCAGTTTGTGGGGATCAATGTTGTACTTTACTATGCCCCTGAAATTTTTAAAAATATGGGCTCTGGTACAGATACTGCTTTATTGCAGACCATCATTGTGGGTTCGGTGAATTTGCTGTTCACGGTTCTTGCGATCCTGACAGTTGATAAGCTGGGAAGAAAGCCGCTGATGATGATCGGGGCTCTGGGCATGGCTATTTCCATGTTTGCACTGGGCACAACTTTTTTCACCCAAACGCTGGGTTGGTCAGCTCTGATCTTCATGCTGATTTATGTGGCTAGTTTTGCCATGAGCTGGGGACCGGTAACCTGGGTACTGCTGTCTGAAATATTTCCGAATAAAATTCGCGGAAAGGCGCTGGCAGTTGCCGTTGCCGCTCAGTGGATCTCCAATTACCTTGTTTCATGGACCTTTCCAATGATGGATAAGAACAGTTACCTGGTCGAAAAGTTCCATCATGGCTTTGCCTATTGGATCTATGGTGTGATGGGTTTGCTGGCCATGTTGCTCGTATGGAAATACGTACCGGAAACCAAAGGAAAAACCCTGGAAGCGATGGAAAGGATCTGGACAAAAAAGGAAGTCATTTAATCCGGATTTGATTCTTTTAAATGATGCTTTTTTTTTCAGGTCTCAGAAATTAGATTTATTTTTGCCAACAGAGCTCAGGGGATAAATCCTGCAAAAGCAGTAAACCAATACGCGAATATTTGGTTCAACCAAAAAAAGTAATTTAAGATATTTAGCATGAAGAAATTGCAGGAACTTGTACAACAGACACGCCGTGATATAGTGAGAATGGTTCACAAGGTCAATTCCGGACATCCGGGAGGATCATTGGGATGCACAGAATTTATGGTGACCCTTTACCATAAAGTAATGGAACTGAATGATACTTTCACCATGGATGGCAAAGGGGAGGACCTGTTCTTTTTGTCGAACGGTCATATTTCTCCGCTGTACTACAGCGTGCTGGCAAGAAAAGGCTTTTTTCCGGTTTCAGAATTAAATACGTTCAGATTGCTGAATTCGCGTCTGCAGGGACACCCAACAACGCATGATGGGCTACCCGGTGTAAGGATCGCTTCAGGATCTCTGGGACAAGGTATGTCGGTAGCTATTGGTGCTGCCCTGTCAAAAAAACTGAACGGAGATAAGCACCTGATTTACTCCCTTCACGGCGACGGAGAATTACAGGAAGGTCAAAACTGGGAAGCCATGATGTTTGCCGCGGGAAAAAAAGTGGATAATTTGATCTGCACGGTGGATTACAACGGGCAACAGATTGACGGAGCCACAAAGGATGTAATGCCCTTGGGCAATCTGAAAAAGAAATTCAAGGCATTTGGCTGGGAAGTTGTTAGCATAAAAGAAGGGAATGATATTGAAGCCATAGTAAAGGGTATGCGTAAAGCCAAAGGAAAAACCGGTCAGGGCAAGCCCGTATGTGTTTTGTTGCATACTGTCATGGGTCACGGAGTCGATTTTATGATGCACACCCATGCCTGGCACGGCAAAGCCCCAAACAATGAACAACTGGCCAAAGCGCTGGAGCAGAATCCTGTAACCCTGGGCGATTATTAAGAGATAAAAAATTGAGATGAAAAAATATACATTCACAGAAAAGAAAGATACACGGTCAGGCTTTGGTGCCGGACTTGCCGAATTGGGAAGATCTAATCCAAATGTGGTCGCTCTTTGCGCCGACCTGGTAGGTTCCTTGAAAATGGAAAAGTTCATAGAAGAAAATCCGGAGCGGTTTTTTCAGGTTGGTATTGCAGAAGCAAATATGATCGGTATTGCGGCTGGGTTGACCATAGGCGGAAAAATACCCTTTACCGGAACCTTTGCCAACTTTTCTACGGGCAGGGTTTATGATCAGATCCGTCAGTCGGTTGCTTATTCTGATAAAAATGTGAAGATCTGTGCCTCTCACGCCGGCCTGACTTTGGGAGAAGATGGTGCAACCCACCAAATCCTTGAAGATATAGGTCTTATGAAGATGTTGCCGGGAATGACCGTGATCAATACCTGTGACTATAACCAGACCAAGGCTGCCACAATTGCTATTGCAGAGCATCACGGCCCGGTTTATTTGCGTTTTGGAAGGCCTGTTGTGCCTGTTTTTATGCCGGAAGGTGAATTTGAAATTGGCAAAGCCATCGTACTGACAGAGGGATCGGATGTGACCATATTGGCTACAGGGCATCTCGTATGGGAAGCATTACAGGCATCAGAACAACTTGAAGCTTTGGGTATCCGTGCCGAAGTGATCAATATTCACACCATAAAACCGCTGGATGAGGAGGCTATTTTGAGATCAGTTTCCAAAACAGGATGTGTCATTACGGCTGAAGAGCACAATATTTTAGGAGGCTTGGGAGAAAGCGTTGCCAGGGTACTGGTTCAGAACAAACCGGTTCCTCAGGAATTTGTGGCTGTTCAGGACAGCTTTGGCGAGAGTGGAACGCCTGAACAGTTAATGGAAAAATACGGTTTGAATGCAGCTGCCATTGTTAAGGCAGCATTAAAATTGAAAGGAAAATAAAACTGGTTTTTGCCCCTGACATTTATTTTTGTCGTTGTGTATATGAAGTGATCTTTTTTTCAAAAAATTCACAACAATATAACCATACGCCGCTGTCTATGCAGTGGCTTTTTTTTTATACCTCATCCGGTTTCAGATATTGGATGAGCTCAGGCTGATAAAAAATTTACCCGCTTAGGGTATTCAAACCAAAAAATTATTAACTTCACTGCTATTCAAGGATTTAAAGCTAAAAAAATATGAACAGCAGAAGAACATTTATTAAGAAATCAGGACTTTTTGTCTTAGCGGGCTCTCTACCGTTCAATTATTTTTTATCTCAGAAAAAGAAAAAATTGGGTGTGGCATTGGTGGGACTGGGATATTACAGTCGCGATATACTGGCACCTGCCTTGAAACAAACTGAACATTGTGAATTGAAGGGTATCGTTACTGGCTCTCCAGGAAAGATACCGGTATGGCAGAAGAGATACGATATCCCTGATAAGAATGTGTACAACTATGACAATATGCATACGATATCCAATAATCCGGATATCGATATAGTCTATATCGTTTTGCCGAATGCCATGCACAAAGAATACACGATCGTGGGTGCCAATGCAGGGAAACATGTTTGGTGCGAAAAACCCATGGCCATGACTGTACAGGAATGCCGGCAAATGATCGATGCTTGTCAGAAGAACAAGGTTCAGTTAACAATTGGTTACCGCATGCAACACGAACCGGTAACCCAAACGATCATAGGCTGGCGAAAGACCAAACCTTACGGTAATATAAAAACAGTTTTGGCCGAAGCGGGATTTTACAACAGGGCAGGTGATCCGGCACATTGGAAACTGCATAAAGAACTGGGTGGCGGAGCCATGCTGGATATGGGTGTTTATCCGCTCAATGCTGCACGGTACACCACCGGCATGGAACCTGTTGCGGTGAGTGCAAGAACAGAATTTACCAGACCAGACCTGTTTAAAGCTGATGAGAGGACCCTGTTTCAGCTCGAGTTTCCTGAGGGCATCACAGCCAATTGCAAGACGAGTTTTGCGGATAGTATCAATACATTAAAAGTGAGTTGCGATAAAGGATGGTATCAGTTAAAACCTTTCCAGGCCTATGGCGGGGTAACCGGCGTTACCAGCGACAAGCGAAACCTGTACGCATTTACAGGTAATCAGCAGGCCAGACAAATGGATGACGATGCTTTGGCCATTATCAACAAACAGCCCCCTTTGGTTCCGGGTGAAGAAGGAATGCGCGATATCAAAGTGGTGGAAGCGATTTTCAAGTCAGCAGCTGAAGGAGGGAAAAGGGTTTTGATTTGAGATAGGAGATATGAGATTTGAGATGTGAGATTTGAGAATGAACCAGAAACCAGGAACCAGGAACCAAGAGACAGGATGACAAGGAAAAAGTTATCCTTGAACCTGCTACAGATTCACATGCCGCAGGCATACAAATAAAATTTTTTACTTTTACCCTTTTACTTTTTCCTTTTTACTTGACCTGTCCTGGCAAGGCCTTGAACTTTAAACTTTTGCCTTTTGCCTTTTTACTTGAAAAATTACTCAGGAATCAGGTTAACATGGATCTTTTGCGGAATGACATGGCATTCATCCCTGGTTACAGAAATTACACCTGAGATATAGGTTTGGTATCCCTCCTTGGAAACGGTAAGAATATAATTACCGGGTCTTTCATAGGCTCCCGAAAAAATGGGATCCAGCTCATTATAATAAGACAGTGTCTCCGAATAATTGCCATCATTTGCAATGACAGTTACGCCTTTACCCGACAAAGAGCTCATGGTTCCCAAACTGACAGTTACATTCAATCCGGCTCTGGCTTCTTCCGTACACATGATTTGTTTATCGTCGTCCTCTTCGCAGGTCGAAAGAATGAATAGGGGAAGTATACTTAAAAACAAAAAAAACCGTGTCATAAAAAATGTTTTACTCTTTAAAGTACAACAAACATCAGACCAAAGATTAATAGCATAAACTACACTTTCTTCAACTCTATCAGCGTAATTTCCGGCAAAATACCAACCCTGCCAGGGTAACCAAGGTATCCGAAACCACGATTTACATAGAGGTGCTGCTCATTTTCTGTATACAAGCCAGCCCATTCCGGGTAGCGCAATTGTGCAGGACTGAACCTGAAAGCACCCAGTTCAACCCCGTACTGCATGCCGTGGGTATGCCCTGCAAATGCTGCATCAATCTGGGTTTTTGACAATACCTGCTCGCGCCAGTGGCTTGGATCATGAGAAAGGAGCAGTCGTACAGGAAGGTCATCCGTGTCTTTCATCGCTTTTTGCAGGTCACCGGCCTTAATAAAACCGCCGGCTCCCCAGTTTTGTATGCCAAGAACGCCGATTACATCGTTGCCGATCTTTATTTTTCGATGTTCGTCCATAAGCAAATTCCAGCCCAGTTCTTTATGCCCTGAGATCAGGCTTTCAAAATTTCTCTTTTTTTCCTGTTCAGAACCCCAGTTGAAATAATCACCGTAATCGTGATTACCGGTAACCGAATATACACCCAAAGGTGCTTTGATCTGCTTAAAAATATCAAAGTATTCATTGAGTTCCTTTGCCTCATTATTCACCAGGTCACCTGTGAAAAAGACCATATCGGGCTTGTTCATCATCAGCAGGTCAACACCTCCCTGCACGGCTACCTTTTTATAAAAACTACCGCTGTGAATATCGGAGATTTGTCCTATTACCAGTCCGTCAAATGCCGGAGGAAGATTCTTAAGCGGCAGCTGCACCCTGTGAATGCGGTAATCATGCGCACCAGATACGATACCCCAGCCAAAAGCACCCACATGCAAACCGGTTACGGCAAGGGCAGTTTGAGAGATAAAGGCAGAACGGGTGATCTTCTCACCACCCCCTGGCTCTTCAGGAACTGCCGTTACAAATATTTTTTTAACTTTCTGATAAATGAGCCGGAAGAAACGAATGATATCCTCAAAAAATAAGACGCCAATACCTGCAAATTTCGACAGGTACAGCATAATAAAAGCCAGAAGGAAAGGATAAGTGCCTTTTCCGGAGTTGATGAAGGCAATTGATATGGTAATTAAAAAGAGTACCGGGATGGCCCAATAAACGATACTGATCCATTTTCTGGATCCGGGGGAAAAGCGTTTAAAGCTTGTCCTGATCGCCTGGAAAAGATAATAATCCACAAGAAGGATCAAGGCAATACTGATAACTAATCTTATCCAAAACATAGTAAAAGTTCTTTACATCTGACGTACTGGTTCTAAATTTGTTACAAACAATTGAAAATCAAATTAAAATAACAGAACCAACACCCATACTTACAATCGCAAATTTAAGACATTTGGAAAAACATGAATAGCCCTGAGTGAGCTTAAAGGTTATTTTTATGTTAAAAAAGTAATACTGATTTTTTCATAATTCATGGATTTGGTTATTTTTGAAGGGATAAAAAATACTCAACCTATGAAATTGATTTTTATAATGACGCTGATTTTAGTGATGCTGAGCAGCTGCGCTACAAATCCGGTAACCGGAAGAAAACAGGCCAGCACAGTTACGAATGCAGACATCTTTCCGCAGTCTTTTGCCGCCTATAACGAAACACTGGCAAAGGAAAAGCTCAGTACCAACAAGGCTTATAATGATCAGGTGACCCGGGTCGGCAAGAAGATTCAGGCTTCTGTGGAAAGGTATTTTATAGAAGCAGGCATGCCCAATTATTTAAAAGACTATAAATGGGAATACAAAGTCATTGAAAGCAAGGAGTTGAATGCCTGGTGTATGCCCGGAGGAAAAGTTGCTTTTTATACAGGAATAATGCCTGTGTGCGGGGATGATGCGGGTTTGGCCGTTGTGATGGGGCATGAAATTGCGCATGCCATTGCGAACCATGGGGCAGAAAGAATGAGTCAGGCCCAGATACAGCAAACGGTGGGTGTTCTCGGTGCGGTAGCTTTGGGAGCAGGGGGTGTAAGTGGCGGAACCAGCAATCTGGTTTTACAGGCCTATGGAGTGGGCTCAGAAATGGGGATGCTTAGTTATAGCAGAAAACACGAATCTGAAGCTGATGAAATGGGTCTTTTATTCATGGCCCTGGCAGGTTATGATCCGAAAGAGGCTCCGGCGTTCTGGAAAAGGATGGAAGCAAAAAGCAATGAAAAAGGGGATAGCAAACCTCCGGTTTTTTTATCGACACACCCCAATTCCAGCACGCGAGTAAGTGATCTGACCCGGCTTATGCCCATAGCTGAGGAAGTATACAGAACCGGATCGCCCAAGCCTTATCTCGAGATGAAAAGGAAATAGTTCCCCGGAAATAGGAGAAATTAGTATTGAGTATTTAAGACAATCAGGATCCAGGAATCAGGTATAGTAAGTTTCAAGCCTGCTTGTCCAGGCTGAAGTTGAGGATCTATCGCCCAGCGAGGCATCGCGTGGCTACTATGTTTCTCTGGACGAACCTTTTTTTTCTTTTGCCCAGCTGCGGCACTTTTTACTTTTTACTTTTGCCTTTTTACTTTTTACTTTTTACTTTGAACTTTGTCCTTCCTTCTGGTATTTCTCAGTCCGCTTATCCTGAATAGGTCCCTTCCAATTAAGTCCAAATGCAAAATCATATGTATGACCCTCTGAATCCACATGGCATTTCATATCATGAGATACATCTTCGAGCTGTGTTTCTACCGTTTCCATGTTCACCGGTATTTGCAAGGGCAGGAGGGCAACAGGCTCAGCTATCCCTGTGAGTATGTCGAGTACAGCCTGATCCTGCACGCCAAAGGTTACAAGAATGGCGTCGGTTTGTTTTTCAAATTCCGCAAAGACAGAGGGGTTTGACAGGAGCACCGAGACAATGACCGGTTTTTCCTTCATTTTCTTTCGGGTATCAAGCACCATATCCAGATCACTTGTATTGGCAGCGGTTGCACTTTTACCTTTATAGCTGCGGTTGGTGAATTTTTCCAGGGGATCTCCTCCGGCTATACTGGGATCACGGGCAGTTTTAGCTGTGTAGGGTTTGTACTGCAGACTCACAGGCACATAACCGGTTCCTCCCTGAGCTGCGTCCTCACTGTTGTAACCATTTCCGGAATTCGCTCCTTCAATGAAAACCAGCGCAAGATCAGCCTCTTCCGGATTGTCTGTAACCGTAAAATATTTTGATACCAGGTCGATATTTACGGGATATTCCAGTTTTTCTGGAAAAGGCATACCGAAATAGTTTATTCCGGCAGGGGTAAATCTCTTGGGTACATAGACGGTTATATTCTTTTGCAGAGGCAACACATTTTTTTTATTTTTTACCATGACAATGGATCTCAACTGGGCCTCATAACCTGCTTTCATGAAATCCGGGTTTCCAACAGTAGACTTAGATTTAGCCACATCCAGGTATGGATTTTCGAAGAGCCCCGGCCGGATCATATTCTTGAGCAAGCGGACTGCCGATCTTTCAAAACGTGCTCTCATAAAAGTTTCTCCATGTTCCTTCACGCCCATATGATATGCGTCAATAACAGGTTTCATCTCATTATTACCCCCGAATTGGTCCACTCCGGCCATAAGAATTTTATAATGTCTTTCGGCTACAGTTAGTTTTTCAACACCCCATGGTTTTCCTGTAATAAATACATCGATTGCAGTTTCATCTGCAGTAATCAGCCAGTCTGTGCAGGCAACGCCATCGTACCCGTATTTATCGCGAAGCAAATCCTGAATGATATAGCGGTTATAGCTGTTGCCAACATTTTCATGGTTCTTCTTATCCTGGTCCCATGACACAGTGTAATATGGCATAATTGCGGAGGCTATTCCGGTTTTACCGGACAATTTAAATGCACCTTCCGTAAAAGGTAAAAGATGTGTGTCAAAATTATTTCCCGGATAGACGGCGAATTTACCAAAACCATAGTGGGCATCGCGTCCTGCTTCACCCGATCCTCCTCCCGGCCAGTGTTTTACCATGGCATTCACACTTTCATATCCCCATCCATTCTCCAGTTCTTTGGCGCCTGTGGATGTTTGAAAACCATCCACATAGGCCCTGGCCATATCTGTGGATAGAGCAGGGTCTTCGCCAAAAGTTCCGCTAAATCTGTTCCAGCGGGGTTCTGTAGCTAAGTCAACCTGTGGAGACAAGGCTGTGGTTATGCCCAGGGCACGGTATTCACGTGCCGCGACAGAGCCAAAATTTCTGACAAGTTCGGGGTCAAATGTTGCGGCCATTCCCAATGTGCCCGGCCACATGGAAATACTTCCACCGGCACCCTCATTGAACTCGGCATTACTGATGATTCCATGACGCGGATCTGTACTTGTATTGACAGGAATACCCAAACCCAAACCTTCTGCCAGAGCCTGTGCATTGTTATTCCATTCAGCTGCTATTTCAGGACTTTGCACTGTTGTGATCAAAACATGCCGCAGATGATCATTTACCAGGAACTGCATCTGCTGGTCGGAGAGAGCAGAAGCTTTGGCACCACTTTCTTTCAGTGATTTACCGCGATAGGTTCCTTTTCTGAAGCCCTCGCTATCGCCGGGTATGGACTGATGTCGACTGTACAGCATGAGGCCGGCGATCTGTTCCACGGTCATTTTGGATGCCAGGTCCCGGGCCCGCTCCTCTGACCCTAAACGCCAGTCTTCGTATTTGTCCAGCTGCCCGTTTTTGTTCAGATCTTTAAAGGCAAAACCATCCCTGGTGATCAGTTTTACCCGGGATTTAATTGAATAAGCAATGGATTTACCTCCTTCATTTGCAACGATATAGATATCGCCTGATCTCGCTGCAGTCCATTTGATTTCCGGTGAGGCAAAGCTCAGTGCGAAGAGTGATAAAAGTGCAATTCTTTTCATAAACTCATGGATTAATTTTTATTGTATGAAATACCGAATCCGAAAGGGTACAAGGGATCCTTTGAATCGTAGGGCAGATCTTCATTTTGCGCTTTTACGGCTTCCATGGAAGAAGGCAGTTCGAAAGGCAATCTGCCGGTAGGACTGAATTTACCAAAAATCAGGTCGAGGATGATATCGTCCTGGCTGCTGAAATCGGCAATGAGTGCTTTGCTGTGTGAACTGATCTCTGGTATTACTGCCGGTCTTTCCAGATTCACGACGGTTATGGTAGGTTTAGAACGGATGAGCTCAAGCAGTTTTGCTTTCTCTTTTTCAGGAAAATCAAGCCTGCCCTGATGGAAGTAATCGGCTATTGGGTAATCCACAATACCCTTTTCAAAAGGGGTATTGATCTTCAGCAAGATCACCTCAGCCTCCTTCAGACTCGTGATTCGCGATGCATATTTTTTGGTTTCTTCCTCATCAAAGCCCTGAAGGTAGACTTTGGTGGTTTCTTTTAGTGGAAGCAGGTCTTTTTCATTCTTTAACAAGACCAGCGACCTTCGTTGAGATTCCCTGCCTTTTTCGAGGAATTTTTCATTGCCAAGAATTTTTACATTTTCCTGTTTCAGGTAGGGGTCATCAAATAGGCCCATTCTGAATTTTTCTTTAAGTATTCTTTTTACAGAGGTATTAATTCTTTGTTCACTTATTTTGCCCTCTTTTACCAGTTCAATAATCACTTCTGGTATAGCTTCTCCTCCAAACATATCACAGCCGGCATCAAGTATTTTGAATACCCTTTCTTTAACAGAAAGATGTTCAACACCATGGGCAGAAGCAGGTTTGAAAACGATCCCCATCATAGTCATATCAGAAACAAGAGCCCAGTCCGTACATACGATCCCATCAAAATGGTATTTTTCTCTCAGCAGGCCAGTGATGATCTCTTTGTTATATCCAAAACCTACGTCTTCGCCGGTTTGCCCGACCGGAATTCCATAGTAAGGCATGATCTGTGCAGCATTTGCTGCAAAAACGCCTTTTTCAAAAGGGATCAGGTGGTAAGCAAAATTCTTTCCGGGATATGCCTGCCGGCCGGGTGGAAAATGAGCATCCATGCCATCCTCTTGCGGCCCGCCACCCGAAAAGTGCTTGGCCATGCATTGTACGCTTTGGCTGTTAATACGATCACCCTGAAAACCAAGAATATAAGCTTTCGTAAGTTGGGCAGCAATTTCGGCATCTTCACCGAAAGTTCCGTTGATCCTGGCCCAGCGGGGCTCTGTTGCCAGGTCTGCCATGGGTGACAGGCTGAGTTTAAAACCCAGTGCCAGGTACTCCTGACGGGCAATATCGCCAAATTCACGCATCAATACGGTATCCCGAATGGCTCCAAATCCGGTAGGAGAGCACCATTTGGAAAAATAAGGTGTATATATGCTGGCCCCGGGTGCATTGGGTACTCCGTGACGGGGGTCCGTTGCGATGGTTACCGGTATACCAAGCCGTGTTTTTTCAGCCAGTTTTTGTATGTTGTTATTCCAGGTGATCATGGCCTCAGGTTCCAGAGATTGAACCGTGTTGAAGTGGTTCATTTTCTTTTTGGCTACCATTGAAGCATTCGACTCAAAAAAAAACGACATGGGTTCAAAAACAGCTTTTTTATTACTGAGGGAGCCATCACTGCCCATCCCGGCCATGGTGATAAACATAAGGCCGGCTTTTTCTTCCAGATTCATCTGCCTCAGCAGATCATTTACCCGGCTGTCTGTGTCGGCTCTTGTATCTTCATATATATCGAGTTCGCCGTTCTTGTTCAGGTCCCTGAACTGTATGCCATTTTTGGTGACGACAGGTGCTTCCTTACCTAAAAGCTTTAGATGTGCAGATTCTTGACGTGCTGAGTGCATGTAAAGAACGAGAAATAAAAGTAAAATAATGGTAAAAAGAGCCAGGAGCGTATAACCTAAAAATTTAAAGAATTTTTTCACGAGCAGGATATTTAATTTATAAAAGTAAGCATTTAATTTTTGTTAAATGTGTCATTTCGACACATTTTCTTTTTTTGCTAAAAAAAGGTGCAAATTTTTTAAATCTGCACCCCTTGATCAAGGCACGCTCAAAGAGTTGCCTTTATATCTATATGATCAATTAATGACTTCCGTCAACTTTGATATCGTCAACATCTATTCCTTGTTTATTCAGTATACCTTTGACCAAAATAGCAAAGAGGACCAGATAAACAAAACCGAATAGGGGTACCCAGTAGGAAATAGTAATATTCGCCATATCGGCTATTTTTCCTTGTAGTGGTGGTATGAAAGCGCCACCCAAAATCATCATGATCAGGAATGCAGATCCCTGTGAGGTAAATTTGCCCAATCCCTGTACTGATAGTGAAAAGATGAGGGGCCACATTACTGAGGCAAACAAACCACCACTAACAAAGGCGAATACGGAGACACTGCCTGTGGTGTACATACCCACCAACATGGCAAGGGCACCTAAAATACTGAAGATCATCAGGGTCTTGGCAGGTTTGTCCTGGCCCATCCAAAAGCCAAAAATCTGCACCAATACGAGCAGGGCATAGGGTAATAATGACATTACGTTCTCAAGAGAGTTTCCTGCGATCAGATTCGAACCAAGGATCACCAAAAAAGCAACATAAGGAACGATTATCAGCGCCATTTTCTTGGCTTTTGAGGAAAGATCAAAAGCAGAAATAGCACCCGCCCATCGGCCGATCATCAGACTTCCCCAGTACAAGGAAATCAACATTGGGGTCAGGCCTGACCAATGTCCTTCAACAGTTTTATCTGATAACATGGTATTGAACTCTGAATAACTTGTAACGGCCCCGGGATTGGTATTCAAAAAATTCGTAAAATCAAGGTGCTTCAGGAATTCACCAAGGTTACTCTGTATGGTAACTTCCACACCAACATAAGTAAATATGGCCAGCATACCCAAAACCAACTGCGGATATTTAAATGCACCCCAGCCTTCAGCGTTCTTTTGGGCTTTTGCATTTGAATAAAGCAAGCCACCTATCAAAGCTCCCATACCTAATAATATTAAATAAAGCCCCATTTTACTGGTATGATCTACACCTTCTCCTGTGTTTTGATAAAAGATCAGTGCAAAAACAATCACTAAAATTATGGAGATCAGGCTAATCACAATGGTTGCTTTTGATTCGTTGTCAATTGTTGGATCACCTTTCGCGTCAGGTAATTTTTTCGAAAATTTAAAAAGGATGGCAGCAACCAGGAAAGCAAGCCCTACAATTACATATAACCACTGTACGGTAGCCAGATCCAGCCCTTTTATCAGACTCTCATCCAGTTTTGTTGTTCCCAGGAGGGCCAAAGCAAATACGATAGGGCCGATGGTTGTACCAAATGAATTGATTCCTCCTGCCAGATTCAATCTGTTAGAACCGGTCTTGGGATCTCCCAAAGCAATGGCAAAAGGTTGTGCAGCTGTTTGTTGCAATGAAAAACCCAAAGCAATAATAAAAAGTGCTGCCAAAACAAAGGCAAAACTATTGGATGCAAGGGCAGGGAACATCAGGAAGGCGCCAACAACCGAGAGCATCAATCCATAAACAATACCCTTCTTTAAACCCCAGGAATTCAAGAGGTCTTTTTTACCTGCAACGGAAAATATGAACAACAAAAAGGCGCCGATATAATAAGCAAAATAGAAAGCAGAATCGATCAGCTGACTTTGGAATTGTGATAAATTAAAATATGACTTTGCAAAAGGGATAAAAACGCCATTGGAGGCTGCAATAAATCCCCAGAAAAAGAATACACCAATTAAGGTGTACAGGGCAGGGTAATTTGTCTTGATTGGTGTTGAGCTCATTTTTAAATAATTATGAAGTTAAGTGTTAATAAATTTTACAGGCTGTAATAATAAATCAAAAATCTGCTAAATATACAAGTATGTAAATTAACTACAAAGTTTTTGCCTGTTTATGCAGCAAAATATTTACAGTCTGATTAAATTTTTATGAAAATTTTACTGTACCACTTTACTATTATGGTATTAAATGTGCAAAGGAATGCTTATTTTTGTTCAAACAGCTTTTAACCAATCATTAAAATGCACGACCTTGGAAGATAAAGTAACGCTAAAAGAACTGGCCCGGATCTTGGGTGTTTCCATTGCTACCGTATCCAAAGCACTTAACGATAATTATGATATTAGTGAGGAAACCAAGGTGCGGATCAGGGCAAAAGCAAAAGAACTGAATTATGTGCCCAATGTGATCGCACAAAGTTTAAAGCTCAAAAGAACTTTTAATCTGGGTGTGATCATTCCGAATATCACGGACTATTTCTTTGCAAGGGCTTTGCGCGGTATCACCAAAGAAGCCAAAGAGAATAAATTCAAGGTGGTGATCAGTATCTCCAATGAGGAGCTGCAAAATGAAGTTGACAGCGTAAATTTATTGCTGAACAGCAGGGTAGATGGCATCCTGATGTCGCTTTCCAGCGAAACACAACTGTTAGAACAGTACGGACATTTAAAAAAAGTTATTCAAAGCGATATACCCCTGGTGCTTTTTGACAGAGTTACCGATGCAGTGAAATGCGATAAAGTTACAATAGACGATTATAAAAGCGCCTATGATGCTACTTTCTTTCTGATCAGAAAAGGTTGCAGGAACATTGCCTTTTTATCTTCAATCTACAAGACCAGTGTTTGTGCACTGAGAAAAAAAGGGTACAGCCAGGCTCTGTCCGACAGTAAACTCAACATTGGAAAGCCTGTTTTTGTGGATGTACAGGCTGATGATACGGTTGAAGAACGTATCACAGAATTTCTGGAATCCAATAAAATTGATGCCATAATCGCAGCCGAAGAGCACTCTGCCGTGGCCTCTCTGCATGTCGTGCAGAACCTGGGTTATAAAGTGCCTCAGGATATTTCGGTGATCGGATTTACAAATGGTGCCTTTAACAAATACACGATACCGGCGCTTACTTCAATCAATCAGCATTCAGATACCATGGGCAAAACGGCTACGAAGATTCCTGATCAACCGGCTGAAAAAAGGAAAAGAAAAAAGTGATTTTGAACATGTGATCATACAAACGGATCTGATCGAGCGGAAATCGACGAAGTGAACAGTTAAAAATGTTATAAAGTTTAAATGTTATAAAGTTTAAATGTTATAATTTTTTAGGTTCAAAGTTCAAGGTTTGAGGTTTTTTGGACTATCCCAAATCAAATCTTTGTAAATCAGCCTGATCCGTGTCATCCGTGTTCTATTTTTCCAAGGAAAAAGGAAAAAGTTTAAAGGCAAAAGTAAAACTTCTATCTTTTATCTTGTTTCCTGGCTCTTGGTTCGAGGTTCAAGGTTCAAGGTTCAAAGTTCAAGGTTCAAAGTTTGAGGTTTGAGGTTCGAGGTTTACTTGCATGCCTGCGGCGTGTAAACCAGAGGCAGCTCAATGAGACTGTTGCAGGCCCTCTGGCGGGGATAAATTAATTGACTTTTTTCAAAAAAAATAACCCCTGCCGTCAATGCGCGGTTAAAAAACGTATAAGCTTAGGTTTTAATAATCCTGCACATCAAAAATACGGTCTTTGTAATAGTATTTCTTGTCGGCTTCGGTAATTTCCCTAAGAATCTTACAAGGGTTTCCGGCAGCCACTACATTTTGAGGTATGTTTTTAGTAACCACGCTTCCTGACCCGATCACTGCATTATCGCCGATTGATATCCCGGGGTTCACTACGGTATGGCCTCCGATCCACACATTGTTGCCTATGGTGATTCCGAGTCCGTATTCATATCCTGAATTTCTTGAAACCGGATGAACCGGATGTCCGGCTGTCAACAGAGATACATTGGGACCGAACATTACATTATCACCAATTATAACAGGTCCCACATCCAAAATAATGCAATTGTAATTGGCATAAAAATTATTGCCAACTTCAATGTTTTTGCCGTAATCACAATGGAAGGGTGCCAGAAAACTTATATTTTTTCCTGCCTTTCCCAAAATGGCCCGGATCAGTCGGTCGATCTTTTCTGTTTGGTCCGGCGGGCACAGGTTGTATTCATAAATTCTCTTTTTATTTTCCATTTGTTCTTCAGGCAGACCATCCATCCATGCTTTATAGGGCAATCCTGCCAACATTCTTTCTTTATGATTCATAATTGATCTGATCTTTTATTTTTTAATTCCGAAAAAATCCTCAAAAGCCTTGAAAAATTTATCCGGTTCTTCGAGATAGGGGTTGTGGCCGCTTTGTTCGAACATAATGAATTGTGCACGAGGAGCAAATTTTTTGTATTGCATGGCGTATTCTGGAGTTGAAACGCCGTCATACCTTCCGGCTGCGATCAGTATTGGAAAAGGGATGTTTTTGAGCGCTTTTCTAACATCCCAGTCGATCATACTACCACCTACAAAAAAATCGGCATCCCTGCCAATGATGGCGTAATAGACCTCTGGATTCCAGCTGCGGTATTTTTCTTTGGGTGTGTTTTGACTGAGACTTGTATTGTGATAGTAAACATATTTAATGGGCAGACTGCCGTAAAGTGCACTGAAAACCGGATCACTGGATACATAGCCCAGATTCCTCAGGGAATCGATTTTTTGCCAGTATTCGGGAAAGTGAGTTTTGGCGTAATGGTTATAACTGTCGCAATTGGCCTGCCACATTTCGCCGCTGTGAAAACCATTGATCAGCATCATTTTGTTCACTTTTTCAGGATACTTTACCGCATAATTCTGGGCCGGTATCGTGCCATAAGAGTGTCCTACAAGTGATATCTTTTCCAGTTTCAAAACCTTCCTGACTTCCTCAATGATTTGGGTGTCATTATCTATGGAATACTCTTTTTGATCCCTGGCATCCTCCGATTTTCCCCGCCCGGGCATATCAATAAAGATCACCTGATTGGTCTTGTAATACTGTCCGAAACTGCCCTGCATATAATCATGTGAATCACCCGGGCCTCCGGCCAGAAAAACGATGGGGTCACCTGTTCCCAAGCTTTCTACATTGATCTTATAACCATTAATCGTGTAGAATTTTGGGGTGAATTTTTCAAAAATAGTTGGATCAGACTGTGAATATCAAGTTTAAAGAAAAAGTAATAAGAAACAGGAAAGATAAAAGGAATCTCATAATTTGTGTTTTGATCGAAATAAAAGTACGATTTTTTGTTGGTGAGAAGAAGTTAGGCAGCAGATATTAAAGAAGAAATGCGATTCTCAAGAATAAAAAACCTTTCCTATATTGCATGTGATCCTTATCGTAATAATGGAGAATATAGGTATTGAACAATTTATTCCGCTAACACTCTTTTGTATTCCAGACCCGGACCGTCGCAGGCTAACCAGCTGTTCCCGATCATGTAATCATCAGATTTCACCAAAAGCCTTTCAACGGGTTCCTCTGAGCAATTGCTAATGATTCCGCTATCGGCAGGATAAGTTAATTCTAGATATTCATTTCCTTCGGAATTTAGATATTTGAAGGTACCTGTGGCTTCGTACAAAACACCTTCCTGTAGTCTGGATTTTTTAAAAGAATTGTTTTCATACAAAATATAGTATTCCTGCCATTCCAGCTCATCTCTTGTCGATCCTGAGTTTACCATTCCATAGTACATTTTTACCAACTGCCATTTTTGAGGATAAGAGTCAGGGTCAAATCCACCTTCTCCGTTACACGAAATCAGGGAGATCGCCAGAAAAAGACTAAGGAAGTATTTTTTCAACTTAATGGGTTTTAATAATGCAAATCAGTTATACTTTGTTTGAAACAAAGGTCTTCCACAAAAATATAATTTTTTTAGAAAAAAGGATTAAGCCCCAGTACTTTACATGCTTATTTTTCAGAAACCAAGGAGTTTTACCTTGGTGTTATGCAGTTTTTCCGAACCTCCTCATAATGATAAGCCCCAAAACAGCAAGTAAGAGCTCAAGAAAACCACCAATCAGGTAAAATTGAGAAGGAACGCCATCCGTAAGCAGACTAATAGTTCTCCCCAAACCCAAACCTCCCATAAAAACAATATTTGAGAGACTGGCAGTATACCATAAGGAAGGCATTAAGATCCCGAGCAGAAAAAGCAATGCAAAACCTAAATAGAGTCCCATGATGGCCTTGAATATATTGATGAGGTCAATGTTACTTACATTTAAACCGATAATTTCGGTCCAAAAACTGTCGGGGTGCAGTCCATAGACCAGAGATGCCGGGATCAGCACCAGAACGGAGATGATCAAGTGCAGGTTTTTGAAACTGAAATAGGTTGAATTCAAGACAGTCCATTTAAAAAAATGTGAAAGAATATATAAACAAAGGCCAAACTTCAGAACACAGGTATAAACATTTCAATTATTCAAAGTATAAATGTAAAGGTTTTTCTTAAAAATTCATTAAAAACGCCTTGTTCCTGGTGAAAGAATTTGCTGATAAAAGAATGACCGGACTCCTAAATTTTGTATGATTTTAAGGATTCCCGACCGGATATTTTCAGTATTTTTAGAGATCAATAAGGATTTTTTTACCGTAAACCATGAAAAAAAAGATAATCCTCCTTCTACTTTTGATTTTTTATCTCAACATCAAAATCATTGCACAGACTTATCAGGCAGACTGGACTTCTATAGACAGCAGGCCCATACCAACCTGGTTCACAGATGCCAAATTTGGTATTTTTATCCATTGGGGCGTATTCTCAGTACCTGCCTGGGGGCCGACTGATGCAAATATTTATGACAAATATGCGGAGTGGTACTGGAACAGGTTAACCGATACTTCAGCACCGATTCATAAAAATTTTGTGGAATTTCATAATAAAACCTATGGCAAAGACTTTAAATACCAGGATTTTGTCAAGGATTTTAATTGTGAGATGTTCGATCCCGCAGACTGGGCAAGGATCATCAAAGGCTCAGGAGCTAAATACGTGGTGCTCACTTCCAAACACCATGAAGGGTTTACGCTTTGGCCCAGTGCAGCATCGCCAAACTGGAATGCAGTTGATACCGGGCCGAAACGCGACCTGGCAGGAGACCTGATGAAGGCCGTGCGTGGAGCGGGTTTAAGGATGGGATATTATTATTCTCTTTACGAATGGTACAATCCACTTTACAGATCGGATGTAAATAAATATGTTGATGATCACATGATCCCTCAGATGAAGGACCTCGTAAACAGCTATAAACCAGACATTTTATGGACAGACGGAGAATGGGAGCACCCAAGCGAAGTATGGAAAAGTACAGAATTTCTGGCCTGGTTGTACAATGATTCTCCCGTAAAAAACGACATTGTGGTCAACGATCGCTGGGGAAAAGAAACCCGCAGCAAACATGGGGGTATTTATACAACTGAATACGATCTGATCCACGAAAGTGTGATGACCGGAACATTATCGCATCCATGGGAGGAATGCCGTGGCATCGGAGGCTCATTTGGCTACAATCGTAATGAAAATTTGGAAAGCTATGCTACTTCTGAAGCGCTGGTACATATCCTGATTGACAAGGTCTCACGAGGAGGAAACCTGTTGCTGAATATTGGCCCAACTGCAGACGGAAGAATTCCCGTTATCCAGCAGCAGCGATTAAAGGATATTGGCGACTGGCTTGCGGTAAACGGTGAAGCCATTTACGGCACCACTGTTTGGAAAGAGGGAGCTGATACTGCAATTCCGGGAGTTTATTTTACCAAAAAAGGCAGAGACCTTTATGTGATCTGCACAAAATTTCCGGATCGTCCGCTCCTGATCAGGGGAGTGTTTTCAGAAAAAATCAACATGCTCGGTTATTCTGGAAAGATATATGCCAGCAGGAGTAACCAGGGACTGACCATAGAACCTCCTCTTGTAACTCCGGCAACTTCACCTTGCGACCATGCCTGGGTTTTTAAGATCTCGAATGCTTTTCCCGGTTAAGTATCTCTGTCTTTATCCAAGGGCGTTCAATTTGTTTGAAGGAATGAAAATTTTATTGATAGGCATGTAGGAAAGGTCAGTTGGTTTCTTCAGGATGATAGCTCCGCAATTTCTTTTAACTTCTTCAGGGCTTTGGGCCAGAGGTCTGTGAACATAGCATAGTAATCATCCAGGATGTCCATATCCACTGTTGGTATTTATTTGGGTCGGTAATGGTTTCCCAAACAGCTTCCCTGGAAGAATTGATTTCTATATCTTCAGTTAATTTTTTCATGTTTTATTATCCGGTTTGTGTTTTGTCAACGGGATTTTTATAGTTATGGATTAAATTCAAAAATCATTTGTATTGATCCTTAACAGATTCAATTTAAAGATAACTTTTTATTTAATTAAAGATTTGTAATATGTTCTATACATGATATTTAAATTTATAAAATATTGCCACAAAGACTATAAAAACATATCCATTCATGTTCAAATTAATGATATTAAAATTCAGACAAATTGATTGGCTTTTAAATCCGTCAAGGGCGGATAAACCAGGGCTTTATATTTGCCTGGTATGAAAATAAGTTAGTTTTTGTATTCCTCAATATCCCTGTACAGTTCCATGGATTTGATCACAGGATCCCATTCTTTTCCCTGAAAGATCATTTTAAACCATTTCTTTTCCCGGTTTTCATATTTAATATTCACAAAAAGCCAGAGGGCAGCAAAGGTTAATACCAGGGTGAGTACTGCATTTATTACCAAAAGTGCGGTATTCCCGTTTTGAAGCAAATGCAATGATAGGTAAAAGGTAGTCCATAGAGGAAGCTGGAGTAAAAGAATCCGGGCTGCCCAGAGGGTTGAAGATCTCAGGCTGCTCAGGCGCGATTGAGCAGCGATGACAGATTCACTTATATCCACCTGCTGTATAAGCACCAGTTGATAGATGTAGATAACCAGTGCAATAGCAGTAATCAATAATTGAAATGCAGCTGAATAAAGAAAGAAATGGCTGATTTCGGAATAGGCATGCATAAAGAGGTTTGCAACGATCATACTGCCGATACCAACCCAGAGGATGCCTGTAACAAGTGTAAAGATTTTGATGGGTTTCATGGATTTTATCAAAGTAGCAGCTTTCATTTTGGTTATTTCCAGACTTAGTTGTCTGTTTAAGGTCAGATTTTCTTCCAGTTTTTTGTCGTATGATTTCCACAGATCGATGATTTCAATATTTTCCATAATTTTAGTATTTAGTTTTTGAGAATTTTTGTTTTAGACTGTTTTTTATCCGGCTTATTTTGGTTGCTACATTGGTTTCAGTTATTCCCATTATATCTGCCATCTCCCTGTAGCTTTTTTCATCGAGATAAAGCAAGATCAGCGCTTTGTCCAGTTCTTTTAATTCAAAAATGAACTGCTCCAGTTGCTTCAGGCCCGGTATTTCTTCTTCAACGGCAGGTGTATCTGAAAAATTGAGCAAAGATTTACTGAAGGGTGAGATAACGACCTTTCTGCTGTTTTCTTTTCGATAAAAAGAAATGGCCACATTGATTGCCACCCTGTAAATCCAGGTGGAATATTTATACTGTTCGTTATAGTTGTCAAAGGACCTCCACAACTGATATACCATTTCCTGTACCAGGTCTTTTCTGTCTTCTGAATCTTTACAATAAGAATTAGCCACTTTATACAGTATGCCTTTGTGCTTTTCTAAAACCGATAGAAATCTGTCCTCTTGATCCATAAGGCTAAGGTAAATTGTTATTTGCTTTTAATGTGCAGGCATTCATAAGATTTCTAGATTTACAGGTCATATTGGAAATGGATTGCATTCCATGGTTTTCTATATTATTCGCAGAAAGATTAAAAAAATCACAGTTTATGAAAAATATTTATGGAATAGGATATGAGATTTAATTATTGCATACTGAGCTTGCCCGCCAGGCGGTTTTGAGAATTAAGAAAAACAGGTTCCTTTTTCCTGACTCTCAATACTTTTTACCTTCCTCCGATTTACAGGCCGCAGACATACATGTAAACTTTTTCCTTTTGCCCTTTTACTTTTTACTTTGCTTATAATCAGGAACCAAGGGGGACAAGGATTCTATTTTTAAGTGATACTATTTAGAGACTTATTTAGTAGATTTGTCACAAAAATTTAAAAAACCACCAAAGAATGTATTATAAAGGATTGTATTTAACATTATTGCTAAGTATTATTGGTATAGTAGCGATTGCCTGCTCAGCTGAAAAAAACGAATCAAAGGCAGACGAAAAAATAAATACTCCGGAAGCAGTCGTTTACCAAAAGAGTTCAGTTCCAATCGATAGCCTGAGCATTGTTAACTTTTTTAAAACCTATCCAAAGTTGAAGAAGTATGAAGGTGAGGCCATGAAACTATATCAAAAACACAATTTTACACAGGTTTGGCATGATAGTGAGGGCACAATAGAATTTGCCCATAGTTTATTTGTAAAAGCCATGAACCTTGAAGCGGAGGGTGTTAAATACGAATTTCCTTATGATGAACAGATCAGCGCAATTTTTAATGATCATATTGAAAACACGCTGTCACAGGCTGATTCAGATTTGATGATTACGGGACTTTATATGTATTGTGCTGAAAAAGTGGTCGTAGGAATCGATGAACACACCACAAAGTCAATGGAATGGTATTTGCCACGCAAGGAAGTCTCTTATGCCAGTCTTTTGGATTCCACATTGCTCCATCCTGAGGCAATACAAAATGTATCGAAAGTAATGATCGATCAATACTATAAGTTGAGAGACGAATTACAAAAATACCGAACGATAGAAAAGAATGGGGGCTGGAATGTAATTGACCTCGATCCAAAACTTAAATCGTACAAAATTGGAGATACAGCAACTGCCATAACCCAAATTAAGGAAAGACTGTTGGTTACAGGTGAATTAAAGGAAAATGACAAGACCAATAAATTTGATGCATCGCTGTTGAAAGCTGTAAATACATTCCAGAAAAATAACGGAAAGAATATAAGTGAGAGCATTACGCCTGAGCTCATAAAAGAAATGAATGTACCGGTATCTGAAAGAATAAAAACAATAGTAGTAAATATGGAGCGCTGCCGGTGGATTTCTCCAAAAGTAAAAAATGCAAGAGAATATGTGCTGGTGAACATCCCTTCTTATCGTTTGACTTTTATAAGAGACAATAAAGTTGCACTAACTTCACCTGTTGTTGTGGGTAAGGCTATGACGAAAACGGTTATTTTTAGTGGAAACATGACGAATATCGTATTCAGCCCTTACTGGAACGTTCCAACCAGTATTATCAATAAAGAAATTAAACCGGGTATGGCGAGAAACAGCAACTACCTGGCTTCCCACAATATGGAGTGGAATGGGGGGCAGGTGAGGCAAAAACCGGGTCCGCGTAACTCCCTCGGACTTGTAAAGTTTATCTTTCCTAATTCAAATAATATTTATCTGCACGACACGCCATCAAAAAGTTTGTTCGAAAAAGAAGACAGAGCATTTAGTCATGGTTGTGTAAGGGTTGGTAAACCGCGCGATCTGGCTATAGCAATTTTGGCCGAAGACCCTAACTGGACCACTGAAAAAATTGATGCTGCAATGAATAAAGGTGTGGAATACTCCTATCGTCTCAAAAATTCAATACCTGTTTATATCGGTTATTTTACTGCCTGGGTGAATGAGGAAGGAGAAATTCAATTTTTTGATGATGTTTATAAGCGCGATAACCGTTTGGCTGAGCTGATCTATACAGAGTAGGGGGTTTAATTGCGAAAATTTATTGTTAAACTGTTATACGGTTATACAGTTATACAGTTATACAGTTTTGCAATTAAGATATGAATTGAGGTTTAACCCACAAACTATAAAATCGGGGAGTGCGTATTATGAATGCCCGCCGATGATGATTTTCATGATTTTTAAATTGAGGACGACAAATCTCCACATCTGCCAGGGTATGAACTTCCTGAAGAGTTTGGTCATTCTACCCGGTACAGTTACAAAGTTATTTTCGCTATAAGGTTTGATATGGATATCACTTTTCATGGGATTTGGAATTAGGATTTATTCAGGGATCAGCCACCAGAAAGGCTTGGCTTTTGCCTTGTACAGAAAAAGGTAATGTAGGACAATTTTGATCCAGTGCCCTGCAAGACCGGCTTCACCTACTGTATAATTTAGGTCACGGCCCCAGTTGGGATATTTTTTATAGTCTTGTACAATAGGGAAAACTGTCATGGTTGCAGCCATGCCATTAAAAAGCCCGTAACCGGCGGATACCACACAGGCGGCACCCATCCTGGCCATGGAGGCACGGTGTTTATGGCTGTGATCGTTATTTAAAATGCGCTCAGCAATATTTTCAGCTACTACTTTACCCATTACTCCGGACGGCATACCTGTTCGCGGGGCGGTTGGAAACAGGTTATTGCCATTTTTAGTTTGCATCGGTTTGGAAATGGTATGCGGTGGAGCAAAAGCAATACCAGCGGCATAGATGTTGTCGTAATTTGGGTTCTGATAAATACTCGGCCAATCCTCAGCAGCCCATTCTTCATATTTTTTTGGAGTATAATCTGCATCCACCTTCATAAAGCCATTCAGTGCGAAAAGTTCACTCGTGATGTCCTTGCCTTCTTTGTCATAACCCTTCATTTCCACACCGGAAAAGGAGGGAATAAGCATCGTGAAATCGTAATGAAGGGTTTTGAATTCTCCGTCAAGTGTTTCATAATGTATCCTATTGTTTTCCACCTTCGTAACTCCGGCACGCTTGATCCAGGTAATGTTGTATTCGGTTAAAATGGATTCTCCAAAAACAGTGGTTGAAGTGATATATCCATTCCGTTTTACAAAAGCTCCTCCCATACCAAAATCGCCTATTTCATATTCGTTGGTTATCCATATCAGTTCAGCTTTATCTGAAAGTTTTCTTTTTCTGATCTCATCTGCAATATTCAGTATGTACTCAAAAGCAGCTCCCTGACAGGTTGCAGTTGGGTTACCGGTGCCTACAACCAAGGTTTGGTTTTCGCCCTTTTCCATCTTCGCCAATACTTTTTGCAAATTGTTCCAGGCGTGTTCTGCGTGGCCGAATGTACAGACAGATTGGCTATAGCCGTATGCCGGATCAAGTCCCTCTGTGGCTTCAAATTTTAATTTTGGTCCTGTTGCATTGATGAGGTAGTCAAATTCCTCGTACCCTGTCCGGCCCTTATTTTCCTTTGAAGTATATTCAAAGGCAACAAAAGGTTTTCTTGACTTGTCTCCCTGCGGATGTATGGAAATGGCCTTTGCCTGATGAAATTTTATCTTTTGTTTCTCATAAACCTGGTTGAGTTCAAAAGTAACCTGTTTGGTTGTCATGCGGCCAACACCCACCCATATATTGGAAGGGATCCACTGGTATTTGCTATTGGGACTGATCACAATTACCTCATGGTCATTTTTTAATTTTCTTTTGAGCAGCAGCGCAGCGGTATGCCCGGCCACACCTGCTCCAAGAACCAGGACTTTTGCCATTGCAGTTTGGTTTTTATGGATACGGTTTTTATCAAATATAGGGATTCCGTTTCAGAGGACCGGTAATGTATGTTACAAATAGTATTGAGTAATGAGTATTGAGTATTGAGATTTGAGAATCAGGAATCAGGAAACAGGAAACAAGTACCAAGACAATTGACAGGAAGCCAAGTTAAAAGTTGACAGGAAGCCAAGTTAAAAGTAAAAAGGCAAAAGTATTGTGATAAAAGATTTGTAAGTCTTACGGGTGTTGAAGCAATGCAGTTAACCTTGTGCCGGAACAAGGCACCCCTGTTGATAAATAAGTATAGGTATAATTCATATTAGTTTGAATATCAATTATTTACATCATTATTTAAAAAAATCGCCTTAAGCTTCGAACATCTCACTACTCACATTTTACTTTTTACTTTTTACTTTTGCCTTTATCCCTTATCCCTTATCCCTTATCCTTTATTCTTTATCCTTTATCCTTTGTCCTTTATCCTTAAAACTTAAACCAGGGATAGGGTTCATTGATGAAATTCAGCGCTCTGGTTAGCCCATCGCCCGGAATTAATTTTAGTTCAGGCAGAACTGAAGGGTTTGATGGGTATGTTTTACCGTCAAATTTTACAATTCTGTTCTTGCTTCCGCTGTAAATAAAGAGATCTTTCCAGCCGTTGGTTTTGTTGATATCTATGATAACGGGGTACCCGGATACAGAAAAAGTACTGATTAAATTGCCCTGATCGTCCAGTATTAATTGTGTGCAACCTCCTGAACCGCAGAAATAACTTCCGGTCAGGCCAACGAATATTTCTTTTTTTCCATCTTCATTCAGATCGTACTCGAAGAAAATAAACTTTCTGCTGTTTTCATCAATAAAATTTTTTGACAGGTCATCTTTATATAGATCCTTCAATGTAAGCCGCACCAAGTCAGCCGTCTTTGCATTAGAGGAATTGATGCCATAGAGCTCCGCCGGTATCGAATCTGTTGGATCAGGATCTACGGGTTCCGGTTTTAGAGAAATTAAAGTATCCGCCACTGCTGATTTGTCTGCAGCAGGTAAATTTTCTTTATTGTCATTTTTACAGGAGCCAAAAGCAACCAAAATTATTATTGTGAGGGGGAAAAAAACTTTTTTCATTTTCTTCTATTTAAATCAATTTACTTATTTTTTAATGACCCGCCTTTCAGATTCTTATCTTCCGGTTCGTTTATAACATGTATGTCTCTTTGTGGGAATGGTATCACGATACCATTTTCTTTAAATGTTTCGTCTATAGCAATAATCAGGTCACTCTTGACTTCATTCAATTGCAAGAAATGAGCCACCCAGAACTTGATTACAAAGTCGATGGAATTGTCATTGAAACGTGTAAGCTGTATCATAGGTTCCGGATAATTCAATACTTCTTCATGTGCACTCAATATGTTATGAAGCAAGGCTTTAACAGTACGTAAATCAGTTCCATATGCAACGCCAACCTCAATTTCAGTTCTGCATTTTTCCCTGCCCAGAGTCCAGTTTGTCAGGTGCTGATTCAAAAGGTCTCCATTGGGAACGATCACATCCGATCCCTGAAAAGTTGAAATGACACTGCTTCTCAAGCCAATGGATTTCATAGTTCCGGTCTGACCGCCAACTTCAACAATATCATCCAGATTTACCGGTTTCTCAAAGGCAATGATTACTCCGCTAACAATATTATTTACCACAGTTTGAAGACCAAATCCAATACCAACACCCAAAGCACTGATGATCATGGTTAGCCTGTCAACGGGTAATCCGGCAATGATAAATGCGATGATGATTCCTGAACTGATAATTGCAATACGGACCAGTAAAAGCCAGCTGCCCAGTTTATTGGTTTTGGTACCTGTATTTGATGAACTGGTTTCAGAGGTAACAAACGCCACTATCTTTGCAAGCATCGTTGAAAGTATTATTGTAAAAAAGAACAAGAAAATACTTTCATGGGAATAAGTAATGTCTCCGATCATTTTGGTTTCCGAAAAGTGTTCCCGTAAGGGGTTAATCAATTTTTGGAAAAGGTGTGTATTTCTGAAGATCAAAAAAACCCAGCTGAGCACAAAGAAAATATAGATAAAAACAGGTACTTCTTCTCTTTCCTTAAAATTCTGGCTAATATCTTTTTCCTCAATATGCAAATTCACGTATTTGGTATATTTTCGAATATCATAGAGAAACCAGTACGCGTTGTACAACATATAGCCCACCCAAACCGTAAACAGTCCATTCGTCATAAATGCTTTCCCAAGATTGTAATTACCTGCGAACAATAACACAATTGCAATAAACTCAAAACCGGCAACAAGAATCAGCATATTGATTAATTGTTTGGGCAGAATGTGCCTGCCCTTTAGAATGATGTACAGACTAAATGCAAAGGCAGTTATACTCAAAATAAGTATCAGCCAGGTCTCTGTTACTGAATGCACTACGATATTGTTAATGAACAAGGCTACCGATATCATAATAAAATAAAGCAGCCATATTCTAAATTCGGGTCTGGGTAATGAGCCTGCATATATTCTGGTAAGAAATATTCCGGAAATGAACCAAAGTGAGGAAAGCAAGATGAACGGAGCAAGGGTGAAGAAGTACTGAAAAACACTAAAAACAATTATAAAGGAAGTTGCGACAGGGTTATTAAAAATAGCGATGGGGTGCCTCAGGTTTTCGTATAAATTTGAATTGATCAGATTCTTCTTCAGAATATTCAGATAGATTAAAACGCCAATAAAACTCAAAATCATCAATATAAACAAACCGTAATGGTTAAATACATAGAATATGAGAAGAATCATCTCTTTCCCCAATGAATAGAAAAAAGTATTACTGAAACTGGGGCCATCCTTTGGCTGACTAAAAATGGCCTCTTCCGGTTGAAATAAATTATCTAATTCCTGATCCCTGATCTTATCAATTTCTATCATATCACTTTGTAATATGAACCTGAATTTATTGCCTTCGATTGTCAGGTGGTTAATGCTGTCAAGCGCATTTTTGAAACGAGCGTTTATTATTTCTGCATCGGTATTGATCTGTTCGAAACGCTCTATGTACAAAGTTTTTGAAACTTCATCCTCAGGGATTAAGAACAAACTCTCTTTTGTCATCAGGGAATCTATTCTGGTTTGTACCGTGGAAAACTCCGTATAATTTTCTTTTATTAACTTCAATTGTTTGTCTGTCCGAAGCAGGATTTCATTCAACATCACTGAAGTCAGGGACAGATTTCGCAGGGTTTGAAAAGCAGCCTGATTCCTTGTTACCCCGTTAATGGCATTCTGCTCAAGATCTTTTACATATTTTAATTCTTCTGCATACTGTTTATAATCAATACCCTTTTTTAAAGCGAGATTCGCGGTCTGAATCTCGGTATTTAACAACTCAAACAAATGATTTTGCTCCTTACCCGTTTTAAGGGTATTGTAAACTTCGTTGTTCTTTTTAAGGTTATCTGTAGTAAAACTTTCAAGGTTGCTGAATTTCGAGTTGTTGCCTGCTGAATCAGTTATGAATAATTTTTTTGGTGGAGGCAGCTTAATTGAATCCAGCATGGGTATAGTCACCTGTGCCTGTATCGTTAAGGAATAGACTGAAAATAGAAATAAATATGTGAAGTACTTTAATCTATTGTATGGCATGGAATTTTTAAACAGTGTGCTTTTGTTTTTCATACCGCGGTTCAATTCAGGTTAGCAATCACAGGGGCGTTTAAAATTCAAGGATTTTGTCGACTACAAATACCCTCGATGCCTCACCATCTTTAAGCTTGTACTGAATCTGCCGCATTTTACCGGAGGGCTTGCTGTTTGTATCTCCATCCAGATAGATCGGAAAACGATGCGACAAAGTAGTTTCTACAACTGCAAATTCATCATGTCCCATATATCCTTTATTGGCATTGGGGTTATCGGAAATTGAAGGAAAACTGATCTCGCTCATGGACTTGTTCTGATTGCTTGAATAAGCAAGTACCGTACCATAACTACCACTGCCATCCGAGTTCAGGTAAATCAGGATCTCAGGAAAACCATCGGAGTTCAGGTCCTCGATTTCGGCATTGGTTACAGACATGCCAACGATTTCCTTGGTAACGATCGTATTGTCAAGCTCATAACCACTGGGCTGTATAGTAAGATGATCGCCGGTCACTTTTACTTGAAAACCGATATTTTGCATGTTCAGGTTGCGGTTGAAGGAAGATATGGTATCCGTGTCGGGCACTGTTTCAGCCAGAGTATCAATGTCTTTGGAATTCCGGTCCAAAACAGATGCATCCATTTTTTTTTGACAAGCGCTTAGGAATAAAACAACAATTAAAGCCAGAAGGAAAACAGTAGCATTTTTCATGACAGACTAATTAATATTAAATTAATATAATCTAAATGTAAAAATATTAAAATAATCTAAGTCACAATCAATAAGAAGTTAAATAATTAAATACCAACCCTTATAACCATTATTAGCCTGAAAACAGCTTTGCCTTCTTTGATTTGGGAATCATCCTTTCTCATAGGATTATATAAATTATTCAAACAAAAAAATTAGTTTTGACCTATTAAAATAATAAGAAAAAAAGCGTGACTGAGATTTGACACAATCGGGCTTTCTCAGGAAGGTGATATAAATATCCTACAAAATTTAAATATAGAATCAAAATGAAACTTGTTTTTGCAACCAACAACTCACATAAATTAAAAGAGATCAAAGCCATGATGCCGGATGGAATTGAATTGCTGAGCTTGTCAGATATCGGTTGTTATGACGAAATTGAGGAAACCGAAGCTACCTTAGAGGGTAATGCCAGTTTAAAAGCAGATCATATTACAAAAAAATACGGTTATTCCTGTTTTTCAGATGATACAGGACTAGAAGTTGAGGCCTTAAACGGAGCGCCGGGAGTTTACAGCGCACGTTATGCAGGGGAGAAGGCCAGCTATGAAAATAATGTGAACAAATTGCTTCAGGAAATGGAAGGCGTTAAGAATAGGTCAGGGAGATTCAGAACGGTAATTGCTTTAAATATAGATTATTATCAATATTTATTTGAAGGTATTTGCGAAGGAATTATCCTCGAAAAGCAACAGGGAACGGCCGGCTTTGGTTATGACCCCATCTTTCAACCCAGGGGATTTAATCAATCATTTGCGGAAATGCAGATGGATGAAAAGGGAAAAATTTCACACCGGGGACAAGCCATTAAAAAATTAATTGAATTTTTAAAGTCCCAACCCAATAGCAATAGCTAATCCCGGATTGATCCTGAATACGTAGTAATAATTCCTGCAGAGATTCCAGTTTTTGTTTAAACCAATTTAATGACTGCACTGGTGCTCTTCGCCATGATGTTCATGTGATCTGCATCCTTTACCTGAATCAGAAATCTTACCCTGCAAAAATTCCTGTGTTATTTCATGCACATCTCCAATACAGCCTCTGTAAACATCAATACCCTGGTTTGTAAGTACATTTAATGCACCGTTTCCCATATTCCCTGCCAGCAGCACTTTTACACCCTCTTCTTTCAGTATTTCTGCAATATTGCTTTTGCAACCGCATCCCTGAGGTGCAGGCAGGGTTTCTATTTTTTGGATCTGATTACCGGCGTCAACAGAAAAGATCGTATACGTTTCGCAATGGCCGAAATGGTCATCTACTTCATTGTTTCTGGTTGGAACTGCTATTTTCATTGTGAATGAATATTTGTTGATGATTAGAATGATAGTTTACATTTTCTTTTCGAACAATCCCAAAGAAACCTGTAAAAAATGATCCTTCATCAGCTGTATATTCAAAAAGAAAAGCCATGTAAATTTAAAAAGTTTAAAATAATACTTCAGCCAAATAAGGAAAATTCATTGCTCGATTATGCCTTGTTTTAACAGGCATAAATACCTCTTTTTCAATGAGTAAGATTTTTTGTAATTTGCTTTGTAACAAGTGCTACCGGCTAGCCGTGATGAGAAACACCGGAAATTCCTTCAATCCGGCTGTTTTTGTTTCCCTTTTTATTATAAAGCACGGATCAAGTGCGCACTTCTTAAATCCTGTTTTCTTAAGGATGCGGAGTAAATCTTCGGGATCAAATCCTGTGTGGCCTGTAAAACCAGGGTCGTGGAAGGTGCCATCTTCCGCATAACAGATCAGCTATGGCAATGGAGCCCCCATTATTTAGTATTTTATAAAACTTCCCAATGATCTTTTCTGTTTCCTGCACATGGTGTAAAACCATTTGCATATAGATCAGGTCAAAAGTGTTTGCCGTGTAGTCATTCTTTTCAAGGTCAAAAAAAAGGGTCTTTAAATGTGTGGCCCCGGCGGTATGGATCTTCTCATCCATCACCTTAAGCATTTCCGTCGAGTTGTCCATTAGGGTAATCTCTTTCAGGGAATCTTTTAACAAAAAACTGAGTATACCTGTACCGGCGCCATAGTCTAAAGCGATCTGGTCCTTATGCAGGGGTATTCTTTGCCTGATGATTTTTTCAATGGCCAGAGATCGTTCAAATAAAGGGGGTTGCTATCCCAGGTTCTGGCTTTTTCATCAAATGGATTCATGGTTGGATAATTTGAATTCAAAATTAGTGATTCAGAGTGGAAAATCTTCCTGATGAAAACTGAATAATTATTGCGTTTTTCAGCTAATACTGTTTTGTGTATTTCAATAGAATCCGAGCCTACCTATTCTTTTAAATGGCTGATGCAGTTAAACAATTTCATTTGCCCATGTTTTTTTTCGTCGAATTCAAATATGGTAACAGCCGTATTGTGAATATCTTCTATAGACAGGATTTCGGCCGGAGTTTTACCGCTTATTACAGCAAGCATGGCTTTATAAATTCCGTAATGGCCAACGCACAAAACCGATTTGTTGGGATGTTTTGCTAATAGTTTGTACAAAAAATTGCCTGCTCTGGTGTACATTTCATCCAAAGTTTCGCCATTTTTTGGGGAATATTCCAGAATTCCCTTGTCCGCTGAAAATCCCAGGTCCTCCTTGCGTTTTCCCTGCCAGGTTCCCAAATACCGTTCCCTCAGGTCTTTTACAAATTCTATTTGGGTATCCGGATGAAATCTGGCAATTTCCCTGGCAGTAGAAGCGGCCCTTTCCAAATCACTGGAATAAATAAAATCTAGTTTTTCATTTTTTAATCGCCTGGCTAACTGTTCGGCCTGCACAATTCCTTTTGCAGAAAGCTTACCCGGTAAATGTCCCTGAATAATTCCATCAATATTTTCTACAGTTTCACCGTGGCGGGTTAGGATGAGCTTCATTAGACTAATTTAGGGATTTAAAATTTTACATACGTCTCATACTCCAGATTGAATGTTTTCTTCCGGTGATGTTCCTTTTGTTTTTTTATATAACGAAAAACCTTTTCAACCTCTGATGCTGATACGGAATAGGCTGCATACCCTGTTTGCCATGAAAATTTTTCGACCGTCAAATTATTTTGGTTTATATAGTGAGAACTGCTCCCTTTGATTTGTTTGATAACTTGAGCTATCGATTTTTTTTGGTTTAATAAAAACAAACAATGCATATGGTCGGGCATTCCGTTTATGATCCGAACCGGACATCCTTGCTCTTGTAATTGCTCCGAAATGAATTGGTGAATGGAATTCTCGATATCAGCTTGTATGAATGGTGTTCTGTGTTTAGTGGCCCAAATGGCGTGGATCCAAATTTTATTGTATGCATGTGGCATAAATTATTTTTTTAAATCGGAACCAGTTTATTCCATAGCCCATGAATTAATTCATGGGCTATGGAAAGGAAAACATTTTAAATCAAATTATTATTTATTGAACCTTCCACAATGGCAAATTCGTATTCCGTAAAGCTGGTAAACCAATTTATTCCCATAGCCCATGAATTAATTCATGGGCTATGGAATGAAAATAAATCAAAACAATTTTATCTGTCCGCCTTCTTCAGTAATATCTTTATCTTCATCTTCCTCATTGATATCATTCTCAGCCTCATCTTCTTCTGTTGATTCAATGATCAAAGGTATCTCACTGCTATCGATCACTTCCTCATCTACCACTTCCAGTTCATCGACTGAGGGTTCTTCATAGGGAAGGGATTCTAGTAGACTAACATCTTTTATTTTTTCTGCAGTTAATTGATTTCCAAGTGACTTAATTCCTTTTATTGCAATAAATTCTTCAAAATTAACAAGTATGTTTTCCAGTGATTTTTTAGAGAATTGCACTTCAGCCACCGGCCGGTAATCGGTTGAGACAATTTGCAATCGGGTGTTCGGGTGCTCAGACAAGAAGGACTCTTCTTTATTGGGGTGCTCTATCATAAACCTTTTTACGTAATACCGCGCCTTTTCACCTTCATAATAAATAACAGAAATGGGCTTGTTCGGGTTCCATTTCTCTAAAATGATCATGTCCTCATCAAAATGTGTATTCAGGTCGGGGGATATCGTTCTGGCCATACCGCTCTGGGTAATGATCAGCAGGCGGTCTTCGGGGGTGAATTCACCCAATAGATCCCCGCGCTGATCTACATTCAGGCGCTGTACAGTATTGTCAAACCATATTTTACGAGGTTTTAAGGTTGAGATACCCTTTACTTTCAGTTCGATTTTCTTCACCGGAAATTTAGAGATCAGATTCCCTTTGCTGTTTCTACCCTTGATCAGGATATCGGCGAAATCAACGTCCCATTTGATCTTTTTGACGCGCTGAAGTGCGCGCAACAAAATGGTAATTGTTTCGGCTTCACCATTCGGATTGGCAGAAAAATACAGAATTTTTGACTGATCAGTCCCGTTGGTGAGGTCGTAAACCTTATCTCGGGTAATTCCGGTAACAGAGAATCTTTTTATGTAAGAAGGTCCATTTTTGCCATCACGGTAAACCAGGTTGTACACGGTGCGGTTGTCATTTTTCTTGAATACCGCAGCATGAATGATATTTTTGCCAACAAAGGTCTTGCTTTCCACTTTGGTGATGGTCATTTTACCATCTTCCATAAAAACGATTACATCATCAATATCGGCGCATTCGCCTACGAATTCATCTTTTTTAAGTGAAGTGCCTATAAAGCCTTCTTCGCGATTCATATACAACTTTTCATTCCGCAGAACGACTTTGGTGGCTACGATCTCATCGAATATTTTTATCTCTGTTTTGCGCTCCCGGCCTTTGCCGTATTTGGACTTTAAATTCTTGAAATAATCAATGGCATACTCGATCAAATGGGCCAGGTTATGTTTTACTGCGGCTATCTGGTCCTCGAGACCGGCAATGAATTGTGCTGCCTTATCAATATCGAACTTCGATATCCGTTTGATCTTTATTTCTGTGAGTTTGAGTATATCTTCTTCAGTAACCGCTCTTTTTAAATGGGTTACAAAGGGCGCCAGGCCTTTGTCGATTGCGGAGATCACACCTTCCCAGGTTTCTTCTTCCTCTATATCGCGATAAATCCTGTTTTCGATAAAGATGCGTTCCAGAGAAGAATAATGCCATTGCTCATGGAGTTCATTCAACTGGATCTCCAGCTCACTTTTTAAGAGAGCAACCGTATGGTCAGTAGAATATGTAAGCGCCTCGGTTACACCGATAAAGATCGGTTTGTTGTGCTGTATAATGCAACAAAGAGGGGAGATCGCTATTTCGCAACTGGAAAAAGCAAAAAGTGCATCGATGGTCTTATCCGGAGAAACGCCGGAAGGCAGGTGAATCAGAATCTCAACCTTTTCTGCGGTATTGTCTTCGATCTTTTTTATCTTGATCTTTCCCTTGTCATTGGCTTTGATAATCGACTCAATGAGGCTGGAAGTGGTCATACCAAAAGGGACTTCCGTAATCACAAGGGTATTTTTGTCGAGTTGCGAAATCTTTGCGCGCACCCTGATGCGGCCACCTTTTTTACCGTCGTTATAGTTGTTTACATCAATTACACCTCCAGTGAGAAAATCCGGGTAGATGGTAACTGATTGCCCTTTCAGGATCTTTATTGAAGCATCTATCAGTTCATTGAAATTATGAGGCAGCACTTTGGTTGACAATCCCACCGCAATTCCTTCTCCTCCCTGGGCGAGCAGGAGCGGAAATTTGACCGGGAGGTCTACAGGTTCCTTTCTTCTGCCGTCGTATGACAACTGCCATTCAGTAGTTTTCGGGTTAAAAACGACCTCCAGCGCAAATTTCGACAGCCGAGCCTCGATATATCTGGGTGCCGCAGCGCCATCTCCCGTGAGTATATTTCCCCAGTTTCCCTGGGTATCGATGAGTAGATCCTTCTGTCCCAGTTGCACCAGGGCATCCGCTATACTTGCATCACCGTGGGGGTGGTACTGCATGGTATGGCCTACAATGTTGGCCACTTTATTATACCTGCCATCATCCAGATCCTTCATGGAATGCATGATCCTGCGCTGAACGGGCTTAAAGCCATCGTCAATGGCCGGTACAGCTCTTTCCAGTATAACGTAAGAAGCATAATCTAGGAACCAGTCCTGATACATGCCGCTCACCTTGGTTATGTCGTCACTACCAACAAATTCATCAAAAGCATCATTTTCCTTGTCGCTCTCATCCGGCAGGTTTTCTTCGAAACTTTCCTCTGATCCTTCCTCTGATCTTTCTTCTGAATTTTCCCCGAAACTTTCCTCTAAATTCTCGTTCTCTTCCATATGCTACTGCGCCTTGGTATTATTAGGCATTGGTGGTTAACAGGTTGTTCTTTTCGAGTATGGCTGCCTCTTCATCTCCATCTTCAACCAAATCAATTTCCACCTTTAAATTGTTGATGATAAATTTTTGTCGGTGTGGAGTATTTTTACCCATATAAAAATTAAGCAGTCTTTCAACTGAAGTTTCTTTGTCGAGCATGACCGGGTTCAGCCGGATGTCGTCTCCTATAAAATTGGAGAATTCATTGGGAGAGATTTCACCCAGCCCTTTGAACCTGGTAATTTCTGCCTTGCCTTTTAATTTTTTTATCGCTGCTTGTTTTTCTGATTCGCTGTAGCAATAATAGGTCGTTTTTTTATCCCGAACCCGGAACAAAGGCGTTTCCAGAATATGCAGGTGGCCTTCTTTGATCACTTCCGGGAAGAACTGTAGAAAGAAGGTGATCAGTAATAAGCGGATATGCATCCCATCCACATCGGCATCCGTTGCTATGACTATGTTGTTGTAGCGAAGATCCTCTATACCATCTTCAATATTCAGTGCAGCCTGCAACAAATTGAATTCTTCGTTTTCATATACTATTTTTTTAGTGAGCCCGAAAGAATTCAGCGGTTTTCCCTTTAAGCTGAAAACAGCCTGGGTATTTACATTTCTCGATTTCGTGATCGACCCGCTTGCGGAATCACCTTCTGTGATGAACAAGGTGCTTTCCAGGCGTTTATCCGCCTTCATGTCATTGAGATGTACCCGGCAATCTCTTAATTTTTTGTTGTGCAGACTCGCTTTTTTAGCTCTGTCGCGGGCCAGTTTTCGGATACCCGCCAATTCACTGCGCTCCCTTTCGGCCTGCATGATCTTTCTCAGGATCTTTTCAGCTGTTTCGGGATTTCTGTGCAGGTAATTGTCGAGATTTTGCTTGATAAAATCACCGATGAAGGTTCTTACCGATGGCAGGTCGCCACCCATTTCCGTCGAGCCCAGTTTGGTTTTGGTCTGAGATTCAAAGATCGGCTCGATCACCTTGATGCTGATTGCCGAAACGATTGATTTACGTATATCTGAGGCTTCAAAATTCTTGTTGTAAAACTCCCTGATCGTTTTTACCAGCGCTTCCCTGAAGGCATTCTGGTGAGTGCCCCCCTGGGTGGTGTTCTGGCCGTTAACAAAGGAATGGTACTCTTCGTTATACTGCGTATTGCTGTAGGTGATGGCTACTTCAATATCTTCCCCAACCAAATGAATGATAGGGATCAGCTTGTCATCTTCATGGATATTTTCGTTGAGCAGGTCTTTCAGACCATTTTCTGATTCAAATCTTTCATCGTTGTAAATAATTGCCAGTCCCCGGTTCAGGTACACATAATTCTTCATCATTTTGGTAACGTATTCATTACGAAACTTGTAATGAGAGAAAATGGTCGTGTCAGGCACAAAACAAATTTTGGTTCCCTTTCTTTGGTTTGAAGGTTGTTCGGGTTCTTCAAGGATGAGTTCACCTTTAGAGAACTCGGCAATCCTGGTTTTTTCATCCCTGATGGATTGCACCCTGAATTCGCTTGAAAGAGCATTTACGGCCTTGGTACCAACACCGTTTAACCCTACGGATTTTTTGAAGGCACGGGAATCATATTTGCCGCCGGTATTCATTTTTGAAACTACATCAACAACCTTTCCGAGTGGAATTCCCCTGCCGTAATCACGAACACAAACTTTGTTATCCTTGATATTTACCTCGATCGTTTTTCCACTTCCCATAACAAATTCGTCGATGGAATTATCGATGACCTCTTTGATAAGCAGGTATATTCCATCATCAGGGGATGAACCATCTCCCAGCTTACCAATATACATTCCCGGCCGCATGCGGATATGCTCCTTCCAATCCAGAGAACGTATGTTATCTTCTGTATATGATGTTTGATCAACCATTAAAATATGGGGTTTTGCTGTTGGCTAAAGTAAGAATTCGGGTGAAATAATAAAAATTATATCTTTTATTTATTCAGGATGCTAATGAAAGTATTTTTGCTAATTTTACATAAAACCAAAGCCCATGTTCAAAAAACATATTCCAAATCTGCTCACACTTGCCAATTTGTTCAGTGGGGTGATGTCAATACTCATGGCCTTGTCTGACAGGCTGATCTGGGCTTCATTTTTTATTTTGCTGGGTATTTTCTTTGATTTTTTTGACGGCTATTTCGCCAGGCTGCTAAAGGTTGGTGGCCTGCTAGGAAGGGAACTCGATTCTCTGGCCGATGTGATCACCTCCGGTGTGGCACCCGGGTTTGTCATGTTTCAGTTGTTCACCCATGCCACAAAAGGTATGTGGTACAACCGGTTTGCCTATGAACAGGGGAACTGGCAGTCTTTTGATGAAGCAAATTATTACATGTTGCCATTTCTCGGTTTTTTAATACCCCTTGCAGCAGCCATGCGACTTGCCAAGTTTAATATAGATGAACGCCAGACGACCTCATTTATCGGTATGCCTACTCCCGGTTTTTCACTCTTTGTGGCCTCACTGCCACTGATCTACTTTTATGCAGAGATCCCTTTTTTTGTAAATCTAAGCCAAAATATTCCATTTTTGGTAATCAGCACTTTGATGGGTTGTTTTTTGCTGAACTCTGAACTACCCATGTTCTCCTTAAAATTTGATGATTACGCTTGGAAAGGAAATGAGGTAAAATATAGTTTTCTGTTTTTGTCAGCCGTGCTGCTGATAGCTCTTAAAATTGTTGCGGTGCCAATGATTATCATCTCGTATATCATTTTTTCGGTTATTGAAACGCAGACAAAAAAAACTCCGGCCAAATGACCGGAGTGCTTTAAACTAATTTAGTATTATTTTTTTGGTTTAAACTTGAAATGTTGCCCTCCAAGGGAAGCTTCAAACATGAGCCCTCCGATAGCTTTGGTGAAAACTGCAACGCCATCTTTGTAAGCAACGTCTACAGAAGCACCTTTATCAAGTGCAACGGCAGTTGCCTGTGCATCGAATTTTAATTTGCCATTGACAAAGTTGTCATAAGCGGCCTTATTTTCAAAGAAGATCACTTCACTGTATTGCTGTCCGCCGGCTTGTAAACCCACAGATCCCTGTGATAATTTTGCCTCCCCGGTAATTTTATTTCCCTGATAAACAACTCCTTTGCCTCCTGCGCCACCAATTCCCAATCCTGCTTTGGTAACTTTCGGAAACATGGCATAGCCATACGATTTATTTAAGTAGGTTTTTAAGCCAGGATTTGCTGCGATCATTTCGTCAAACATGGTTTTAGCCTCTTTTGTCAGCTCAGGATTCCAGCCGCCAACCTGTTCCTGTGCGTTCATTACTCTTCCAAGAGTCAATGTAAGAATAATAATGGTTAGATAATTTAATTTTTTGCTCAATGTGTTCATGGTTTTTTTGATTTAAATACTCATTAAATGTACTAATTATTTCATTGGAATCCATGATTTTGATCTTAAAAAAAGGGTTTCATACAATTTTTCACTTTTTTAAGTGTTATCTATTAACATTTTGGAATTGGTTCAAATTACTCCCCCGGCTGAATTGAATTGTATTAGTTGAATTTTTTAACGTTTTTAATCTATGAAAACAAAAAAAATGACAAAGATCTGGGGATTGATATTACTGCTTACTTTCTCCTCAATATCCTACTCGCAAACGATTGTACCTTTTAAAAAGAGATATGAAAGTGTTGGTATTAACGGAGATTTAACCATTATCGGCAACTCAATTCTTAATAATAGTGTTAATATACCCTATAATGGAAACGGGATCAACAATGATTTTAATATGGTATATGTGGATATCGATAATGATCCCGCTACCTTCAGTTCGAGCAGTGCCGATTATTCGCTTGCTTCTTGTGACCGGATTGTTTATGCCGGTTTGTACTGGGGCTCTGTACTGGCACCATCCAATTCCAATGCGAACACTGTAAAATTTAAAACACCCGGAGGTGCTTATCAGACGCTTACAGCGGATGTGAGCCTGAATAATATAATTTATTACAAAGATGTCACTACCCTAATCAATGCGGCTCCAAACAAGAGCGGAACTTATTTTGTAGCTAACGTTGTGTCAACCCTTGGAAGGAACATGGCTGCGGGCTGGTCCATGGTCATTGTGTATGAAGGGCCAAATGAATCTAGAAAATTCATCTCAACCTTTGATGGTTTTAATCATGTGAGCAGCGGTTACCCCACGGAATCCTTTTACTACAACGGGTTTAAAACGCCTCCTGCACCCTCGCCGGTGGAAGGAAGGGTAGGGGTGGCAGCGCTGGAAGGAGATTTGAGACTGGTTGGCGACAGAATGGCCTTCAGGGCTGATTCCAAGCCGGGTTTTACCTATTTATATGATGCGCAAAGTGCCACTGATAATTTTTTTAACAGTAAAATTACTGTCGACGGTGCTGTTGTAACCAACAGAAATCTGAACAGCACCAACACGTTGAGCTGGGATCAGAAAATTATTGATCTTACTGCTTTAAACGCGGGCAACAGCATTTTGGGAAATGACGAAACAGGAGTAACCGTTCGGGTAGAGAGCCGGGGTGATGAAATTTTCACGTTTCTGAATACATTTGCAGTAAATATAATTGAACCCGTTTTAAAAGTTCTGACACGGGTAGAAGATACCAGTGGAAATGAGATCACACACAACTCACCAGTTCCGTTGGGTACAACTGTATTTTATAATATTAGTTTTGAAAATGTAGGTACAGACAACGCTACCAATACCTATATAATCAATACGATCCCTTTTAATGTAACCTTAGATCAAAGCAGTATAACTGTACCAACCGGGGTTACATACAGTTATAATACGGGTACCCGGGAATTAAGATTCAATATAGACAAGTCACTTGTACAAAAGAAAGGCTTGTCACAGGCGCATTTGATCCGATATCAAGTGACCGCATCCAACAATTGCTTTGATTATACAGATGCCTGTACGAATTTGCTACAAAACAGTATTGCCTCCTATTACGATGGAGAGCAGTCAGGTACCAATATTGCAGGAACACCGGGATTTAACGCAATAAACGGCTGCGGACTTGGAACAGCAGGATCCATGGATCTGTTTGTCGATACGAGCAGCTGTTCATTTGACAGTGAACTTTACCTTTGTAATGATACACTTACTTTTTCAGGTGATGATGGCTATGATACCTATATCTGGACGAATGCTAGCGGAACGGTAATTGGAAATACAAAAGAAATTACCGTGAGCGGTGCCGGTGTTTATACGGCTACCCAAAGAAGAACCGGATGTACACAAACCATAAGAAAGGTCACAGTAAAGAGTTTGGATTTTACCCTTACACCTTCCAATGTGCTGTGTAAGAGTGCAGCAAACGGAAAGGTACTGGTTAAAGTAAATGAAGCCTCACCAACCTATTCCTACTATTTGTATAAAGGAGGTAACCTGTTGACTTCGCAGATTTCGATTGCAGCAAGCACCTATACATTCTCGAATCTCGATATCGGAAGTTATGAAGTAAAAGCACAAAAAGCGGATGGTTGTTTTGCCATTACTCCTTTCAAAATTGATGAACCTACTGTATTGACCGCAGCTGCTGTAAAGATCAATAATGTTACGACCTGTAATGGTTCTGTTTTAAGCGGTAAAGTACGGGTGAGTGGCGCAGGAGGAACACCTCCATATACTTACAGCATTGACAATGGAATAACTTACCAGACTGCTGATTTATTTTCAGTGCTAACCGAAAAAACGTACACCCTGACAGTGAAGGATGCCAACGGCTGTCTTGCTGCGGCCAATGTTAGTGTAGGCTTTGACCAGGAGATCGTTTATACCGTTACTACAGAGGATGTTATTTGTACAGGAGATAAAGATGGGAAGATATCTGTTAATATGACCAATAACCAGGGTTACAAGGTGAGCTACAGCTTGGATGGCTCAGCTTTTCAGACTAGTCCGGAGTTCGCAAATCTTGCAAGCGGCAGTTACAACCTGACTATAAAAAAGGAATTGGGGATGAATGTTTGTGAGACTACAAAATCGTATACAATCAATCAGCTCGTAAATCTGAATTTGCAGGCTACCACCAATTTCTCTTGCGATAAAGGAGGGAACCTTATTGTAGCAACAGTTGATCCTGTTTATGACAACGTTGTTACCTATACAATGGATGGAATACTGAGTCAGACTTCAGGAATCTTTGAGAATATTACAGCCGGACCACATACCATAACCGTCAGGCACAATGACTATGGCTGTACAGATGAACCTGTTGTACTTTATGTTGAAGAATATCAGCCGATTGCGTTTACCATTGAAAATACAGCTGTTAATGAATATACAGTTATAGCTACCGGCGGTATACCTGCATATGAGTATAGTTTCGACAACCCGGGTAATTACAGCTCAAATAATGTATTGCGTATCAGAAAATCCAAAGATTATACTTTTTATGTAAAAGATTCAAAAGGCTGCGTGGAACAACAAACAGTGTTCCTGGAGTTTCTTGATATTGAAATCCCGGATTTTTTCACTCCACAGGGCGATGGAATCAACGATTACTGGTATCCAACCCATATTGAGATATATCCCAATATTTCAGTCAGGATATTTGACAGGTATCAGAGACTTGTGGCTGAATTCAAAGGTAATACCAGTGCCTGGGACGGAAATTACGATAAAAAGGCACTTCCGAGCGGAGACTACTGGTATATTATCAAGCTGAATGAAGCCTCTGATAACAGAGAATTCAAAGGACATTTCTCCCTCATAAGATAACCGGAACATGAAAAGATCAGTTTTAATTTTAGTATTGCTATTTGCAATGACAGCCCGTGCACAGGAATTCACAATGAATCCATATACCATGTATCTGGTTGAGAATCCGTTTACCATATCACCTGCTTATGCCGGTATTGATGAGGATATTCATCGTCTCCGTGTATCGGGGGCCTTTCAATGGGCGGGAATGGAAGATGCACCCAATACGCAGACCCTGAGTTATGATACACGGGTATGGGAAAAATCAGGTATTGGAGGAATCCTTTACAATGATACGAATGGTAATACTTCTCAGATAGGCGGACAGTTAAGTTATGCCCATCACCTCATCATCAAGCAGGAAAATGAACAGTATATTTCGTTTGGTATCAGCTATAAGTTTGTGCAGTTCAGAATTGATGTATCTGATTTTGAAAACGCAGGTGATGATCCTAACATAGGCGCCGACATTTCTTCTTTTAACTCAAACTTTGAAGCGGCATTTTTATATCAGTTGGAGAAATTCTTTTTCAGTTTTAACGCCTCGAATATTCTTGATAAGGACGTCAAGGTATTCGATGAATCAGAACCTCAGAAATTGCGTAATTATTATGCATACACCGGATATACCTTCCTTCTAGAAGAGGGGATATACGAACTGGAACCTTCCTTGTATTTTAAATACTTCGAAAGCGACGGCCGTTCAGAGACCGATCTGAATTTCAAGGCGAGAAAGATAACAGAAGACGGCTATCTGTGGGCAGGTATCAGCGGCAGATTTATCAATGACCAAAGTTTTAAGCCCTTGTATTTTTCGCCCATGCTGGGTTTGAAAAAACAGAAGTTTTATGCGGCTTATGGCTATTCATACAATATCAACGAATCACAAGCGTTAAATAGTTCAGGGACACATTTATTAACGCTGGGTATTGATTTTCAACATTCCAAAAATGCCAGATGGAAATAATCAATTTAAACTATTAAATGATGAGAAATATTAAACTAATTCTGCTGATCACACTGGCCCTTATTTTAAGTTTATCAACCTATGGGCAGGAGAAAAATGAGTACCAAAATAAGGTGCAGGCAGAAAAACTGCCGGTAGAGGTTAAGAAGGAAATTCAGAATTTTTCCGGTTATACAGTCAAAAGTGCGGCCTATAAGATAGAAAACAATGCCAAGGTTTACAAGGTGCAGATCGTCAGCGGAAAGATGGAGCATTTTCTGATCATCGATGAAAAAGGGAAGATCATAGGCCGGGAAGAAAATTAGAGTTTTAACTTTTTCTTTCTCTCCAAAAGCTTAAAGTTTTCTCCCAGATAAACTTTTCTAACCATCTCATCGTCAGCTAATTCTTGAGGAGTTCCCTCTTTCAGTATACCCCCTTCGAACATCAGGTAGGTTTTATCGGTAATAGCCAGGGTAGCCTGTACATCGTGGTCGGTAATGAGTATCCCGATATTTCTGTCCTTGAGGTGAGCTACAATACTTTGAATGTCTTCTACAGCGATGGGGTCAACTCCGGCAAAGGGTTCATCGAGTAAAATAAATTTCGGATCGGATGCCAGTGCGCGCGCGATCTCAGTACGTCTCCTTTCTCCACCTGACAACAAGTCTCCCCTGTTTTTTCGCACCCGAACCAGTCCGAATTCTTTTAAAAGTTCTTCTAATTTGGTTTTTTGATCTGCTTTGCTCAAGTTGGTAAATTCCAGGATGGACATGATGTTGTCCTCAACAGAGAGTTTTCTGAAAACGGAAGCCTCCTGAGCCAGGTAACCAACACCTTTCTGTGCTCTTTTGTACATGGAGTTTTCGGTAATATCCTCGTCATCCAGAAAGATTTTGCCTTCATTGGGTTTGATCATGCCCACGATCATATAAAATGAAGTTGTTTTTCCGGCTCCGTTGGGCCCGAGCAAACCGATGATCTCACCTTGCTGCACCTGAAGCGAAATTCCGGTTACCACCTTTCTGCTTCCGTAAATTTTCATTATGTTCTCAGCTCTCAATATCATCCCTTTACTTTTATCTTTTTACTTTTTACTTTTTACTTTTGCCTTTTAACTTTATCCTTGTTTTAATAGCACACGGATGACACGGATTTAACTGATTTACACTGATTGATTTCAGAATTTTTGCGTATCAAAATTGGTGCAAAAACCAAAACAGTATTAACAAAAAATCACTTTTTAAATCATCTGTTAATATTTGATAATCAATAAACTATGATTAAAATACACCCTAGCCCCTCTCAAGAGGGGAATCGTAACAAATTCATCATTCATCACTCAACACTCATAACTTTTATCTTTTCACTTTTCACTTTTCACTTTTTACTTTTGCCTTTTAACTTTATCCTTTTATCCTTTATCTTTATCCTTTATCCTTTATCCTTTATCCTTTGTCCTTCATTCTAAATTATACTTTCGTCAGGGCATTTACCTGTTCCTTTTTTTGTTCTTTTTTATAGACAATTTTTGAGATCAGTATGCTAAACTCGTATAAAATATAAAGGGGTATAAAAACGATCACCTGGCTGATCACATCGGGTGGTGTAATTACGGCAGATAGAATCAGTACCAATACGATGGCATACTTTTTTTTCGATTTCAGGAACTCGGGCGTGATCAGTCCTAATTTGGTTAAAAAATAAGCGATAACCGGTAATTCAAATATAAATCCGGAAGCCAGGCAGGAGGATTTGATCAGACTGATATAACTCGCCAGATCTATGTTGTTTTTAACTTCCTCCGCTACACGGTAACTACCCAGGAAATTTACGGAGAGCGGTGTTATAATATAGTATCCGAACAAAACACCAATAAAAAAAAGCACTGACGAAATAATGATAAACGTCCGGGCATATTTTTTTTCATTGTCATAGAGTCCCGGTTTTATGAATTTCCATATTTCCCAAATGATCAACGGAAAAGCCATGATGAAACCGACGGTGATTGCCGTCCAAACATGGGCGTTAAATTGTCCGCTCATGGTCCTGCTCTGCACAACAAATGGGATCTCATTGATACACAAACCGTCTTCTGCCCCGAATTTTTTAGAAAACGCGCACATAAACCGGTAGGTGAAGAAATCGGGGTCTTTCGGTTTTAAGATGATCTCGTCAAAGATAAAATCCTTAAAAATAAAAGCGATCAGCCCAAACACAAAAATGAATAAGGTGGATCTGATGAGCGTCCAGCGCAATACTTCCAAATGGTCCAGAAATGACATTTCCGCTTTTTGATCTCCCATGTAATGCCTTATGATTTAGATTAAACCTTCTTTTAACAGGTCCTGAAAATGTATGATGCCTAAATATTTGTTGTTATCAATTACTAAGATTCCCGAAATATCGTGTTTTTTCATCACTTTAACAGCATCAACAGCCATTTCATCAGGGGCGATCCATTTGGGGTTTTTGCTCATGATATCTTTAGCCCTCAGGTGCTTGATATCCTCATTTTTTTCCAGCATCCGGCGTATGTCACCATCCGTGATGATCCCGATCACCTTTCCATCCTCAATAACAGCTGAGGTACCCAGGCGTTTGGCTGAAATCTCGTAGATCACGTCTTTTATGGTTGCTTCCGGACCAACTTCAGGCTTGGCATTATTAGCAATCAGGTCTTTTACCCTCAGATACAGCTGTTTGCCCAATACACCTCCGGGGTGAAATCTGGCAAAATCCTTACTCGTAAAATCGCGCTGTTCAAGCAGACAAACTGCCAGGGCATCACCCAGAACCAGCTGGGCTGTTGTGCTGCTGGTAGGAGCCAGGTTGTTTGGACAAGCCTCTTTTTCGACATAGGCATTTAAAACAATATCGGCCTGCCGGGCAATATAAGAATCCGTATTGCCGGTTATGGCGATTATTTTATTAGTTGATTTTTTTATAAGGGGTACCAGTACTTTTACCTCGGGTGTATTGCCGCTTTTCGAAATAAAAACCACCACATCATCTTTCTGAATGGTTCCCAGATCACCGTGAATGGCATCAGCCGCATGCATAAAGATGGCAGGAGTGCCCGTGGAATTCAGGGTCGCGACAATTTTATTGCCTATGATGGCACTTTTGCCTATACCTGTGATCACCACACGTCCTTTGGTTTCCAATATCGTTTGAACAGCCATAACAAATTGTGTGTCCAAAAAACTGATCAGTTGTTGTATAGAATCAGCTTCGATCTGTATCGTTTTTTTTGCTGTTTCCAGAATTTGTTTGTCTTTTTTCAAGAAATATTAATTATGGATGTAAAAAAAATTATTACTATATTTATGTTCAAAATTTACCACTTTTTAAACTGTCTGTTAAATAACAAAATTTACAGGTCGGTATATTTTTTGTAAAATTATTTAAATTTAGCTAATTCTTGGAATGAAAGAGACAAAAATTGACTTGCAGGAAAGTCTTAAGAAGTATTTTGGTTTTTCAAGTTTTAAAGGCTTACAAAAGCAGGCCATCGAAAGTATCATAGAAGGCAACAATACCTTTGTTGTTATGCCAACAGGCGGTGGTAAATCGCTGATTTATCAGTTACCGGCACTGGCAAAGGAAGGAACAGCCATTGTTGTTTCTCCGCTGATCGCGCTGATGAAGAATCAGGTGGACGCTATGCGGGGCATATCCACGGAATCCGGTATTGCACATGTATTGAATTCCTCATTAAACAAAACAGAGGTCAACACGGTAATGAGCGATATACAGAAAGGCATAACCAAGTTGCTGTATGTTGCACCCGAATCTTTGACCAAAGATGAATACGTAGAATTTCTGAAGAAGCAGAAAATTTCCTTCGTTGCTATCGATGAAGCCCACTGTATTTCGGAATGGGGCCATGATTTCAGGCCCGAATACCGGAATTTGAGAAGCATAATCAAACAGATTGGTGATTATCCAATTATTGGGTTGACAGCAACCGCTACGGAAAAGGTTCAGGAAGACATACTGAAGAATCTGGGCATTCAGGAAGCAAAAACTTTTAAAGCTTCCTTTAACAGACCCAATCTGTTTTATGAAGTAAGACCAAAAACCAATGATATCGAAAAAGACATCATCCGGTTTGTCAGAAATTACCCGGGAAAATCCGGCGTGATCTACTGTCTGAGCAGGAAAAAAGTCGAAGAAATTTCACAGGTGCTGCAGGTGAATGGTATCAAATCAGTTCCCTATCATGCAGGTCTGGACCCCAAGACCAGATCAAAACACCAGGATATGTTCCTGATGGAAGATATTGATGTGGTAGTGGCTACCATAGCCTTCGGTATGGGCATCGACAAGCCGGATGTCCGTTTTGTGATCCACCACGACATGCCAAAAAGCCTGGAAAGTTATTATCAGGAAACAGGCAGGGCCGGAAGGGATGGTGGAGAAGGGTATTGTCTTGCTTATTACTCCTATAAAGACATTGAAAAGCTGGAAAAATTTTTGGCTGGAAAACCCGTTGCAGAACAGGAAATTGGCAATGCACTTTTACAGGATGTCATTTCTTATGCCGAAACCAGCATGTCCCGACGAAAATTTCTGCTGCATTATTTTGGGGAGGAATTTGATGAAATCGATGGAGAAGGTGCCGATATGGATGACAATGTACGCAACCCAAAAAAGAAAAAAGAAGCACAGAATGACGTTAAATTGTTGCTGGAAGTTGTAAAAAAGACCAACCAGGAATACAAGGCCAAAGAGATCATCAACACCCTGATAGGAAAGGAAAACGCGCTGTTAAGCTCTCATAAAACGCATAAAATGGATATTTTCGGTGTTGGTGCCGAGAAAACGGACAAACACTGGATGGCGCTGATCAGACAAACACTGGTTGCAGGACTGCTCAAAAAAGAAATTGAACAGTACGGGGTCTTGAAATTGTCGGAGGCAGGTGAGCATTTTATTAAGCACCCGCATTCCTTTATGATGACAGAAGACCATGTATATGATATGATGGAGGATGACAGTATCAATGGGCTGTCAAAACCGGGAGGTGCTACAGATGAGGTTTTGATGGGCCTCCTGAAAGATCTCAGAAAGTCAATGGGCAAAAAGCTGGGTGTACCACCCTATGCCGTTTTTCAGGATCCTTCACTGGAGGATATGACCTTAAAATATCCTACTTCTATTGCCGACCTCTCAAATGTGCACGGAGTAGGTGATGGTAAGGCGAAAAAATACGGTCAGCCTTTTGTGGAACTCATCGCAAAATATGTTGAGGAAAATGATATCGTAAGGCCGGATGATCTCGTTGTAAAAAGCACCGGAATCAACTCAGTATTAAAACTTTTTATCATTCAGAATACAGATAAAAAAATTCCCCTGGATGACATTGCCAAAGCCAAGGGACTAAAAATGGAAGATTTCATCAAATTACTTGAGCAAATCGTTTATTCAGGAACGAAAATAAATATTGATTACTATCTGGACGAAATTCTGGATGAAGAACAACAGGAAGAGATCTTTGATCATTTCATGACAGCAAAAAGCGATAAGATCAAACTTGCACTGGATGAATTTGGCGGAGAATACGATGAAGAGGAGTTACGACTTATGCGTATCAAGTTTATCAGCGAGGTGGCTAATTAATAAGGATTCTTTTTTATTTGTCATTGTAAGCCCTTAACGATTCTGAATAATTTTCAGAGCTGACAGGTCAGGAAAACAGCAGGATCAAACGATCAGAAGTATTTTTATCAAAAGTGCTCAACCGGTAGTCCCCAAAAGTCTTAACAATTTCCAGACCAGCTTCTGAAGCCATGCATTCAAAATCGTAAAGCGAAAAACTGCGCACTTTTTCCTCAAAGTGGTAATCGTGGTTTTTGTCAGTGAAATCTATATTTTTTACCAGAAATCCATCCCTGTTCTCTCTTGAAATATGAAAGGAGATATGATCTTTAACCACCACTTCAGTACTTACAAGCTCCTCGTTAATTCTAAAAATATTCAGAAAATCTATAACCAGAATACCTCCCGGTTTTAATGCATTCTTAAAATTTTTCAAAACTTCAACATGCATTGAATCGTCGTCGAAATAGCCAAAGCTGGTGAACAAATTAAAAATCGCATCATAAGTATTGTCAAGCGGTTTGCGCATGTCGTGCACCATAAACCTCAGCGATTCGTTTTCCAACTTTTTTGCATATTCGATGCTGTTTACGGAAAGATCAGCTCCTATGACCTGGTAACCGAGATGTTCCAAAAAGACGGCATGCCGGCCCCGTCCGCAAGGCAGGTCCAGGATCCGGGAACCTTTGCTGAGTTTCAGATGATCAGACAGCAATGTAATAAAGGATTCTGCTTCCTCTTCATTTCTGTGTTCATACAACTTATGGTAGTAGCTTGTATCGAACCATTCTTTAAACCATGCACGCTGATTAACCATATATACCTAAGCCATATTAACCCTGCAAATAAAAGAAATAATAATGTAAATCACGTAGCTTTGCAGTATGGATAAAAATTTTAGAATGATAGCCAAGACACTTTTTGGCTTTGAACCCATGCTCGCTGATGAATTGAGAAAACTTGGGGCCATGAATGTGGTTGAAGGAGTCAGGAATGTTTCCTTTGAGGGCGATACAGGATTCATGTACAAGGCAAATATTGCGTTGAGAACGGCGATCAGGATACTCGTACCCATTGCCGGTTTTAAAATTTTAAACGAACAGGACCTATATAAAAATATCAGATCGATCAACTGGGAGGAACACATGGATGTAAAAAGTACTTTTGCCATCAATTCTACAACCCACTCCGATAATTTCACCCATTCTCATTACGTATCTCTAAAATGCAAGGATGCTATTGCCGATTATTTCAGAGATAAATTCGGTGAGAGGCCCAATGTTGAGCTCGACAATCCGACTTTGATGATCAACATTCACATACAACAGGATCATTGTGATGTCTCACTGGACAGTTCAGGAGATGCCCTCTACAAAAGAGGTTATAAGACCGCAACCAATATTGCACCGATCAATGAGGTTTTTGCAGCCGGATTGATCATGATGACCGGTTACGACGGCTCTCAGCATTTTATTGATCCCATGTGCGGAAGCGGTACTTTGTTAATAGAAGCTGCCATGATAGCCAATCAGATTCCGGCAAATATAAACCGGAAAGAATTTGGGTTTATGAATTGGAAAAATTATGACGAATCCTTGTACACGCTTATCCGCAAGTCGCTCTTAAAAAAGATAATCAACTCTCCCAATAAGATCATAGGCTTTGACAAGGCACCCTCCGCGGTGATCAAAGCGGGGAACAATATTGAAAATGCAGGTTTATCTGACTTTATTGAGGTACATAAGAAAGATTTTTTTACTGCAGAAAAGCCGGTTGAAGGAAGAACGCTGGTATGTTTTAACCCGCCGTATGGCGAGCGTTTAAAAATAGATGTGCCCGGTTTTTACAAAAATATTGGTGATACGCTGAAACAATTTTATACAGATACAGATGCCTGGTTCATAACTTCTGACCTGGAAAACGGTTTAAAGAATGTGGGCCTTCGTACATCCCGAAAAATAAAGGTCTTTAACGGGAATCTGGAATGTAGGTTTGTAAAATACGAGATGTATTCGGGAACAAAGAAGGTCAGTAAAACGCAGCATCCTCTCTGAGTATTTTGAGCATGTGGAAACCATAGATCTCATAGCCCTCGTTGTAGTAGAATTTATGTGATTTGCGGTTGTCGGCATAGGTATTGAGCTCTACTGCCTCACAGCCCATTTCTATCAGCCGTTCATGAATCCATCCAAAGAATATTTTGCCGAGCTTCATATTTCTGTAGTCCGGATGGATTACCACATGATCCACTTCAGCGCTTTTGCCGATATAGTGTCTGGTCATCAGCCAGATCCCGCAAATCCCGATCAGTTTATCCTTGTCGTACATGCCTGCACAGAGGTAATTCTGTTCTGCCATTTCTGACAGGCGCAGATTTAAAAGGTCATCCGGAGTTTTGGAATTCAGGAATTTCAACAGTGGAACAATCGTTAAAATTTCTTTTTTTCCGATGAATTTGATATCGACATCAATCATAATTAGTATTATTTTAGCTACAAATTAAAGTAATTAAGATCAATGATTCAAATACGCGAAATTAAAGCAGAAGAAACCTATCCAATCCGTAAAAAGGAATTGCGCAAGAACATGACCCTCTCTGAAAAAGTCCAGGGGGATTTTGATGAAAACACAATCCATCTGGGAGTTTTCGACCAGGAGGAACTCGCCTGTGTGGCAACTTTTATGAAAACGAAAAGTCCAGCATTCAGGGGAGAGCAATACCAGTTACGCGGTATGGCCACTGAGGAATCGCATCAGCGAAAAGGACTTGGCAGAGCAGTGCTGATGGAGGCTGAGGACATACTGATCAAAAAGGATGTAGATATCCTGTGGTGTAATGCACGGGTATCCGCATTGGATTTCTATAAAAAACTTGGGTATAGGACTGTGGGTGAAGTATTTGACATACCACAAATAGGGCCTCACTACGTGATGTATAAAAAATTGAGCAAATAAAAAGATCCTGTTTTTGCAGGGAATTCAGCCGTAAAGAAGAAATCAGATTTGATTTTGCAAAAAAAAACCGGAAAATACTGCTTTCCGGTTTTTTACTTTGTAGCGAGATCGGGAATTGAACCCGAGACCTCCGGGTTATGAATCCGACGCTCTAACCATCTGAGCTACCTCGCCAAATTTTTGAGGTGCAAAGATAAAAACATTTTTATTTGAATCAACATTAAGTCTTTTTATTTTGCCCGTAAATAATTTTTTTTAAAATTATAAATTATATATATTGCCGGAAGAATTTATATGAAAAGATTTAAACGATTAGAATGACAAAATTTGAATTAGAATTTCCAATTCACGCCTCAGATAGTTTTATTTATCAGTATATCTCCAGTCCGGATTCCTTGGGTGAATGGTATGCTGATAATGTCAATTCCCGTGGTCAGAATTTCACTTTTATATGGGATGGTTCCGAAGAGGTGGCCAAACGTGTGGCCTTTAAAACAGACCAGTTCATCAGGTTTAAATGGGTAGAATCAAAGGACCCGGAAGCGTATTTTGAATTTAAAATAATAAAAGATAACCTAACCAATGATGTTTCTTTAATTGTAACTGACTTTGCCGAGGAAGATGAGATGGAAGAAGCCAAGATGTTTTGGGAGAATAAAATTGCAGATCTCCGACATATCATTGGAGGATAAAAAAAACCTTGCCCTAAAAACGGTTACTATCCCGATTTTTTATTTCAAATTTCTATTCAAGCGATGATAATAAACTTCAATGGGGCTTTGTTAAGCAGCGATCAGGTCAATTTGAGCCTTAACAACCGCGGATTTAAGTTTGGCGACAGCGTTTTTGACACCCTGAAGGCCGATCGTTTCAATTGTTTTTTCTTAGAAGACCATTATTTCAGGCTGATGGCATCCATGCGTATGCTGAGAATGGAAATTCCGATGAACTTTAGTCCGGGGTTTTTTAGGGATCAAATCATTGAAACACTCAAGGCAAACAAGTTGGAAGGTCTTTCCAGGATCAGGTTTAGTGTTTTTCGCAGTGGGGGTGGATATTACCTTCCTGATTCCAATGAGATCGATTTTTTAGTTGAAGCGACCGCTTTGGAAAAACGAACATATGATGATTACGAAATTGAGCTTTACAAGGATTTTCAAATTTTTTCAGGACTGCTTTCCAGCATTAAAACCAACAACAAAATACTACAGGTACTTGGGAGTATTTACGCCAAAGAGAACGGATATCAAAACTGTTTGTTGCTGAATGAAAGGAAGCAGGTTGTAGAAGCCTGTAATGCCAATCTATTCATTGTGAAAGAAGGACTTCTTCGAACACCGGCCATCGGGGATGGTTGTGTAAACGGGATCATCAGAAAAAAAGTACTTGAGCTGGTCAGCAGGATGCCCGAACTCCGGTTGGAAGAATCTGCCATAAATCCAATGGATTTGTTGCAGGCTGATGAGGTGTTCCTCACCAATTGCATTATGGATATACAATCAGTAAACACCTTTCGCAAGAAGCAGTATGTGACTGGAATAACTGATAAAATCAGGGAAAAATTCGGATTACTGATCGAAGAACAGCTCAGTTAATTATAGCTGGGATTTGCCGGTGCATTTGCCCAGATCTTGTAAACACCTCCAAATTTAGTGATCTCATCTTTCCAAAAGCTGTTGTGATTGATCTCAAACAGATCCTGAAATTTATTCTCTATGACTACCCAGGAATAGGTAGTCAGTTCTTCCTCGAGCTGCTGTGATGACCAGCCGCTGTATCCCAGGAAGAAACGGATGTCGTTTTTCGAAATGATGTCCTCTTTTAATAATTCCATTACGGCTTCAAAATCACCCCCCCAGTAAAATCCGTCACCGACTTCAATGCTGTCGGGTATAAGTTCAGGTATTCTGTGCACATAATAAAGATTGCCTTCTGATACCGGTCCCCCGAAATAAACGCGCAAAGTTGAATCTACCTCAGGTAAAATATCCCCGATTGTATATTCGGTAGGCTTATTAAAAATAAAACCAACGGAACCATTTTCATTGTGTTCAGTGAGCAGAACGATTGAACGGTTAAATGAACTGTCGGTGAGCACCGAGGGCTCTGCAACCAGTATTTTTCCTTTTGATACCTTTAATTTTGACATTTTGGGGGATTATTAAAAGATAAATATAGAAAAAATAATTATATAAAAAAAAAGCTGCCAAAAATGACAGCTTTATTGAAACAGGATTCAAGATTAGTTGACAGAATCTTTCAATTCAGACCCTGGTTTAAAAGTAACAACTTTTCTTTTTGGAATTTTAATTGTAGCTCCGGTTTGTGGGTTTCTTCCTTCTCTGGCGGGTCTTTCTTTAACAGAAAATGAACCAAAACCAACTAAAACAAGTTTTCCACCTCCCTTTAAGGTCTTTTTTACGTTTTTCATCAAAGAGTCTAGTGCTTTACCAGCAGCAGCTTTTGAAACTCCTGCATCGGCAGCCATTGCCTCGATCAAATCTGATTTGTTCATAATAAAAATTTTAAAAATGGGTTATAATATTTTTTATTTGCTCATATAAGCATAACAAATATAGATTTTATAAGGGTTTACGCAAGTTTTAGGCTAAAAATATGCCAGATTGTTGATAAATTATCTGAAAATGTTCATAACACAGGTAAAACAAGCCTTCTTTCCTTATTTAAAGCGGCTTAAAGTCACTAATTCATGGTTGCATCCTGCGAAATTGAAAAACCATTGAGCAGACTTTGCGCATCCATCAGAGCCTTACCGGAAAGCTTAAGTTGAATAATATCCATATAACCATCAGCACAATAAACCTTTATTTCTTTTTTTGTGGTTTTTACCATTCCCGGGGTAAAGGTATGTGCTTCTTCAAACGGCCTGGCTTCAAGGATCTTTACCTGATAAACTGTATTGTCATTAAAAAGCTTTGTATGCGCTGCAGGAACAGGTGAAAGTCCCCTGATCAGGTTATACACATTGTGAACGGTGTCCGTCCATTTTATTTCGCAATTTTGAGGACTTAATTTTGGAGCCGGTTTAAAGTTACCAGCGGGCTGGCTTGTACTTTGTATTGCGTTTTCTGCAATACGTCTGATCGTTTCTACCACCAGATTACCTCCGAGATCCATGAGTATATCGTGCAGTTCCCCAAAAGTCTGATCCGGGTGAAGCGGGGTTTCCTTTTGCAGCAATAGGGCACCATTGTCTATTTGCTCGTCAATAAAAAAAGTTGTTACCCCTGTAACTGTTTCACCATTAATTATGGCCCAGTTGATAGGGGCTGCACCCCGGTACTGAGGCAGCAGTGAGGCATGCAGGTTAAATGTTCCGTATTTCGGCATGGCCCAAACGGCTTTGGGCAACATTCTGAATGCCACAACTACCTGCAGATCGGCCTTATATTTTTTTAATTCTTCTAAAAAAATTTCTGATTTAAGGTTGGTGGGTTGCAGTACCGGTAAATTGCGAGACTGGGCGTATTCTTTTACAGCCGATTGCCTTAATTTCTGACCCCGGCCCGCCGGTTTATCGGGTGCAGTAATAACAGCAACGACTTTCAGGTGATTTTTCAACAAGGCTCTCAAGCTTGCCACTGCAAATTCGGGAGTCCCCATGAAAATTATTCTCAGGTTTTTCATTTATTCACTATTTCAAATTTATTCTGTAAAGTTAGTCTTAGAGATCCGTTTTCCAGCATAAATTGCAATTTTTTTAACACCTGTTCTTCAGGCCGGTCCAGTTTGTCAATTATTTCCTGAATAGATAAAAAGGTGGATTCCTTGAAGGCATCCCGAATATTCTCTTCCACCAGAGCCTGACTCCTTTTGCCTTTCTTTCTGCAAAGATCACATAAACCACAGGGCTTTTTCAGGGTGCTCTCTTCCAGGTAGGTCTGAAGAAAAAGATTTCTGCAACCCCTTTCTTGCTGCAGGTAGCTCAGCATATCTTCAGCTTTGGTTAATTTTTGCCTGTTCACTTTCTCAGCAAATGGTTTTATGAGCTGCAATATATACCGGTCATCACGTGGCATTAAAAGCTGGATCTGGCTGTTTCCCGTATGGGCTTCGTATGCAACGATACCTTGTGAATGCAGTTGTTTTAGCTGTTCCTTAATTTTTTCCTTGTTCATCAAAAGTTTTTCGGATAAAAAACTTTCGCTGATATTGACGGGCATCTCAAAAACACCGGCATAGCTGCGGCAAATGGTCTGAAGGAGTAATTTATCCTTTTCATTTTGTCTTGTAAAACCCGAACAGTGCGCGGTTGCTAACCATGATCTGAAGGGTGGAACCTCTTGAACTGATTTTCTGATTGGCAATAACCCCTGTGTTTTCCAGTACTGAAATGGCATTGGAAGCAGGCAGTAAGGGTATGTTGTACCTGGAACAAAAGTCCTGCAGATCAAAATCCACAAATGCTTCATGATATTCACCCTTACCGATACGCAGATACTGCATCAGATCAGAATAGACCTTTTCACAGATCTCTTTGGTAGCAAGGCTTTTCTGAATGGATTGCCGAAAGGTATGAGCCAGGGCAGGACTATACAGCAAAACAGCATAAGATGTGATCCCGTCGCGCCCGGCCCTTCCGGTTTCCTGCAGGTAATTTTCGACAGAGTAAGGGATGTTTATATGCAGGATGGCCCTGACATTGGCTTTGTTAATGCCCATACCAAAGGCTGTTGTGGCAACCATGATCCTTTTCTTTTCACTGAACCAGAGCTCGTAGGCTTTGGCCTTTTCCTCTTCGGTCAGTCCGCCATGGTAGCAGGTCGCTGCAAAGGATCTTTTTTGAAGATATTCGGCCATTTCAACAGTGGCTCTTCTGGTGCCCGCATAAATGATAACAGGCCCTTCTGTTTTTTTAAGGATGCCTGGTATCTTGCTATAAGGATCTTCAGTGTGAATTATATTGTAGCTCAGATTGGGTCTGTAAAAGGATTTTTTGAACACTTCAGGCTTGCTCAGTCCGAGGTTCTGCCTGATATCAACAATGACTTTGCCGGTAGCCGTGGCCGTCAGCGCAATAACGGGTGTTCCCGGCATTAATGCTTTCAGTGAGCCGAGTTTAAGATAAGACGGCCTGAAATCATGGCCCCATTCCGAGATGCAATGAGCTTCATCCACGGCCAGCAAGCTTACTGATACCTCCTTAATTTTTTCCTGAATCAATTCTGACTGGATCTTTTCAGGTGATAAGTACAAAAACTTAATCCCTCCGTATTTTATATTGTCAAAGGTTTGGATGATCTCATCAAAGGAGTTTCCTGCGGTGAGTGCTGCTGCCTTGATATTTCTTTTGTTCAGATCGGACACCTGATCATTCATCAGGGCTATTAAGGGGGAAATCACGATACAGAAACCATCAGCCACAAGTGTCGGAACCTGGTAACAGAGGGATTTACCGCTACCCGTTGGTAACAGGGCAATAACATCTTTTTTCTGCAGCACTGCCTCTATGATCTCCTGTTGCGGGTGCCGGAATTCCTCGTAGTTCCAGTAATTCTTAAGTATCTGTTCAGCGGGACTCTTCATGGCTAATCTGCTTTAAGATAAAATCAACCCTTTCTTCCACTGTCCCCCTGGGAACTGAGATCAGGTCATAACCCAATCTCCTGTATATTTTTTCTATAGACCGGAAAATATCCCTGGCCTGGTCAAAATCTTCATACCTTTCAGTATCCATTTGGTAGATATCAGGCCAGGGAGGCATGATAAAGATCTTATGATATGTATAATCTTCAACCATCCGATGAAAATAATCATCGTAAACAAGGTTGAAATGTTCCAGATAGGCATTCACATCAGGCAGCCCGCGGTCAAAAAAAACGATTGCTGCTCCTGTTCGTTCGGCTTCTAGGTATTGCTCTTTTCTTCCTTCCATCAGCATTTTGCTGAATAGCATGGGTTCATTGAGAAACAACTGTTCAATACCGCTTTTTCTGGCATTCAGGGTAACTTCCCTTGAAATCTCAGGCATACAAATATAATTGCGTTGTATGAGCTCATTGATAACAACAGATTTTCCGGATCCCGGTCCGCCGGTGATGACAATTTTTTTTTGCATTGGGTATTCTTGAATATGCCTGTTCAAAAGTAAAAAATATTAATTGTAAATTTGTGAGCTGATTCATAAGTAATTATTAATAGCGGAGTAATTCATAAGTAATCATTTAGATATGAGCAAAGAATCTGAATTTTATGAAAAACTAAAGATCAGTCTGTCAGAGACAACCAATTTTCCGACCAGATATCTTTATAAATTCATTGTCGAGTCGTCTGTAGAAAAAGTGACTGAAATTGAAACCTTTTTTGACAATATGGGCGCAGTGATCGATAAAAGAGCATCTTCCTCTGCAAAATATACGAGTTTATCAATTTATGTAACCATGAATAGCCCTGAAGAGATCATTGAAAAATACAGGGAGGTTTCTAAAGTCGAAGGGGTAATTTCTTTGTGATTTTTTTAACAAGAATTAATTAATATTGAAATATTTTTGCCCGGTATTTCCCTCTCATTTATAATTTTTTTTCCTGTAATAATACATGAAGTTCTCAATATATCTTTTTATTATAAGTCTGCTCTTTACCGGTCATCTGTGTGCCCAGGAAACGGATAAGGTATTGCTGACAATCAATAAGAAGCCTGTTTTTACTTCTGAATTTATGCGCGTTTACGAAAAGAACAAAGATATAGTCATCGATAACCAAAGCAAGGAAGTAAAAGAATACCTGGATCTGTTCGTCGATTTTAAATTAAAACTTGCTGAGGCCTATGCATTGGGTCTTGATAAAGAACCTGAATTTATAAGTGAACTCAACAAATACAGATCGCAGTTGGCTGATTCATATATTAAAGATGAGGAGATCCGGGAAGAATTGGTGCTGGAGACCTATGAACGAATGAAATACGAGATCAATGCAAGCCATATCCTGGTGTTGACAGATGTGAATGCAGTTCCTGCCGATACGGTCAAGGCCTATGCAAAGATCAGTGAAGCCTATAGTAAAATCAAGGCCGGAAACAGTTTTGAAGAAGTGGCAAAATCTTATTCTGAAGACCCTTCGGTTGTGCAGAACGGTGGAAATTTGTCCTATTTTTCTGTGTTCGATATGGTATATGATTTTGAAAATGTGGCCTATAGCACTCCGGTGGGAAGCCTCAGCAAACCTTTCAGAACCCAGTTTGGTTACCATATTTTAAAGGTCAACGATAAAAGACCGGCCAGGGGAGAGTTGGAGGTTGCTCATATTTTTGTTAAAAATAATCCGGATGATGCGGCATACGCCGAAAAACAGTGCCGTGAAATCTATGATAAGTTACAGCAGGGTGAAGATTTTGCCTACCTTGCAGGAAAATATTCCGATGACCCCACAGGAAGCCAGAATGGTGGCCGACTTCCCCGGTTTGGCTCGGGAAGGTTGATCAAACCGATGGAGGATCAGGCTTATATGTTAAAAGAGATCGGAGATGTATCCCGGCCTTTTGAAACAGAATACGGCTGGCATATATTCAAGCTGATAAAAAAATATCCTCTGCTTCCGTTTGAACAAATGCAGGAACAGATCGTTCAGCAACTGGGAAACAGCAACAGGTCGGCCATACTCAAAAAGGACCTGGCATATAAGCTCTCCGGCAATTATAAGATCAGCCAGATGGACAGTCAGGGCTTGTACGCCCTGGATCAAACGGCAGCTGCTGTTCCGAAGGAACTCGTTATTCTGACGATCAATGAAATGTCATATTCGGCGGAAGAATTTATTGCCTTCAGGCAATTGGCAAAACAACAAAACATAAGCGGTGATTTCGAACGGTTTAAAACCGAAAAAATTCTTGAGTACCATAAAGATCACCTGGAAAGCAGCAATACTGAATTTGCCCTGACCCTGAAAGAATATGCTGAAGGCATTTTATTATTTGATCTGTTGGAGAATAATATCTGGAAAAAGGCAGAAACCGATTCGCTCGGATTGGCTGATTATTACCAGAAGCATCTAAATGATTATTACTGGAAAAAAAGCGCTCATGTCATTATAGCAACTTGCAATGAAAAATTAAAGGCAGAGCGCGCACGCGAATTACTCCTGGAGGGCAGGAACACCGAAGAGATCAAAGCTCAGGTGAATGAAGGAGCCACAATCCATGTTTTATTCAATGAGGCTGTTTTGGAATTACCCTCTAATAAATTACCTTTAAACTTTGAAGAGAAAATAGGTGTTTCAAAGGTCTATGCTGATGATGTTAAGCATTTTACAGTTGTGCAAGTTCTGGAACTCATGCCTCCCAGGCCAAAAACCCTCAAGGAAAACCGGGGGCAGGTAATGAATGATTACCAGAATCATCTTGAAAAGGAATGGGTAAAATCGCTTCACCAAAAGTATAAAGTCTCTTATAATGAGAAAGAAGTTAAAAGATTGGAAAAATTAATTTTGCGTCCGGAATGAAATTACTATATACTTTAATTTATGCGCTGCTTGCCCTGGTCATTGGGGGTTGCGAAGACAAGCAAAAAAATATAGACGCCATAGCAAGGGTAAATGACAAATACCTGATGGCTGACGACTTTCTGAAGGTATTACCCGAAGGTTATACCAAAGAAGACAGTATACAGCTGCGTTCGATTTTTATCAATGACTGGGCCACTCATCATCTTTTGCTTGAAAAGGCTCGCTTAAACATAGACGACAGCAAAGCGGAAATTGATGAGCTCGTGGAAAATTACCGCCGTGAACTTATAATTGAAAAATATAGGGAGGCGCTCATCAATAAATTACTGGATACGGTTGTAACTTCAAATGATGTTGATCAATACTACCAATCGAACAAGGATATTTACAAACTTAATGAAGAGTTGGTTCAGATCAGGTATATCCATTACAACAAAACGATGAAAGAAGGAAAAGAACTGGTCAAACTTTTTAAGTCAAAAAAGGCAGATGACATTAACAAATTGAATGACAAGAGGTTAGAATTTAATTCTTTTAACCTGAACGATTCGATCTGGGTTAGTTATAAGGCAGTTCTTGAAAAACTTCCTTTTTTGCCTGAGGGAGAAAATTTAAAAAAAGTGGATTTTTTACAAAAGGAAGACTCATTAGGAGTATATTTGGTGGCTATTAACAGGGTTTTGAATATGAACGAAATTGCACCAAAAAGTTATGTTGAGCCCACAATTAAAAAAATGATACTGCACAAAAGAAAGCTGGATCTGCTTGTTGAAATTGAAAAATCCCTGCTAACGGATGCAGTTAAAGACAAAAATTTTGAAGTGTACTAATATGTTAAGAAAGATATACATCATTGCCATTGGCACATTATTTATAGCTCCCCTTGTTTCTGCACAAGAAAAATTAAAGATTGACGGAGTCGCTACTGTTGTTGGAAAGAATATAGTGCTCGACTCTGAAGTCGAAGCCTTTAAAAATGAATTGCTGCAGCAAAGCGACGGAAAGGCGAATATCTCTGACTGTGATATGCTCGAACAGATCATGAACAGGAAGCTGCTCGCACACCATGCTGCAGTGGATAGTATTACTGTTAGCGATGCTGAAGTGAGTGCCACAGTACAAAGGAAAATACAGTATTTTAGCAATCAGCTGGGTTCCAATGAGAAAATGCTTGCTTTTTATGGTTTCGACACCATGAAAGAACTGAATGAAGAGTTGACAGAGGTAGAAAAAGAAGCACTTTATATACAAAAAATGCAGCAAAAGCTAACCTCAGAAATCGATATCACTCCGGAAGAAGTTAAGCGGTATTTCAAAAGTCTTGAAGCCTCAGGTAACCTGCCTGAATTTGGTGCGGATATAGAGCTGGCTCAGATCGTAATGAATGTGCATCCCTCAACTGAAGAAGAGCAACGAATTCTTGCCCGATTGAATGAGATCAAGGAACAGGTGAAAGCCGGTGAGAGTTTTAGCATGAAAGCTATATTGTTTTCAGATGACCCTGCAGTAAGCCAGAACAGCGGGCTTTATACCATCACCAGGCAAAGCCCCTTTGTAAAAGAGTTTAAAGAAGCCGCATTCCGACTGGAAGAAGGCGATATTTCAGAACCATTTAAATCAGATTTTGGTTATCATATCCTCACCGTTGAAAAAATAAAAGGAAAAGAAAGGGATGTCCGTCACATACTTATGCAGCCAAAAATTGATCAGTCAGAATTGGACAAGGCAAAAGATTCACTTAATGGGATAAGGGAACAGATCTTGAAACTGGAGATCACTTTTGAAGATGCTGTTTTAAAATATTCCGAAGATAAAGATACGAGATTAAACAAGGGTTATCTTATAAACCCGGTTACCAGTGATACCCACTTTGAGTTAACCCGCATGGATCCGGACCTTTACGGCAAGGTGGCTAACCTCAAACCCGGCGATTACACTGAGGTTTTCTACGACGAAACCCAACAGCAGCAAAAGATGTACAAATTTTTGGTTTTGAAGAGTAAAACGGAGTCCCACATTGCAGACCTATCAGTTGACTACGTAAAGATCAAGGATCTCGCGCTGCAGAAAAAGAAAGAGGAGACCATTGAAAAATGGGCTAAAGACAAAATAGGGGATACCTATATTAAAATTAACGATAAGTATAGGAATTGTAAGTTTGAGCTGAATTGGAATAATATTCAATAAACCTATGTCTGATGTACTCGCCATTAAAAAATTAGTTGAGAACCACGAACGCCTGCTGAATGAGATTTCCAAGGTCATCGTGGGTCAGAAACAGGCCGTGAATGAGGTCCTTTTGTCTTTGTTATGTGGCGGGCATTCTTTGCTTATCGGGGTACCCGGTTTGGCCAAAACACTGCTCGTTAATACGGTGGCAAGATCCCTGGGTCTTGACTTTAAGAGAATTCAATTCACACCAGACCTTATGCCCTCCGATATATTGGGCAGTGAGATTCTCGATGAGAACAGGCATTTCAAATTTATAAAAGGACCCCTTTTCGCAAATATTATTCTGGCCGATGAAATAAACCGTACACCGCCCAAGACCCAGGCAGCTTTGCTGGAGGCGATGCAGGAAAGAGCAGTTACCGTGGCCGGACACAATTACGCACTCGACCTTCCTTTTTTTGTGCTTGCCACCCAGAATCCAATTGAACAGGAAGGCACCTATCCGCTTCCTGAGGCCCAGCTGGACCGTTTTATGTTTTCTATATACCTGGAATACCCAAGCTATGCTGAAGAAGTCGAAATTGCCAGAAACACAACTTCAGACAAACAGGTTAATGTAAATCCGGTTTTCACCGAACAGGATATACTGGCCTATCAACAACTTGTGCGCAGAATACCTATTAATGACAATGTGGTGGAATACGCCGTCAGACTGGTTTCAAAAACCAGACCCGGTTCCGCCGATGCGACCACGCTGGTAAAAAACTATCTCGACTGGGGTGCTGGTCCCAGAGCTTCACAGAACCTTGTCCTTGGAGCCAAGGCTTATGCGGCCATACAAGGCAAATACTCACCGGATATTGCTGATGTACAGGCAGTTGCATTAGGAATATTACACCACAGGATCGTAAAAAATTACAAGGCAGAGGCTGAAGGCATATCAGAAAAGTTCATCATACAGTCGCTTTTATAATTTTTTCCATAAAATTCTGATTGTTAGCCAAAAAACCTATTGAATAATTCAACTTTTCTTTCTAAATTTGCAGCCCTTTAAGGCAGGAACAGATTCCTTAATGGTGATTTTATAAACATGTTTAATATCTCTTATTGGAAATGCCTGTATTAGAATCTGTTATTCAATAAGATACAAAAATTAATTATGTCAAAATTAGACGAAAAACTGGAACTATACACTAGCGAAGCTTTAAAGTTAGGTATAGAAATTGAAGAATCTTTATTCGAAAACGTTGTTAAAGGATTGGGTCCTTCTATTTTTAAAGCAGATGCAGAAATAGTTTCATGCTCACAAGAATCCGAATTAACTACTGTAAAGGAAAACTTTCTCGTTAAGAAATTGGGATTGGAAGATGGTGAAGAACTGGATGCCGCCATACAAAAAGTCTGTGCGAAAATGGGTAAAGAAAACAAGCAGAAATACCGTGCAATTTTTTACTATTTACTCGTGCTTGAGTTAGGTCTTGAATCTTTTTACAAAGAAGAAGACGAAGCAGAAGATGTAGAATCTGTTGTGGCTGAGGTTGAGGAAATTGAAGAAGTGGAAGATGATGAAGTGGTGAATATCAAAAAGATATTGATCGAAGAAGAAGAAGCTCCGGTTGTAAACCCTGAAGAGTTTTTAAAGGACTTTGACTGGAACAGATACAAAGAGGGAATTGATACCATAGACGAAGGAAAATATAAAGAGTTTGAAGAAGCTCTTGACGGAACGGTTGGTTTTGTAGAAGAACGTCAGGTGATCGACGGAATCGTGGTTAGAATGACCGACAGGGAAGCTATCATTGATATCAATTCCAAATCAGAAGGTGTAATATCACTGAACGAATTTCGATATAACCCTGATCTGAAAGTTGGGGATAAGGTTGAAGTAAAGGTTGACAAACTGGAAGACAGTACCGGTCAGCTCGTTTTATCACACAGAAAAGCAAGGGTGATCAGAGCCTGGGAGCGCGTGATCAGGGCTCAGGAAACACAGGAGATCGTAACCGGTTTTGTAAAATGCAGAACGAAAGGTGGTATGATCGTGGATGTTTTTGGAATAGAAGCCTTCTTGCCCGGATCACAGATCGATGTTAAACCGATCCGCGATTATGACCAGTATGTAGAAAAGAATATGGAATTCAAGGTTGTTAAAATAAACCACGAATTTAAAAACATCGTTGTTTCTCATAAGGCCCTTATCGAATCTGATCTTGCAGAACAGAAAAAAGAAATCATCGGACAGCTTGAAAAAGGACAGGTTCTTGAAGGCGTTGTTAAAAACATCACTTCCTATGGCGTGTTTGTAGATTTAGGCGGTGTTGACGGATTGATACACATTACTGACCTGTCATGGAGCAGGATCAACCATCCGAATGAGGTTGTTGAACTTGACCAGAAATTAAATGTGGTTATCCTGGATTTTGATGATGATAAATCAAGGATACAGCTCGGCTTAAAACAATTGAACAAACATCCTTGGGATGCATTGAGCGAGAAACTTTCTGTGGGTGATAAGGTAAAAGGTAAAGTAACCATTATTGCTGATTACGGTGCCTTCATCGAAGTAAGCCCCGGAGTAGAAGGTCTGATCCACGTTTCGGAAATGTCCTGGTCAACTCACCTGAGATCCGCACAGGATTTTGTGAATGTCGGAGATGAGATCGAAGCAGTGATCCTTACTTTGGATCGTGATGAAAGAAAAATGTCTTTAGGCATCAAACAACTTCATCCGGATCCATGGACCAACATCGATAAAAAATATCCTGTTGGCTCTAAACATACCGGAACAGTAAGAAACTATACCAATTTTGGTGTTTTTGTTGAACTTGAAGAAGGAATTGACGGTTTGGTTTATATTTCTGACCTTTCCTGGACCAAGAAGATCAAACATCCATCTGAGTTTGTGAATATTGGTGATAAGATCGAGGTAGAAGTTCTCGAACTTGATGTAGAAGGCCGTAAATTGAATCTGGGACACAAACAGACAACAGTTAATCCCTGGGATAAATACGAGACAAAATACGCCATCGATTCAATACACAAAGGTGTTGTAAAAGAGATCAACGATAAAGGGTCGATCGTTACTTTTGAGGAAGGTGTAGATGCTTTTATACCTTCACGTCATATGGAAACTGAAGATAAATCGAAGTTTACAAAAGGTGCAACCATGGACTTCAAAGTTCTTGAATTCAACAAGGAATACCGCAGGATAGTAGCTTCACACACTGCAGTGTTCAAAGAAGAAGAAGAGAAAAACGTTAAGGCTGCTAAAAAGAAAGTAGAAACTTCCTCAGAGAAAACTACACTGGGTGATATTTCAGAACTTGCAGACCTGAAAAAGAAAATGGATAAAAGCAAATAATTCATTTTTTCAATAAACAAAAAGCCGTTCATCAGGATAAACATCTGAATTGAACGGTTTTTTTTATGGTCTTTATTACTGTAAAAAGTATCTTTGTATAAAAATTAAAGTACATGACCCTAATAAAATCTATTTCGGGAATCAGAGGAACCATAGGCGGTGGTATCGATGAAAACCTTACCCCTGTTGATGCTGTTAAATTTGCTTCGGCTTATGGAACCTGGCTTTTGACACGCCATCCTGGTAAAAAACTAAATGTGATCGTAGGGAGAGATGCCCGCATATCCGGAAAAATGATCAGCAGCCTTGTTTGCAATACCCTGGTTGGTTTGGGTATTGATGTCACTGATCTCGGACTATCCACCACGCCTACCGTGGAACTCGCTGTAACACTGGAAAAAGCTGATGGTGGCATCATCGTCACGGCAAGTCACAATCCAAAGCAGTGGAACGCGCTCAAACTATTGAATGAAAGAGGGGAATTTTTAAATGAGACCGACGGAAATACCATACTGAAACTGGCTGAAGAGAACGACTACTGTTTTGCAGAAGTGGATAACCTGGGTTCATACAACAAAAAGAACGGGTATATAGATAAGCACATCGATGAAGTGCTCAAATTAAAACTGGTTGACGCAGAGTTGATAAACAAAGCGAATTTCAGGGTCGTTGTAGACGCAGTGAATTCTACAGGAGGTTTGGCTATTCCAAATTTGCTGGACCGCCTTGGCGTTGAGTGCATTAAATTGTATTGCGACCCCACAGGTGAGTTTCCGCACAATCCCGAACCACTGGCAGAACACCTTACCGAAATTTCGCAGAAAGTTGTAAAGGATAAAGCCGATCTGGGTATTGTGGTGGATCCTGATGTAGATCGCCTGGCAATCGTTTGTGAGGACGGGTCTATGTTTGGAGAGGAATATACCCTTGTAGCCTGTGCGGATTATGTTCTGGGCAAGACACCGGGGAATACCGTATCTAATTTGTCATCTTCCAGGGCCCTTAAAGATGTTACCCTGAAGCACAGGGGTACATACAAAGCCAGTGCCGTAGGGGAGGTGAATGTTGTAAACCTTATGAAAGAAACAAAGGCCGTAATAGGAGGCGAGGGGAACGGAGGGATCATTTATCCGGAGAGCCATTATGGGCGTGATGCACTCGTGGGGATCGCTCTTTTTTTAACCCACCTGGCCGAAACCAAACTTTCCTGCAGGCAATTGAGAGAAACTTATCCGGCCTATTTTATGAGCAAAAATAAAATCGTGCTGACACCTGATATTCATGTAGATGACTTGTTGAAAAAGATTGCGGCGATATACAAAAATGAACAGGTAAATCTTACGGATGGTGTGAAGATCGATTTTAAGGATGAATGGGTGCATTTGCGAAAATCAAATACCGAGCCGATCATCAGGATTTATACAGAGAGCACAACGGAAGAAAAGGCAAATTCCCTGGCAGAAAAAATGCTGAAAGAAATTGCAGATATAGCAGGTATCTGACAGGCAACAAAATTCATGGTTTGAATATGGGTGCAGAAAACGAGACTCTCGAACAATATTTCGCAAAATTCCGTAAAAATATTATCGGAATAGAGCAACAATTCAGTTCTCCCTACGGGGAACAAAAGGTCATTTATGCCGATTGGACGGCCAGTGGCAGGCTGTACAGACCCATAGAAGAGAAGATCATCAATGATTTCGGGCCTTTTGTCGCAAATACACATACTGAAACTACCATTACCGGGTCAGCTATGACCATGGCCTATCACGCAGCAAAAAAGATCATTAAAAACCATGTGCATGCCGATGCAAACGACATCATCATCACCTATGGCACCGGCATGACCGGCGTGATCAATAAATTTCAGCGCATACTGGGCCTGCGTTTTCCGGAACATTTTAAACAACTGGCAGAATTGCCGGAAAATGCAAGACCTGTAGTTTTTATAACACATATGGAGCATCATTCCAACCAGACCTCCTGGCTGGAAACCATTGCCGATGTTGTCATTTTGCCCTATGATGACAACGGACTGGTAGACTATAAGGAATTAGAGGCATTGTTAAAAGTATACGAAAACAGGCCTTTCAAAATTGCTTCGGTAACTGCCTGTTCCAATGTAACCGGCATTCAAACCGACTATCACCGCATAGCCAAAATCATGCACCGGAACAATGGTGTGTGTTTTGTGGACTTTGCCTGTAGTGCACCTTATGTAAATATAGATATGCACCCTAACGATGAATCGTCTTATCTGGATGCTATCTTTTTTTCTCCGCATAAATTTTTAGGCGGGCCGGGTACCTCGGGAGTACTTATTTTCAATAAAAAATTATACAAAAATCTGGTACCGGATAACCCCGGCGGAGGCACTGTATTATGGACCAATCCCTGGGGAGAACACGTCTATCTGGATGACATTGAGCTACGTGAGGACGGCGGAACTCCCGGCTTTTTACAAACCATACGCATTGCTCTGGCAATCAGACTCAAGGAAGAAATGACCGTCAATAAAATACTCTCAAGGGAGCATGAAATTATCGGTATGATCTTCGAAAAATTAAATCGTATTCCAAATCTTGTCATTTTGGCCAGGCAGCATGCAAACCGCCTGGGTGTGATCTCTTTTTATATAGAAAATCTGCATTTCAATTTAGGGGTAAAATTATTGAATGACCGTTTCGGAATTCAAACGAGAGGGGGTTGCTCCTGCGCCGGAACTTATGGGCATTTCCTTTTGCATGTGGACCAGCAGCAATCGCATGAGCTGGTCGACAAACTGGGACAGGGGTGCCTGTTGGACAAACCGGGGTGGATACGCATGTCAGTTCATCCTACCATGACAAACGAGGAGGTTCATTTCATTTGCGAGAGCATTCAGCAGCTGGCAGAAAACTTTGAAAACTGGAAAAACGATTACACCTATAATCCCCAAACGAATGAGTTTATTCACAACAATTTTGTTCCGGCAGAAAATGATCTGGTAAAACATTGGTTTGCCTGAATTCAGGTTTTTGAAATTTTTACCAAATGTTGTTGATGAAATTACAGAAGTCCAGGTTATCATCAATTCTTATCCCGTTCTACATATTTGAAACGGTTGTGCGTCCAGAAATAGTATTCAGGTTGCTCCCTGATCTGCTTTTCGAGTTTCGCCATGAACAGATCGGTAATCTCATAATCTGGAAATAGTCTTGGTTCTTTTGCCAGCACTTCAAAACTGGTTTCATAAAATCCCCTTCCCACCTTTTTCGTATTCAGGATAACGATGGGGTAATTGTATTTTTTGGCCAGCATTTCTGTACTTGTATGAACAGGGACCCTTTGGCCGAAAAATAGCGAATGGTGATAGATTTTGCTCCTCTTTGGTGATTGATCGCTCGCAAATCCGTAAAGCCCGGGTATTGAATTAATATGATTTTGTTCAATAAGGGCGAGAATGTCTTTTGTTGGAACGAGGTTACAGTTAAATTTGCCCCGGGTTTTTATGATATAGTTATTGAAGTATTTGTTTTCAACTTTTTTGTAGATTGCAAAGCCGGGGTAGGGTAATAATTGGTTTAAACCCAATAACCATTCATAATTAGCGTGGTGGGAGGTCATTAAAATGGTCGTTGGATTCTCTTCGAGAAATTTTATAAATGCCTTCTCATTTATAGTCTTCATTCTTTTTAAGATTTCTTCTCCAGAGATTTTCGAAGTTTTAATCATCTCCATAAAAAGATCTACAAAATGACGGTAAAATTCTTTTCTGATGCGTAATCTCTCTTCAGGTGATTTCTCCGGAAATGCTATTTCCAGATTGTGCAAAACCAGTTTTTTTCTGTACCGGACCAGGTAAAAGAAAATAAAAAATAAAAAATCCGAAACCCAATATAAAATCCGAAATGGTAGAATCGATATCAGATAGATGACCGGGTAGATGAGAATATAGGAAATGAAATGCAACATAATGAAAACAAATATCGGATATAATTTTATCTTTGAGAAAAAAATAAATATGGATAAAATAGTATTGCTACTTATTCTCGCAAACGTATTGGTTTCTATGAAGGGATTTAAGGACAGGGTATTTTTTGAGCGGTATAAATTTCAGGTTGGACCGGTACTCAAAGGAGATAAACTTCCCATGCTTACCTCCGGTTTTCTGCATGTTGATGTCAGTCACCTGTTGTTTAATATGCTGACCCTCTATTTTTTTGCCGATCCCGTGATCGATTATCTGGGCGTACCGAAATTTCTGGCGGTTTATTTTGGAAGCCTGCTTGCAGGCAGCCTCTTTGCTTTGAATTTTCACAAGAAGGAACCTTACTATTCTGCCGTTGGAGCTTCAGGAGCAGTAATGGGTATCGTTTATTCAGCCATACTACTGAACCCAACCATGAGTCTGTACTTATTTTTTATACCCATACCCATACCCGCCTATATCTTTGGTGTTGGATATTTGCTGTATTCTATGTTCGGAATGAAAAATCAATGGGGAAATATCGGTCATAGTGCCCATATAGGTGGAGCCATCGGAGGCTATTTGTTAACCATATTGATGTATCCTTCCGTTTTATCCGAACATACATTTATGGTATTGATATTGGCTGTACCCATAGTTCTGATGTTTATTTTCAAGGATAAGCTTGAAAGAAAATATTAAAAAAAGCATTTTATCTACTTTATTGACGTCATATTGCCCATCCCGCTGCAAAAGCAGTTCACCTATGAAGTTTCCAGGGCTGAGGCCGATTTTTTAAGTCCGGGAATGCGTGTTGCCGTCCCCTTCGGAAAATCCAAAATATTCACTGCACTGGTTTATGAAAAACACAATAAGCCACCATCAGCTTACGAAGCAAAGGAAATTCACCAGATTCTGGATGAAAGCCCTTTAATTACAGAACCTCAGTTGAAATTCTGGGAATGGATCTCTGCATATTATATGTGCTCTCTGGGGGAAGTGATGCGGGCTTCACTGCCTTCCTTTTTTTTGTTGGAAAGTGAAACGGTTATTCGCAGGAATGATCAAACTTTCCCCAATACGGAACTTAGCGAAGATGAAAGAGCCATTTTCAGTGCCGTACAGCATCAGACTGCCATAAAAATTGATGATGCTGTTGGTATTTTGAGCCGGCAAAATGTCTTACCGGTTATCAATAATTTACTGAAGAAAGGGCTGATCGATGTGCAGGAAGAGATTTTTGAGCTGTACAAACCGAAACTGGAAAAGTACATACAACTGAATGATACATACAAAAACCCGGAAGCCCTTCAGGGCCTGATGGAAGAGCTGAAAAGAGCCAAACGAAAAAGTGAGGCTGTGCTGGGCTATTTCAGTGTAAAAAAACACAGGGACCATTTAAAACTGAAGGAATATAAGGAAGCTACGGGTATGCCTTCAACAATTATTAAGTCGCTCACGGATGCAGGGGTTTTCGAGATCTATACCAAAGCAGTTGACCGCAATGTATATGACAAAGGTGAGCTGCCCCTGAAAGCATTGAACGGTCTGCAGCAGGAAGCTCTGGCGCAGATCCAGGAGGCTTTTTCGAAACATGAGGTTACTTTGCTCCATGGCATCACCTCAAGCGGGAAAACCGAGATATACAGCAAACTCATTGCACAAACCCTCAGTGAGGGCAAACAGGTATTGTACCTGCTGCCTGAGATTGCGTTAACAACACAAATTATCGGACGTTTGCAGAAACACTTTGGAAACCAAATGGCTGTTTACCATTCAAGATTTTCAGTAAACGAGCGTGTGGAAGTATGGAACAATGTGCTCAGGAACACCGAGAAAGCACAGCTGGTTTTGGGGGCAAGATCGGCGGTACTTTTGCCTTTCAGCAAGCTGGGGCTGATCATTGTTGATGAAGAGCATGAGACTTCTTATAAACAATACGATCCCGCGCCCCGATATCACGCCCGGGATGCTTCCATCGTGCTGGCAAAGATACACCAGGCCAAAAACCTGCTGGGCAGTGCAACACCTTCTATTGAAAGTTACTACAATGCAAAACACAACAAATACGGCTTGGTTGAACTGAATAAAAGGTTTGGAGACAGCCAGTTACCTGATATAGAGTTGACAGATATCAAGGATAAGCACAAAAGAAAACAGATGCAGGGGCATTTCTCCGACCGCCTGATGGAGCAGATTCAGGAGTCTCTGTCTATAAAGGAACAAGTGATCTTGTTTCAGAACCGAAGGGGTTATTCGCCTGTGGTGGAATGCAGAAGTTGTGGCAACTCGCCCCAGTGCCCGCATTGCGATGTAAGTCTGACTTACCATATGTACAATACCCAGCTGCGTTGCCATTACTGCGGTTACCACCAGCCACTGCCGGTTACTTGTCCGTCCTGCGGAAACCCCGGCCTTGAAACAAAAGGATTTGGTACGGAACAGATCGAGACAGAGATCAGCGAGCTCTTTCCAAATGCCAGGGTGGCAAGACTTGATTTGGATACCACCCGCGGTAAACACGGATTTTACAAAATAATCAGCGCTTTTGAAGACCGGGAGATCGATATTCTGGTGGGAACACAAATGCTCAGCAAGGGACTTGATTTTGATCATGTATCCCTGGTCGGTATCATGAATGCTGATAACATGCTGAATTTTCCCGATTTCAGAGCGCATGAGCGCAGTTTTCAACTGATGACCCAGGTTGCCGGAAGAGCCGGACGAACCAATAAAAGAGGAAAGGTGATCATTCAGACTTTTAATCCCTACCACCAGATACTGCAACAGATAAGCGTTTACGATTATTTGGGAATGTACCGGGACCAGATCAATGAACGCAACCAGTTTCAGTATCCGCCTTTTGTGAGAATGATCAAAATAAGCCTGAAACACAAAGACCATGTTCTGGTAAATAAAGCAAGTGAATGGCTGGCCCTTTCACTGAGAAATAATTTTGGAACCCTCGTTCTTGGTCCTGCCAACCCCATGATAGCCAGGATCAGGAATCTCTATATCAAGAATATACTGATAAAATTGCCAAAAGATGCGCCACTGGCCGGCTCAAAAGACCTGATTCAACGGATCAGGAACAGTTTCGAATCCATAGCGGAATTCCGTCCTGTCAGGTTTATCATCGATGTCGATCCTTTCAACTAGAATTTTTTACGGACTCCCATTGTTTTCGAAGGTCGCTGGAGAGTACCCCTGCGCCGTCAGGTTTCCAGCCCGGTGGCATATAGAGATATTTTAACCTGTTGCTCAGGCTTGTTTTGCTGAAGACGGCATCCTGAATCAACGCGATCCACTCGTGAAAGGCAATTCTCACCGGGTTATAGGTATTGATATTTGTGGTCAGTCCATAAACCGGTTTTTCTACTTCCGGTTCAAATGTTCCAAACAGCTTGTCCCAGATGATCAGTATCCCGGCGTGATTTCTGTCGAGGTATTGGGGATTGGTAGCATGGTGCACCCTGTGGTGCGAAGGTGTGTTAAAAATGGCTTCGAACCATTTCGGCATTTTATCTATGGTTTCGGTGTGAATCCAGAACTGATATAACAAACTGATGGACATCTGCGTGAGGATCATCAGGGGATGAAAACCGATCCAGGCCATCCACAACCAGAATACAAAAGAAAAAAAAGAACCGGTCCAGGTTTGACGCAGGGCGGTTGCGAGATTGTATTTTTGTGAAGAGTGATGCACTACGTGAGAGGCCCAGAAAAACCGGCTTTCATGACTGATGCGGTGCATCCAGTAATAGGAAAAATCATCGGCAAAGAATACCAGTATCCAGGCCCACCAGCTGAAGGGGATGTTGAAAATCCGGTAATTGTAATAAACAAACATCAGGGCACCGACCACGATAAACTTGCTCAGCAAACCGATAAAAACATTTCCCAGTCCCATGGCAATGGAGGAGGAGGCATCTTTTATTTCATAGGTGTCCATGTGTTTTTTTGTGGTCAGTATCACCTCGATAACAAGCGATAAAACAAAAAATGGTATGGCGTAGTGTATCAGGTTCGGGATTTCAGGGAGCTCCATGGATAAAAAATTTAAATACTAAAAATCAGGCATATATTTATTTCATTCAGTATGACTAAATTAAATAAAATCGTATATTTGCACCCCGAAAATAACAATTAAATTTAATAAAATATGAATCATTACGAATCTGTTTTCATTTTGAATCCCGTTTTATCTGAATCTCAGGTAAAGGAAACAGTAAAAAAGTTTGAAGATTACTTGGTGTCCAAAGGTGCCGAGATGATTTGGAAAGAGGATTGGGGCCTGAAGAAACTGGCTTATCCGATCCAGAAGAAAAAAACCGGTTTTTACCACTTGTTTGAGTTTCAGGCTCCGGGAGAGGCTATTGCCCCCTACGAACTGGAATTCAGAAGAGATGACAGCATTATGCGTTACATCACGGTAAAACTGGATAAACATGCACAAGCATGGGCTGAAAAAAGAAGAGAAAGAGTTAAATCATCTAAAAAGTAAGACATGTCAACGATAGAACAACAAGCACAAGGTGGTAATAAAGGGGCTGTAAGATATCTGACTCCTTTGGAAATTGACACAAAAGTAAAGGTAAAATATTGTCGTTTTAAAAAGAACAATATAAAGTATATCGATTTTAAAGACGCCGATTTTTTAATGTACCTCGTGAATGAGCAGGGTAAGATTTTACCACGACGTTTAACCGGTACTTCACTTAAGTATCAGAGAAAAGTAGCACAGGCAATCAAAAGAGCACGTCATTTGGCTTTAATGCCTTATGTAGGTGATATGTTAAAATAATTTAAATCAGGATTTTATTATGGAACTTATATTAAAAAAAGACGTTGCTAACTTAGGATTTGCAGATGATATTGTAACCGTAAAGAACGGTTTTGGAAGAAATTTTTTGATCCCTCAGGGTATGGCCATACTGGCTACACCTTCGGCTAAAAAAGTTTTACAGGAAACTTTAAAGCAAAGAGCATATAAAGAAGCCAGTATAATCAAGGAAGCTCAGAAGTTTGCTGAGGAATTAAAAGGACTGGAACTTAAAATTACTGCAAAAGCAGGAGAAGGAGATAAACTTTTCGGTTCTGTCAGCAATGCGAACCTGGCCGAGGCCATCGGCAGCAGCGGACATGAAATAGAAAAGAAATTTATCGAGATCGCCGGTGGTTCTGTGAAAAGGACCGGAAAATACAATGCAAAAGTAAGATTGCACAGGGATCTGATCATCGACCTGCCATTTGAAGTGGTGGCTGAAAAGTAATCCCCAATTGTTAATAAAAAGTTAAACCCGATCACACCGATCGGGTTTTTTTATATGTAAATTTGGCGAAATTTAACTCAAAATAATTATGAAGAAAGTTTACAAATTAATGATGATTTTTGCCTTGTTCTGTTCGGTACAGAATTTTGCGCAGGTTACCACTTCGTCCATGCGCGGGGAGGTTGTTGATGCGGAAAACGTGCCCTTGCCGGATGCAAGTGTGGTTGCCGTGCACATACCCACAGGTACTTCTTATGGAAGTACAACAAATATCGATGGGGCAGTAAATTTGCGTAATATGCGTATTGGTGGACCCTATACCATTACAATAAGTTTTGTAGGTTATAAAACCGAAGAGATCAAAGATGTGCAACTGGTATTAGGAAAATCGTATGACTTTAAGGTCAGCTTACAAGCCGATAACCAGTTGGAAGAAGTTGTAGTACAGGCAAAGGCTGGTGACAATGTCTTTGGAAATGACAGAACCGGAGCTGAAACCAATATCAGCAGACAGGCATTAAGCACTTTGCCAACAATAACAAGGGGTGCTGCAGATTTTACCAGACTTGAGCCCTCGGCATCCGGACTTTCATTCGGAGGAAGAAACGACCAGTACAATAATTTTTCACTGGACGGATCGATTTTTAACAATCCTTTTGGTCTCGATTCTCCAACACCGGGTGGTCAAACGAATTCACAACCCGTTTCTTTGGATGCTATCGAGCAGATCTCCGTTTCTATCGCGCCTTATGATGTTACACAAGCGGGATTTACGGGTGCTGCAGTCAACGCAGTGACCAAGAGTGGTTCCAATGAATTTCACGGTACTGCTTATGGTTATTTCCGAAATGAGGACATGACCGGGGACAAAGTGAAAGGGGATGATATTTTTGTGCCCGGCCTGGAGCAAAAACAGTATGGATTCAGTGTTGGGGGACCTGTAATCAAAAATAAGCTGTTCTTTTTTGCCAATTTTGAAAAAGATGACAGGACTGATGACGGATCTGCCTGGGTACCCAACACAGGTAGTGGCAATATCAATGAATCCAGGGTAACAGAATCCGATATGATCGCTGTACAGAATTTCCTATCCGGACTGGGATATGATACCGGAGCCTATACGGGTTTTGTTTATGGGACAGAATCAATCAAGGGCATTTTTAAACTGGACTGGAATATTTCTGATAAACACAGGGTGGCTTTTATATACAATTTTCTGGATGCTTCCAGAGAACAGCCTGCTCACCCAAGTGCGCTGGCCTTCAGGGGACCTAATGCGACCACTTTGCAATTTGAGAATGCAGGTTATCAGATCAACAATGAACTCAATTCTTTCTTAGTTGAACTGAACTCAAATTTTAGTGACAATTTGACCAACAAGTTACAAATAGGATACTCGGTTTTTAACGATTTCAGAAATCCGTTATCAACACCTGCACCCAGTTTCACTATTTTGGAAAATGGAGCTCCTTATATCATTGCAGGACATGAGCCATTCTCTATCAACAACAAACTCGACCAGGATGTTTTTCAATTTTCAAATAATCTGACCTATTTCTTAAATAATCACACCCTTACGGCCGGTATTTCTTTTGAAAAGTTCAAGTTTGGTAATTCCTTTAATCTGGGATTATATGGAGCGCGTGGTGTATTTTTTCCTACTTCAGGCTCTGTTGAGGATTTTATTAACGACCCGAGTATTGCGGTTGACCTGGCGGCAGCCATTGAAGCAGATAAGAACTATACCGCTGCAGGTGAAGGAAATCCGGGAGGTTACAACTGGTATAAAACCGATGTGGGTCAGCTCGCTTTTTATCTGCAGGATGAATGGCATATCAACGATAATTTGAGATTGACTTTGGGTATTAGGTTCGATAAACCAATGTATTTTGATACATCTGAATATGCAGCTGAATTCATTGAAACCCAATGTTGCTATAATCCTTCAATCGAATATTTTGATCCTGAAACTGGTGAGGCAGTATTTTTTGACAGTACAGAGATGCCTACAGAAAGCGTAATGGTTTCACCTCGTTTTGGATTTAACTGGGATGCTTTTGGAGACAGCAGGTTGCAGGTAAGAGGTGGTTCAGGGATATTTACCGGCCGCTTCCCCTTTGTTTGGTTAGGCAACCAGGTTGGAGCTCCTAATTCATATTTTTATGAGGTGATCGATCCGGATTTCAAATGGCCATCCGTGTGGAGAAGCAATCTGGGACTGGACTACAAGTTCGAAAACAACATCATCGTTACTACTGATTTTGTGTATTCCAAAGACGTCAATGGTGCACATGTGCAGAACTGGGGTTTGGATAAACCAACAGGCACACTAGCGGGGGTTGACAACAGACCGATTTATCTTGAAAATGATAAAATTCCCGGCTTTCCTGGTAATTCTGGGGCCTATGTATTTACTAATTCTGATAAGGGAAGTATTTTTAACTGGTCTGCAAAAGTGGAAAAAAGATTTGATAATGAGTTATATCTGAGTTTTGCCTACAACTATTTAAACGCCAAAGATGTGAACTCAATCGAGGCAGAAATTACGGGAGATGCATTTCAAGGAAATCCTGCATTGGGTAATGTGAACGACGATGTACTGGCACACTCAAAATATGGTGATGACCACAGATTCATAGGTGTTTTCGCTAAAAAGTGGACCTATGGAAATAAGAAATGGGCCAGCACGCTCTCTTCTTTCTTTGAATATGCTCAGGGCGGAAGATTTTCTTATACCTATGGCGGTGATATCAATTTTGACGGGTCCGGCCTGAATGACCTGATCTACGTACCGACAAGTGCTGAAATTTCAACCATGAATTTTGCATCTCCGGGTATGGGTGCTGCTTTTGATAACTTTATCGATCAGGATGATTATCTGAGCGAGAGAAGGGGTGAATATGCAGAAAGATATGGTTCACTATCACCCTGGAGAGGAAGGATTGACATGAAGTTTATTCAGGATTATAACTTTTTGATAGGAGACAAAACCCAAACCGTTCAGTTCAGTATAGATTTATTGAACTTTGGAAATATGTTGAATTCGGACTGGGGCGTAGTACAGCAACCCAATTCAATACAGCCAATTGGTGTGAGTGTGGACCCGGTTACCAAAATACCAACCTATTCTTTTGACGGACAATTGCAGAAAACATTTGGATATGACACGAGTCTGAATTCAAGATGGCAGATGCAGTTTGGTCTGAGGTATATATTCTGATTTTTGTTTAAACCATCAAAAACCGTTTGGCATATACATGTTAAACGGTTTTTTTTTATTTTTGGGTATGAAATACATGCAACTAACCAAAGAACAACTGGAAGAATTTCACGAAGAATTTACAGTGTTTCTTGCCTCACAACAGATCGACCGGAAAGAATGGGAAAAAATAAAAGCGGATAAACCAGAAGTTGCGAAAGAGGAGATCGATGTTTTCAGTGATCTGGTCTGGGACAGGGTTTTGAGCAAAGTAAAATACCTCGAGCATTTTTCAGAAAGAACCCTCAATCTTTTTAAATGCGGGGAATTCAGAAATTATGAGAATCGTAGTGGAAGTCGATAAAGAACCTTTTAATTTTTTTGATGAGGAAGATTACATCTGGTTCATAGACAACTCAAAGCATGAAACCATACAGTATTTTAAAGGACAGAAACCCTATCTGAAAGAACGGAACCAGGAACTTTTTGATCTCATCAAAAAGGGCGGACTCATAACCAAAGGAGCTTTATACGAGGGAATAGTAAAGATCCTATAAAGCTGATAAATATTGATTCAGTATTTCTACTCCGTTTACAGCTTTTTCTGCAATGATCCTCAGATTCTGATACTTTCCGGGTACAGCAGGTTTGGGATCAATGAAAAAAACAGGGATACCCGCAGGTGCAAACTGAATGAGGCCTGCCGCCGGATAGACCTGCATGGAGGTACCTATGATTATAAATATGTCTGCTTGTAAACAAATTTCAATCGCCTGATCCATCAGGGGAACCTCTTCGCCAAACCAGACAATATGCGGCCGTAACTGACTATTATTCTCACAAAGATCTCCCAGAGTCAGATCCCCTGTCCAGGGGTAAACCAAACCAGGATTTTTGGTACTTCTGACTTTTAACAGTTCTCCGTGTAAATGCAGGACTTTCGTTGACCCTGCCCGCTCGTGCAGGTCATCTACATTTTGGGTTATGATATGAACCTCATGATCCTTCTCGAGGCCAGCTAAAAAATAATGCGCTTTATTTGGCAGAACCTCAAGTAATTGTCTTCTTCTCTGGTTATAAAAATCCAAAACCAGGGCTGTGTTTTTTCTCCAGCCTTCGGGTGAGGCAACTTCCATCACATCATGGCCTTCCCACAAGCCACCTGCATCTCTGAAGGTCTTTATTCCGCTTTCTGCGCTGATGCCGGCACCGGTTAAAACAACAATTTTACTCATCTTTGTCTCAATTTTCTACTTGCAGAATAGTAGCAGTTGAATCGCATAATTCAACAGTTACATAAATATGCTGAAGCTCTTTTACACCTTCTATATGGTACTTCCTGCACGGTTTATTCTTTACCAGACTTTTTGAAAAATCGATTTTTCCTGATTTCAGAATACCGTAAATCTGCATGGTATCCAATTTCTTTACTTCAAGAGCTTTCAGAGCTGCATCTGAAAAAACGATTTCTTTGGATCTGATGATGTTTAGCATCCTGTCGTTGGGTAACCAGTTGCAAGAAGCTTTTTTTCCTCCTAAAAAGAAGAAGACCAAAACCAAACCAATAACAAAACCGAAACCAAACAGGGTAAACCGGTATTTCATGTCGGTGATCAAGAGGCAGCTATTAGAAGATTAGGAGATTGATATCTGTAAATGGCAGGTTAAACCAATCCGAAACAGTTCTGTTCGTAAGGACACCATGGTAAAAATACATCCCTTTCTGGAGCCCCTTGTCGAACCTTATGGCTTTTTCAAAACCGCCCTGTTCGCCAATAGACAACAGATACGGCGTAAAAATATTGCTGATAGATTCAGAGGCAGTACGCGAATAGCGCGAAGGAATGTTAGGCACACCATAATGGATTACACCATGTTTCAACAGGGTGGGTTTGCTATGAGTAGTAACTTCAGATGTTTCAAAACAACCTCCGTTATCAATGCTCACATCGATGATCACAGCACCTTCTTTCATGTTCCTCACCATATCTTCGGTTACCACTACCGGAGTTCTTGTGCGGCCGCGCAGTGCTCCGATGGCAACATCACATCTTTTCAGGGAATCAGAGAGTACTTTTGGCTGTATGGTCGAAGTGGCGATGGCATAACCCAACTTGTGCTGCAAATTTCTCAATTTTGTGAGCGAGTTGTCGAAAACCTCAATGTTGGCTCCCAGTCCCATGGCGGATCTGGCAGCAAATTCCCCAACAGTACCTGCGCCAATGATCAGGACTTTACTCGGCGGAACTCCGCTTATGTTTCCAAGTAACAGGCCATTTCCCTCATTCTGGTTGTTCATCAGTTCAGAAGCGATGAGAACTGAGGCAATGCCAGCAATTTCACTCAATGATTTCACGATAGGGAAAAACCCATGGGTATCCTGAATATATTCAAAGGCAACTGCGGTAACCCGCTTTAAGGCGAGGGCTTCGTAATATTCCTTTTTTTGTGTTTTTATCTGCATGGCAGAGAACAAGATGCTCTGCGGATTGATCATTTTAATTTCCTCGATTGAGGGAGGTTCTACTTTCAGGATCATTTTACAGGCAAAGACATCATTTGGATTGTAGGATATCTTGGCTCCTGCCTCTGCATATTGGTTATCACTGAAATTGGTACCTTCCCCGGCACCGGATTCTACAACTATCTTATGCCCGTTCGCTGTAAGTGCTGCCACCGCCGTAGGCGTCAGGCAGATCCTTTTTTCGTCGTAGTGTGTTTCCTTGGGCAAACCGATGTACAGCTCATTCTTTTGACTTTTTACCTCTAACATTTCTGGTTTAGGAAGTAGTTCTTCTTTGCTGAAGGGGGATAGTTGGAGCGCCATCTTATTGCATTTGAATGGTTCGTTTGTTATTGCTTTTCACATCTAAACGAATGATACAAGCATCTAAAGGTAATAAATTTTCTACTTTTTCAGGCCATTCAATAAAACACCAGTTTCCGCTGTACAAATACTCTTCTGCGCCAAAGCCATAAGCTTCCTCTTCGGAGTCAATTCTGTAAAAGTCAAAATGGTAAATAAGCTCCCCGGTTTTGGTTACATATTCATTGATGAGCGAAAAAGTAGGAGAGGAGGTAACATCGTCAACACCCAGGTTTTTCGCTATTGCTTTGATCAGTGTAGTTTTACCTGCACCCATCGCCCCATAAAACAGGAGAACCCTGCTTTTTGCCTGTAATATAATATCTTTTGCAACAGCATCAAGTTCTGCCAAAGTATAGGTCTGATTCATGGGAATTGAATTTATTCCATATTGTGATACACATACTGCACATCATCTTCTTCTTCCAGTCTTTCCAGCAATTTTTCAACTTCTTCCTGCTCGGCTTCATTTAGTTTTTTCAGGGTTGTCGGGATTCGTTCAAAACCGGAAGAAAGAATTTCCATATTTGCATCTTCCAAAAATTTCTGGATTGCCCCAAATTTTTCAAAAGGGGCATAAATCAAAATACCATCCTCGTCCTCAAAAATCTCCTCGACTTCAAAATCGATCAGTTCCAGTTCGAACTCTTCCAGGTCAATTTTCAGATCCTCCTTTTTTACCCTGAAATTACAGGTGTGGTCAAACATAAAAACTACAGAGCCAGAAGTACCTAAGGCTCCGTTGCATTTATTGAAGGCGGCACGGACGTTGGCCACTGTTCTGTTGTTGTTGTCTGTGGCTGTTTCCACAAGAAAGGCTATTCCATGAGGGCCATAACCCTCAAAAAGTACTTCCTTGTAATGTGCAGAGTCTTTTTCGGATGCTTTTTTGATGGCCCGTTCGACATTGTCTTTTGGCATGTTGGCTGCCTTGGCATTCTGAATGACGGCTCTTAATCTGGCATTCGTTTCCGGATTGGGGCCGCCTTCTTTTACAGCCATTGAAAGGTCTTTTCCAATACGTGTAAACGTCTTTGACATCGCCGACCAACGTTTCATTTTCCTCGCTTTTCTAAATTCAAATGCTCTTCCCATTTTATTAATTGGATATAAAATTATACTTGAATGATACCCAGGTTAAATTCCCTGGAAATAGGTTTGTGATTGGCAGCTTCTATGCCCATGGAGATCCACTTGCGCGTGTCAAGCGGGTCTATTATTCCGTCCGTCCATAATCTGGCAGCAGCATAATAGGGAGAAGTCTGCCTGTTATATTTTTCTGTTATATGATCTAAAATTTCCTTCTCTTTTTCCTCTGTTATGGTTTCTCCTTTAGTTTTCATCGAAAAAGTTTCTATCTGCAACAGGACTTTTGCGGCCTGAGCACCACCCATTACCGCGAGTTCTGCCGAGGGCCAGGAAACAATAAGCCTTGGATCATATGCTTTTCCGCACATGGCATAATTTCCGGCTCCGTATGAATTACCGACAACCACAGTGAATTTCGGCACAACGGAGTTACTTACTGCATTGACCATTTTGGCGCCGTCCTTGATTATCCCGCCGTGTTCAGATTTACTTCCTACCATAAATCCGGTAACATCCTGTAAAAATACCAGAGGTATCTTTTTTTGGTTACAATTTGCGATGAACCGTGTGGCCTTATCTGCAGAATCAGAATAAATAACACCACCAAACTGCATTTCTTTTTTGCCATTCTTTACAATTTTTCGCTGGTTGGCCACAATACCAACTGCCCAGCCCTCAATTCTGGCATAGGTGCAAATTAGGGTTCTTCCGTAATCAGCTTTGTATTCTTCCATAGAATCCTGATCTACAAGACAGGATATGATCTCAAGCATATCGTATTGTTCGGCACGGGAAGCCGGCAGCAATTTATAGATGTTCTTCGGGTCTTTTGCCGGTTCTTTTTTGTCGGTCCGGTTAAAACCGGCATGGGAGCTTTCACTTATTTTATCAAAAATAGATCGGATCTTATCGAGGGCATCCTGGTCATTGCTCGCCTTATAATCACAAACCCCTGAAATTTCTGTATGTGTAGTTGCCCCGCCAAGGGTCTCATTATCGATCAACTCACCGATTGCGGCTTTAACCAGGTAACTGCCTGCAAGAAAAATACTGCCTGTTTTATCGACAATAATGGACTCATCACTCATTACCGGCAAATAGGCTCCTCCGGCAACACAGCTACCCATAACTGCTGCGATCTGGGTAATTCCCAAACTGCTCATCACCGCATTGTTTCTGAAGATCCTTCCAAAATGCTCCTTATCAGGAAATATTTCATCCTGCATGGGCAGGAAAACACCCGCGCTGTCAACCAGATAAATGATCGGAATATTATTTTCAATGGCTATTTCCTGTGCTCTCAGATTCTTTTTACCGGTAATTGGAAACCAGGCACCGGCTTTTACAGTGGCATCATTTGCCACAACAACACAGAGTTTACCGGAAACATGACCGAGCTTAACAACCACCCCACCGGAAGGGCACCCGCCATGTTCCTCATACATTTCATGTCCCGCAAAGGTTCCTATTTCTATTGAACGTGAATTTTTATCCAGCAAGTATTCGATCCGCTCCCGTGCAGTTAGTTTTCCCTTCTCATGTTGCTGATGAATCTTGTTGAGTCCACCGCCAAGAGCCGTTTTTTGATACTGATCGTCAAGTAAGGCGACTAATTTCTTGTTGTGGTCTTCGTTTTTATTCCTGATTTTATCCATTCCTTTGAAGTATCTTCATTTGACAAAAGTACAAAATCGCAGCAGATTTTTGGCGGTTAATCGGCTTCCAAAAAATATAATTATTAGCAAATCCTGTTCAAACAGCTGGTTCCATTTAAATAAATATCAAAAAAAAGCTGTCGGAATAAGTTTCTAATTATCTTTACCGACAAATTGAAGAATATGAATTTTCTGAGCATAGTTTGGGATCCGAATATTGAATTGGTTAAAATCGGACCTTTGTCTATCAGGTATTATAGTCTGATGTTTGTGATTGCATTTTTGGCCGGTCTGCACATCATGAAAATGATCTATAAAAATGAGAAGGTATCGACCGATTTATTAGACCCTTTGTTTATTTATACCGTACTCGCAACCCTCATTGGTGCGCGATTGGGTCATTTTTTGTTTTATGATTTTGAATTTTTGATGAATCACCCGCTCGAGGTATTGCTACCTTTTAAACTGAACCCTTTTGAGTTTACCGGATATCAGGGACTTGCCAGTCATGGTGCCGCGATTGCTGTTATTATAGCCATGTACTTATACAGCAAAAAAGTTCTTCATAAACCCGTCCTTTGGATACTTGACAGGATTGTGCTTCCCGTAGCTTTTGGCGGTATTTTTATCAGGTTTGGGAATCTGATGAATTCTGAAATTGTAGGTAAACCTACAAATTCTGATTATGGGTTTATTTTTAAGCAGTTGGGAGAGGATTTTCCCAGGCACCCTGCCCAGATATATGAGATTGTCGGTTATATCATAACCTTTGCGATTTTATGGTATGTGTATTGGAAAACTGATAAAAAAGATAAACTGGGCTATATTTTTGGATTGTTCATGGTGCTGCTCTGGTCGGTCAGGTTTATTGCAGAATTTTTTAAGGACGGACAAGTTGCTTCCCGGGAAGATTGGGTATTTAATACCGGACAATTACTCAGTATACCCTTTATACTTTCAGGTTTTTATTTTATGTACTTTTTTAAAGGTAAGAAAGCCTAAACCACGATGTTTTTATCATAAGGAATCGTGTTTAACAGGTATTCAATTACATGGATCCTTGCATTTTCCTTCCTGTTTGCTTTGATGATCTTAAAAGGGAAGCCGTCTTTGGTATTCTCAAACATCTTCGTTTTATATTCGGTATAAACATCCCACAGGCCCTGAGATTTTTCATCTACGGCACTGTATTTCCAATGTTTTAACGGGCTGCTCTGGATTTCTTCAAAGCGCACTTCCTGCTCTTTTTTGGATATGGACATGTATATTTTTACCAGTATAATACCGGATTCGGTAATCATTCGTTCAAAATCATTGACCTGACTCATAAAAATTTCGTATTCCTTTTGAGAACAAAAACCATTTACGGGCTCTACCACAGCACGGTTATACCAACTCCGGTCGAAGAAAACGATCTCGCCAATAGCAGGGAACTGATTTACGTACCTGCGAAAATACCATTGTGACTGTTCTTCTTCCGTGGGTCTGGGAAGTGCGACGATCCGAAAATGACGTGGATTGATCCTTTCCGTAATACGCCTGATGGCACCTCCTTTTCCGGCTGCATCCCTTCCTTCAAAAATGACAACAACACGAAGTTTGTTTTTTATAATGTGCTCCTGCATTTTAATCAGCTCAACCTGCAATTTTTTAAGCTTATTGCTGTATTTTCTGTAGCGAATGGCCTTTTTGTAATTGAGGGGGTCATTATTCATCAGCAAGGAAAGCAGGGCTTTTTTACTGTTTAAGATCTTTACCTCTTTATCTGTAAGTTCGAGTTTTGCCATTTTAATCGTATTTAGAGATTGACCTGTAATACCTCATGATCACATTGGGATCGGGCTGCAAAGAGATTTTACATTCATCTTTGCCCTCGTAATCGAACTGTGACAATACATAACGCATACATTCAAGACGTGCAACATGCTTGTCATTGGTTTTAACGATGATCCAGGGGCAAAAAGAGGTATGGGTTTTACTGAACATAAGTTCTTTGTACTTAGTGTATTTATCCCAGTAATCCTGTCCTTTCTTATCCACCTCACTGAATTTCCACCGTTTCAGCGGATTGTGTTCCCTGGCCTCAAACCTTTTGGCCTGCTCTTCTTTGGTAATAGAAAGCCAGAACTTGATGATTGTACTTCCATCCTCGTAGAGCATGTGTTCAACTTCCGGCAGCTGGGTCATGAACTGATTGTACTGTGTTTCATTACAAAATCCCATAACAGGTTCAACTACAGCCCGGTTGTACCAACTCCGGTCAAAAAACACAATTTCACCCGGATTGGGCAGGTTTTTGATATATCGCCTGAAATACCATTGTCCCTGTTCCACGGTTGTTGGTTTGGCCAGGGCTACCAGTCTGATCTTACGCGGATTTAAATGTTCCATGAAACGCCTGATATTGCCACCTTTTCCTGCGGCATCGCGGCCCTCAAATATTATGGCAACCCTTCGGTCGGTGTCTTTGATCCATTTCTGAAGCTTTACAAGTTCACCCTGTAATAAGCGTTTTTCCTCCTCGTACCTTAGGGTAGCAAGAACATCAGTGATATCAATATTTTTGTCTTGAATGATCTTCAGTAAATCTTCTTTCGTTTTCGCCTGTAGAAAATCTTCTCTTTCAAGATGATGCAGTTTTCGCATTTGCTATTCCGGGTTAACAGTAACACATTCTGTTGGATTATTAGACACATTCAACTTAAGGTCTGAAGGAGAAATATAGGGTATCCCTAATCCCAATCCTCTTAAAATAAATAAAAGGCCAATGATCACCACAAATATAGGAATTGCTTTCTGAATTTTATTTCTGAACGAAATATTTACGAAGTTTCCAAAAACAGAGGCGGCTGTCATCAGTAAGACCGTTCCGGCCCCGAACATAAACATATACAGACCGCCCTGCCCCGGACTTCCGGTGGCGAGTGATCCGAAAATAGCGATATAAACAAGTCCACATGGCAAAAAACCGTTCAAAAAACCGATCATAAAAAAAGATGGCAGGGATCTTTTTTTCAGAAAATGGCCCAGACCTGATTTGACTTTGCTGATAAATCTGTAGAGAGGTTTTGCGATCTGTATTTTTTGAAGATGTTTAGAGGGAAACAGAACGAAAAGGATCATTACAATGCCAACAAGAATAGAAAGTCTTTGCTGGAAACCGGCCAGATACAATCCCCTTCCGAATAATCCGAACAGAACTCCGAACAGGGAGTAGGTGATCAGCCTTCCGGTATGATACAAAACAACCTGCATTGCCATTTGAAGTTTGTTGTTGCGCGACAAGGGAAGGGCAAAGGCAATAGGCCCGCACATGCCGAGGCAATGGAAACTGCCTAATAAACCCAATATGAAAGCTGTGTAAAGCAAAAGTCAGATTTAATAAAACAAGGTTTCTTTATAAAGGTAAGATTCCTCCTTCACTTTCCAGTCAATTTTTAACTCCCATTTTCCATCTACGAGCTGTTCATCAGATATGAAGATGGTATGATCGGATAAATTATCTTTTATGTCTTTGCTGAAATCCAGTTTTTCGTTTGACAATCTTTGGAAGTAAACCGTACCGGATAAACTTGAGGCCTCAAACTCTTTCGGGAACCGGATCAGCAGTCCGTCTTCATTTTGAATGACGCTTATATTTTCTTTCAGTGCATTGCCTTTATTAACTTTATCGATTTCCTCCTGGTAGTGAATCTCATCCTTATAATAATCTTCTGATACCAGCGAATGTTCGTACTTGGCCACCATACTCGCCCGGTACACAAACTGAAGAATAAATGCCATAAATAACACCATGGCTATTACTATCCCTGTACCCCAGTTCCATTTAATCTTCATTTTTTCTCAATTTAATTTTTATTAGTCAAATCTTACCGGAGAAGGAAAACTTGTGGTAGTTGTTTCCACCAGTTTACCTTCCTCGTAAATGCCTATCTCGATATCCTCTTTGGATTTCATGAGGTCCTTTTTATGTATATTTATAAAAAGTGTCTGTTCAGAAAGCCCGTTTGCCGGTACATTGATGGCTCCTCCCAATACATTGATTTTTCCCGTATTTGAAATAAGGTCAATTTTGAGGTTATCGAATTTCCGGCTTGTCTTATTGACTATTTTAACTGTGTAGACATTCTGTATGGTATCGCCCCGGGTGCTGAACATTTGTCCCGGAATCCTGAGCGCCGTGGCTTCCAGGTCACTTCTTACAAAAATAAGTGCTGTCAGCGCAACGAGCAATAACAGCAATACAACAGAGTAGGCCATGATCCTGGGTGTAAATTTGAAGTTTTCTCCTTTGGTTATGTTGTTTTCGGATGCATACCGTATTAAACCAGGTTCAAATTCAACTTTTTCCATGATCTCATCGCAGGCATCTATACAGGCGGTACAATTGATGCATTCCAGTTGAGTGCCGTTTCTTATGTCAATACCGGTCGGACAAACCAGCACGCACTGCTTGCAGTCTATGCAATCACCAAAACCTTTTTCCTCCCGGTTCTCATCTTTTCTGAACTTGTTCCTGCCATTTTCTTTTTCTCCGCGTTTGTGATCATAAGCTACCAGCATGGAGTTGCCGTCGAGCATAACACCCTGTAATCTTCCGTAAGGGCAGGCTATGATACAAACCTGCTCCCTGAACCAGGCAAAAATAAACAGAAATACCAGGGTGAATATCACCAATTTAACAAGGGTTCCCAGGTGTTGTAAGGGTCCGTCAGTAATATGTTCAATGAGGGTATCAGAACCGATCAGATAAGCAAGAAATACATTGGCAATGATAAATGAAATGACAAAAAAGATAATCCACTTCAAAGTCTTTTTCCAAACTTTTTCAGTGTTCCATTCCTGCTTGGCTAGTTTGATCTGTTGGGCCCTGTCGCCCTCAATGGCGTATTCAATTTTTCGAAACACCATTTCCATAAATATGGTTTGGGGGCAGATCCAGCCACAAAAAATCCTGCCGAAGATCACTGTAAAAAAGATGACAAAAACGACACCGATCAGCATGGACAGTACCAATAAATAAAAATCCTGTGGCCAGAAGGGCTGTCCGAAGATGCTGAATTTCCGTTCCAGGATATTGAACAGCAGGAATTGATTTCCATTTACCTTTATAAATGGAGAAAGAATGAAAAAGGCCAGCAGGAACCAGCTGACTATGTTCCGATAGTTTGTAAATTTTCCTTTTGGTTTCTTGGGATAAATATAATTTCGCTTACCTTCCTTGGTAATGGTAGCGATCGAATCCCTGAAACTTTCTGTATCTTCTGACATCATATTCGATTTAAAAAGGCTATTCGGTCTTTCCGGAATAGCCTTTTTACTTAATTTGTAAATAAACACTGCAAAAGACTACCCTTCTGCTTAAAACAATTAAAAGAACTATTGTTTAGTCCATACGATATCTCCTTCAGCAGCTTTTGGATTTGCTGCAGTTGTTCCCTGAAGGGTGATCACGTAACTGGCAACTTGTTGCCTTTGCTCAGCACTTAAAGAAGTTTTCCAGGCAATCATTCCTTTTCCTGACCTTCCGCCTTCGCTGATCGTATGATAAATTTTCTCTATACCACCACCCAGTATCCATTTGTCATCTGTTAAATTAGGACCGATACCACCACCTCCGTCTGCCATATGACAGGCAATGCAGAAGGTTCCAAAAACCTTTTTTCCGGCTTCAATACTGGCAGCATCTGTAAGCAAGGTCACATCCGTTTTGAAAAGCTCAGGATTGGCTGCTTTGTAGGCATCTACTTCTGCTTTTGCCTCGGCTACCTCTGTTTCATATTCTTTAAACTGATTGTATTTTTCACTGTTAAAGAATACATTAAAATAATAAAAGGCTCCGATCAAAATTGTGATGATAAAACCGGCCGTCCACCAGGGTGGCAGAACATTATCAAGTTCCTTGATACCATCGTAGTCGTGATCCAACATAACCTCATCTTCCCGTTCTATTTCGCGGGCTTTGGTCATGGCTTGCATAAATTTTTTCCATCCGGAAATTTGATTATTATTACTCATATTCTGAATTTTAGTCGTTATCTAATGGTAAATTACTTTTATCTTCTAAGGTTTCTTTGGGAATTTTAAAAACATAGATCAGCATCAGGGAAAATATTGTAAAGAAGAGCAGCAGGGAAATGATGGGATAGATCTCAACCCCGGCTATCGTATCCAAATGGTGTTTTATAAATTTCAACATCTCCTTAATTTTTAGCGGTTTGTTCTGCCTTAATATCGGTACCCAATCGCTGCAAATAAGCAATTAACGCAACAATTTCCTTATCCTGTATGTTGGCATTACCATAATTCTTAACAAATTCAGGATCCTGCCTTAGATTTTTCTCGATTTGCGCTGCCTGATTTTTTAATAAATAGACTGCATTATCCAGTTCATTTTGGGTATAAGGTACGCCGAGTTGCACCATGGCATTTATTTTATTGGTCGTCAGCGAAATATCTAGATCATTTTTAATAATCCAGGGATATTGTGGCATAATAGAACCAGGAGACGTTAACCTCGGGTCATACATATGGTTGAAATGCCAGTTGTCGTTGTATTTGCCTCCTACGCGGTGCAGATCTGGTCCAGTTCTGCGTGAACCCCACAAGAAAGGATGGTCATAAACGTATTCACCGGCCTTTGAATATTCACCATATCTTTCAACTTCTGACCTGAAAGGCCTGATCATCTGTGAATGGCAGTTGTTACAACCTTCCCGGATATAAATATCTCTGCCTTCAAGTTCTAAAGGCGTGTAAGGTTTTACAGAGGTAATCGTTGGAATATTTGATTTCACAACGATCAGTGGAATAATTTCTACAGCTCCTCCAATGATAATGGCAACAGTTGTTAATACAGTAAATAGAATTGTTCTTCTTTCGAGCCAGCTATGCATGGTTTCGCCGGCAACCCTTCTGGGGGTTATTTCTTTTAGAGGAGCGGCTTCTGCCAGCTCATCTTCTACCGTGCTGCCTTTCTTAGCTGTTTTTATCACGTTGTATGCCAACAAAATAAAGCCTGTCAAATAAAGCGTTCCACCAAATGCACGCATCATATACATCGGCATAATCTTGGTAACAGTTTCCAGGAAGTTGCCATAAACCAGTGTTCCGTCAGGATTGAATTCTTTCCACATCAGTGCCTGGGTAAAACCGGCAACATATAAAGGTATTGCGTAAAATAAGATACCCATGGTAGCAATCCAGAAGTGGATGTTGGCCAATTTAGTAGAGTAAAGTTCTGTTTTCCAAAGCTTACCCGCAAGCCAGTAGATCATACCTGCTGCAATAAAACCATTCCAAGCCAGCGCACCAACATGCACGTGAGCTACGATCCAGTCTGTGTAATGGCCAATGGCATTGAGGTTCTTGAAGGAAAGCATAGGGCCTTCAAAAGTAGCCATACCATAACCGGTAATGGCAACCACAAAGAATTTCAGAATCGGATTATCCCTGACCTGATCCCAGGCGCCGCGAAGTGTCAACAATCCGTTGATCATACCACCCCAGGATGGGAAGATCAGCATTACAGAGAATACTGTACCGAGATTCTGAGCCCATTCCGGCAGTGCAGTATAAAGCAAATGGTGAGGTCCTGCCCAGATGTAAATAAAAATCAGAGACCAGAAATGTATAATTGAAAGTCGATAGGAATAAATAGGCCTGTTCGCAATTTTTGGAACAAAGTAGTACATCAATCCGAGGACGGGAGTAGTAAGGAAGAAGGCAACAGCATTGTGTCCATACCACCATTGTACCAGTGCATCCTGTACCCCTGCATAGATCGAATAGCTCTTAAAAGCTGAAACAGGTAGTTCAAGGTTGTTAAATATATGAAGAACGGCAATCGTAACAATCGTAGCAATATAAAACCAAATTGCTACATATATATGCCTTTGACGTCTCATGATCAGGGTACCAATAATGTTAATGGCAAATACAACCCAGATCAACGTGATGGCAATATCAATTGGCCACTCAAGTTCAGCGTATTCTTTTGATGAGGTGATTCCCAGAGGAAGAGTAAGCGCAGCGGCAACTATGATAAGTTGCCAGCCCCAGAAATGAATTTTGCTCAGCACATCGCTGAACATTCTGGCTTTTAATAATCTTTGGGTGGAATAATAAACACCCATAAAAATACTGTTTCCTACAAATGCAAAAATGACCGCATTTGTGTGCAAGGGCCTTAACCTTCCAAAACTGAGCCATGAAATGCCTTCCATGTAATTTGGGAAAATAAACAGAAAGGCTACAAGCAGCCCAACCAGCATGCCAACCACACCCCACAAAACGGTTGCAATAAGAAACATTTTTACGATCTTGTTGTCGTAGTAAAATTGTTCTTTTTCCATACATTAAAAATTAGTTGATTATTTATTTGAATTCGACTCTTTTTTTTGTTCTTCTGTGATCAATTCATCATCAAATAGCATACGGACAGAAGGGGTATAAACATCATCGTACTGCCCGCTTTTAACAGACCTGACAAAGAGTATAAAAAAAATCACGGCAATGATCAGGCTGGTCACGATAAGCATGAAAATGATATCCATAAAAAAATATAAATTACAAAGTAAAAATTATTTGTTTTGTTTGACAATGACAAATATCATAAATCAAACAAATGTTAAAAAAAACTTAACTTTTGCTAAGATAATATTTTTTTTGAAACAAGATTGGTCGAAAGAGTTACAAATGTAACTATACTGATTGAACTCAGCGGCATAAGAATTGCGGCAATTACCGGCGACAACTGCGCAGTAACGGCAAAATACAAACCTACTGTATTGTAAAGTAATGAAATGATAAAGCTCAGTACAATAATGTTCATGGTTTTTTTTGACATTTTTAAGAAACCGGGTAGTTGCGCAAATTTGCTCGCGTCGAGTATGCCGTCACAGGCAGGTGAAAATACATTGATATTTTCAGAAACTGCGATGCCAACATCGCTTTGAGCAAGTGCTCCGGCATCATTCAGCCCATCGCCAAGCATCATCACCTTTTTGCCTGCTTCCTGTATTTTTTTTATATAAAATAGCTTGCTTTCAGGTTTCTGGTTGAAATGAATGGCCGAATTTGCCGGTAGCAGGGAGGATAAGTATACTTTTTCACCCTCATTGTCTCCCGAGAGTATCTGTTTTTCGTAATCGTACAGACTATCAAAAGTAGCTTTCAGGTTTTCCCGATAGCTATTTTTGAATATAAACTTTCCCTTTATTTTTCCATTGATCCTTACAAATATATATGTAGAAAGATTTTCAGATACCTCAATACCTAGAAAGCTGGGTGAACCGATCCGAAATTCCAGCCCGTTAAATGTTCCTTCCAGTCCCTTGCCCGTAATTTCATTGAATGAGGCCGCCAATTCTTCACTCGTCTGTCCTGGAAGAAAATCGAACAGCATGCGGCTCAGGGGGTGATTGGATGATCTGAGCAAGGACTTTAAGCAGGTAGTTTCCCTTTTGTTCAGTGCCTCACCTTCAAAGATAATCTCTGCATGCTTATTGGAAGTGATTGTTCCTGTTTTATCAAATACCAGGGTATCGATCTTTGACATGTTTTCAATGACCCCTGCATTTTTCAGGTAAAATTTATGTCGGCCAAAAATGCGCAGGGTATTGCCCAGAGCAAAGGGTGCCGACATGGCCAGTGCGCAGGGGCAGGCTATGATCAGGACGGCAGATACAACCTGAAAAGCTGTGCTGAGATCATGAAAATACCAGTAAGTACCTGATAAAAATGCAATTAATAATATAATGATTGTAAAGTATTTGCTGATTTTATCTGTAATCGTCTTGATATTTCTTGTGCTCGACTTTTGAAAAATATCGTTGCTCCAGAGTTGGGTGAGATAGCTTTGAGTCACAGTTTCCAGGGCTTCCATTTCTATTGCTCCCTGGGTTTGTTTGCCACCTGCGTACAATTTATCACCTGATTTTTTAATGATGGGCAGGGATTCACCGGTTACAAAACTGTAATCGATTAATGCATTTCCCTTAATCATTATGCCATCTACCGGTATGATCTCCTCATTTCTGATCAGGATTCTGTCTCCCTTTTGAATGTCATTAACAACGATGGTAAGATGGCTTTGGTCTTTATTAATCTTGGTGATGGCTATAGGAAAATAGGATTTGTAATCCCTTTCAAATGACAGAAAACTGTAAGTTTTTTTTTGAAAAAATTTCCCCAGTAGCAAAAAAAAGACCAGTCCGGCTAAACTGTCAAAATAACCCTGTCCTGTATTGGAAAAGACCTCATAGGAGCTTCTCAGAAAAAGCACCAGGATTCCGAGAGAAAGAGGTACATCTATGGTCAGAAGGCCCTTTTTCAAACCCAAATATGCCGAGATAAAATAATCTCTTGCCGCATAGATCACAACCGGTACTGAGAAGGAAAACATCAGGAAACGAAAAAAGGGCTTGAATCGGTTCAGCCAGAATTCGTCAACTTCGAAGTATTCAGGAAATGAAAGCATCATGATGTTGCCAAAAGCAAATCCTGCTATTGCGATCTGATAAATAATGGTTTTATCGGTTGCATTGCTTGCCTGCTCAGAATTCTCAAGACTGATATAAGGTTCATATCCAATGGAAGAAATAAGTTCTACCACTTGTCGCAAAGTGATCTCCTGATTTTTAAAAGTAATTCTCAGCTCTTTTTTCGGGAAATTAACCTGGGTTGTTTTGATCCCTTTGTTCAACTTTTCAAGGTTCTCCAGTACCCAGATGCAGGAGCTGCAATGTATGGAAGGAATAAATAAATTGACCACCGTGGTGCTGCCGTCATCGAATGTTGTGATTTTATTGGCTATGTCCGGATTGTCGAGATAATCGTACTTACCCTGAATTTCCTTAGGAATACTGCCCGGAGCGCTTTCCAGGTCATAATAACAGGAAAGTTCGTTCTGGTTGAGGATCTCATAAACCGTTTTACAGCCATTACAGCAAAATGCCTTATCATCAAATTCAATGGGATTGCTTTTACAATCTGTTCCGCAATGATAACAAGGGGTTTTTGACATTATCTGAATTGGTTTTTAATATTTTTTGGGGCGAATAAAGCCCTTATTTTCCGGAAATGGAAGGGTCTTTTATTCAATTCTCCCGGGATGCTGAAGCCGGTAAACGGTATTTCGTTGTTAATTTTCGTCAAATTTCTCTGAAAATTATGAGATAAAAAAATGATAAATGTCATATTTTGTTTATTTTTACGCGAATTTTAAAAGATACTTATGTCCGCTAATTGTGATCATTGTGTCATCCGGGAATTAAATGCATTCAGCTCAGTTTCTACTGAAGATCTTTCCAGTATTAATAAGCATAAGAAGACGATTCGTATAAAAAAAGGAGAAATTCTTTTTGAAGAGGGTACTGCATTAAAAGGAGTGTATTGTTTGAGGAGCGGGAAATGTAAACTGACTAAACTGGCGCCAAACGGTAAGGAGCAAATAGTACGATTCATTAAAAAAGGCGAGCTGATAGGCCATAGATCAGTCATCAGTGATTCAGTTACACATCTGACGATCACTGCTTTGGAGGACATGGATGTTTGTTTTGTACCAAAAAATGAGATACTTGATCTTTTTAAAAGGAACGGCGATTTTTCTCTGAGTCTGACTAAATCGATCTGCGCTGACCTCGATGAGGCGAACAGTTCCATTGCCAATATGGCCCAGAAGAATGTGAAAGAAAGGCTGGCCGAATCTTTGTTATTCTTTGAGCGGATCTTTGGGAAAGACAGCGAGGGTTATATTTCGGTTAACCTGACCCGCGAGGAAATAGCCAACGCGATCGGAACGGCCACTGAATCAACCATCAGACTGTTGTCGGAATTTAAAAAAGATGGCTACATCTCCTTGTCGGGAAGAAGAATTAAAATAGAAGATCCTGTTAAGCTTCAGCACCTGGCTGAGGGTTATTAAACTTGCATACAGCTTATATCTGCAGGAACTTATTCCATTTCAATTATTGTTTTCTTTATGATGTCAAGGCATTCGTACAACTCTGCCTCTGACATAACCAATGGAGGCGCAAAGCGGATGATGTTGCCATGGGTTGGTTTGGCAAGCAGGCCGTTCTCGCTCAATTTCATACAAATATTCCAGGCTGTTTCACTTTCTGCAGTATCGTTAATGACGATTGCATTGAGCAATCCTTTTCCCCTGACTTTTCTGATCAAAGGATGATCCAGGGCAAAGGTTCCGAGTTCCCTTCGGAAGATCTCTCCTAAAAATTGGGCATTCTCAGCCAGATTTTCTTCTTTAACAACTTCCAGGGCAGCGATGGCAACTGCACAGGCCAGTGGATTTCCACCAAAAGTAGAACCGTGTTGACCCGGTTTGATCACTTCCATGACCTCATTACCGGTCAGCACGGCAGAAACCGGATAGACGCCCCCCGAGAGGGCTTTCCCAAGGATTAATATATCAGGTTTTACATCCTCATGCTGCACGGCCAGCAATTTGCCCGTTCTTGCAATACCGGTTTGTATTTCATCGGCAATAAAAAGTACACCTTTTTGCTCACAAAGGGCTTTTGCTTTTTTTAAATAACCGTCTGCAGGAACATAAACACCGGCTTCTCCCTGTATGGGTTCAACCAGAAAACCTATGATATTTTTGTGTTCTGAAAGCGCATTCTGAAGCGCAGAAAGATCATCAAAAGGTATGGAGATGAACCCCGGAGTAAAAGGTCCAAAACTCTTCCTGGCATTCTCGTCAATCGAAAAAGAGATAATGGTTGTGGTTCTTCCATGAAAATTATTTTGACAAACAAGAATCACAGCCTCATTTTCAGGGATACCTTTCTTTTCGTAGCCGTATTTTCTGCAGATCTTGATAGCGGTTTCCACAGCTTCTGCTCCTGTGTTCATGGGCAATACCTTGTCATATCCAAAACAGGAACAAAGATATTTTTCATAAACACCCAGCTGGTCGTTATAAAAAGCACGTGAAGTAAGCGTTAATTGTTTAGCCTGTTTGATAAGTGCAGCGATTATTTTGGGATGACAATGACCCTGATTAACGGCAGAGTAAGCCGACAAGAAATCAAAATACTTTTTTCCTTCAACATCCCAGACATAAACTCCTTCACCCCTGCATAAAACAACCGGTAGGGGATGGTAATTATGGGCTCCATAAATTTGTTCGAGTTCTATTGCCTCTGTGGCTGATAACCAAGTGTCTGTCATGATCTGTACCTTTTAAAGACTACAAAGTAAGCAATAATTCCATAAAATCATAATTTTTTCATATTTTAACCAAATGAATTATCTCGCACATATCTATTTATCTGAAGGAAATGAAAATATTCAATTGGGTAATTTTTTTGCCGATGCGGTAAAGGGTAATTCCTATTTGAGCTACCCAGGTGAAATACAAAAGGGAATACTATTGCACCGAAAAATAGATACTTTTACAGATTTCCATCCGGTTGTAAAAAAAAGCAAAGCGCGACTTAAAAGCAAGTTTGGTTTGTACAAAGGAATTATCATCGATATTTTTTACGATCATTTCCTGGCGAGAAACTGGCAGCTGTTCAGTGATGTTTCCTTAGGTGATTTCGCAGACTCTTTTTATACTATCCTTATGAAAAATATGTCCATTTTACCTGAAAAAACACAATATGTAGTTCCTTTTCTGGTAAAGCAAAACTGGCTTAAAAGTTATGCTAGCCTGGAAGGAATAGAAAAGGTACTGGTTGGAATGAACAAACGGACAAACAACCATTCCGGAATGGATCTGGCCATGGGGGATCTGGTTGATCATTTTGATGAACTTGAAAATGATTTTCACATTTTTTTTCCTGAGCTCAGAGAATTTGCACACATTCGGTTAATGGAATTGCTGAAAGAATAAAGTATAATTAAATCTGATTTATATGATAAAGTATTTTTATCTCTGTTTCCTGGCACTCGCACTTTTCAATTGCAGACAACAGAAAACGGCTGTAAATGACAAAGAGGTGGGACAGGGACTGATAGCGGAAAAAGGCATGGTCGTCAGTGCAAGGAAGGAAGCCTCAGATATTGGCGCAGCGATTTTGAAAAAAGGAGGCAATGCCTTTGATGCCATGATCGCAACAGATCTGGCCCTTGCTGTTTGCTACCCGGTGGCGGGAAATATTGGAGGTGGCGGTTTTACTGTTTACCGTTTGGCCAATGGTAAAACAGGAGCTTTTGATTACAGGGAAAAGGCACCCCTGGCTGCCAGCCGGGATATGTATCTTGATGAAAACGGAGAGGTCATACCAAATAAAAGCACCCTGGGCGCTCTGGCTGTAGGGGTACCCGGAACAATAGCCGGACTCTTTAAAATTCACGAGCAATATGGCACCCTGCCTTTTGCGGATCTGATACAGCCTGCTATCGATCTGGCGCGTAAAGGTGTTGTGGTAACCGGAAAGCAGGCAGAGGGACTGAAAGGCTACCTGCCTCTTTTTGAGAAGGCCAATAAAAAACCAATTTTTATGAACAGGGATTGGAAAGAAGGAGACACGATAAAATATCCGGAGCTGGCAAATACCCTGGAAAGGATCCGCGATGGAGGCAGGGCAGAATTCTATACAGGGAAAACCGCAGACCTGCTGGTGGCACAGGTCCAAAAACTCGGTGGTATCATCACAAAACAGGATCTTGAAAAGTACGAGGCCAAAAAACGTGAACCCATTGTATTTTCTTATGGCAATTTCAAAATAATATCCATGGCTCCGCCATCCAGCGGGGGTATTTGTCTGGCCCAGATCTTAAAAAGTATCGAACCCTTTGATCTGGCCGAACTGGGGCACAATTCTGTGAAATACATCCAGTTACTTGCAGAAGCAGAAAGAAGGAGTTACGCAGACCGCGCCTATTATCTCGGTGACCCGGATTTCGTCAAGATACCACTCGAAACGCTCATATCATCAAAGTATAACCAGGGCAGGATGCAGAATTTTGACTGGCAAAAGGCTACGAGCTCCTCAGCTGTGTCAAGGGGAGCAATTCCTGGTTTTGAAAGCGATCAAACCACGCATTATTCCATAGTCGATCAATTTGGCAATGCCGTTTCTGTAACGAATACGCTGAATTTGGGATACGGATCCAAGGTTTATGTTGAGGGTGCCGGGTTTTTTCTCAATAATGAAATGGATGACCTGAGTGTGAAGCCCGGTGCTCCAAATGCATTCGGACTCATTGGGGCTGAAGCAAATGCCATAGCACCCGGAAAAAGAATGCTGAGTTCAATGACCCCGACCATAGTTGAAGAAGGAGGTAAACTCAAAATGGTGCTTGGTTCGCCCGGAGGATCCACCATCATTACCTCTGTTCTTCAGAATATCTTAAATGTTACAGAATTTGGTATGGGTATGCAGCAAGCTGTATCCCAACCCAGGTTTCACCACCAATGGTTACCCGATGAGATCAAATTTGAACCGACCTTTGACACCACCGGGTTTCAGGAACTAAGAAGGTTGGGTTATCATATTGACCAGTCCGACGCCCCGGTGATCGGGAAAGTCGATGCCATTCTCAGGCTTCCGAACGGTAAGCTGGAGGGTGGGGCGGACCCCAGGGGAGATGATGCTGCGGCAGGTTATTGAGTTAATATTGTTAAAAGTAATCATTTGGGAAAATTTCAACAAAGAAATGATACTTGACGATTTTTTCGATACGATGAAATACCCTGAACTGGTAGGGTAAGCATAAAAGCTAAAAAAATAAAATCATGAGAATCAAACTCTTCCATATTCTTCTGTTGATTGCTAATATAAACCTTGCTCAAACAACCATTTTGGTAGATTTACTTCCCGGCGAAAAAGTCTGGTCGGGTTCTGTAAAGCAGGGGCATAAAATGCCTTTTAATGCAGGATATACCTTCGACTTTTATGCCAATAATGAAGCGAACCAAATCCAGCCCTTGTTGCTGGGAAACCTGGGGCTTTGGGTTTGGAGTGAAGAGCCGTTTGCATTCGAAATTCAGCAAGACCGGATTTTAATCACAAATAATTTTGGAGAAGTAAAACATGGCCGCTCGGGAAATACGCTGGCCGATGCGCGAAAATTTGCATCATCAACCTTTTTCCCATCTTCAGGTGAAATGCCCGATGAGTTGTTGTTCAGCAAACCGCAGTACAACACCTGGATCGAATTAACCTACAATCACAACCAGGCAGATATTATGAAATATGCCAGCGCCATTCTGGACAATGGCTTTGAGCCGGGCGTTTTTATGATCGACGATACCTGGCAGGAAGACTACGGCAAATGGGATTTTCATCCCGGTCGTTTCCCCAATCCCAAAGAGATGATTGAACAACTGCACGCGATGGGCTTTAAGGTTATGCTTTGGATGTGCCCTTTCGTTAGCGGCGATCAGGCCCTGATTGTGCGTGAATTGATCAAAGATAAAGCTTTTCTGATGCAGAAAAAGCAACCCGGTGATACCTGGGAAACGGCAACCAAACCTGCAACCATTCCATGGTGGAACGGCTACTCCTTATTGCTCGACTTCACTAATCCGGCAGCAGTGAAATGGTTTAACAGCGAACTCGACCGGCTGGTAATCGAATTTGGGATAGACGGATTTAAGCTAGATGCCGGCGACATGGATTTCTATCCACCCGATGCACTGAGTAAAGAACCTGCAACTCCCAACCGCCACTCAGAACTGTATGCACAGTTTGGGCTTCGATTTCCATTAAACGAATACCGCGCCTGCTGGAAAATGGCCGGTTTGCCAATTGCTCAGCGCCTGCACGACAAACTTCATGAATGGAGCGATGTGCAAAAGCTTATTCCGCACATGCTTAACATCGGATTAATCGGATACACATTCTCTTGCCCCGACATGATTGGCGGTGGTGAATACAAAAGCTTTCTCGACAACCCGGATATTGATCAGGAACTGGTAGTTCGATCAGCGCAAATTCATGCACTGATGCCCATGATGCAATTTTCGGTTGCGCCGTGGAGAGTTCTCGACAAGCAACACCTGGATGCCGTGAAAAAGTCAGTTGAAATCCGAAGCCTGTTCGCCCCAAAAATACTGGAACTGGCTAGGCAATCGGCCAAAACAGGCGAACCAATCGTTAATTATATGGACTATTGCTATCCCGGAAACGGTTATGAACAAATAAAAGATCAGTTTATGCTGGGCACCGACTTGCTGGTGGCTCCAATCGTCGAAAAAGGAAAAACACAACGGACGGTAATTCTGCCAAAGGGAGAATGGATAGCCGACGATGGAAAAACCTACCAGGGAGGAAAGAGCTACCTGATTGATGTAGCGCTTGATCGTATCCCTTATTTTGAATTGCAGAAATAATCAGAATTGTATATCATAATAATTTTACTATGAAGTTCAGACCTTTTGTTTATTCCCTGGTGGTTTAAATTTTGGTATATGCCCCGCCATATTTTAAGAAAAATATAAGTATCAGAAAGAATCACCGTCGCAGCGATTGTGACTTTGATAAATTGAAAAGAGGCTGTATCACAACTAGTGAAATAGCCTCTTTTTTTGATTTATGTTCGGACTCCTATTGGAGAATGATTTTCAAATATTGAATTCTCAGCGACTTGTTTTAGTTGTGAGACTTCTTCTTTTTATTTCAATTTTTTCTGTTTTTCCTGTTGTTCCTGCGCCTGTTTCATCGCATCATCCAGTTTTTGTCTGAAGGCACTTTTCTTTTTCTCAGGCTTCTTTTTATTTTCCTGAATTTGCGCATGGATCTTGTCCTCATCTATAATAAAATGCTTAATTACAAGCATAATACCAATAGTAAGTAAATTGGAAATAAAATAGTACAAACTCAAACTGCTCGCATAGTTGTTGAAGAAGAACATCATCATAATGGGCGACATCCACAGCATGATCTTCATCATTTTCTGCATGTCAGGCATGCCTTCCTGTGGCGGGGGCTGCATATTCATTTGCTGGGATTGTGTCATCTGCATATAAACAAAGATCGCAGCAGAGGCGAGTATTGGAAAAAGACTCACATGCTCTCCATAAAATGGGATTTTAAAAGGTAATTTCAGTATTTCGTCATATGCTGAGAGATCATCAGCCCATAGAAATCCCTTGTGTCGAATATCAATATTGGACGGGAAAAACCTAAACAAGGCAAAGAACACGGGCATCTGCAACAAAGCCGGTACACAACCTGCCAGCGGACTGACCCCGGCTTTTCTTTGAATGGCCATCACTTCCTGCTGTCTTTTCATCGCATTCTCCTTACCCTTGAATTTCTCATTGATCTCTTCCATTTCAGGACGCAGTACTTTCATTTTTGCACTCGATAAATAGGATTTATACACCAAAGGAGACATGAAGATCCGCACAACGATGGTCATCAGAATAATGATGATACCATAACTTGAAAAAATTGTGCTCAATCCGTAAAAAACCGGAAGGAACAAAAATTTATTGAGCCATCTGAAGATACCCCAACCCAGACTCACAATGCGGTCCAGATTTTTATCCTCATATTTTTTCAGTATTTTGTAATCAACTGGGCCGTAATAAAGATTCATGTCGTAGTTGAGATTTCCGCTGTTTACTTTTAAGGGTATTGCAGCAAAGAAATCTTTGGTGTAAACAGAATCAACATCCTCATTTTGAACAAGATTCTGAGAAATCAAACTCGCCTTTTCAAAAGGTTGGTTTGATAAAAGTACTGAAGTAAAAAACTGCTGTTTAAATGCGATCCAGTTTACATTTTCAGCCTCATTTTCATCTTTGTCGCTCTGGGCACTCAGGTATTCAAACTCCTCGTTGTTTGCCATATAACGAATATCCGTAAACTGATTTTCGTATGAAATACTTTTTTCAGTCCGGAAGCTTTTCGTATGCCAGTCGAGTACAACGGGCTGGCCGCCGTTAATTGCCTGCTCCATACCCTGTGATTTTATGCTGAAATCCAGCATGTAATCATTGGGTTTTATAGTGTATTTGTACTCAATAAATTTATTCGAATCAATTTTCAGTTTCATAGAAAGTACCTGATCTTCCCCTGTTTTTGTAAGAACAGGTTCAAAATAAAGGTCCTTTGTTTCGAGATTTCTGTTATCTGTGGTGGCAAATTTTATATTTAAAGCTGCATTGCCATCTTTAACTATGTAAACCGGCAACTGGTTGTAGGTCTTGAAATCTTTTAGTCTTACTTCCGTGATTTGTCCCCCCAGATTGGAAACTTTAATGACTACAAGTTCATTTTCCAGTATAGTCTCCTTGTTGGTAGCCGAAGGTAGACTTGCACTATATGCAAATACCCCCAGTTTTTCCTGGGCCTTTACGTAACCCAAAGAATCATTTACCACGGCAGGAGCCAATGTTTGTGTTACCGGAGCCGGTGCAGGGGCAGACAGTTTGTTGATCGAGTCCTGTATCTGTTCTAATTTTTGTTTGGCGAGTTCTTCCGGTGTAGGCTGGTTGCTGTAGAGGTACCACAACATAATTGCACCCAGTAATATAAAACCAATTACCGAGTTAAGATCAAATTTTTTTTCTTCCATCATGAAATGTCATTTCTGATTTAATGATTTTTAAAATGTGGTGCAAAATTAGTAAAATTTACGACATGGTTAATTCTTCCAACGGCAAATTAATCGAGGTAATATTGTAAGCCGGCCCGAATCGTTTTTTCATCCAGGTTGACATCCAGCAGGCATTTTTCGTAAGCTTCCAGAAGGACGAAATTTACTTTTCCGCCGACGTTCTTTTTGTCATAGATCATCAATGCAATGATCGGATCAAAATCTTCCTTTTTGATATCTGCCTTGCCATACATTTGCAGAATATATTGCTTAACCGCGTCCGTTTCTTGTTTTGGAAAGCCAAAGAGCAGCGAGGAATAATAAAGTTCACAGACCATGCCTACCGCGATTGCTTCGCCATGGGTAAGGGTATTTTTCTGCTCATTTCCAAGACAATAAGATTCCAAAGCATGTCCGAGTGTATGTCCGAAATTCAGGGCTTTACGTATTCCGGTTTCTTTGAGATCTTGTAACACCACATCATTTTTTATTTCAATAGACCTGTAGATCAAATCCGCTAAACCGGACGGTTCGAGCGGATTTAATTGTTTGATTTTTGTCCAAAGTGTCTTGTCAAAGGTTAGACCGTATTTTATGATCTCTGCCAAACCGGATTTGAGTTCTCTTTCGGAAAGGGTGGTCAGATAGTGTGGATCAATGATAACCATTTCGGGATTGCTGAACAGTCCGATCAGGTTTTTTAAGGTGCCCAGGTCAACTCCTGTTTTGCCGCCTACAGAGGCATCGACCATGCTCAATAAGGTTGTTGGGATGTTTACAAAACGAATCCCGCGTTTAAAGCAGGAAGCGATAAATCCGCCCATATCCGTAATAACCCCGCCACCCAGATTGATAATGAGACTCTTTCTGTCAGCATCCATTTCAGTAAGCTCCTTCCAAACCTTTTCACAGGTACCGAGATTTTTGTTCACTTCACCAGAAGGAATACAGATCTTATCATATACCAATGCACCGTCCATTTGTTTTAAAAAATGCTGCAGACAATCATGTTCAGTGTTCTCGTCTAACAAAAGAATCACTTTTGAAAAATGGGTAGCTTTTAAATAACTTTTTAATTTTTCATACCCAACATCTTGAAAATGAACATAATAATCTGTTGATTGAATAGATTGCATTACTTTTGTATTTAAATTTTTCAAATGCAAATAACGTAGAAATTCCTGAAAAAAATGAGACAGAGTGATTATCTTTGTTAAAAATTTACATCATGAATAAATTATTTGATAATACAGAGACCGCTTTTGCGATTAAATCAGATTCTGATCTGGAAAAGGCATATTTTCTATTTAAACTGATAAAAAGTGAACCTTTGGTCAGGATTGGTTCCGCAGTTACAAAGTTTGCTCTGAATGCGCATTTGCCTGTGGAAGGCCTGATCAGGGCAACCGTTTTTGATCATTTCTGCGGAGGGATCAATGAAGATGACTGTTTGCCGATCATAGCCAAAATGTATAAAAAAAATGTGTATTCCGTGCTGGATTATTCCGTGGAAGGCAAGGAAATTGAGAGTCAGTTTGATTTTGCCCTGAAGAAAATTCTCGAGATCCTTAAATATGCCAAAGATAATAAGGCCATGCCTTTTGGCGTCTTTAAACCGACCGGATTTGGCAGATTGGAACTGTACCAAAAGGTTTCTGAGAAGCTGCCCCTGACGGATGAGGAAAAAAAGGAATGGAAAAAAGTGGAAGAGAGGTATGAAAAAATAGCTAAAACTGCTTTTGACTACGATGTTCCTTTGCTTATAGACGCTGAGGAGTCATGGATGCAGCCGGCTGTTGACGACCTGCTGGAAGGGCTTATGGCAAAATACAATAAGGAAAAAGTGATCATTTACAGTACTTTACAGCTTTATCTTTGGGACCGTCTGGATTATTTAAAGGGTCTGCATGAAAGAGCGAGAAAAGGAAAATTTAAAATTGGCATGAAACTTGTAAGGGGTGCATATATGGAAAAGGAAAGGGAAAGAGCCCAGCAAATGGGTTATCCTGACCCGATCTGCAAGGACAAAGATGCCACTGATAAAAATTTTGATACGGTTCAGCGGTATATGTTTGACCACATTGAGGACATGGCCATATTTTGCGGTACACACAATGAGGAAAGTTCCTATTTGCTGATGGAGATGATGAAAGAGAGGAACATAGAAAAAAAGGATCCCCGGGTATGGTTTGGACAATTGTACGGCATGAGTGATAATATCAGTTATAATCTGGGTAAGGAAGGGTATAATGTTGCAAAATATTTGCCATTCGGTCCTGTAAAAGATGTGATGCCCTACCTGTTGAGGAGAGCCGAAGAGAACACTTCTGTGGCCGGGCAGACAACAAGGGAACTCGATTTGATCACCAAAGAAAGAAAACGCAGAAAATTAGTATAAAGATTGTCGACAAAACATATTGATCCGAATATTCCATTGCTTACGAGTATACTCCTGGCAATGGATGTTTATATTTTGTATGCCCATAGGGGCACCCTAAAAAAATTCCGTTATAAGAAAATTATGGAAGCCGCCTATTATGTCTTTGCGGCTTTCAGTTATATAGGTTATTATTTTTTAGTAAGTAATTTTAATAACAACCCGCTTCAAGCGGACTGGATCAGAAATTTATTTATCGGTTTTTTCTGGGCTTTTATAGTCTTCAAACTCATTCTGGTCCTGTTTTTTCTTGTTGAAGACACCTGGCGGGTTTTGGTTGTCGGATTTAAAGCGGTCAGAAAAATTGTATCCGGGCCCGGTCATCGGGTTGGGTTTTCAAGCAGACGGGGTTTTATCCGTCAATCCGGACTTTTTGTTGCCTCAATTCCCTTCACTTCCATGCTTTATGGCATAACAAAGGGTAAATATGATTTCAGGGTCAGACAAATTCCGCTGACTTTATCCAATTTGCCTAAGGCATTTGACGGCTTCAGAATAGCTCAGATCTCGGATATACACTCAGGGAGTTTTGATGATATAGAAGCCATACGCCACGGCGTGGCACTGATAAACCAACAAAAGCCGGATATTATTTTGTTTACCGGCGACCTGGTCAATTTTGATGCGAGAGAAATAGAACCCTTTATCGGGGAGTTTAAAAAATTGAATTCAAAGATTGGGGTTTATTCGGTTCTTGGTAATCATGACTACGGGGATTATAAAAAATGGGACAGGGAAGAAGAAAAACTTGAAAACCGCGATCTGTTAAGGCAGTATCACAAAGAAATGAACTTCAATTTGTTGATGAATGAAAATGTGATCCTTGAAAAAGAAGGAGAGCGGATCAGCATTGTAGGGGTAGAGAATTGGGGTAAGGTACCCTTTCCGCAAAACGGAGATATCGACAAAGCAGTAGCAGGGGCTGAGGATGTTCCATTTAAGATTTTAATGTCGCATGATCCTTACCACTGGAGTCAGAAAGTAATTTTGCACCCGACGCATTTTGATCTTACCCTCGCCGGTCATACCCACGGTATGCAGTTTGGAGTAGACATTCCGGGCTTTAAATGGAGTCCGGCTGAGTATGTTTATCCGCAATGGGCAGGTCTTTATGAAGAATCCGGACAATTGCTGTATGTGAACCGGGGATTTGGCTTTATAGGTTTCCCCGGCAGGGTAGGTATAGCTCCGGAGATAACCGTTTTCGAACTCAGGTCAGGGAAAGATGCTTATGATCTTGCCTGATACCTTTTGTTATCCAAATAATACCATAATCTTCGTACATCCGGTGATAATTACATGGAATCAAGATACGATTTTTGAAAAAAATGGGGTTTTTCACAAAGAAATAATAAGTAAATAATTGATATACACTACTTTAATTTAAAAACCCTGCTGTCTCATAAAACTTTCACAATTCCAAACAAAGCTAACTGAAATCGGTTTAAATGCCTTACTTTTGCAAATCAAAAAAATCAGATGCAATCAATAAGAAATATTGCCATTATAGCCCACGTTGACCACGGTAAAACCACCCTGGTGGATAAAATAATCGATCAGGCCAAGATACTTGATGACCGAAAAGTAAGAACGGAATTGCTGCTCGACAGCAATGACCTTGAAAGAGAAAGGGGCATAACCATCCTGTCTAAAAATGTATCCATAATCTACAATGGAATAAAGATCAATGTAATCGACACCCCCGGTCACGCCGATTTTGGAGGTGAAGTAGAACGCGTTTTAAAAATGGCTGATGGGGTACTTTTGCTGGTTGATGCTTTTGAAGGGCCGATGCCACAGACCCGTTTTGTTTTGAGCAAGGCACTGGAACTCGGTTTATTGCCTATACTGGTTGTGAACAAAGTAGATAAAGAAAACTGTACTCCGGATCTGGTGCATGAAAAAGTTTTTGACCTGATGTTCGCACTGGATGCAACAGAGGAACAACTCAATTTCGTTACGGTTTACGGTTCAGCAAAAAATGGCTGGATGAGCGATGACTGGCAGAAACCGACAAACAACATACTTCCATTGCTGAATGCAATTATAAAAAACATTCCTGAAGCACCTTACCGGGAAGGTAGCCCTCAAATGCAGATCACCTCGCTTGATTATTCTTCTTTTACAGGAAGGATAGCCATTGGCAGGGTTTTCAGGGGGAATCTGGAAGAGGGTAAAGATTACATGATATGCAAATCTGACGGTTCTGCACGAAAAGTTCGTATTAAGGAGTTGCACACTTTTGAAGGTCTGGGCCGCGCTAAAGTAGCTAAGGTTAGAAGTGGTGATATATGTGCAATTACGGGAATAGATAATTTTGAGATTGGCGATACCATAGCCGATCTGGAGAACCCGGAAGCACTGCCAAGAATTGAGATCGATGAGCCAACCATGAGCATGTTGTTCACTATAAATAATTCGCCATTTTTCGGTAAAGAAGGAAAATTTGTAACCTCAAGACATTTACGTGACAGATTATTCAAGGAAACTGAAAAGAATCTGGCTTTAAAAGTTGAGGAAACCGACAGTGAAGATAAATTCAATGTTTACGGACGTGGTATCCTGCATTTATCTATTCTGATAGAAACCATGCGTCGCGAAGGCTATGAACTACAGGTGGGCAGGCCAAAAGTGATCTTTAAAAATATTGATGGGGTTAAAAGTGAACCGTATGAAATATTGGTAATCGATGTGCCTGAAAGCTCTTCAAGTAAGGCAATCAACCTCGTAACCATCAGAAAAGGGGATCTTTTGGTCATGGAACCGAAAGGCGACCTGCAACATCTTGAGTTTGACATCCCTTCAAGAGGCCTGATCGGCATAAGAAACAGGATTCTGACAGCAACCCAGGGAGAGGCTATCATACACCACAGATTAAGAGGCTATGACGCTTTCAAAGGTGAATTTAATGAAGTGATCAACGGATCCATTATTTCTTCAGAAATGGGAAAAGCGACAGCTTATGCGATTGACAGGCTACAGGACCGAGGAAAATTCTTTATCGATCCGAACCAGGAAATATACAAGGGTCAGGTAGTGGGTGAAAATACACGTCAGGAGGATATGGCAGTGAATTTGATCAAAGGTAAAAAACTGACAAATGTTCGTGCCTCTGGAACGGATGACAGCGTTAAAATAGCTCCAAAAATTGATTTCTCCCTGGAAGAATGCCTTGAATATATAAAGGATGATGAATACCTTGAGGTAACACCATTGAGTTTAAGGATACGTAAAATAAATTATGTTTAAATTTGTTATACCGAATGGTAAATTTGAGTTGATGTTCATGATATATTTATATTGAAATCACAAAAAAAAGTTTAAAATGAAACTGAAAGAATTGCTTCTCTTGCTGATGTTGATTACAGTTACAATGTATTCTTGTGACGACGATGACGACGACGATGACAAACATGATCCGGAAGAACAGGCCATCATAGATGATGCCTTGCTGGTGGATTTTTTACAAACCCATTATCTCAACGAAAACAAAAGGGTCGATACCATTATGAATGGAGAAACCCCACTTTACAATCAGGTTGTAACCGAAAATATCACCTATGATGAGGTTGATTATAAATTATACTATTATAAAGACAGGCAAGGTGTTGGAGAAAATCCTACGAAAAATGATTCAGTTCATATCCTGTATTCGGGATTTACCCTGGACAGTATAAAATTTGATGAAAATTTAAGTTATACCGGCCGAAACTCCTGGTTTCATCTGCCAAACCTGATTCCCGGCTGGCGTTACGGAATACCTCATTACAGCGGCGGAACAAGGATTATTTACCCCGATGAATCTTTTGGATATAAAGATACGGGCACAGGGATAATTTTTATTCCTTCTGGTCTGGCATACGGCGAAAATGGCTCAGGTGCCATACCAGAGAACGCACCTATTTATTTTTATATAGAACTGGGAGCTGTTGTGAGGGCTGATGCAGATAATGACGGCGTCATCAATAACCTGGAGGACATCGATGGAGATGGTGATGTTTTTAATGATGATACTGATAATGACGATATCCCGGATTATGTTGATATAGACGATGATGGTGACTTTGTATCAACCAAAAAAGAAGATCTGAATGAAGATGGTAATCCTCGAAATGACGATACGGATAAGGATGGAATACCAAACTACCTCGATGACGACGATGATGGTGATGGCAAGAAGACCAAAAATGAAGATTATAACCGAAATGGTAATTTTGACGATGACGACAGGGATGGAGATGGAATTCCCGATTACCTGGATCCGGATACCAAATAATCACCAACTGAGCGCATATTATTTTTTGTCATAGATAAATTCAAAGGCAGATAGATCGGGCAGATGCTTCTTTTTTCTGTTGAGCTCATACTGATAAAATATGCTTCCTAAACTTCCCAGGAAGGGCATGGCAGTCTTTTCGTATTCATAAATTCCGTCATTCAGGATTTCGTTCTCGTTGGTATAAATTACCGCAGAAAGTGCAAATTCAACCTTTTTTTCAAAATCAACGATATAAGCATTATCAATCGTAAAGCCATAAGCATTGCCTATTTTGTTGAAGATCCGGATATGCTCAGGAATTCTTTCTTTGCCCTTGTCTCCGTAAAGGAAAAATTTGCAATAATTATCGGGAAGCACATGATAATCGGGATACAGGGTTTCTCTTGGCAGTTGTGACATGTATTGCCGTATGAACTTGTAATCCGTGTCTGAAAGGTCCATGGACTTTACCTTAGTATATTTTTCTGCGAACATAAGAGATAAAATGATGTGGTGCAGGTCTTCCAGAGAACTGAAATTTTTTTCATTGAATTCCATGGGTTTATTTATTATTTCTTCCCCTTTTGCATATCCCTTCCCAAGCGGAATACTGCCTTTAAAAGTATAGTCCCTGGTATTGTAAGCCGGTCCTTGCTCATAGAGCAGTGCTTGAGTCTGCCTGTCATAAAAACGGATGGCATTCGTATGCTTGTTTTGCTCGGTTGACAGGGGTACAGACAGGCGGTGTGTTATTCTGGTATTTGCATATCCCCTGGATTTCAATAGTTCATTAAAATCTTTCTGCCCCATAAACTCATACAATCTGTTGTGACCATCATTGTCACTTGTAACCAGAACTTTCTTTATGTAATGCGCAATAGAAGGCTTTAAATTTTCAGCTGTAGAATCGTATTTAACCGCGGTTTGTCCGGCGTAGGAGCTGTCAGTCAGCATGATATCCTTAAAATCCAGGTCTTTGATACCGAGTCTGTTGATCTTTTCCAGAGCCAGTGCGGCCGCGTATATTTTAACCGTACTTGCCGGATAGAAATATTCATTCAAATCGGTTCTGTAACTATAAGTTGTAAATTTTGGATGGTTATTCCGGTCCCTTTCTATTTGTGTATAAACGATCTGTAATTTATATTTTGCAGGATGTTGCAGGACATCTTTGTTCAGGATATTGGCATTCTGGGCTAAAATACTTTCAATAAATGTACTTGACTTCGTTTGCCCGCTTACAGAATTGAAAATAAGCAGGGTAAACAGCAGGCAATAAATAAATTTCATATTGCGAAAAATTAAAATTTGGCAGGGAATTTAAACTTTTGTTTGGACAAAAAAAAATGACAGGTGTGCACCTGTCATTTTTTTATAGATTCTTATATAAATCCTTTACATTTTTTTTAACCAGTCGTTTATGGAGACTTCTTTTGATATAATGGATGACAGTTCATTTATTTCCACCCTGTCCTGTTTCATGGAGTCGCGGTATCTCAATGTTACAGTTTGGTCAGAAAGTGTCTGGTGGTCCACGGTAATACAAAAAGGTGTACCTGCGGCATCCTGTCTTCTGTACCTTCTTCCGATCGCATCTTTTTCATCATAGGTTACCATAAAATCAAATTTTAGCTTATCCATAATTTCTCTCGCGATTTCGGGTAATCCATCTTTTTTGACCAAAGGCAGGATTGCAGCTTTCATAGGAGCCAATACCGCCGGAAGTTTTAACACAGTGCGTTCTGAACCATCTTCTAAGATTTCATCGTGCAGGGATTCTGAAAATATGGCCAGAAACATTCTGTCGAGTCCGATTGATGTTTCAATAACAAAAGGCACATAACTTTCATTGAGCTCCGGGTCGAAGAACTGCAATTTTTTACCCGAATACTGTTCATGTGCTTTCAGGTCAAAATCGGTTCTGGAATGTATGCCTTCCAGTTCTTTAAATCCGAACGGAAATTCAAATTCAATATCCGCGGCCGCATTGGCGTAATGCGCAAGTTTTTCGTGGTCATGAAAACGGTAACATTTTCTGCTTAGTCCTAATGACAAATGCCAGTTCAAACGCTTTATTTTCCATTCTTCGTACCATTTTAATTCTTCTCCGGGTCTGACAAAGAATTGCATTTCCATTTGTTCAAATTCGCGCATTCTGAATATAAATTGTCTTGCTACGATCTCATTTCTAAAGGCTTTACCGGTTTGTGCAATCCCAAAAGGGATCTTCATGCGTCCGGATTTTTGCACATTTAAGAAGTTCACAAAAATACCCTGAGCCGTCTCGGGCCTGAGGTAAAGGTCCATGGCGCTGTCAGCTGAAGCACCCAGTTTTGTTCCGAACATCAGGTTGAATTGTTTTACATCAGTCCAGTTTCTGGACCCGGAAACAGGGCAGCTAATTTCCAGTTCTTCTATAAGGGCTTTTACATCGGCAAGATCTTCTTTTTCGAGAGAACGTGCCATCCTTTTTAATATTTCTTCTTTTTTAGAGAGGTATTCCGCAACTTTTGGATTGGTGGTAATGAACTGCTGTTCATTAAAAGAATCACCAAATCTCGCTGAGGCCTTTTCGATTTCCTTTTGCGCCTTTTGATTGAGTTTTTCTGCATATTCCTCAATAAGCACATCGGCCCGGTACCTTTTTTTGGAGTCTTTGTTGTCGATCAGGGGGTCATTAAAAGCATCTACATGTCCGGATGCCTTCCAGGTGGTCGGGATGCATAAATATAGCTGCATCGAGGCCTACTATATTTTCATTCATCTGTACCATGGCCTTCCACCAGTAATTGCGGATGTTATTTTTTAATTCAACACCATTCTGGCCGTAATCATAAACAGCACTAAGACCATCATAAATTTCACTGGACTGAAAGATGAATCCATACTCTTTGGCATGGGATATTACCTTTTTAAATTTTTCTTCATTGTTTTTCATGCGGCAAAAATAATTAAAATACACACCATAGAAAATAAAAAAGACTGCCGAAACAGTCTTTTTTATTAGCTTAACATTAATTTATCTTACAAACCCAGGAAGGAATCAGTCAAAACGAGTTTTGAAACACCTGCCAGTTTGCCTTCTACATATACTTTGATAGGATAGGTACCTTTTTCAAACTGAGAACCTGTATTTTCCACAAGCATAACAACATCCAGTTCGGCATTGGCATAATTGATCGTTGTTTCATCAGTATATTTAACTTCGGTACCATCTTTAATGGTCACGGTTCCTTTCGCGTTCACTACACTGCCATTTGGTTTTTGCAGCACAACATAAGCCTGTTTGTCGCCAGGAGTGGCGATCTCATTTTCCATCAATCTGAACTGAATTTTGATGGCGTCTGTTTTCTGAGCTTTTGTAGTTTCGGCATATTTACCATTCGAACGCTTATTCAAAGCGGTTACATTGACTTCCTTGATGTTCAAGGCACTTCCGATCTCCACTTTTCTCGCAAGATCCTTATTTGCGGTAGTCAGTTCTTCATTGGTAGTGGTCTGAATCTGTAATTGACCTGAAAGACTATCTTTTTCATCAATTAACACGTTTGAAACCATTTTTAATGAATCTACTTCGTCCAGCAGTCTGGCATTGATCGCTTCTAAACCAGCGATCTGGTTTTTATACCTCCTTAAAACGGCGGCATTGGCCTGTGAAACATTCATAACAGAGTCTTTCAAAGCAACAATTTTTGCTTTTTCATTTGTTAAAGAATCAGTCAATGAAGTGTTCTTTGCAATGGCGATGTCATATTTTTCTTCCATTGCAGTTAAATTCGCAATAATCTGCTCTTTTTCATCCTGAAGGTATTTTACCGCTTCCTTATGGTCCTTAGACATGTAAAACGTGTAACCGATCAGCAGAAATAATAATGCAGTTAAAGCAATCAGTAAAATTCTGTTGTTTTTGTTTGAAGTTTTTTCTTCCATAATGTTTACATTTTTTAATTAATCGTAACTTATATAACGTCAATATTTTAATTTATTGTGCAAAAGGTGAAATATTTTGTTTACCAGAACTAAATTATTTGATTAACAGTTATATGCGCTGCAAATTTAGTGATATTATTCAGTTATTCTTCCCTGAAACCTGTGTTATTTGCGAAAATACCCTTGGTTACGGAGAAAAAACCGTATGTATCGGCTGCAGGGCAGCCTTACCCCTGACTTTTTTTACCTCGGAACCGGAAAATCAGATTGAAAAGAATTTTTTTGGTCGTATTCTGCTTGAGGAAGCTACTGCACTTCTGCATTATCAGGTAGGAAATTCTTCACAAAAGCTGTTGCATCAGTTAAAGTACAAGGGCAGGGTAGAGGTGGGCACTTTTCTTGGAAACTGGCTGGGAGAAATTATAAAACAGTCTGACAGGTTTAAAGAAATTGAAGCAATAATACCGGTTCCCCTGCACCCGAAAAAAGAAAGGCAGCGGGGTTATAATCAGGTCAGTGAATTTGGCAGGTGCATTTCAACAACCCTTGGCGTGCCGTTCATTGAAAACGTATTGATCAGAAAGGTCTTTAAAGAATCACAAACTAAAAAAGACCGGATTCACAGAATGATTTCAGATGGTATCTACGCGGTTGAAGATCCGTCTGCTTTAAAGGATAAACATATCCTGCTTTTAGATGATGTGATAACCAGCGGAGCAACCATAGAGGCCTGCTGCCAGGCATTGTATCAAATACCCGGGATAAAAATCAGTGTTGCAGCCATGGCCTATACCGGTTAGACAAATTTTTTATCCCCAACTTTTGTTTTACGAATTGTCAGACTTGTATAATTAGGCAAATTATATGTTAATTTGTAAAAAAATGGATATGCGAATTAATACTTTGCTGATTCTTCTTATTTTCTTAGCCATTCTCAGTTGCGCACGCAGAGGAAGACCTGAAGGAGGTCCGAAAGATGAGGACAAACCGATTATGGTAAAGGCTGAGCCTGATTATGGAACGGTAAATTTTAAGGCGAAGGAAATTAGATTGTACTTTGATGAATTTATAAAATTAAAGGACATCTCGACCCAGCTGGTGATCTCTCCTCCATTAAAATACCAGCCCATCATAGTACCACAGGGCACTGCAAGCAAGTATATCTCTATCAAGATATTGGATACGCTTCAGGAAAATACAACCTATACTTTCAATTTTGGAAAGAGTGTTATTGACAACACAGAGGGCAATGTGCTCGAAAATTTTAAGTATGTTGTTTCAACCGGTGATTACATCGACTCATTGAGCATAAAGGGTTCTATCAAAGACGCTTTACTATTAAAACCTGATAAGAACATCGTAGTCATGCTTTATAAACACGATGAGAAATTCAAGGATTCGGTGGTTTTTAATGAAAGGCCAGGTTATGTCGGGGCCATGCTGGACAGTGTTAATTATGAGATCAGCAATATAAAAGAAGGGAAGTATGCCTTGCTGGCCATGAACGACAACAACAAAAACTTAAAATACAATCCCAAAGAAGACAAGATTGCTTTTTATGATGGCATTATTACAACGCCGACCGAGCTGACTTATCCGCTGGTCTTATTTCCGGAGGATAAAGCCTTCAAATTGCCCGTAAAACCGAGTGAGGTTTCAAAAGGCCTGATTTATTTTGGCTATGAGGGAAACGCAGACAGCCTTAAAATTGAAGTGCTGTCAGAGATAAATAAAGAATTCAGGTCACATTATGCACCTGACATAAAAACCGATACGATCAAGTATTGGTTCAGCAATTATGACAGGGATAGCATACAGTTTCAGCTGACAAACAAGGGATACTCGAATCAATTATATATTAAGCTCAGGAAAAAAGAGGTGGACACACTTAAACTGGTTTCGGGAACCCGGGGTAGTCTTGAGTTAAGAGATACTTTAAAACTAGGTACCAATAATCCTATTTATCAGATAGATACGAATAAAATAGCTTTGTTTAAGAATGATTCTGTAATGGTAAAATACAGCATGGAGACAGACCCGACAAAATTGAATATGTTATTTTATTTTAACAAAGAATTTGATACAAATTACAGCCTTAAATTATTGTCCGGAGCGTATACAGACATATATGGTTTCATTAATGACAGCCTGGTTCAGAAATTCAATACCAAACGTCCGTCTAATTATAGTTCAGTATTTATTACTTTAAAAAATGTCAAATCTTATCCCATCATAGTTCAGTTGATGACTGAGCGGGGAGCCATTGGCGCAACAAAGCATATGCTGCGCGAGGAGGAGATTCAGTTCGAAAATATCATGCCCGGCCGATATAAGGTAAGGGTAATTTACGATACCAACAACAATAAGGTATGGGATAGCGGAAATTACCTTGCTAAAAAACAGCCTGAGGAAGTGTTTTACTTTTCAACTGTGCTGACAGCCAATGCGAACTGGGAAATTGTTGAGACCTTTACCTTAGAATAAGTTACCTATTTTGGCAGATCAATTATGTATTTTTTACCCGATTTGTTGTTGAGTTTTGGTTCCATCAGCCAGGGATTCAATATCTTCAGGTCTTTATAAGAGGCCCCATGCTCTGCGGAAAAATCGGCCAGACTGGGCAACTCTATTTCAACTTCTACTTTTTTAACGGGTGCCAGGGTATACAGATCTTCCTGGTCATACAAAAAACCGTATTTTTTGGGATTAGTCATGATTTCTTTGGTTGCCACGATTCTGGGGACATACCTTGAAGTTTCCGTATTCAGATAGAGGTCGTAATAAGAATTTGATTTCTGAATTTCCTGCACTTTGGTGATCCCCGACATTCCGGCATTGTAAGACCCTGCAACAAGAGACCAGCTGCCAAATTTCTCGTATGCTTTCAGGAAATACTTGCAGGCAGCCTCGGTTGATTTTTCCAGGTGGTTCCGCTCATCGACATTTTCATTAACTTCCAGGCCGTATTCTTTTGCCGTAGCGGGCATGATCTGCCAAAATCCTTTTGCTCCGGAAGGAGAGGTGACATTTAACAAACCGCTTTCAATTACCGCAAGGTATTTAAAATCATCGGGTATCCCGTATTTTTTAAGTATGGGCTCTATAACAGGAAAAAATTTATGCGCCCGTTTTATATTCAGCAGGGTATTGGACTGCCAATACACATTGACCAGTAATTCACGGTCTATCCTTTCGCGAACATCAGGTTCATTCAAGGGTACCTTTTCGCCTGCAAAGGAAAGATTTTCAGGTATTTTAAGGGCTTTGACCTCATAATACAAACCGGTACTTTTTTGTATATTGTCTTTATCTCCTGAGATTTTTGCAGTGATAAAGAAAGTTGCGATGATGAGTATACCGATCAGGCTCAGGTTTCGGGCTGTATTTTTCATATTCAATATTTTTTATTTAAACGGACTCTTAAAAGCTGAAAACTTTTGGGCATTTTGATCTTTAAGAGCCAAAACAGGGTTTGTCACTGCCCAATCAATTCCCAATTGTTTATCATTCCAGAGTATTGAATCTTCAGCATCTTTATAATAGTAATCAGAGCATTTATAGTTAACTATGGTATTGTCTTCCAGACTTAAAAAGCCATGGGCGAATCCTGCCGGAATATATAACTGCAGTTTGTTTGTATCACTCAAAACATGGCCAAAATAGTTTCCGTATGTTGGGGAAGATAACCTCAGATCTACAGCCACATCGAATACACTTCCGCAGATCACCCGCACCAGTTTTGCCTGTGCATGCGGCGGCCTTTGAAAATGAAGACCTCTGAGAACACCTTTTTTAGACATAGACTCGTTGTCCTGAACAAACTTGACCTTTTGCAGGGCTTCAAATTCTCTTTCATTGAAACTCTCCATAAAATAGCCCCTTTCATCATAGTACACTTTGGGTTCCAGTAAAAGTATATCAGCAATCAGTGTTGTTTTTATGGTCATTATTTAACAAAATAGAATTTAAAAGGTTGCTAATTGTATTTGCTTTTGTAAGGATCATGGTATGTGTTCCGCCCTCGATACTGATAATATTTTGTAAATATTTCTTTGGGAACACCTGATCATTTGTGCCATGTATATGCACAAGATTTGAATCAGCCATTGACTGATCCCAACACAGCATATTTTTTGTTGCCCAAAGTAAGTACAATTTATCTTTTACCGACATGTATTTCTGGTACAGATACAGCTTTCTTTTTAACAACTTACCAACACCTGAAAATTGTAACTTTTCAAAATTCAGCTTACCAATAACAGGTGATAACTGGTAGATTTTCAGGAACTTGACCAGCCTGAGTCTTCTCGGCAATTCGTGCTTTGATTTTATACTTGAAATGATGATCACTTTTTTTACCACTCTGATCTTGGCAATTTCCTGAGCAATTACACCACCAAAAGATATGCCAATCAGGACGAAATGATCTTCCCTGATCTGTTCCGACATGCGGTGGGCATAACTTTGAAGTGATTCCAGACTGTTTTCCGGGATGATCCACTCCAGAAAATGTATATTAAAATTCGTATCAGGCAGGTTCAGATACTCAAAAATGGAACGATCAGTACCAAGGCCGGGTATAAAGTAAACATTGAGCTTTTCAGCGGTCTGATCCATTTTATATAATTATTACGCAAATTAACCAACCTGGATCTCAGAGAGAAAATCGATCCCGACATGTCCATTTTCGTCTATACCGGTAAGGATAACACGATGAGTCGTGTTGACGAGAAGGGGATCATAAGCGGTCTGAACTTTAACATAATTTTCTGTAAATCCGTACATTAGACCATTCTTGTTTTCTCCTTCAAGAAGCACGGTCAATTCTTTGCCGATCTGACTTTCATAAAATGCCCTGCGTTTTTTAACCGACAGGCCTCTCAGCATTTTACTGCGCTTGTTTCTGATCTTCATGGGAACCGAATCCGGCAAGTCGATCGCTTCGGTATTGGGTCTTTCTGAATACGTAAAGACATGCAGGTATGAAATGGGCAATTCATTGAGATAATGATAGGTTTCCAGAAAGTGCTCATCGGTTTCTCCCGGAAAGCCCACGATCACATCCACACCGATACAGGCATCAGGCATCATGCTTTTGATCTGTTCAACCCTGTTCGTGTAAATCTCCCTGGCGTACCTTCTTTTCATCAATTTTAGCAGGGTATCACTACCGCTTTGCAGGGGAATATGAAAATGGGGCACAAATTTTTTTGAGGAAGCCACAAAATCAATGGTTTCATTTTTTAAGAGATTCGGTTCGATGGAGGAAATTCTGAATCTGGCGATACCGCTCACTTCGTCAAGGGCTTTGATCAGGTCTAAAAAAGTGTGTTCATGTTTTTTATTTCCAAATTCACCTTTGCCATAATCACCAATGTTTACGCCGGTCAGGACGATTTCCTTTATACCTTTTTCTGCTATTTCACCGGCATTTAACAACACATTTCCCAGTGAATCGCTGCGCGAAATACCCCGGGCCAAGGGTATGGTACAATAAGTGCACTTGTAATCGCAGCCATCCTGTACCTTTAAAAATGCACGGGTTCTGTCGCCAATGGAATAGGAACCTTCAAAAATGTTGGCTTCCTGTATCTCACAGGAATGTACTTCCCCGATGGAATTTTTAGACAGATCATTTAAATAGTCGGTAACTTTAAATTTTTCTGTAGCGCCCAGGACCAGGTCAACTCCATCCACCCTGGCAAGCTCCTCAGGTTTTAATTGTGCATAACAGCCTACTGCAATAATAAATGCATTTTCGTTCTGCAGCATTGCGCTGCGAACGATCGTCTTAAATCGTTTATCGGCATTGTCAGTAACAGAACAGGTATTGATAACATAGATATCCGCCTTTTCTTCGAAGTCAACTTTTTCAAAACCCTGTGCCTGAAAACTTCTTGAGATGGTTGAGGTCTCCGAAAAGTTCAGTTTACATCCCAGGGTATAAAATGCTACTTTTTTATTATTCACTGCTTCAGATTCTTTGAGGTGGCAAAAATACAAATTTAAAGCTGTAGTAAACCGTGCCTTTGAATAAAAGTAGTTGTATAAAGTAAGTTTGGATGTTAAAGTCCGATTCGTGCCATCACGGGGAAATGATCGGAATAGGTCTCTGTAAAATTCTGATGTTCATTTACTTCCAGTGATTTATCCACCAAAATAAAATCTATCCGAAGCGGGTATTTTCTCAGATCAAAGGTTTTTCCAAAGCCCGTGCCTGCTTCAATAAAAGTATCGTTCATTTGATTTTTGATCTGATGGTAGGCCCAGGAATAGGCTGTATTGTTAAGATCACCGCAAATAATGGTCTTGCCTTTAAACTGTGCTTTATGCAACAGAAATTTTTCGACCTGGCCCTGTTGTTTTACAAATGCCTTTGTCAGTCTTCTGATTATTTTTTCTGATTCTTCCTCCATCAGCAATTCCTGATTATTGCCTAATCTCAGAGATTCGAGATGTATATTGTAAATTCGTATGGTGTCCTTGTTTCTCAATATATCCACATAAATGGCATTGTTGGATGAATTTTCAAAATCGACCGACCCTTTTGAGATGATCTTGTGCTTAGAATAGATCGCCTGCCCGAAATTGATCTTTTCGCCCTTGAGCACAACTGCTTTATAGGGATAATTAAACCGCACTCTGGCACTGGGACTGTATTCCTGAAGTACCAGAATATCCGGATCATTTTTGTGTATAAAATCTATAATATTTGTGGCTATATTGTCTTTATTGATCCAGTTGTACTTATTGAATAAGTGAACATTATAGGTCATCAGGGACAATTCGTCATTGCTGGAAATAACTTTTTTATTGAACTCATAAGGAAATGCCGAAAAGATGATAGATAATAAAATACAAAAGACGGAAAGAAAGACTTGTTTTTTAAATCCGACAAGGATCCAGTACAAAATAAAAACCAGGTGGGCACTCAGCAAAAATGGCACAAGCAGACTGATGATAGCTATAAGTGGAAAAGTCTTTGGCGCGATATAGGGTATGGCAAAAGAAGCAATGAACAAAAGTGCGCATACATTGTTGAAAAAAAATACGATCTTATTGAAAAGTGACAGATCCTTCATGCACAATTATTTTTTACCCGTATCGAATAAGAACTGCTTTTCTTCACTGCTAAGCGCGTCATAACCCGATTTGCTGATCTTATCCAAAATTACATCAATTTTCTTTTGTTCCTCATTTTTAATTTGAGCTACAAATCTGGACGGGTTCTCTTTTTTGTGAACAGTTCTCAGGTTTTTACTTTTTACTTTTTTTCTTTGTACTCCATTTTTTGGTGCTGAGATCCCATTATTAACAAAGTTCAGGGTGATAAGAAGGCCGGTAAGAGCTCCACCCAGATGGGCCAGGTGTCCTCCTGCATTTCCCATGGGCATCTGAAGCAGATCCAGTATAAGAACGAAGAAAAGAAGATATTTAAGTTTTACAAAGCCAATAAACTGAAACCGCAGGGCATAATTCGGAATGAGGGTGGTCAATCCGGCCAGAATGCTCATTACCCCTGCAGAAGCCCCAACAAGCAGGGAACTGGAAGATTTGAGTGCCGGAAGAAAATTGTAACTCAACTGAAAAATGAGTCCGCCAAATACGATGCCTGCAAAGTAATAATACAAAAATTGCTTTTCAGTAAAATAATCTAAAAATAAGGTTCCGAAATAATACAGCATCACCAGGTTGAAGAGAATGTGCAAAAAGCCATCATGTAAAAATCCATAAGTAATGAGGGTCCAGGGTTTGTGCAATAAACTGCCAAAATCAGGGCCCAGGGCAAACCAATCCAATATAAAATTGGATGGCTTGTTCAGAAAAAAGGAAAACGTATTAAATACCAGGGAAATTAAAAAAATGGCAAGTGTGATATACATAATCCGGTATACCACATTGGCATTTAAAAACTGCTGCTGAATATTTTTTACTTGTAAACCCACAGACTGAAATTGATTAAACTTTTAAACTAGTTCCAGCGGTTAAACTGGTGTTTTTTCCAGTATTGCATGATGATAAAACCGATAACAGCACCACCCACATGGGCAAAATGAGCAATTCCTCCACCAAATAGGGAAAATCCCGTGACACCTGAAAACAGGTCTATCGCAATCAGAACCGGAATGAAGTATTTTGCCGCAATGGGCACCGGAAAAAAGATCAGGGCCAGTTTGGCGTTGGGGTATGACATTCCAAAGGCAACGAGTACCCCATATATTGCCCCCGAGGCTCCCACAGCAGGAGTATGGTAGATCTGAAAAAATTCCGATATTTTTTTTTCGGGTATGGCCGTAAGGATCTCGGAGTTATACTGCCCGGTATTTAAAATTTGCTGAATACTTTCCGCATTCATGCCAAGTTGAATGAGATCCTGGTAAGTGCTGTTGAACTGGTAGTAATTAACCGCAGTATAGATCAGCCCGGCACCAATACCAGCCGAGAAATAGAAGAAAAGGAATTTGTTCCTTCCCCACATTTGTTCAAGCGGTGTCCCAAAAGCCCAGAGCGCATACATATTAAAAAGTATATGTGCAAATCCGCCGTGCATAAACATATGGCTGACAAATTGCCAGATCCCGAAGTGTTCATTTTTCGGAAAATAGAGCGCAAGCCATTCCTGCAAATTCAGGCCCATCAGAGGGCCCGCTGCAAAAAGGATTACATTTATTATAATTATATGCTTTACAGCTTCGGTTATTCTTCCCATGGATTTTAATTAAGAATCGAATTTTTCCTGAATAAAATCCGATGTAATTGTGATAAATATTTTTTTACCGCTTGGCGAATAGTTAGGTTCCTTGCACAAAAATAATTTATTTAGGACTTCTTCCTGTTCTTTATTTGAAAGTTTTACACCATTTTTTATTGCCATGGACCTGGCCATACTTTTTGCAACGGTATCTATCTGGCTGTAACTGTCGTTTGGTTTGTTGCTTTGCAAATTGTCTATCAGGGTTTCAAAGAGTTCATTGATTCTCTCAAAAGGTATATTATTGGGCATGGATAAGATAAAGAGCTGGTTGTTGTCTTTTATTTCGAAATGAAAACCGATACTTTCAAGGTCTGATTGTATCTCACGAACAAAAGGAACTTCATTTTCCAGGAGGTGGATCACTTTTGGAAAAAGTAATTTCTGGCTTCCGATACCTTCTAAAGTAATCTTGGTCAGATATTCTTCATACAGGATCCGCTGGTGGGCTGCATTTTGGTCGATGATGACCAAACCCGACTTTATCGCCCCGAGTATGTATTTATTATGTAACTGATAGGTACTGAAATGAACGGGCTCTTTGTCATCAAATAATTTTGAGGGAACAGTTTCAAATTCAAAATCGATATTCCTGATAGCAGCACTTTCCTTTTCATTCTTTGATTCTACATACAGTGATTCCCAGTTCCCGCTTTCTTTTTTTTGAAATTTTACGGGTGGAAATGTGCTGTTGATGAAGGGATTGAAATCCGGGTCAACTGTAATTGCCGGACTGGCAATTTCCTTATGTCTGTACTGATAAGGTACGTCCAGGTTGGGATCCCTGTTGAAATCAAGTAAAGGACCAGCATTGTACTGACCCAGGCTGTGTTTTACCGCAGCCCTTAAAATGGCGTACAGATCCTTTTCATTGTCAAATTTTACTTCCGTTTTTGTTGGGTGGATATTGACATCTATACTTTTAGGTGGCACCTGAAGGTAAAGAAAATAGGAGGGATGGTAGTTTGAAGGAATCAGATTTTCATAAGCGGCATGAACAGCATGATCCAGGTACTGATTTTTGATGTACCTGTCATTTACGAAAATGAATTGTTCCCCTCTGTTTTTTTTTGCAAAATTGGGCTTGGTAACAAAGCCGCTTACCTTTAAAATTTCTGTATTTTCCTGAATGGGAACCAGTTTTTCGTCAATGCCTTTACCGAAAAGGTGTACGAGACGCTGTTTGAGGTTAGCCGATTTCAGGTTGTAAATTTCGTTGTCATTGTGGATCAGCACGAATGCAATCTTTGGGTAAGTCAGGGCGATTCTTTGAAACGCATCGATAATATGGCGGGTTTCAATGGCATTTGACTTTAAAAAATTTCGGCGTGCCGGAATATTGTAAAACAGATTTTTTACTTCAATGTTTGACCCGGTTGCTGTATGAACCGGCTCCTGCGAGATCACCCTGCCTCCCTGAATGAGCAGTTGCGTTCCCAATTCCTGATCTCCTTGTTTTGTCTTTATACTTACATGTGAAATGGCGGCAATCGAGGCCAGGGCTTCCCCGCGAAATCCATTGGTATGTAAATTAAAAAGATCTTCGGCGATCCTGATCTTCGAAGTTGCATGCCGTTCAAAAGCCAGTCTGCAGTCTGTAGAACTCATACCAAGGCCATTGTCTATTACCTGTATCATTGACCGTCCGGCTTCTTTTAAAATGAGTGTGATCGAACTTGCCTCAGCGTCAACGGAGTTTTCCAGCAATTCTTTTACCACGGAAGCAGGCCTTTGTACAACCTCACCTGCCGCAATTTGATTTGCCACATTATCAGGAAGCAGCTGAATAATATCCAAAATCAAAAAAGTTTATATATTTCAAGAAAATAAGCGAAAATAGCGACCAGTATGGCAATAATAATGGCCAGCCGGATAGCCGATTTTCTATCCGCGTCACTTTTTTTATGCCTGGCCCAGTCTTTTCGAAGGGTATCTTTGCTAATGGTAAGTTTTGGTGTTTGTTCGCCGGATTCCTGTTCTTCGGCATTCTTTTTCATTTGCTCAAGACGTTCCTTTCTCGGATCATAATACCGGGGTTTATAATCATAAACATAATGAGAGTTGGTTTTAAAGAAACTTCCGAGCATGACAAAAAATTACAGCAAATACAAATATACATATTGGCCGGGGTTAATCCAATAAAGTTTTGTTAAAAAAAGTAATTGTACTGATTATTAATGCTTTATCAAGAAGAAAAAGTTCTTGATCAGAGAGATAAATTTTTGATGGCGGCCATTTTGATTGCAGCTACTGCGCATTCTATACCCTTATTTCCGTGCTTTCCTCCTGAACGGTCAATGGATTGTTGTTTGTTTTTGTCTGTCAGCACACAAAACAGGGTGGGCGTCTCATACTGCAGGTTGAGATCTTTTATCCCTTGTGTAACTCCTTCACAAACAAAATCGAAATGCCTTGTCTCTCCCTGGATAACGTTTCCAATGGCGATCAGGGCATCAAACTTTTTAGTTTCCAGTAATTTTTTACAACCAAAAATCAATTCAAAACTTCCCGGTACCCTGAGAATTTTTATATGATCTTCAATCGCCCCATGCTGGTGCAGGGTATGCAGGGCACCGGTTAAAAGATTTTCTGTTATATCCAAATTCCAATCAGAAACAACAATCCCAAACCGAAAATCTTTCGCGTTTGGGATCGTATTTGGATCGTATGAAGATAAATTTTCTGTAGCCATCGATAAAATTACTTCGCGACTGCCAACTTTGCCCTGTGAATAAAGACATCGATCTGTTTCGCTTCCTCAGAAAGCGGATAATCCTTTTTTATTTTTTCGAACAAGGTCAGCGCCTTATCATAACTCTTCATATCCATAGCAGTTTGGCCGGCTTTAAAAAGGTATAAAGGACTGGTAAATTCATTATCCCTTAAATTGGCGGCATCTTCATAATACTTTAGTGCATCCTCAGGCTGGTTTATTTCGGTAAATGCATCACCGATATTTCCTTTTGCCAGGGTGCCTAATATTTCATCATCCGATTCAAAATCATTCAAATATTTAATCGCATTTTCATAGTCGCTCTTTTTCATAAATGCGATACCACTCATATATTTTGCCAGATTACCTGCTTTGGTATTTCCGTAATTTTCAACTATATCCACCAGGCCAAATTTGCCATCCCCTCCGTTCAGAGCTATCGTAAACAAGGAGTCTGCACTTGCTTCGTTCATCAGTGCCTGCTCAAAACTTTTCTTTGGAAAGGCCAGTTCATCAGCTGCTTCCTTCTCTTTGGGCTCGAGAATAAATTTATTATAGGCTATGTAACCAATAATCGCCAAAGCAATTGCGAGCAAACCAATCAAAAGGGGACGCTGGTTCTTTTCTACCCAATGCTCTGATTTGGATGCGGTTTCATCCAAGGTGTTAAAAACTTCAGCCGTTGTGCTGTGTTCTTCAATATTTGTGAGGTTGGTTTTTTTATTTGTACTTGCCTTTTTCTTATATGTAGCCATCGTCTATAAAATTTTGGCGCAAAAATATAATATTATTTTATATCTTAGGCTGTTTTTGGATTAATTTTTGTTTTTTTGTAAACAATTTCAGGAAAAGAAATATTTCATAACTAATTGAATAAGAGCCATTTAATTTTTTTTAGATTTTAATTTAACCGTTAGAAATCAGCATCTGCTCAATTTATTGAATTTCGGTAATTAATCACGGTATTTACAGATATAATTCATGCATTTAAAAACATTGTCTTTGGTGAATTTTAAGAATTTTGACGCCCGGTTTCTGGAGTTCGATTCTAAATTAAACTGTATCGTTGGGGACAATGGCACGGGAAAGACAAATATTATCGATGCCATTTATCATTTGTCTTACACGAAGAGTTATTTTAATTCTGTGGCTACCCAGAATATCCAGCACGAGAAGGATTTTTTTATGATGGAAGGTAATTTTGAGAGAAAGAATAGATCCGTTATCGTGAATTGCAGTCTGAAACGCGGACAAAAGAAAGTACTAAAAAGGGACGGCAAAGAATACGAAAAGTTATCCGATCATTACGGTTTTTTGCCAGTAGTCATTATTTCACCGGCAGATACAGACCTGATCAGGGAAGGCAGTGAGTACAGGAGAAAATTTATCGATGGTGTCATTGCCATGGATGACCGGGACTTCCTGCAGGATGTGATCAATTACAATCAGGTGCTCAGTCAAAGAAATGCCTTATTGAAGTATTTCGCTGCAAACAGGACTTTTGATCAGAACAATTTGGAGATCTACAATGATTTGCTGACCCAACTGGGGAAAAAAATCTTTGAAAAAAGGAAAAGATTCGTTCAAAAATTCAGTCTGGTCTTCGAAAAGAGGTATAAACAAATTCTGGGTTCAGAATTGGGTTGGGCTCAGGAAAAGATTTCTTTGAAATTCAGATCCCAACTGGAAAACCATGAGTTAACCGATCTGTTCAAAAAAAGTCTGGACAGAGATAAATTGTTGCAGTTCACGACCTGTGGTATACACCGGGATGACCTGGTATTCGAAATGAATGGTTTTCCGATCAAAAAGTTTGGCTCTCAGGGCCAGCAGAAATCTTTTTTGATCGCTTTAAAACTGGCACAGTTCGATTTTATTAAACAACTTACTGACCTAAACCCCATTCTGCTGCTCGATGATATTTTTGATAAACTGGATGACCATAGGGTAAGCCGACTGATCGAGCTTGTGAATGAACACAATTTCGGCCAGATCTTTATTACGGATACACATAAGGAAAGAACAGAGTCTTTTGTGAGAACAGTGAATGAACAGTACAAAGTGTTTAGATTGTAAAAACCGGGCAGGAACATGAAAAGAGATAACAGTATATTGCGCATTGATGTAATACTTGAAGAAGTTCTTGCCAAAAGTTCTTTGCAAAAAGGAATCGATGAAGTTGCCGTAAAACAGGTGTGGCTGGATGTGATGGGTAAGGGTATCGCGAGCTATACGGATGATGTGTCTTTAAAGGGGCATACTCTAATTGTAAAGCTCTCATCATCAACGCTTAAGGAAGAACTTAGTTATGGTAAGGATAAAATAATAGGCATGATCAATGAGGTTCTGGGAAAAGACTTGATCAAGAGCATAAAGTTGATCTAGAGGCTGGAATACAGCAGAATATTTCTCGCAATACATAAGCATATTGTTATAGAAAACTATGGATATTAAAACAGGTTTATGGGTGTTACTGGGTTTGTTACTTTCCTTGATTTCAGCCTGGGCAATCTATTTGTACAAGTCACCTGTAAAAAATTACTACAGATATTTACTGGCATTTTTAAGGGCAGTTTCACTCTTTGGCATCTTTCTTTTGTTGATCAATCCAGGAATATCAGTAAAGACTTATGAGAACCATAAGCCCAAAGCCATCATCCTTTTTGACAATTCGGCTTCGATGTTACAGGAAGGTAAAAAAGAAGATTTGATGAAAATTCGTTCAAAAATTCTGGGCAACCAGAAATTTAACCAAAAATATGAACTGCGGCTTTTTTCGTTTGGTGAAGATATCAGTAATAAGGATTCTCTTTTGTTCAACAAAAAATTCACCAATATTTCTGAGCCTGTTCTGAAACTTAATAAAACCTTTGAAAAAGATGCTGGTTTTTTTATTCTCTTAACCGATGGAAATCAGAATCAAGGTACTAATTATGAGCATCTCCCTTCTTCAAAACAAATATTTCCTGTTGTACTGGGCGATACTCTGAAAAAAAAAGACTTCAGTATTACCAGGGTGAACAGCAATAAATACAGCTATGTAGATCATACTTTTCCTGTTGAGGTTTTTATAAATTATCACGGATGGGGCTCGGTCAGTGCGGATATAGAGATTTGGGAAAAGAGCAGTTTATTGAAGCGCGAAAGACTGACCCTTGATGAAGATAATGTATTTAAAAAACTTGAATTCCAAATTAAAGCAGAAACAACTGGAAATCACTTTTATACAGTAAAATTAGGATCCTTTGAAGGCGAAGAAAACAGGATCAATAACAATTTTAATTTTTCTGTCCAGGTGCTTGATGATAAGGCCGGTATTTTACTGCTTTACGATCAGCTGCACCCCGATATAGGATTTTGGCAACGAATGGCCACAATGGATAAGCGCAGAGATATTGAGATAAGACATATATCCGATTTTAACAGTGAAATTGCAGATTATTCATTTGTTATAATCATGCACCCAAACCCCAAATTCGAAAGGATCATGCGTTTGCTTGGGGATAAACCGTTGAATTATATCGTTCAGGCAGGCGGATCAACCGATTGGACTTTTTTAAACAGAATACAACCCTATTTGGAGAGCAGCAATACAGAATCCACCCCACAAGCCCTTATAAGCGAAGATGATGATTTTACCTATTTCAATACGAGTCCGCTGAATTTTGATAAATTCCCGCCTCTATCGAATATTAAAGATGGAATTAAATTAAAACAGAAGCACCAGAGTCTTTGGGAGACAACCAATGAGGCTGAACAACAAGTGTTCTTGTTTTTTGAGAATGAAAAAGGCAGAAATGTATTTCTTTTGGCTGAAAATATATATAGGTGGCAATTATTCGATCAGCATCTGCATGGTTCCGATCTGCAGATTAAAAATTATTTTAACTCCATACTGCAGTTCTTAAGCAGTGAAAAGAATCGCAACCAACTGGAAATAAATTATAAACCCATGTATTACGCCAATGAGGATGTTCTTATTTCCGCAGTATTGAACGATGCCAATTATCAATTTGACCCGGATCAAACACTGTTTCTGACACTGAAGAGAGACGGAAAAACTGTTGGTAACAAATTACCTATGGTGCTTAAAGACAATTCTTACGAAATAGCCTTGCCGGATGTGCAGCCTACTGCTTATGATTTCCTTATAGATGTCGAAAAAATGGATGTGCACGGACAGGGTAGTTTTCAGGTACTGGATTTTACCCTGGAAGATCAGGATCTGTCCGCCAATACTGCCGGACTGCGACAACTGGCTTACAACTCAAAAGGAAAAGAATATTACCCTACAAATATGGATCAGCTCATTAATGACTTAGTTGAAGATCAGGCATATAAAACAATACAGAAAGAAATAATAAGCAAAAAAACATTGATCGATTTAAAATGGTTGTTTTTTATAATTGTTGTATCTTTGTCTGCTGAATGGTTTTTGAGAAAATCCAAAGGACTTTTGTAAGTAATCATTTTTGTTGTTTAATTTAACTTATTTATTCCCCCACGCTATGCAGCATTCCGGTATTGATTTTCCAAAAAGTATTATACCATTTGTAGTAATTGGGGTTATCGCCCTGATCTTTCTGTCAAAATCTACTGTTACTATAGAAGCTGGTGAAGCCGGAGTTCTTTGGAAAAGATTTTCCGGTGGGGTTGTAACGGATGAAGTACCACTTGGTGAGGGTTTTCATATTGTTGCCCCATGGAATGAGGTGATTAAATATGAGGTAAGACAACAGGAGCTCACTGAAAAAATGAAGATACTTTCTTCAAATGGTCTTGATATTCAGCTGGAAGCTACGGCCTGGTACCAGCCCGAAGTGGAAAAATTAGGACTTTTGCATCAAACCAAAGGAGAGAATTATCTTGAGCGGGTAATCAAACCTGCTATGCGATCTGCAACCAGAAGTGTGGTGGGAAGGTATACGCCTGAACAGATATATTCCAGTAAGAGGGATGCCATTCAGAACGAAATTTACGAAGAAACCAAGAAAATTATCGAAAACCAGTATATTCAATTAAATGAGGTACTTGTTAGGGATGTGACCTTACCGGATGCCATCAAAGATGCTATTGAGAGAAAACTCGGTCAGGAGCAGGAATCCCTGGAATACGAATTCAGGTTGGAAAAGGCTTCAAAAGAAGCTGAAAAACAGCGAATTGAGGCTAAGGGTAAGGCTGACGCCAACGCTATTTTGAGCGCTTCACTGAATGATAAGATATTAAAAGATAAGGGTATCGAAGCCACATTGAAACTGGCCACATCTCCCAATGCCAAAGTCGTTGTAATTGGAAGTGGCGCAGATGGTATGCCCCTCATACTTGGCAACAATTAATTAAAGAATCCGATTAATTTCTTTTTATATGACCAAATCCTTTTTAAAAAGAAACAATGCCTATACTTCCCGGTGGATAGTCCTGATGATCGATATCGCCATTACTTTGAACGCGTTCTTTTTGGCTTATCTCACCAGGTTTAACTTTAAAATGAGTTTTAGCGGCAACGATATGGTTTTGCAGTTGCCGTACATTGCGGTAATTACTTTGATCAGTTTCTTACTGGTAGGTTCCTATAAAGGGATTGTAAGACATACCGGAATCAAAGATGCAATCAATGTATTTTGGTCAGCAACAGCGATATTGATACTCACCCTGGTTACGACGCTGGCATTCAGGTACTACGGTGTGCTGGTGGATTATGCTGTACCAATCGGGATCATAGTAATCCATTATTTATTGAACCTGGTACTGCTGATAGCGAGCAGATTTGTTTTCAAATATTTATTCAACCGGATAATTACCACATATAAACCCCCAAAAAACATACTGATCTACGGTGCCGGTGATTCCGGATTGCTCACATATACCACAATGAACAGTACTGTTCAGAATAACTACAAAATTTTTGGTTTTTTGGATGACAGCAAGGCCAAGATAGGTAAACAGTTCAACAGGATTAAGATCTATGATCCGGAGAAAATAGATGAAGATTTTATAAAAAGGCACAAGATCGATGAGATCATTTTTTCTATTCAGAATATCAAACCTTTTATTCTTTTTGATAAGGTTGATAAAATGACTCAATTACCGGTGAAGGTCAAAATTGTTCCTCCGGTGCAGCAATGGATTGACGGTAACCTGAATGTTTCTCAAATATCAGATGTAAAAATCGAAGATCTGCTTGACAGGCTTCCTATCAAAATAAACAATCCGGTTATTCAGAAGGAATTGGATGATAAAATTATTTTGATTACCGGCGCGGCTGGTTCGATTGGAAGTGAGATAGCCAAACAGATCAGTAAATACGCATACAAAAAGTTAATATTATTGGATCAGGCAGAATCTGCACTCTATGATCTTCAACAGGAATTTATCAGAAAGAACGTCCAGAATTTTACTGTTGAACTCGCTGATATCCGAAATGAGTTTAGAATGAAAGAAATCTTTTCGAACTCAAAGATTGATATCGTTTTTCATGCTGCAGCGTATAAACACGTGCCTTTGATGGAAGATAATCCATACGAATCCGTCAAGGTTAATATTGTGGGTACAGGTATTATAATGAAACTTGCTGTTAAGTACAATGTAAATAAATTTGTTTTTATTTCAACCGATAAGGCCGTAAACCCAACCAATGTCATGGGAGCTACTAAAAGAGTTTCTGAGATTTTCGGCGGATACCTGAACGGTTTGGGAAAGACTAAATTTGTGACTACGCGGTTTGGTAATGTACTTGGATCGAATGGTTCCGTTATTCCTCTATTTAAAAAACAAATAGAGAAGGGGGGACCGCTCACAGTTACACATCCCGAAATAACCAGGTTTTTTATGACCATACCCGAAGCCTGCCAGCTGGTACTTGAGGCCGGTGCGATGGGAAACGGTGGTGAAATTTACGTGTTCGATATGGGAGAATCGGTCAAGATCTTCGATCTGGCCAAGAAAATGATACACCTGAGCGGACTGAACTACCCGAAGGATATTGATATTGAATTTACCGGTTTAAGACCTGGTGAAAAGCTTTTTGAGGAGTTACTGGCCAATGAAGAGGACACCATTCCAACCTATCATGAAAAGATCCTCATTGCCAAGACCCAAAAAATAGATTTTGAACGGATCATCGCTTCCATTGAACAGTTACTTGAGCTGGAAAAATTATCCATGGTGGAAATCGTCAGCATATTAAAATCGATTGTACCAAACTACCTTTCTCAAAATTCACAATTTGAATCGCTTGATAAACCTGTAGTAAAGGTTAAATCACTGAAAATAGGCTGATCTAATTTGTAACTTCCCTGAACATTTGCTTGATAACACGCAGGTTGTGTGTATGTTTTTTGGTTGCAACATTATAGATGCCGCTGTGGTCAATTCGGTCGATCCTGACCTCTCCAAAGCAATGAATAATATGGTTATTGTTCAAAATGATTCCTGAATGAATAATATTTCCTTCTTCATCATCAAAAAAGGCCACATCACCGGCTTCACTCTCTTCAATAAAACTGAGCACCTCGCCCTGGCTGGCCTGCTGGTAGGCTTCCCTGAGCAGGGAATAGCCATTGATTCGGTAGACCATTTGGGTAAATCCGGAAGCATCTATACCAAACGGTGTTTTTCCGCCCGACAGATGCGGTGCCTGTAAATAAAAATGTGCGGTTGCAACAATACTGGATTTTGGTTTAAATCCGGTTTTCAGGGTTCCGTCATAAATAAAATGCTGGTTGGCTATATGCATTTGCCGGTTCCTGAGGAGCGGTAATTTGGCACCCAGGGAAATGGGCAGCATAGTATCATTTTTGTGCAGATATGTAACCAAATCTTCAATATAGCCTGATGATTCCCGCGATATTTCAGAATACTCTGTTTCATCGAGATATACGATCTGGTTTGTACTTACCCAACCGGAATAATTATCTTCATCCAGCAAAACATGCAACCAGGATCTGTTCGCTTCTAAAATTTTGAAGGTTTCTCCAAATAAGAGCTGAGAGATCATTTCTGCACTATGAAAGGGTTCTTTTCTTAATGGAATTGCATTAAGTAAACAAATGCCAAAATTCATGCTACTACAATGGGTTCTTAAGGGGTTTACATATTTTCGATAACCATTGCAGAAGCGCCGCCACCGCCATTGCAAATTCCTGCCACACCGATCTGTCCTCCATGCTGTTTCAAGACATGGATGAGGGTAACGACAATTCTGGCACCAGAACATCCCAAAGGATGGCCCAGCGACACCGCACCGCCATGAACATTTACCTTTTCAGGATTTAGGCCGAGCAATTTTATATTGGCCAGGCCCACTACGGAAAAAGCCTCGTTTAATTCATAAAAGTCAACATCCTCAGGGCTTATTTGCAATTTGTTTAATGCTTTGTTAATGGCAAGAGCTGGGCTGGTTGTAAACAATTCCGGGGCCTGAGCGGCATCAGCATAAGTCCTTATTTTGGCCATTGGCTGAAGACCCAATTCTTTTGCCTTTGAAAGGCTCATCAGGACCAGGGCTGCTGCTCCATCGTTAAGTGTTGAAGCGTTCGCAGCCGTTACAGTTCCTTCGGGTGAAAAGGCTGGTTTTAACGATGGAATTTTATCGATTTGTACGTTTTTGTATTCTTCATCTTCATGAAAGATAAGCGGATCGCCCTTGCGCTGGGGTATTTGTACAGGTATCACTTCAGTCTTGAAGTACCCGTTTTTCCATGCGCTTGCAGATCTTTGATATGATTCAATAGCAAAATTATCCTGTTCTTCTCTGGTAAACTGGTGGTTATCAGCACAAAGATCACCACAGGTACCCATATGCTTTCCATCGTAAACATTGGTCAGACCGTCTTTTAACAGTCCGTCATCAAGGGTAATATTCCCGAATTTCTTTCCATTTCTTCCATCCAGATAAAATGGGATTTGGCTCATATTCTCCATGCCTCCGGCAACTGCAATTTCAATATCACCACAGGTAATGGCCTGTGCTGCTATGGCTATGGATTTCATACCCGACGCGCAGACTTTATTAACCGTTGTGCAGGGAACTTCAAAGGGCAGGCCCGCATAAATGGCCGCCTGCCTTGCAGGTGCCTGTCCGGCTCCGGCCTGAACTACCTGTCCCATAAAAACTTCATCTACCAGTTTTGGATCCAGTTTGATCCTTTCAATGGCGCCTTTGATTGCCAGCGCACCCAATTTCGGGGCAGAAATGCCGGACAGGCTACCCAAAAAACTACCAATGGGTGTCCTGACTGCTGAAACAATTACAACTTCTCTTTGCATTCGATTTCTTTTGTGCTAAATTAATTAATTTAATTGAGAAAAGAGACACCGTTTATATGCCAATGGTTTCAGTTTTTTTGTTGAAATTCACTTTTTTCAAATATAAATTACTGAGGAAAGATCCAAATAAATTCTATCCTCTGACCAGCCATTTGTGGCTAAATCAATTCTAACTGATCAAAATTTACAATAAAAATGAGAGGAAATTACTACATTTGGCAATAAACAGATCCATGAGGGAAATATTCAATAAATTCTATCAAAACCATTCTTTGATATATAAGGTCTTGTTGTTTATTTCCACGACCGTGTTGATCGTCTATTTATTTCCTAAAGGTGGAAGTTTTAAATATTCATTCCAGAAAGGCAAACCCTGGCAATATGAAAATTTGTATGCCCCATTTGATTTTGCTATACAGAAGTCCGATGAAGAACTCAAGTCAGAAGCAGAAGAAATTGAAAAAAACCAGCAACTTTATTTTGTTTACAGAGAAGATGTACAAGCCAAAGTAATAGAAAACTATAAAAAAAAGATTAACCTTATACTTCAGGAAAATAAAGATAAAAAATTAAATATCAATACAATAACAAACTTTGGTTTGGGGTTTCTCAATCGCATTTACAAAGTTGGGTTTTTGAATAAATCGGATAATGATAAAATAAAAAATGCCCAGTTGATCACTTTGCGCAAAGGCAATGAAGCTAAGGATGTTTTATCTGAGGATTTAATAACTACGGATAAGTTAGTAGATGAAATACACAACTATTTTCGTAATAGTGAATACAGGGATCTGGAAAACAGTTATACTTCTTTGTTTTTTGAAATAATCGAACCAAATGTTTTTTATGATGAGGAATTAACGGATAGGGTCCTGGATGATGAATTGGGCAGCAGATCTGCTACCAAAGGTTTGGTCGCAGAAAAGGAGAGAATTATTCTTAAAGGAGATCTTGTTGACAATCAGAAATATGAAATATTACAGTCCCTGAAGAATGAATATGATAATCAGCTTTGGAGCAGATCAAATTATTACTGGGTAGTTTTGGGCTATACGGTGCTTGTTTCGCTTTCGTTGATGATGATCTTTTTGTTTTTGAAGAAATACCGATTGGAGATTTTTCACAACAATACCAAACTCGCATTTATCTTGTTCAATATAGCGCTGTTTGTTCTTCTGGTAACCGTGGTGCAAAACTACTGGGTATCCTATATTTATGTGGTTCCCATAATCATATTGCCAATCGTTTTAAAAGCTTTTTTCGACCCGCGACTGGGCTTGTTCGTACATGTGAATACCGTGCTGTTACTGGGTTTTATTGTTCCAAACAGTTTTGAATTTATTTATCTGCAGATAATAGCAGGTATGGTAACCATACTTACGGTTTCAGAACTTCACAGGAGGTTCAATTTATTTGTTTCTATTCTGAAGATCACAGCGATCTATATCATTTCTTATATAGCCTTTTACCTCATTCAGAATGGAAGTAATGAAGGCATGAAGTATGCTTATTTTGGAATGTTTGCCTTAAACGGAGTGCTTTCTTTTCTTTCACTGTTTTTGATCCTTTTGTATGAAAAAACCTTTGGCCTGGTCTCTGATGTCTCGTTACTTGAGTTATCCGACACGAATTCTCCGCTATTGAGAGAATTAAATGAAAAAGCACCCGGAACCTTTCAGCATTCCATACAGGTGGCCAATTTGGCTGAAGCTTCAGCCAATGAAGTAGGAGCGAATGCCCTCTTGGTAAGAGCCGGTGCCTTGTATCACGATATTGGAAAAATGTTGAATCCGATTTACTTCGTTGAAAATCAAACTACCAATGTAAATCCGCATCACGATCTTTCACCAATTGATTCCGTGAAAATTATCCGTGCTCATGTCCTGAACGGGATAGAAATAGGCAAAAAGAACCGGTTGCCAGACCGGATCATTGATTTTATCAGAACGCATCATGGCACGAATCTGATCTATTATTTTTACCGTGCCCAATGTGAATTGACGCCGGATGAAGTGAAAGAAGAAGATTTCAGGTATACCGGTCCGATACCCTTCTCCAAGGAAACCGCTATCCTTATGATGTGCGATTCCTGTGAAGCAGCCAGCAAAAGTATCAAGCAGCCGACGGCTATATTAATTGACGAACTGGTTGAAAAGGTAATCACTACACAGATAAACAGCGGTCAGTTCCTGAATGCTGACATTACTTTTAAAGAAGTGCTCGCAATTAAAAAAGTGATCAAAAAGAAGCTGCACAACATCTATCATTTACGCATAGAGTATCCTGAGTAGAGGCAAAATAACTCAGTCCAGCGGTATCTCTGTTTTGGTCTGGTTTCTCAAGGATATCCTTAAATGATTCTCTTTCTCGTATCAGATAATCTTTGCCTTTATAAACCAAAACTTCAGCGGGCAAAAATCTGGAATTGTAATTCGAAGCCATACTGAAGCAATAGGCGCCTGCGTTTTTAAAACACAAGATGTCACCTTCCGAGATTTCACTGATCTCCCTGTTCTTTGCGAAGGTATCTGTCTCACAGATATAGCCAACAACATGGTATGCTTTCATTTTGCCCTCTGGATTTGATAAGTTTGTTATATGGTGATAAGCACCGTAATACATGGGTCTGATAAAATGGTTAAAACCGCTGTCTACTCCTGCAAATACGAGGTTGGCAGAAGGTTTTACCACATTTACCCGGCTTAAAAAATATCCGCACTCGCTTACCATAAATTTCCCCGGTTCAAATACTGCTGTCAGGTCCTTTCCGTATTCCGCGCAGAAATCATCAAATTTTTTATTAAACTTTTTGGCAAAGGCTTCCATATCGGTAGCAGGGTCGTCTTTTTTGTAGGCAACCTTGAAGCCGCCGCCAAAATCAACAAAATCGAGATCTTTAAATTGTTTAGCGACCAGCAATAATATATCTGCGCCCCTTAGGAAAATATCGGTATCCAGGATATCGGACCCGGTATGCATATGCACACCGTGAATTCTTGTGCCGGTTCTTTGAATAATCTCTTTTACATCACCTATCCTGTCTGCTGCAATTCCAAATTTAGAATCAATATGGCCCACAGAAATTTTTTCGTTGCCGCCAGCCATGATATTCGGATTGATGCGAATACTCACCGGTATATGTGGAAATTTTTCTCCGAACAATTCCAAAATACTCAGATTATCAACATTTATCTTAACACCGAGTCCGGCTACCTCAGCAAGTTCTTTAAATGAAACCCCATTGGGTGTATAAGAAATCTGTTTTGGATGGAATCCTGCCTCAAGCCCCAGTAAAACCTCTCCCAAAGAAACACAATCAATATTTGATCCTAGTGATTTCAAAAGTTTGAGTATACTCACATTGGATAAAGCTTTCACAGCATAATTGATCTCCAGCTTTCTGTTTTTTCCAAAGGCATTGATGAGTCTGTTGTATTGTGAGATGATTTTTTCTGCATCGTAAACATAAAGCGGGCATCCGTATTTATCCGCCAGTCTAAGCAATAATTCCTTATCCATAAGCCTATTTATTCTCCTTTATTTTTTGCAGCGAGTTCTGCAATTTTAATGATTACTTCTGTTGCTTTGATCATGGATTCAAGCGGCACAAACTCATACTTTCCATGAAAATTATGACCGCCGGCAAAAATATTCGGACAGGGCAATCCCTTGTAGGATAACTGCGATCCATCAGTTCCTCCGCGGATCGCCTTGATGATTGGCTTGACCCCAACAGCGATCATGGCTTTTTCTGCCAGCTCAACGATATGCTTTACCGGTTCGATCTTTTCTTTCATATTGTAATACTGGTCTTTGATCTCTGCACGTACGAGATCCTTTCCGTATTTAGCATTTAATTCTTTAGCCTTCCTGTTGAAAAGTTCTTTTCTGTCATTGAACTTTTGCATATCGTGGTCACGTATAATGTATTGAAGTTCAGTTTTTTCAACTTCACCCTGCATTTGAGAAAGGTGAAAAAACCCTTCATAACCCTCCGTTTTTTGCGGAATTTCATTTTTGGGCAAGGACTGTATAAATTCAGCTGCGATGAGGAGCGAGTTAATCATTTTATTTTTGGCATAGCCCGGGTGAACGATCTTGCCCTCAACAGTTACTGTGGCTCCGGCAGCATTGAAATTTTCGTATTCGAGTTCTCCAATTTGTGAGCCATCCATCGTATATGCCCAGTCGGCATTAAACTTGACGACATCGAATAAATGAGCCCCTCTGCCAATTTCTTCGTCTGGGGTAAATCCGATCCTGATCTCGCCATGTTTGATCTCGGGATGCAGGACTAAATACTCCATTGCCGTCACAATTTCCGCTATACCTGCCTTGTCATCTGCTCCCAGCAGCGATTTTCCATCGGTTGTTATGATGGTCTGGCCTTTATAGAGCAAAAGATCTTCGAAATAGTCAGGGGAAAGTACTATGTCTTCTTTTTTATTCAATACGATATCCTTGCCGTCATAATTCTTGTGAATAATGGGATTCACATGCTCCGCCGTAAAATCAGGGCTGGTATCAAAATGCGCAATAAAACCTATGGTAGGAACATTGTGCGAAACATTGGATGGGAGCGTGGCCATGATGTATGCGTTTTTATCGATGACAACATCCGACATGCCGATCTTTTTCAATTCCTTTGCCAGCAAATTGGCCAGATTCCATTGCTTTTCAGTGCTTGGACAGGCAGTACTTTTGGGGTCTGACTGGGTATCAATTTTAATATATTCAATAAATCTTTTAAGTAAGTTATCCATGATTTTTTATTAAAATTAATGTTTCAAAATATAATACAAAGTTATTTCAATTCAATATAATTCGGTTTTCTGCCTGACTCCCGTCGCGCATTCTTATTTGAATTCAATGCTGTTCATATAATGTATGGATTCGCAAAAACGGGCATCCAGATTTTCAACCCCGTAGATCTTTGAACTCAGGGTATAAGACTCATCGGGTTTGGTCTTTACAAAGACCTGCAGGTAATAGTAATTGAAGCCCTTTTGCTGACCCACGGCATAATTGAAATAGGCCGGATGTCCTTTGAATTTTCCAAAGCCTTCCTTTACAGGGATGATTTTGCTTTGCAACAGGCTTTGGTTAACATGTTTTACAAAGGCAGTGTCAAGCTCAAATTCGCCCAGCTGCCTGGTAAACTCCAGGATATAACTGTTATTGAGCTCCTTCGTTGTGTCGGCGGTAAATATTTCAGACCGGTATTCATCAAAATACATTTCAGTTTTCCACGTTTCAGGTATATCTACGGAATATTTTTTCAATACATCTGTGTACTTCTTGTTTGATTTAAAGCTAATTGTGCTGTCGCATTTAAACGTATCTGTTAATAAGTTCTCTTCACATGAGGTGAAAAGGATAATAAATACCAGATAAAGCAGGGGGGTCTTAATTTTGGTCATTTAGAATTACTTTGGTAATGATTTTATTTCCGCCAAGCCAGGCGACATTTTTATTTAAAAAACGAACTGTGTTGTAAGGTTTTTCAGAGATTTTTTTCCAGGAAACTCCGCTGTCATCAGAGTAATAGATGCCCGAAGAAGCCACTGCCATCAGTTTTTTTCCTTTGCTGCCGGGTATATACCTTACACAGCTTATATAACCGGGAAGTTGCCCGTCGGCAATGAGTTCCCATGTTTTACCTCCATCTTTTGTAAGGGCTTTGCTGCCTTTTGTATCATTGGGTTTGTCATAATTGCCTCCCATGATAATACCCTTGTTTTCATCATAGAAATCACAGGTAAAAATACCGGTCATAGACTCACCCTGAACCATCGGAGTATCGAAGACCTCCCAGTTTATGCCATTGTTCCTGCTTCTGAAAACCCTTGCTTTTTTCCCGCCGGAAACAAACCATACGGTATTTTTCTGTACGGCAAGATTTGAATTGCTGGCGGCAAAGGCTGCCTCACCTTCAACAATAGCAGGGAGAACTTCGCAAGCAACCTTTTTCCAGGTACTCCCGCCATCAACAGTTTTCAAGACAGAAAAACAATTCTCAACAGGATCGCCCAGTGCAAATCCTGTCAATGCATCTTTAAACAGCAAGGCATCGTAAAATACTTTGGGATGATCCTCGCTGTATACAAGTTGCGGATTAAAATGCTGAGAAAAAGGGTCTAACTTATACAAATGAGCCGGGTTTTCAATGGACAAGATAAATATGTCTTTCCCGTTAAACGCAACAGACCTGAAATGAAAGTAATGGTCTTCTTTTTTTTTAATGGAATCCAACCGGATCTTGTCCTTATCAATAATCCCAAAAAAACCATGAGACCCAGCGAAAAAAAGTAAGGACTCATTAACAACTTCTATCGCCCTGATTTCTGTACCAGAAATTGGAAAGTCTGTGAAAAGCAACTCAGGCACGACGTTTTTTTGAGCCTTAGCTGCCAAAAACAAAAGTAGAAATAGATACAGGGTTAATTTAAGTTTTGATGTCACAGGATTGATTGAAGGTTCAAAAATAATTGATTTAAACAAATTAAGCTAATTTTTCCTTCTGAGATCGTGCTTACCTGTTTAATTGATTTCTGGCGTCCAAATCTTGTAAAAGTACAATTGAACTGAGTTTAGTTATGTTTATAAATCAAAAAATTAATATTTTATTTCAAAAATATTGACCAGGTAAATGATTTTTTAAAAATAGTCTTTATATTTGCGCTATTATAATCAATAAAATGAAATTGAATAAAATACATCATCACCATCCTAACTTCTGTATTCAGGCGTGTTAGTTATGTTATGATGTGTATAAAAAATAATATTAACCCGTTTGAGTGCTTCAAACGGGTTTTTTATTGCCCTGAAGTACTTGAATAAAAATTCAAACAATGAAAAGATTAAAAATTGCAGTTCAAAAATCTGGGAGGTTGAATGAAGATTCCCTTGAAATATTAAAGGACGCGGGCATATCGGTTGGTAACGGACTAGATCAGCTAAAGTCAACGGTGTCTAATTTTCCCATGGAAATTTTATTTCTCAGGAACAGTGATATTCCCCAGTATTTAATCGATGGGGTAGTTGATGTGGCGATCATTGGCGAGAACTTACTGGTTGAGAAAGGTGGTAGTATAGAGGTTCTGGAATATCTCGATTTTTCGAGATGTAAGGTGTCGCTGGCTGTCCCCAAAACATTTCCCTACAATTCAATTAAAGACCTGGAAGGAAAAAGAATAGCAACGTCTTACCCGAATACTTTGAATGCGTATTTAAAAGAAAAAGGTGTACAGGCAGAATTGCATCAGATATCGGGCTCTGTTGAAATAGCCCCCAATATTGGCCTTGCCGATGCAATTTGCGATATTGTGAGCAGCGGAAGTACCCTGTTTCAAAACAACCTGGAGGAAGTTGAGATCCTGTTCCGCTCAGAGGCAGTACTCGCGGTCTCACCTGTAATTGGTGAAGAACAAAAAGCGATCCTGAACATACTGAGATTCAGGATACAATCCGTACTTAAAGCCAGGAAGTCGAACTATGTGCTTTTGAATGCTCCGAATGAAAAGATAGGCGAAATTGTAAAAATATTGCCGGGGATGAGAAGTCCGACCGTTTTGCCTTTGGCTCAGCAGGGCTGGAGTTCAATACACACAGTAATAGACAAACAAAAATTCTGGGAATTGATCGATGAATTAAAATCTGCCGGAGCAGAAGGGATCCTGGTAGTGCCCATAGAAAAAATGGTTCTATAATTTTAAAGTAAACAGATTGGTATGAAAAGATATAATTTTCCGAAAAAAAAGGATTGGGAAGAGATCCTGAAAAGGCCTGCCGGTTCTGTTCAGGAAATTGAACCCCTGGTTTTGGAAATATTCAGCGATGTAAAACTGAATGGCGATGCTGCTGTAAAAAAATATACCAAAACCTTTGATAGAGCAGAAATAGCTGACAGCAGGGTAAATAAAGCAAAAATTGACCAGGCTGTGCATGCACTGGATCCGGAATTGAAGGAAGCCATTGCTCTGGCCAGGCAAAATATAGAAAAATTTCACAGGGCACAGATTACTCCACCGGTTAGTGTTGAAACAACCAAGGGTGTTAGGTGCTGGCAGGAAAAAAGGCCCGTTCAGAAAGTGGGCTTGTATATTCCTGGAGGAACAGCTCCCTTGTTTTCGACCCTTTTGATGCTGGCCATCCCTGCGAAAATTGCGGGTTGTGAAGAGATCATTTTATGCACTCCTCCGGATGTAAACGGCAATATAAATCCGGCAATTCTTTATGCTGCCGATTTATGTGGTGTGAGCAGCATTTTTAAAATTGGAGGTATCCAGGCAATTGCGGCGATGACCTTTGGCACAGAAACCATAATAAAGGTTGATAAAATATTCGGTCCTGGAAACCAATATGTTACGGTGGCAAAACAATTGGCTACAAAATTCGGTGCAGCCATCGATATGCCGGCAGGGCCCAGTGAGCTGCTGGTGCTTGCAGATGATACTGCCAATGCTTCCTTTGTGGCTTCCGATCTGCTGTCACAGGCTGAACACGGAACCGACAGCCAGGTTATTCTGGTGAGTACCTCACAAGCGTTTCTCAAGGCAGTTGAATTACAGATCGACCAGCAGATAGCGGTTTTGCCCAGAAAAGAGATAGCGGCAGTGGCCATTTCAAATTCCAGGCTGATCCTTTGTGAAAATGAGGAAATTGCGATCGATATGGTAAATGATTACGCCCCCGAGCATTTGATCATCGCTGCCGGCAAAAAGGATTTTTATTTAAAAAATATCAAAAATGCGGGCTCTGTATTTATAGGTAATTACACACCGGAAAGTGCCGGCGACTATGCCTCAGGCACAAACCATACCCTGCCTACCCATGGCTTTGCCAGAAATTACAGCGGGATTAATCTCGATTCTTTTTTGAAAGCCATTACTTTTCAGGAGATAACAAAAAAGGGGCTTCAAAATATAGGAAAAGCCATAGAAATAATGGCTGAAGCAGAAGGACTTCAGGCTCATAAACACGCTGTGACCATTCGATTAAGAAATATAGATAAAGATGAAGAAATTTGATCCGTATAAACTGGTTCGCGAGCAGGTTAAAAGCATGTCTCCGTATTCCTCGGCCAGAGATGAGTTTACCGGACTTGCAGCCGAAATGGTTTTTATTGACGCCAATGAAAACCCTTTTCAATCCGGTCTGAACCGGTATCCCGACCCCCAGCAGCGTGTACTTAAGGAAAAGCTGGGCGCCATCCGGCAGATCCGGAAGGAATGCATATTGTTAGGAAATGGCAGTGATGAGGTGCTCGATCTGATCTACCGGGCTTTTTGTGAACCGAAGACAGATTCGGTAATTCTGATGCCCCCAACTTACGGTATGTACAAAGTGCTGGCAAACCTGAATGGAATAAGCTGCAAAGAAGTATTGCTAACCAGGGATTTTCAGTTGAATGTACCCGAAATTATCAGGGCGGTCGACGACAGTACCAAGCTGATCTTTATTTGTTCTCCCAATAATCCCACAGGAAACAAATTTTTAAAGAGTGATATTGAAACAATACTCAATAATTTTAGCGGTATTGTTGTTATAGACGAAGCATATGTCGATTTTTCTGATGAAAAAAGCTGGATGACTAGATTACAGGAATACCCGAATTTAATTGTAAGCCAAACCTTTTCAAAAGCCTATGGACTGGCTTCCATCAGATTGGGGATTTGTTATGCAAGCCCTGAGATCATTAGCATCCTGAATAAAATTAAACCTCCCTATAACATCAATATCCTCACCCAAAATGCAGCCTTGCAGAAGTTAAATGACATTGAGGAAATAAATAAACAGATAGTTGAAATAAATAAAAATAAATTATTATTAATTAATGAGTTAAGTAAAATACATTTTATAAAAAATATATTTCCTTCCCAGGCCAATTTTATACTCGTAAGGGTTGATGATGCCAACAGTAGATATGAAGAGTTATTGCAGCATGGATTTGTTGTCCGAAACAGGACCAAGGAACCTTTATGCGAAAATTGTTTGCGATTTACGATTGGAACGGAACAGGAAGTCTTGTCATTGATAAACACCTTAAAGAAATTAGCCTGATATGAAAAAAGTATTGTTTATAGACCGGGACGGCACGCTGATCAAAGAACCCGAGGATGAACAGATAGACAGCATTGAAAAACTGACCTTTTATCCAAAGGCAGTGATCTATTTGTCAAAGATCGCCAGGGAACTGGATTATGAATTGGTAATGATCACCAATCAGGATGGATTGGGAACGGAATTCTTTCCCGAAGATACCTTCTGGCCGGCCCATAATTTTATCCTAAAAACTTTTTTCAATGAAGGGGTACATTTTTCTGAACAATTCATAGACCGTAGTTTCGCAAAGGATAATTCTCCAGACAGGAAACCCAATACGGGCCTGCTTACAAAATATTTTACCGAGGAATACGATTTAAAAAATTCTGTTGTGATTGGCGACAGGCTTACAGATGTGGAACTGGCAAAAAACTTAAATGCCAAAGCGATCTTTATCAATAACCACAGTTATCTGGGCCAGGAGGAAATTACCTCAAAAAGACAGGAATTGGAGAAGTTTATCAGTTTGGAAACCAATGACTGGCAAAAAATATACGAGCACCTGAAATTGGCCAACCGAACAGCTCAGCTTGTAAGAAAAACAAATGAAACCGACGTACAAATAGAATTAAATCTCGATGGTACGGGCAAATCGGCTGTTGAAACAGGCCTGCCCTTCTTTGATCATATGCTGGACCAACTCGCCCGTCACGGGAATATGGATCTCAGTATAAAGGTAAAAGGAGACCTTGCCGTCGATGAGCACCATACCATTGAAGATACAGCCATAGCCCTTGGCGAAGTATTTCATCAGGCACTCGGAAACAAACTGGGCATTGAGCGCTACGGATTTTTACTGCCCATGGATGATTGCCTTGCTCAGGTGGCCATAGACTTTGGGGGGAGAAGCTGGTTGGTCTGGGATGTAGATTTTAAAAGGGAAAAAATTGGAGACATGCCAACCGAAATGTTCTTCCATTTTTTTAAATCATTTTCCGACAGCGCCAAAGCAAATCTCAATATAAAGGCTGAAGGCTCAAATGAGCACCATAAGATCGAAGCTGTTTTTAAGGCCTTTGCCAAAGCGATAAAATCGGCTGTGAAACGCGATCCTGAAAAGATGATCTTACCCAGCACCAAAGGAATGCTTTAAATGTTTACAATGAGTGAAAAAATTGTATTGATAGATTATGGTTCAGGCAATGTGCAATCGGTGAAATTTGCACTTGAACGGCTTGGATATGCATCAGAACTGACTGAGGATCCAAGCACGATCGGCTCAGCCGACAAGGTAATTTTTCCCGGAGTGGGGGAAGCAGCGAGTGCCATGGAAATATTAAAACTAAAAGGCCTTGACAAACTGATCTGTGAACTAAAACAGCCTGTGCTTGGAATTTGTTTGGGCATGCAGCTGATGTGCGGTAACAATGAAGAAGGCAATGCACAAGGATTGGGTATTTTCGATATTGATGTAAAAAGATTTCCAAACAGGGTAAAAGTTCCGCAGATCGGATGGAACCAGATCGAAAACCTGAAAACTGATCTGTTCCGGGGTCTGGAAGAAAATGAATTTATGTACCTGGTGCACAGCTATTACGTACCTGATAATCCCTATGCCATTGCAACCACCGATTACGGACTCAGATATGCTTCTGCGATCAGAAAAGGCAATTTTTTTGGTGTACAGTTCCATCCCGAAAAAAGCGGTAAGGCAGGAGAAAGGATCCTGGATAATTTTTTAAAAATGAAGTAGCATGAGAATAATTCCTGCAATAGATATCATCAACGGAAAGTGTGTCAGACTCACCAAAGGCGATTACAATACCGAAATCGTGTACAATGAGAATCCGCTTGAAGTGGCAAAAATGTTTGAAGATTCCGGTATTCAATTCCTGCATCTGGTCGATCTTGACGGAGCACGCTCCAATAAAATCTGTAACTACAAGATCCTTGAGCAACTCGTTGCCAAAACCAAGCTGGTCATTGACTTTGGTGGGGGAATTAAATCGAATGAAGATATAGAAATAGCCTTTAATTCAGGTGCCAGTCAGATTACGTGCGGGAGTATAGCAGTAAAAGACCCGGAACTTTTTTTGAGCTGGCTTGACTTGTATACCAGCAAAAGGATCATCCTGGGCGCAGATGCCAAAGATGAGCTGGTGCAGACCAATGGCTGGATGGAAGCGTCCAGGCTGGAAGTTGTGCCATTTATTGAAAACTTCTTTCAAAAGGGAATTCAGTACGTGATAACAACCGATATAGCCCGCGATGGCATGCTCAACGGACCTTCTCTGGATCTTTACAAAAAAATAATTCAAAAACTTCCAAAAGTAAAACTGATTGCAAGTGGTGGAATTTCGTCGATGAAAGATGTGCTGGCTGTTGAAAAAGCAGGTTGCGAAGGTGCGATTATAGGTAAAGCCATCTATGAAAACAAGATAACACTGAAAGACCTGGAGCAATTTAACCTGAACAATCATAAGAAGCGTTGATATGCTTGCAAAAAGAATTATACCTTGCTTGGACATAAAAGACGGAAGAACCGTGAAGGGAGTCAATTTTTTTGATCTGAAAGATGCCGGTGACCCCGTTGAACTGGCTGCATTCTACAGTGAACAGGGTGCTGATGAGCTGGTATTTCTCGATATTTCGGCTACTGAAGAAAAAAGAAAGACCCTGATCGACCTTGTTAATCGGGTTGCCCAAAAAATAAACATACCTTTTACAGTGGGAGGGGGAATATCTGCTGTTGATGATGTACATGCATTGCTTCATGCCGGGGCCGACAAGGTTTCTGTGAATTCTTCGGCTTACCGGAATCCTGTCTTGATAAACAAACTGGCTTCCAAATTTGGCTCACAATGTATAGTCGTCGCCATCGATGCAAAACAGATCGACAGCCAGTGGAAAGTACATCTGGTGGGAGGAAAAGTCCCAACAGAGACAGATCTTTTTTTGTGGGCAAAAGAGGTTGAGAACAGAGGTGCCGGGGAAATATTGTTTACTTCCATGGACCATGATGGAACAAAGAACGGTTTCGCCAACGAGGCACTTGCTAAGTTATGCGGGCTTGTGAACATACCCGTTATTGCATCCGGAGGAGCAGGAACCCCGGAACATTTTGCGGATGCATTTACGCTTGGAAAAGCAGATGCAGCTCTGGCAGCCAGTGTTTTTCATTTCAAGGAAATAGAAATTCAGGTGTTAAAGAACTATTTAAGAAAGAATAATATATTTGTAAGATAATGATAATAAATGAAATAGATTTTTCTAAGTTAAGCAATGGTTTAATTCCTGCAATCATACAGGATGCCATTACACAAAAGGTACTTATGCTGGGTTATATGAACAAGGAATCCCTTCAAATAACTTTGGATACAAAAAAAGTAACCTTTTTCAGCAGAAGTAAACAGCGGCTATGGACCAAGGGTGAGGAGAGTGGTAATTTTCTGAATCTCGTGTCAGTAAAAAATGACTGCGATCAGGATACGCTGCTTATTACCGTCAATCCTTCAGGACCGACCTGCCACAAAGGTACCGGTAATTGCTGGGAAGAGGACAATGAGGCCTCATATGGTTTTCTAAGCATACTGGAAGGTATTATAGGAGAGCGGAAGAAGGATTTCAGCAATAAGAACTCCTATGTCAGCTCACTTTTTAATGAGGGGATCAATAAAATTGCACAAAAAGTGGGTGAGGAGGCTATTGAGCTTGTAATTGAATCTAAAGACACCCATGATGATTTGTTTTTGAACGAAGCTGCTGATTTGCTGTTTCATTATCTGATTCTTTTACAGCAGAAGGGCTTCCAGATCAGGGATGTTGCGAAAATTCTGGAAAGCAGACATAAAACTTCATGATAAAAAAATGAGATCAGATCAGATATCGAAATATTTTATTGAAACCCTCAAAGTGAGGGAAGAACACCTCGACAGCCTGCGGCATGTAAATAACCAGATCTATTTGCAATGGGTAAATGATATAGCAAAATCGCACTGGGCCTATTTGACCTCGGGAAAATTTGATCAGCGCTATTTTTGGGTGATCCGCAGACATGAGATCGACTATCTCAGACAGGCACTTTTAAACGATGAGTTAAGCATAGTAACCTGGGTTGGGGAAACGGAAGGTGTATGGTCGGTAAGGCATGTGCAGATAAAAAGGGGTGAGGAGCTTCTGGTAGATGTTAAAACAACCTGGATATTGATTGATAAGTTAAATAATCGTCCGGTGAGAATATCCCCAGAGGTTCTTGAAGCCTTAAAAGCGAACCAATAAGTTCAGCAGCTACTCAGTTATTGAATTTGTAATACCTATATTTTCGACAAAGAATTTATTGAATCTACTCCTCTATAGTTTCTGGTCCATACTTTCAGCACGAATAAATAATTGCTTACATACTGATAACCGGAGTTATTATACATGCAGAAATAGGGTACGATTTCATTGGATTCTTTTTTTATTTGTAATTTTAAAAAATATTGCGAAAGAAAAGATAAATGAACTTGTATATCCAGTCATGCCGCTTAAAGAAGTAACCTATATAATGATTTATTTATTGGCCATGAACATTTTGTCCATGGCCGGTGTATATGCCCAGGATCTTCAGAATCAGGATCCGGTTACCAAACCTTCCGGGCAAACCCTGAATCCCGGCAAAGAATCAGGATTTGAAGTAGATTACAACGGAATCAAGGCATATTACGCAGGTTTAGACCAGAATTATATCATACCGGCTGACCCGGAAACGATCAGTTTTAAAGATCCCAATCAGGTGGAACTGAACCTGAGGCTTGAAGAACTGAAATTTAAGGTGAATGAAGGTGATTCAGCCATTATAGTAAACAAGTCCTTATGCCCGGAATCTGTACAAGATCTGTTTTACCTGAATGAAGAAGCTTATATAAAATATTATAAGGCAGAAGATTTTCTTTCAGCAAAAAAAAATAGTTTTCAGCAGACAGGTTTTTCGGTAAAAAAACAAAAATACTTTAAGGACTATTACCAGTTTTGGGATTGGAAAAGTTTGAATCACCCGCCAATTAAGGAACTGTCAAAGCCACTCGCTTTTTACGACCCGTCCCGGGTTGAAATTGACTACGATACAATTAATTCGCCTTTTTTCTCTGATCAGTTTCATAAATATATAGATCGGGCAACAGGAACGCATTTAACTTTTGGAAACGAGCTCCGGTTACTCGAAAATGGCGAATCCTATGAAAAGAAAATAGAGCTGATCAGAAATGCCAAATCCAGCATTTTTGCAGCTGTGATGTCGTATTATAAGGATTCAAGTTCTTTGAGAATGAGCGAAGAACTGATCAGGAAGGCTGCCAGCGGGGTGCATGTGGTATTGCTCGTAGAAAAAGTATGGACGAAGATAATGATGAAAAAGGGCTTGAGGGATTTTCCAAAAAACAACATTACGGTACTCTATGCCGATGATCTGATGAAATATGATGAGCGAGAAAGAGCCTTGTTCCACAATAAATTTTGGGTTTTTGATGATGATATTGCCATACTGGGCGGTCAGAATATACTGGATAGTGAAAACATTTCTACCGGTTTCAACCACCAGAGCCGTGATACAGATTTACTGGTGCAGGGACCCGCGGTTACCGATATTTCGAGCAGTTTTTTTTCCCTGCTGGATCGATTTGAATATAAGAAAAAATGCAGTGCAGACCAGATTACTTACCTGGAGGCTTACAGAAAATCTATTGAAAAACGCTTAGGCCAGGAAGAAAAAGAAGGAGTCAGGGGGCAGCAAAATTATGCTGAAAAACTGAACAATGTAAATACCAGAATGGATGGCGTATGCAGGTATATCATTCAGGGTCCGCAAACAGATAAGAACCTGATATCAAAAGTGTATTTGCACTACTTAAAACAAGTCGAGCACACTTTGGATATGAATACCGGTAAAATTAATTTTGATCTGAACAACCAAATGACCAGGACTTATGGCCAGGGTTGGCATGAAGAGGTTTGGGAGCAGATTTTCAAACTCGCCGAAAACGGGAGAAAGATCAACCTGATCTCAAATGGTAAAGATGGGGGTTATGGAGAATTGAGCAACCATATGAAAAGGAAGGCACTGTTGGAAAACGATAACAAATTCTATCGATCAGCTTTTCCGACATTTGCTGAGCGGTTGGATAAAAAGGCAGCAAAACGCAATTACCCCTACCTTGAATATTTACAGCGACTTGAAAATTTTGATGTGTGGTTCTACTTTCAGTACATGCATTCCAAGACAATCTTTCTTGACAGGATCGTGGTTTCTGTAAGCAGTTATAACCTGGATAGTTGGTCTGCTGACAGAAGCCATGAATCAGCGCTGATTTGCATGGATAAGGAACTCGCCAAACAATATGAATACAATTATGTCAGGGACCTGTGTAATTCCACTCCGGTACCTGAAAAACAAAAAATGAATTAAGTTTATAAGACAAATCTGAGAGAGACCGGAATTAAATGTAGTCAAAACAAAATAGGATGGCGAAATGCCATCCTATTTTTGTTTACAAATTAAGTTCTTTTAAGATCATCCTTAATTTTGGATCAGAGGGCCGGGGAGCATTTGCATCCACAATTTTTCCCTCCTTATCGATTAAAATAAATCTTGGGATGGCACTTACGCCATAAGCTCCAAGAAACTCCGAATTCTGAGCGTCTTCTGCCCACAATTGAATTCCTTTTAAGTCCTCGTCTTTAATCATTTGAATCCATTTTTCTTTGTTTTCAGGCTCATCGATAGAAAGACTAACGATAGCAAGATCAGTATTTGCATATTCCGTATTCAGTTCTTTCAAATATGGAAATTCATATTTGCAGGGAGCACACCAGGTAGCCCAGACATCCACATAAACCACCTTGCCCTTGAGATCATCAAGTGATACTACTTTTCCATTTACATCAGGATAACTGAACTTTGGTGAAGGCATACCCGGCGCAAAGGCTGTGAGTTTGCTGTGTTCCTTCTCATAGTTCGAATTAAAGTATTCGAGCATTTTTATATTTGCATCCACTTCCATACGCTGTACCTCTGGATCCAGGTCCTTGGCGCTCTTCAATAATTCATCTGCTTTTTGCCCCAGTTCTTTCATTCTCATGTCAAAGGCAGCTTTGTCCAAAGAAAAAATCGTCTTGATATCATTCAGACCTTCTTTCTCAATAAAATCAATTTTTTTAGCCAGATATTGGTTTGTATTTGATCCGTTTCCATCGAATTCAACTTTAGCAGGAAACGTATTCCCATCAAAATTTATGGTCAGATCATAGCCGTTCTTTAAATATAAAAAGGTCTGCTGAATTCCATTGGTCAAACCATGAAAACCATCCTTAACCTTTAAGGTATCCTGAAAGGAACCGTCTTCTTCCACTTTGATAACTTTTGAGAACTGATCACCCAGAATCGTTATGACTCCACCGTTATGATTCAGTATTTTACCCTGCAGGGTAACATAGTCCTTTGGCACATCCTTTTTACAGGATATGGCAAATACAGTAAGCACAGCAATCAATAATCCATATTTTATTTTACTTCTATTCATTTTGAAATTATTTATTTGGTTTTATTATTTTTCAATTTTAAGCTCATCTTCTCATATTATCTGACCACATTGTTCCTGACAAACCCTGACCTTTTAGAGATTTAAGGATCCAAAAAGTTCCTGCAGTCCTGCATCGGAAGGTTTCGGTGCATTGGCATTCACAATATTACCATTCGGATCGATCAGTATAAATCTTGGAATTCCCATTATGCTGTAATCCTTTACAAAGGCAGATTCCCAGTCATTCGGAGCAAATAACTGAATACCTTTGAGATCCTTTTCTTTTACCATTTCTTTCCATTTTTCATGGTCTTTTTGTTTGTCAACACTGATGCTCATAAAAGCAATATTTTTGCCTTCATACTTCTTTATTTGCTCTTTTAGCGATGGAATTTCCCGAATGCAAGGGCCGCACCAGGTTGCCCAGACATCGATGTAAACATATTTGCCTTTCAGCTCATTGAGGGACGTGCTGCCTCCGGCAAAATTTTCATAATTCTCAAAAGTTGGAGACGGGTTGCCTTTACTCAGTTTGGCCAATTTGTTATACGTTTCTGAAATCTCTTTTTTATGAACCTCATTGCTTGAATTCGCCATAAAAGATTTGTAGTAATTCTCCAGATCATTCGTATAGGTAATGGCATACTTAGCCTCGGCATAAAGCAGGTTGTTTTTAATGACAGGAGATTTCACTTCTTTCGAAACCAGATTCAGATAGGAGGGACTCACACTGTCATCATCAGGGCTTTGATCCGGATTGGCTTTTTTGTTGTAATACTTCTGCCAATAGTTTTTATAGTTGTTCACAGCTGCCAGCTTCTCATTTTCTGGGTCTAATTCAGCATGAAAATCAGGATAAGTACCAGAAACCTTAAATGCCTTATCTTCACCAACATACCGTTTGTAAGACTCATAATCATACATCAAATTGGCCCGGCCATATAGGATGTTTCCATTTTCCAATTCGACAAATTGCGTGCCCAGGTCTTTTTGTTTGTTGAGCAGATCCTTTTGAAGGGTATAAACAGAATCTACTTTACTTAAAAAAACTTTTTCATCCAGTGAACCCAAATTCTTGTAATGTAAAACAGGAGCAAGGCTTCTCTGGAGCAGCATTTTTTGTGCCAGATAATTGTTCTCTGCATTACCCATACCGCTATAAATAAGGGTTTCATCAAACTCACCTGCTGTTGACTGCAAGCTTAAAGAATATCCGGGTTCCAGATACACTGTTGCCCTGTTATCACCAACAGAAATACTGTAATAGCCGGGTAGAATTCCTTTCAAGGTATCAGAAAAGACACCCTGTCCGTCAATAGGAATCTCTTTTATGCTGTTGTTCTCAAAATTTCTTAAAATCAATTTGGATTCTTGGGTACCGGCAATTTTGCCTGAGAATAAGGCGTAGTCTGTTGTTTTATCTTCAGCTTTTTGACAAGAAACCAAAAGGGCAGCAAACAGGAAAAAATATATTTTTTTCATAGGAAATTAAATTCTGGCGCAAATATACTATTAATTGGAAATTAGATAATCATATTCCTGCAATTAACAAATATTTAGACAAATTAAATGATGTGATTCCGCAAACAATCTTCCAAAAATCTTTAATTTGCATAAAATTTTAACAATGAACGCTTACCATATTATTGATAAGGAACAGCTCGATCTTTATAAAATTCAGGATATTTTACTGGATGATAAAAAACTAAAATTATCACAGGATGTAATTGAAAAGGTAAATGCCTGCAGGGACTATCTGGATAAAAAGTTGCAGCAAAGCGATGATCCCATTTACGGGATAAACACCGGTTTCGGATCATTGTATGAGGTTAAGATCGATAAAGATAAATTAAAGATCCTGCAGGAGAATCTGGTCATGTCGCATGCCTGCGGAACCGGAGAGGAAGTACCCCGTGAGATCGTGAAACTAATGCTTCTTTTTAAGATTCAATCCCTGAGTTACGGCTATTCCGGTGTGCAGTTAAAAACAGTGCTTAGACTGATCGATTTTTTCAATTACGGGATTTTTCCTGTTATTTATACCCAGGGTTCCCTGGGTGCCTCAGGAGATCTCGCCCCCTTGGCTCACCTGGCCTTGCCGCTGATTGGTAAAGGAGAGGTTTATTACAACGATGAAAAAAAATCTGCACAGGAGATACTGGATCTTTTTGGCTGGGATGCTATTGAACTTGCATCCAAGGAAGGCCTGGCACTTTTGAACGGCACACAGTTTATGAGTGCCTATGGCATACATTTATTGCTGAAATCCTATAAATTGTCATTTCTGGCCGACCTGATAGCGACCTTGTCTCTCGAAGCTTATGATGGAAACCTATCTCCCTTTGAGGCGATCACACATCTGGTCCGGCCACATCGCGGACAAATAAAAACTGCGGAAAGAATCAGACATTTCCTGGTGGACAGCGAAATTATAGCCCAGCCCAAAAAGCATGTTCAGGATCCGTATTCCTTCCGATGTATTCCGCAGGTACACGGGGCTACAAAAGATGCGATCAGGTTTATTGAGAAAACCATGCTTACCGAGATCAATTCGGTTACAGACAATCCTTTGCTTTTCGTGGAAGAAGACAGGATCATCTCCGGAGGAAATTTTCACGGTCAACCCTTGGCCATTGCGCTTGATCTGCTGGGGATCGCGTTTGCAGAGATCGGTAGTATCTCAGAACGCAGGATTTACCAGCTCATTTCTGGGGTAAGGGGCTTACCGCCTTTTTTGGTAAATAATCCCGGTTTGAACAGTGGTTTTATGATTCCGCAATACACGGCTGCAAGTATTATTAGTCAGAACAAACAATATGCTGTGCCGGCCTGCACGGATTCGATCGTTTCCAGCAATGGGCAGGAAGATCATGTAAGCATGGGTGCTAACGCTGCAACAAAGGCCAAAAAGATCATTGATAACGTGCAAACCATACTTTCCATAGAACTGATGAATGCATCCCAGGCACTTTATTTTAAGCAGCCCTTAAAAACATCTCCCTTTTTACAGACCTTTTTAGAAGCTTTCAGAAATGAAGTTCCTTTTATTGGTAATGATAAGGTATTGCATGAAGATATGGTAAAGGCCAATGACTTCATTGAAACCATAGTCGTTGACAGTGCCGATATGTTTGACTGAACAGACTTGCAAAATACATGATCTTAAAATGATGCTGAATTATAAAGAGGATAATTTAAGCTGACCTTGCAACCCGGTTTTGTCCGGTTTAGGGAAGATATTCTTTAAAATTACCGTCCTTATAAAAAATAACGATTCTTTCGATCTTCCCCATGGTCGCCCCGGCATCCGCTTTTGCTTTTGGTATCACGTTTTTATGATCGTCGACATTCAATATGGCTTTGTTGCTTTCGCTACTTTTCGGAAAACTTCCCCGTCCGTTTAAGAGCCAATACAATTCCACCTCATCAAAAGTACGGATGACCTTCAGGATAAATTCAAGACTCGGATTATTTCTTCCCGAGAGCAGGTGGGATATGCTGGATTTCTGTACCTCGATCTTTTCGGCAAAGGCAGAGGCACTTAACTGATAGTAATCCATCACAGTTTTTAACCTCTCAGAAAATTTTTCCTTGTTTATCATTGTAAACATTTAATTCTTGTTACAAATGTAAACAAATATTTTATTTTGGTGTGTATTTATTGAAATATTTAGTAATTTGTTTCTGAAATGATTATTTTATAACTATAAATATAATATCATAATTTATTGATATACAATTATATAAAATTATATTTTTTAATAAATGATTTCTGTATTTTTCAGGGTCTTCAGATCCCCTAATACCTGTTCTTATATGTGAACTTGTTTGCAAGAGTGGTGGTTACAAATGTAAAATTTAGATTAATTACATTTGTAAAATGGCAACGATTGATACATCACGTATAGAGGGTTGGTATGCCCGATATGCACAAAAAAAATTAACAGGACGATTGATTAGGCAACAGGATATTGATCCCCTTCTTGAAGATCTGACACATCATACTGTTGAAGTAATTGGAAAATCCTTTGAGGGCAGACCCATCAGATCTGTAGTGTTTGGACAGGGAGAATTGCGGATTCTTATCTGGTCACAGATGCACGGCAACGAAAGCACAGGTACGAAAGCGATCTTTGATCTCCTGCAATTTTTTCAATTTCCCGGTGAAATGGAGTTTTTGAGGGATGAGATACAAAAAAAATGCAGGATCCTTTTGCTGCCTTTACTCAATCCAGACGGGGCTGAACAGTATACCAGGGTGAATAAACAGAATATAGATTTAAACAGGGATGCCGTTGAACTGCAGGCACCGGAGAGCAGAATTCTTCGTAAACAATTGCTGTCCTTTTCTCCAATGTACTGTTTTAACCTGCATGACCAAAGAACTGTATTTAGTGTTGGCTCACAAAAAGAACCGGCCACTATTTCTTTTCTGGCACCCTCGGAAGAAGTACGCCGCACGGTAACTGAGGGAAGAAAAGAAACAATGCGAGTGATTGTTGCTATGAATAATTTGTTATCACAATTCATACCCGGCAGGATCGGCCGGTATACGGACGAATTTTATCCAACGGCTACGGGCGACAATTTTCAAAAGGAAGGATATTATACAGCACTTATTGAATCCGGGCACACGGTGGATGATTATCAAAGGGAAATAACAAAAAAATATACGTTCTATGCTCTATTGCAAGGAATTTTATCGATTGCAGACGGACTGGATGATATTCCTTTTGAAAAGTATTTTGAAATACCAGACAACGACAAAAACTATCTCGACATAATTTACAAAAATGTAAAATTTAAGGGTATAGCTATGGATATAGGCATTTTGTTTATCGAAAAGCTGCAGGGAGAAAAGGTCATCTTTGAACCTCTTGTAGAAAAAACGGGAGATTTATCTGCTTTTAATGCCAACTTCATTATAGAAAAGAAGGGCTTAAACTTTGAGAATTACGAGGACGTATATGAGAATATTAAAAATAATGTACATATTTATTAATTAACTTGCGTTAAAATATGATTAATTCAAATATTATTATGATATTTGTAAATAATTATAAAATGAGATCATGTCAAAGTATAAACTGGATGAAATTGACCATCAGATTTTAGAGGTCCTTATTGAAAATGCCCGGACACCTTTTACCGATATTGCAAAAAGCCTTTTGGTATCTGCCGGAACCATACATGTTCGCGTAAAGAAAATGGAAGAAGAAGGGGTGATCAAAGGTTCTACCCTTACCGTGGATTATGATAAAATGGGCTATACTTTCATTGCTTACGTGGGAATTTTTCTCGAAAATTCTTCTACAACAGAAGAAGTTGTTCAGGAAATCCTTAAAATCCCGGAAATTACGGTTGCACATCTTACCACTGGAAAGTTTTCGATTTTCTGTAAATTGAGGGCTAAGGATACGAGACATGCAAAGGATATAATTTTCAGTCTGGACAGAATTCCCGGTATTAAACGGACAGAAACCTCTATATCCCTGGAAGAGGTGATCAACGATAAAAAAAGATTGATGCACAAAATCTTTAGAGATTTGATCTTCTGACCTTAAAAATATGCAGTAACAAAGATCCCTATTTTTTAGGGATTTTTTTTTACCCTAATTTTCAAGCCGCCAAAGTTTTATACCTTGTTTTATTTAAATGAAGCTTATATTTGATGCCTTAAAACCGATTTTGCATGATTGAGAAGATGCAGTTTAAAAATGCCGGTCTGGAACCCAAAGTGCTCCTGAGTTTGTATAAAGCCATGCTCAAGCCCAGACTGATTGAAGAGAAAATGTTGGTCCTTCTGAGACAGGGCAAGATCTCCAAATGGTTTTCCGGGATAGGGCAGGAAGCTATATCTGTAGGTGTGTCACTGACTATGCAGGATGATGAATATATCCTGCCACTGCACAGAAACCTTGGAATTTTTACATCGAGAAATATACCCCTGAAAAAGTTATTTGCCCAATGGCAGGGCAAACATGAAGGATTTTCAAAAGGAAGAGAGCGCTCGTTTCATTTTGGCACCCAGGAATACCATATTGTAGGGATGATTTCGCACCTCGGACCTCAGTTCGGCATTGCCACCGGGATAGGCCTGGCGGAATTGATTAAAAAAAGCGGAAAATTAACTGCTGTTTTCACAGGGGATGGAGGTACTAGTGAGGGAGATTTTCACGAGGCCCTGAATATTGCTGCCGTATGGAGTCTGCCGGTTTTGTTCTGTGTGGAAAACAACGGTTACGGATTGTCTACACCGGTTTCTGAACAGTTCAAATGCGTTCATATCGCTGATAAAGGACCCGGTTATGGCATGGAAAGCCATATTATTGATGGAAACAATATCGTTGAAGTTTTTGTTAAGATGAAAGCGATTACAGAAAGCGTGAGAAAGGATCCCCGACCTATATTAATTGAGTTCAAGACCTTCCGAATGCGCGGACATGAAGAAGCCAGCGGCACTAAATATGTGCCGCAGGAATTACTGGATTTCTGGGCTGCTAAGGATCCACTCGAAAATTTCAGGGAGTACCTCAGAATGGAAGGTTTGTTATCAGAAAAGGAGGATTTCGACTTAAAACAAGAAATCATACATGAAATTAATCTCGATCTCGAATCAGCCAAAGACCTGATAGACCCGTCCTATGATGAAAATTATGAATTGAATGATGTTTACAGACCTTTTCTTTTTGTGCAGAGCGAACCCTCGCAAAAGACCAAAAAAATACGTTTTGTAGATGCCATATCGGAAGGCTTGTTTCTGGCCATGGAAAAACATGATAACCTGATCCTCATGGGACAGGACATCGCCGAATACGGTGGGGTTTTTAAAGTGACAGAAGGGTTTTTAAACAAATTTGGAAAGGATCGTGTGCGGAATACGCCCATATGTGAATCCGGGATCATTGAGGCGGCCTATGGGTTGTCGGTCTGCGGTTACAAAGCGATGGTTGAACTGCAGTTCTCTGATTTTATTACCTCCGGTTTTAATCCGGTTGTCAATGTACTGGCTAAATCCCATTACCGCTGGGCACAAAACAGTGATGTTGTTTTGCGTATGCCTTGTGGAGCAGGAGTAGGAGCAGGTCCGTTCCATAGCCAGACCAACGAAGCCTGGTTTACAAAAACGCCCGGACTAAAAATTGTTTATCCGGCCTTTCCCGCAGATGCCAAAGGCCTGCTGATTACCGCGATAGAAGATCCAAATCCGGTTTTATTTTTTGAGCACAAGCAGTTGTATCGGTCTTTGTATCAGGAAGTACCTGAAAACTATTACAATATTCCTTTCGGAGTAGCCAATCTTTTGAGAATAGGGAATACTGTTACCATCATCAGTTATGGAGCGGGTGTTCATTGGGCACTCGAGATAATGGATCAGGAAGCTGTTGACGCGGACCTCATTGATCTCCGAACCCTGCAGCCTTTGGATACAGAATTGATCTATTCCTCGGTTACAAAAACAGGTAAAGCAATCATTTTGCAGGAAGACACACTTTTCGGTGGAATTGCATCAGATATTTCAGCTCTGATCGTTGAAAATTGCTTTAAATACCTCGACGCACCGGTCATCAGGGTAGGCAGTCTGGAAACTCCCGTGCCCTTTGCAAAGCATTTGGAAGAGAATTTCCTGCCAAAAGAGAGATTCAGAATTGCTCTAAAAAATCTGATTTCCTATTGAAATTGTTTAAAAGAATTATGGTCAAGATTCTGATTATACAGGGTAGCGATTGAATATTTTTTTTTATATTTGAAAAATTAACTAAATCCATAGCATAATGAAAAAAATTATTTACTTATTATTAACATTCGTTGTTATTTCATGCGGCTCATCATCTTCTTCAACAGGAACGGGGGATGCCGCACAAGCAGAAAAACCCAGCAAAAAGACACTGAAAGGCACCTGGGAAGTTACCAATATCAGATTTGTAGGAGATAAAGGCCTTTACAAAGCATTCTTATTTGATGTTGCAGATTCTAAATGTTTTATGGGCAGCAAATGGGTGTTCATTTCCAACAACAACACAGGAAAGTTTACTTTACCCGGTGGTTCCCAATGTGAAGCAGGCACAAATAGAATAGTTTGGGATTTCTATGATACCAATGACGGCAAATATTCTTTCCAGTTCAAATTTGTTGACGAAAAAAACAAGCCACTTGATGCGGCGAACAGGGGTTACAGATCAAATATCGACGAATTGACTCCAACAACCATGGTTACGCGTACTGCAACAACTTATGAGGGCAATCCTTTCGATGTAATCATGACCTATACCAAAGTTTCAGAAGACATAACCCTATAAATTTATAAAAATGTACAAAATAACGAGTATTGCAATTTCATTGGCATTGGTTTTCAGTTTGTTCGGGTGTACCGCAATTCAAAATGCCAATAAGACACAAAAAGGCGCGGTAGTAGGCGCTGGCGGAGGGGCCTTGATAGGTGGTTTAATCGGAGGAAGTACCGGTGCCTTGATTGGAGCTGCCGTTGGTGGTGGAGCCGGAGCATTGATAGGAAACCACATGGATAAGCAGGCAAAAGCCATACAGGAAGCCGTTCCGGGGGCTGAAGTAAAACGTGTAGGTGAGGGGATCCAGGTAATTTTTGATGATAAAAGCGGTGTTAATTTTGCACTGAACAGTGCTGATCTTACAGACGCGGCCAAATCAAATTTAAATGCGATTGCTGAAATTTTTGTTGAGTTTCCGGATTCGGATTTGTTTATTGAAGGATATACCGATGATACGGGAGATGAAAAATACAACCTGCAATTGTCAGAGAAAAGGGCGAGAACTGTGGAAAGTTACCTGAAGAGCCAGGGAGTAGCAAATGCCCGTTTTGCCAGTGTGAGGGGCTTGGGTGAAGCAAATCCAAGATTCCCTAATGATAGCAAGGAAAACCAGGCTAAAAACCGAAGGGTTGAAATTGGTATCGCTGCCAACGAAAAGGCTATCCAGGATGCAAAAGCACAAGCAAATTAAATAAAGAAAAGATACTAATTCATTAAAAACCGGGATAACCCGGTTTTTTTATTTTGGTCTGCAATTGTAAGTTGTTAATTGGTTTGTTATTGTTTTTTTATTACTTTAGAATATTGTAATCAACCGGGGATTTAAGCTTTCAATTCAACCAATAAATGAATTTGATTTATGACACATGAGTTCAAACAGATCGTCCAAAAATATCATTTAGAGAAGCAGCATGGAGTAAAATGTGTCTTGGCAACCGTCGTGTTCCTGGAAGGTTCTTCCTATCGCCGGCCAGGGGTTAGAATGTTAATTACTGAAAACAAGGAAATGATTGGTGCTGTGAGTGGGGGCTGTGTTGAAAAAGAAGTTCTGAAGCAAGCCGCTTCTGTTTTTCTTACAGGTATGCCCAAAGTCATGACCTATGATGGCCGATACCGTTTGGGTTGCGAAGGGATCTTGTATATTTTACTTGAAACGTTTAATCCCTCTGAGGAAATGATCCATGCTTTTGAGTCGTGTTTGACAAACAGAGGGGATTATAAGGTAAAGAGTTATTTTCAAAAAAAACTGGAACCGGACATGAACTTTGGTTCATATATATTTTTTGGCAAAGGACAATCCTTCCCGTTTGACCTCAATAAAAATGAACATACCCAAACAGAAAACCTACTTCTTTTTGAGCAGTCATTAGAACCCGCTCAACAGTTGATCGTTATTGGAGCGGAACACGATGCTGCCCAATTGACCCGGTGTGCATCTTTTTTGGGCTGGGATGTACTAGTCGTTACCCATCCCGCGGATCAGCAGGCCTTGTCTGATTTTCCGGGTGCAGGTTCACTGATACACAGCATACCGGAAAATTTTCCACCAGATCTGTTGAATAAAGAAACAGCTGTGGTATTAATGAATCACAATTATGCCAAAGACCTGGCTTACCTGCTGGTTTTGCTTAAATCTGACTTTTTATATCTCGGCATACTGGGCCCCTTGAAAAGAAGAGATAAACTTTTTGGCGACATATTGGAATTGGACCCACAGTTGGATATCAGTCTGTTTGATAAAATACATGCTCCTGCAGGTATCAATCTGGGCAGTGAAACGCCACAGGAGATCGCTGTATCCATTTGTTCAGAGATACTGGCTGTACAAAGAAATGAAGAACCCTGTTTTTTAAAGAACAAGGCTGGTAGCATACATGAGAATACCTGCTTTATAAAAACAAATTAAGACGGGTGCAAAAAAGAGTATGTCTTGTGGTTTTAGCAGCTGGGAATTCTTCAAGAATGGGTAAGCCCAAACAATTGCTGCCCGTTAATGAAAAGACACTATTAAACCATTCACTCGAACAATGTCTTAAAAGTGAGGCTGAAAGGGTCATTGTTGTCCTGGGTTCAGATTTCCAGCTGATCTCCGAGACCATTACTTCAAATCGTGTTCATATCCTGAATAACCCGCGCTGGCAGCAGGGTATGGGGAGCTCAATAAGCTGCGCAATGCGTTATGTAAAATCGAATTGCAGTGAAATCGATGCTGTTTTGTTTGCACTATCAGATCAACCTTTAGTTACAGTAAAACAATACAATAATTTAATAAACAAATATATAACGGGTAGTAAAAAAATAGTTTGCAGCCGCTATAAGGAAGTACTGGGAGTGCCAGCCATTTTTGACAAGAAGTATTTTGACGAACTTGAAAAACTTGAAGGTCATGTGGGTGCTAAAGACCTGATCAGACAAAATTTAAAAGCAGTTGACAGTTTGGATATGGGTGAGTGCCTGACAGACCTGGATACTCCGGAAGATTATTACCATTATATTAAAAGTTTATAGGATTTATTTCATATTAAAGAAATTCCTTTATTTCACATTTTAAATACAAAACATGAAACATACAATAGGTTTGATCTTCATTTTCTTGCAGGTATTAACTATTCAGGGCCAAACAGACCAGCAACTCATCAGGTCACTTTACGACAATTCTCTCACAAATGGCATGAGTTACCAATGGTTGGATTATCTGTCTAATCAAATAGGGGGTCGGCTTTCCGGCTCTGAAAATGCAGAAAAGGCGGTACTGTACACAAAAAACGAACTGGAGAAATTGGGTTTGGACAAAGTCTGGTTGCAGGAAGTAATGGTACCAAAATGGGAGCGGGGTCAACCGGAAACTGCTTATTTTGAGGTGGGCAAGGAGCAGATCAAAGTAAATATCTGTGCCTTGGGAGGTTCTGTTGCCACTGCGGAAGGTGGATTAAAAGCTGGTGTGATCGAGGTCCGTGGTATGGAGGCACTCAAAAAACTAACTTCCCAGGAAGTAAAGGGAAAAATTATTTTTTTCAATTTGCCTATGGATCCCAGGTTTATCAATACCTTCAATGCATATGGCAGCTGTGCAAACCAACGTTATTACGGGGCACTTGAAGCGGGGAAATTGGGTGCTGCCGGAGTGATTGTAAGGTCTTTAAATTTGAGGCAGGATGATTATCCGCATACAGGGGCCATGACTTATGGAGAATTGCCTGCAGGACAAAGAATTCCGTCAGCCGCGATCAGCACGAATGATGCCGATAAATTGAGCAGGGCCTTGGCCACGAATCCCGAAACCACCTTTTATTTTAATATGTCCTGCAAACAATTTGATGATGTACTCTCATATAATGTGATTGGTGAAATAACGGGAAGTTCAAAACCGGATGAAATCATCATGGTGGGCGGACACCTGGATTCGTGGGATCTGGGAGACGGGGCACACGACGATGGGGCAGGAGTTGTACAATCCATGGAGGTTTTGAGATTGATGAAAGTATCCGGAATTAAACCAAAAAGAACGATACGGGTTGTGTTGTTTATGAATGAAGAAAATGGTTTGAGGGGTGGCGTAAAATATGCCGAAGAAGCAAGACTGAAAAATGAAAACCATATAGTTGCCCTTGAAAGTGATTCCGGAGGGTTCAGTCCGAGGGGTTTTTCTTTTGAATGTTCTGAGGAATATTTTAGTCAGGTCAACCAGTGGAAGGCACTTTTCGAACCCTATCTGATACATCATTTTTCACTTGGCGGAAGTGGTGCTGATATTGGCCCATTAAAGAGGGAGCATACCGTTTTAGTTGGTTTGGAACCTGATTCTCAGCGGTATTTTGACCACCATCATGCAGCCATTGACACCTTTGACGCCGTGAATAAACGGGAATTGGAATTGGGTGCAGCTACGATGGTTTCTTTGGTATATCTATACGATAAGTATGGCATTCAGAAAACTTTGTTGAAAAATTAATGAACCTGACCTTAAAATAAAGAAATCATTTGTTTACTGCAATCTCCTTGTTTAATTCCTATGATCTGTCGGTTTCTGAGATCGTTCTTGTCTTGTTGGCCAGTTTCTTACTCGGCATGGGAAAGGCTGGGATCAAAGGACTGGGGGTAATAATCGTGCTGCTTATGGCAATTGTTTTTGAAAGTAAAGCATCTACAGGAATTTTGATTCCGATGATGGTTTTTGCTGACATACTTGCCGTTTTTTATTACCACCAGCATGCACAATGGAGATTTCTGTTCAAATTATTGCCTATGATGGTCATCGGGGTGTTGATTGGGGTTTGGTTGGGAAATCGGATTTCTCCGGATTTCTTTAAAAAACTGATGGCTGTTTTTATTCTGGTAGCGGTTGTGATCATGTTTTTGCTCGATGCCATGAAGACACGTAAAATACCAAACAATCCTTTGTTTGCCGGAAGTATGGGATTATTTTCAGGAATTACTTCCATGATAGGAAATCTGGCCGGTTCATTTGCCGATATTTACTTCCTGGCCATGCGGCTGCCAAAAAATGAATTTATTGGAACAGCAGCCTGGCTTTTTCTGATCATCAATGTTTTTAAGTTGCCATTTCATATTTTTTCCTGGCAAACTGTATCGGAAAGATCCTTGTGTTTGAATTTGATTTTAGTTCCGGTTATAGGACTTGGTTTTTTACTGGGAGTTTTTATAGTAAAAAAACTGAGTAATAACCTGTACCGTAAGTTTATTTTTGCGGCAACAGCAATCGGTGCGATTTTTTTGCTTTTAAAATAGAAGCAAAGGTTATAGTTAAATATTTATTTCAAGGTGGGTGGAAGTAGGTTCAGCTCGTAATTCTTGAATGAGTCTATTTTCAAATTTACTATTTAACATAATATATATTATAGTACAAATACCCAATAATTCCTGTATAGCCGTTTCAGGCTATTTACACATAATTGTAGATATAGTGCCTTTAGGCCTATATCGTCAACAATTATGTTAAAAGGAATTATTGTTCTGGTCAATTTATAGTACAAACACCCAATAATTCCTGTATAGCCGTTTCAGGCTATTTACATATAATTGTAGATATAGTGCCTTTAGGCCTATATCGTTAACAATTATGTTAAAAGGAATTATTGCTCTGATCAATTTCTAGTACAAATATTTAATTATAGTACAAATACCCAATAATTCCTGTATAGCCGTTTCAGGCTATTTACACATAATTGTAGAAAAAATGCCTTCAGGCCTATATCGTTAACAATTATGTTAAAAGGAATTATTGCTCTGATCCATTTATAGTACAAATACCCAATAATTCCTGTATAGCAGGTTTTTTAAAAATCCCGCTTTCTGGAATTTACAAAATAGACTCCGGTCAAAAGTATCAGTGCAGCTACACCTGATTGAGCCGTTATTTTTTCATCAAGTACATACGATCCCAAGATCAACGCTATTACCGGATTTACAAATGCCGAAGTAGATACTTTTTCTGTCGAAACCACCTTGAGTAAATAATTAAAAGCCGTAAAGGCAACGATGCTCCCAAAAATGACCAAAAGGAACATAGAAAGCTGGGCTTTCGGGCTCCAGCCCAGCGGTGAAACCCAGGGCTCGCCCACCATGATGCTGCCAAAAATCAAAAGGATACCGCCGGTTAGCATTTGATAACCGGTGCTTACTAAAAAGTGAGTCGGCAGTTCCGCTTTTGCCACAAAAACACTGCCGTAACTCCAGCTCAGAACACAGGTCAAAATCATGACTATACCCAGAAAATTATTGCCTCCGGGAGACAAATCCTGCTGAATAAACAGCAAATACATGCCGACAAGTCCTAAAAAAACGCCGATTAATGACTTCAGGTGGATCTGCTTACCATGAATTAAATACATGAGTACCAAAACGAACAGTGGTTGCGAAGAAGCGATCAATGCTGCGAAACCGCTGTCGACATATTTCAGGGCCCAGACAAACATGCCGTTTCCGTAGCTCAAAAATAAAAACCCGGCTATCACACTGTTGATGAACTGCCTCTTATTGACCGACAGGTCTAGTTTCATGACCCTTGCAAGGATAAAAATAAGGATAGCGGCACTGATAAACCTTATGGATGCCAGCATTAATGGAGGGGCTTCGGTAACAACAATTTTATTGAGCAGATAAGTCGATCCCCAAATAAAATAAATGGCAAAAAATGCCGCTATGATGAGTATACTATACCGGGGCTTATTCATTGAAGTTTAATTCGCTGCGAAAGTAAACATTATATTCAGATAGTAAATAAACTGACCCTATGAATATTTTAAAGCGCAATCGGCAAATCTCTAATAGAATTCCGGCCAAATCAAAATCAGAGACTGCTTTTGATCCACCCTCCGTCAACAGCCAATGAAATTCCGGTAATGTATCCGGCCCTTTCACTGGCCAAAAATGCTACGGCCGCCGCAAATTCATGGGGTTCAGCAAACCGCTTCAAGGGTATATCATCCATAGCTTTTAAAAAAAGCGGATCTTTTTCTATCAATTTGTTGAGCCTTTCTGTTTTCGTATAACCGGGCATGACATTGTTTACGGTGATGTTGTAGGCTCCCAGTTCATTAGACAAAGATTTTACCAGGCCAACAACAGAAATACGCATGGTATTTGAAAGGATCAGGTTGTTCACGGGTTGCTTTACCGCTTGTGAGGTGATGGCTATGATCCTGCCTGATCGCTGACTTTTCATACCGGGCAAAAAATAGTCTATCATCGAGATCACGCTTTCAAGCAGCAGTTCATATGACTTCTTCCAGGATTCCTTGTCAAAATCTTCAAATTTGCCGGGTGGCGGCCCACCGGAATTTGTTACCAGAATATCGACCTTCTTAAAAGTATTTAATACCGTTTCACAAATATACTTCCTATCAGTCTCCACCGATAGATCACCTGCCAGGGCGAGACAAGGCCTTCCCGATAAATCTTCAATTTCCTTTTGCGCCTTTGCCAACTTGTCTTTATCCCGGCCACAAATGGCCACATTGGCACCCTCCATGGCAAGTTCTGCCGCAACACTTTTACCCAAGCCCTGACTCGAAGCAGCTACAAACGCGTTTTTATTTTTTAGTCCCAGATCCATTGTCGTCGTTTCTTAAGTAATTGTCGCTTCCGTCAAGCCAGTCTTCCCTGAGCGGGGTCCAGATATCCATTTCCTCAACATCCCCAACCATCAAAGCTTCATGGGGAAGATCTGAGGGTATGACCAAGACATCTCCCTCACTGAGTTCAAGGGTGTCCTCGCGGTTCTCACCCAGCCAAAAACGCATTGTACCACTGATTACCTGTGTAATCTGTTCGTGGTGATGCCTGTGCAGCGGCACGCGGAAACCATCTTTGATTTTCATTCTGGCAACCATGATTTTATCACCATATACCAGTTTTCTTTCCATTTTAGAATTGACAATTTCTGTGGGTACTGACTCCCAATTGATCTTTTTATACATATTATCAAGTTTGTTCTGGGTTAATTTATAATCTGAAATTAATCACTGTTTTCATGTTCTTCAATATCCTTTCGGAGGTCTAATTTACGAAAATCCGGCGAGACAAATCCTGTAAATAAAACCGTGATCAGGGTCATGGTACCTCCAAATACGACAGCAGATACAGTGCCCATCCATCTCGCAGTCACGCCGCTCTCAAAGGCTCCGAGTTCATTGGAAGAACCCACAAAAATTGAATTTACAGAGGCTACCCGACCGCGCATGGCATCCGGTGTTTTGATCTGCAGGATGGTTTGTCTGATGATCACAGAAATTCCGTCGGCAATACCACTTGCCAGTAAAACAAACACTGACAGCCAATATGAAGTAGACAGGCCAAAAACTATGATACAGCAACCAAATGCGAAAATAGCTATCAGCAGTTTTTTTCCGGCATTTTTATGGAGCGGAAAGTGTGCCGAGGTAAACATGATCATCAGGGCACCTACAGCCGGAGCAGCCCGTAAAATTCCAAATCCTTCCGGGCCTACCTTGAGTATGTCCTGTGCATAAACAGGCAGGAGTGCTATGGCACCGCCAAAAAGAACAGCTATCATATCCAGACTGATAGCCGTGAGGATTACTTTGTTTTTAAATACAAATTGAATGCCCTGTTTCAGGCTTTCATATACCGGTTCACCGATCTTTTGATTCAGTATGGGTTTTTTTTCGATTTTGCTGAGTACCAGCAAAGCAAATATAATTAATGCAAATACGATGCATAAAGACCAGTGTACCCCGATCCAGTGTATACAAAAACCACCCATGGCCGGCCCGACCACAGCAGCCAGTTGCCATACGGAACTGCTCCAGGTAGCAGCGTTGGGATAGATCTTTTTGGGAACGATCAGTGAAAAAAGTGAAAAAATGGTCGGCCCAAGAAAGGCGCGGATGAGCCCTCCAAAAAAAACCAATATATAGATCGTCCACAGAATCGTATTTTTAGGAAGATCATTTACTATGACCGGCCAGGTTATGAGGAACAGTCCCAGACTGATCACCGAAAAACCCAGGAGACACAGGGCCAGCAGGGATTTTTTTTCATTCTGATCAACTACATGTCCGGCATACAGCGCCATGGAAATGGCGGGTATTATTTCCATTAAGCCAATAATTCCCAAAGAGAGCGGATCCCTGGTAAGGCTGTATACCTCCCACTCTATCACCACAAACTGCATGGACCAGGCAAAAACCATGGCAAACCTGATCAGTAAAAATAAATTGAATTCAGGGTATTTTAAGGCTTCGTAGGGATCTTTTGTCTTCTTTGTCATAACTTTTGGATGCAGATAAATATAAGTCAACTAGAAGAAAAAAGAGAATTCGAAACAGGAAAAGATTTACATTGGAAGTAAATTAATTCCTTTATAAATTATATGTTTTTCAGGGTACTTTCATATACGCTTACCAACTCAATCATCACAACAAAGATCATGGCAGTCTTTTAAAACTTTGGAATGTCTTGAAGCATCAATTTTTATCAACTTTAAAAGTTCAGGTTTTTCAAGTATTTCTTTACACATTACAAGCCCGTGTTCAAGTAAAACCGACTTTTCAGCTTTGGTCAGGGACATCAGGGCAGTAACCGGAAAAAGGTGGGCATGGTTAATAATATCTTTCAGCCCTCCACCTTCAGGATAATCCCAACTGACGAGTTTTATGTCCATACAACGGGCATAAGCCACAGCGTCTATTGAAAACCGGGTATTTGTAAAGATCCAGCACTCCTGAAAAATTGCCTTATGACCATTTTCATGCTTGTGCTGTGTGTTGATGTCCACAAATCTGGATCTTATGTACAGAGGAACTTTTACATCATTCACACGTCCCTGTGTGTTGTGGTATTTGCATTCAACCATATACTGTTTGTGCGTATTTGTGGCGATTACATCCACTTCATGACTCACACAATGTCCATTAACCTGTATTCCTGTTTCCGCTTTAAATCCCTGAGCTTCCAGTATGGCAGCCACGTATTTTTCGAAGGGATAGCCTGAGGGCCCCAGCTCCATGATCGCATGTTTTAATTTATACCTGGAAGCGATGGCATTTTTTTTTGGTTTCAACATGCCAAACGCCAGACTGTAAATTTGTTTGGTGCTGATTCCATCATATAATCTTTCCGACACTTCTTTGAGGATAGATTCAATAAGAGGCTCTGACGCCTTTGCGTTTTTAAGTGAGTTTCTTAACTTATTGATGTCAAATTCAACAAGGTCGCCTGAATATTTTTTTACTTTCACCGCCTGGATTTTAAAAACAAATATAAAGAATAGAAGGTCAATTTTAAGAAAGCCGGCATGGTTATTTTGTAATTGATAAGATGAAGCAGACATTTTTGATGTATAAAAAATAAGTACATTTATAGCCGGTCAGCCGTTTTATTGTTTAATAAATGGTACTGTCTTTGGATTAATATTATTAAATTTAAAGTATAAATTAAACTTGTTAATCATTTAATATTGAATATATTAGTAATTGGATTGGTTTGGCCTGAGCCAAGATCCACCGCCGCCGGAAAAAGGATGTTGCAGGTGTTGGATTTATTTTTGGAGCGCGGTGATCAAATATATTTTGGAAGTACTGCCGCTAAGAATGAACGGAGTTTTGATTTGAATTCACTCGGTATAAATTGCCTGGAAATTGAGTTGAACAGCAGTACTTTTGATATATTGTTACTTTCTGTCCGGCCGGATCTGGTGCTTTTTGACCGCTTTATCAGCGAAGAACAATTCGGATGGAGAGTGGCAGAAGCTTGTCCGGGAGCCCTGAGGATACTGGATACCGAGGACCTCCATTTTTTGCGCAATACGAGAAGATCGCTCCTGCAAAGTGATCAGGATTTTATTCAGGCTCTGATGAATGACGAGATTGCAAAAAGGGAGATCGCCAGTATATATCGGTGTGATTTGTCCTTGATCATTTCAGATGCTGAGATGAGCCTGCTACAAGAGCACTTTCAGATCTCCCCGGAATTGTTATGTCATCTGCCCTTCCTTTCAGATCCAGTATCGGAAGAAGAACTAAAGCAGTATCCGCCATTTGAAGCGAGGAATGATTTCATGACGATCGGTAATTTCAGGCATGAACCGAACCGGCAATCTGTGCTTGACCTGAAACAAAGGATCTGGCCTGCCATCAGGGAAAGGCTTCCGGAAGTGAACCTTTTTATTTATGGGGCCTACTGCGATGCTGCCATGCTAAAACTGCACAATGTGAAGGAGGGTTTTTTTGTGATCGGGCCGGTTGATCAGGCAAAGGATGCTTTTGTAAAGGCCAGGATCTGCCTGGCCCCGATCAGATTTGGTGCCGGACAAAAAGGAAAATTGTTCGAGGCCATGTTATACGGAACTCCCAGTATAACAACATATCTGGGTGCAGAGGGTATGAACGGAAATTTGCCGTGGAATGGCTTTATAACTGATGATTTTTCAGTTTTTATTGAAGAATCTGTGAGACTTTATTCTAACCTGGACCTATGGTCAGCGGCTCAGAGGAATGGAATAAAAATACTCAATACCTGCTTCAATAAAGAGAATTATGTGCCAGCGTTTTTTAATAAATTGGAAACACTTAAAGATAACCTGGTTCTTTACCGGAATAAGAATTTTATTGGCAGTATGCTTATGGCAGAAACAGTAAAAAGCACCAAGTATTTGTCAAAGTGGATCGAAGAAAAAAATAAAAAGAAATAGATATGTATAAAATCCTCATTGTTATAGGTATTCTGCTCATTTTGACAGGACTGATCCTTAAATTTGCTCCTTCTCTTATCAACTGGTTTGGAAATCTTCCCGGGGATATAAAATATGAAAAAGGAAATACCAAGGTTTTTTTTCCCATCACCTCCATGTTGCTCATCAGTGTGGTAATTTCAATTGTGCTGCGCCTCATCAGGCGGTTTTATCAATAAAAAATCCCGCCTGAGCGGGAATTTTCCAAACAAATTTTTTAAAAAGCGCGTTGGCTGTTGATCAGGCCAGCCAGGATTTGAGCATCCAGGTGGTTTTTTCCTGCTCAGTTATAAAATCACCCATCATCGAGTTGGTGCCTTCATCATCGGCGCTGGATGCCAGGGTCAGAATGCGTCTCTCTACCCTCAGGAGTTCTGCCAGTGAGCTGACCACCAGCTCCACAGCCTCCTTATCATTTGAAATATTTTTTCCTACAGGAACGGAGGCAGTTTTTAGATAATCTTCAAAGGTATGTAAAGGTTTTCCTTCAAGAGTCAGAATTCGTTCAGCTACCATATCGATTTTTTCTTGTGCATCGGTATACAACTCTTCAAATTTGAGGTGTAATTCAAAAAAAGACTTGCCTTTGATATTCCAGTGCAATCCCCTCAGGTTTTGGTAATAAATCTGAAAGTTTGCCAGTAATTCGTTGAGTTCAGCGCTTAGTTGTTCAACTTTTTTCTTGTCTAATCCTAAAATTGTAGTATTCATGATCTTATCATTTTAACTGTTATATCTTTCAAATTTACGGGTAAAATCACGTTCTATGATATAGTTTTCATTGATAGTTTTGATATCTTTATCAAAATATTTTATATGACTATTACACAACTCAAATATCTGTTGGCTGTAGCCGAACATAAGAATTTTACCACTGCTGCCGAACATTGTTTTGTAACCCAACCTACTTTAAGCATGCAAATCCAGAAGCTTGAAGAAGAATTGGGTGTTTCCGTTTTTAACAGAAAGAAGAAACCATTGGAATTGACCCCGATCGGAGAAAGAATTGCTCTGCAGGCCAAACTAATTGTCGACGAAAGCAACCGCATTCAGGATATTGTTGATCAGCAAAAAGGGTTTGTGGGTGGTGAGTTCCGATTGGGTTTGATTCCAACCATAATGCCAACCTTACTGCCCTTGTTCCTTAAAACTTTTTTAAAAAAATACAATAAAGTAAACCTGGTCATAGAGGAATTGACAACAGATGATATAGTTAAAAAATTGATAGACGGACATTTGGATGCCGGAATAGCCGCCACTCCCCTTGAAAACGCTGTGATCAAGGAAAGTGTTTTGTTCTATGAGCCTTTTGTAGGCTTTATATCGGAAAAGCACAGGCTGATAAAACAAGAAACGATTAGGGAAGAAGATCTGGATATCAATGACATTCTTTTGCTTAAAGACGGACATTGCTTTAGAGATAATATCATTAATATATGTAAATCACAACAAACCGGGAATGACCAGCATTTCACTATGGAAAGTGGAAATATTGACACACTCATCAAACTCACCAAAGAAGGTTTGGGCATGACCCTCCTGCCCTATCTGCATACACTTGACCTCTCAGAGAAGGATAAAACCAGGCTGAGACCCTTTGAAGGAACCGTGCCGGCCAGGGAAATAAGTCTGATCTATCACCGCTCTCAACTGAAAATTCAACTGATTGAAGCACTTAAAAAAAGCATTGAAGGCGTCATACTTGGGGCTATCGCTTTTCACGATGTCAAAGTGATCAGTCCCCTGCATAAAAAAAGAGGCTAAAGCCCCTTTTTCGTATTTTTAATAACAGCAAAACAAACTACGAGTTCCGGTTTGTTTTCAGTAAATTTCAACAACCAAAGTCTGAGTTCTTCTATTTCAAAAGGAAGTAATCGTTTTATTGCCTTGTCAAGTTCTTTGCAAAACAATTCAACATCAAAACTAACTTTTTTAAGAACCGTTTTGGTATACTCAAAAATGGCTCTTGGCATAACAATTTTAATTTAAAATAGAACGAATTATTTCTTCTAAAAGTATAAAATTCTTATTTTAAATTTTGATTGAGATAGTTAAAGTTTTGCTATTTTTTCCAGGAGTCTGTTGGCATTCTCCTGTAATTCATTTTTTACAGCCTTTAAATGATTCGCCCTGTTCTCTATTTTTTTTTGATTTATTTTTTCGATGATCGAATCAAAAACTTCAATAGACTCATCAATTATTTTTTCCAGTTCCACACTTTTTTTGTCATCTGCACTTAACAGTTCTATAGTACATTCGTCAATTACACTGGATAAAACTGTATTGACATCTTTTTTTAAATCTTGAATACTCGCCATATTGCTTATAATTTATGTTTTTAATTGTTTCAAATTTTGCCGGCAAAGATAGTCTAAACAAAATACATAGAAATGCGAATTGATAAAACCTTTACGAGCCTTATGTTAATTATCAGTTAAAAGCTGAAGCCATTTAATAAATCATGTATTTCAGTCAGTTTATTTATGGTTCTGTATTTTTCACTCCAGTCACTGTTCACCGAAATTTCTTCATAGATCCAGGTGGTGTGAAACGGAACATGAACTGCCATGGCTCCAATCTGAAGACATGGAAGTACATCCGATTTTAAAGAATTTCCGATCATCAGAAATTCTTCAGGACGAATATCCAAATGCCTGATCAGTTTCTGGTAATCCTGAGGTCTTTTTTCACTCATGATCTCTATATGGTGAAAGTATTGCAGTAAACCGGATTTATGTAATTTTTGCTCCTGTTCCAGCAGATCCCCTTTGGTGGCTACGATCAGTTTGTACTTACCATTTAAATCGCTTAAAACTTCTGGAACCCCATCGAGTAAATGTATGGGATGCTGCAGTATTTCCTTGCCCAGGTCCAATATTTTTTCGATCAGGCGCGGGTGTATGGAATAATCCGATAATTCGAGGGCAGATTCTATCATGGATAAGACAAAACTCTTTGAACCGTAACCGTATAAGGGCAGGTTCCTGATGATCACTTTGAACAGTTCCTGGTCAATCTTGTTTTCGGTATCGTAAAATGACAACAGTTTGCAAAACTTTTCCTCGGTTTCTCTGAAATAGGTTTCATTGACCCAAAGGGTGTCATCGGCATCGAAAGCAATGGTTTTAATTTTGCTGTAACTCATTGTTAATCAGTTTATTTTTGTAAAAATAATTTCGCCTTTTCCAGATCTTCAGGCGTGTCGATACCTATACCTTTAAATTCGGTTTCAACCAATTTTATTTTTTTTCCATATTCAAGATAACGGAGGTTTTCGAGTTTTTCTGTAGCTTCCAGGCTGCGCATGGGCAGTCTGTAGAAATCCATAAGGGCCTGTTTTCTGAACGCGTATACACCAATATGTTTAAAATACCGCACTCCTGATTGCCTGTCTCTTGGGTACGGTATGGGCGAGCGGGAAAAATAGAGGGCAAAATTTTGATGATCCACAACAACCTTAACCAAATTCGGATCGGCTATTTGTTCCCAGTCTGTAATTTCCTGCATCAGTGAGGCCAGATCGATTCTGGCGGCATCTTTTCCTTTAAAAACATCCAGAACAGCCTGCAGCGGTTCTTTCTTAATAAAAGGTTCATCCCCCTGTACATTGACTACAATATCGATATCCATAAATTCAACAGCCTCAGCGATCCTGTCAGAGCCACATTCATGCTCCTTTTTACTAATGATAACCTTTCCTCCTGCTCTTTCAATTTCATTTTTGATTACCTCACTGTCTGTCACCACATACACCTCATCGAATAATTCAGTAAGTCTGACTGCTTCATAGGTTCTGGAAATAATAGTTTTGCCTCCCAGATCTTTCATTAATTTTCCGGGAAACCTTGTCGAGTCAAACCTTGCCGGTATCATGGCTATGATTTTCATATTTTTTATGATTTATGGACTATATTTTCTTTTTTAAAATGGCCTCTTGACCGGTAAAATGAATGAAGTATCTTTAATTATTTTTTTATTTTTAATTTAAGTAATACTAAATATAATATTACATAATAATTTAAAAAACAATAAATTAGTTTTATAAATAAATTTTGTACTATAATAATTATTGTTAAGCTGTGAACTCCAAAGATAGTTAAAATTTTATTTGAATATTAACGAATCCGGACTATCGTGAATGGAATATTTTTTATACTTTTAGGTTCGTAAAAATTAAAACCGATGGAGCATTTTATCAAAAATTTGCCTAAAGCTGAACTACATTTACATATAGAGGGCACTCTTGAACCTGAACTTATGTTCGATCTCGCGAAACGAAATCAGATCGAATTACCATACGCCACAGTAGAAGAGATCAGAAAAGCATATCAGTTCACATGTTTACAGGACTTTTTGGATATTTATTATCATGGAGCGCAGGTATTGATCAGAGAACAGGATTTTTACGACCTCACCTATCAATATTTTAAAAAATGCTCAGAACAGAACATCAGGCATACTGAGATCATGTTCGATCCCCAAACACATACCCACAGAGGTATCCCTTTTGAAACAGTGATCAATGGTATATCTAGGGCATGTGCTGATGCTAAAAAGAGTTTCGGTATTTCTTCCCTCCTGATCATGAGTTTTTTACGCCATCTTTCAGAAAAAGAAGCCTTTCTAACCCTGGAACAAGCCAGACCATTCAGGGACAAGATCACAGCTATTGGACTCGATTCTTCCGAGAAAGGAAACCCACCCTCAAAGTTTGTCAGGGTTTTTGAAGCTGCAGTTGAAGAAGGGTATATTCCACTGGCGCATGCAGGCGAAGAAGGCGATGCAGAATATATTTGGGAAGCCCTGGATCTGCTGCAGATTGAAAGAATTGACCACGGCAACAACTGCCTGCAGGATCCAAACCTGGTCGAGGAAATTATTGAAAGGGATATTGCGCTAACGGTATGCCCTCTTTCGAATCTGGCGCTTAAAGTTGTTACAGATATAAAAGAACACCCCATTAAAAAGATGATGCAACTGGGTTTGAGCGTTACAGTAAATTCTGACGATCCGGCTTATTTTGGCGGCTACCTCAACAAAAATTTTGAAGAGTTACAAAAAGCGCTGGATCTAAGTCGCTGGAATATCTACAACCTGGCCAAAAATTCCTTCAAATACTCCCTTTTGGAGGAAGAGGATAAAAATACCCTGATTGAAGAATTGAATCATTATTATGAGCGATACCTGATTTGATGTTTTAACAAGTGTGTTGGAAATCAAATTAGAAAAGCTTTTATTTTGATTGGGAAAGTATCCTTTTGGCTTCCTCTATATGTTTTTCAGCCTTAAACAAACTGTTGAAGATATATTGTACTTTTCCTTCCAAATCAACTATATAGGTTACTCTGCCGGGAACCATTCCAAAGAGTTCTCCGGGTACTCCAAATGTTCGTCTCACCTCATTATTGCTGTCAGATAACAGCGTAAATGGCAGCCTGTATTTCTCTGCAAAATCTTTATGACTTTTTACATCATCTGCACTAATTCCAATGATCATTGTTTCCAGATTCTGAAATACCTCAAACTCATCCCTGAATTTACAGGCCTCTTTGGTACAGCCCGGAGTATCATCTTTCGGGTAGAAATAGATCACCAATTTTTTTTTGCCTATATGCTCTTTCACCGAAAATTCCTTTCCGTCCTGGTCTTTTAGTTTGAACAGGGGTATTCTGTCTCCGACTTCAATTTTTTTCTGTTTCGACATCTGTTGCGTGATTACAAAGATTAAACCAACAAATAATACAACTATTGGGATGAATTTATACACGGTAAATTTCATTTGAAATTATATTTGAGGCCATCAGGATATTTGAAAAAACTTTTTGATTAGTTTCCCCGATAACTGACAAAATTCCTGGGTGTTTCGTAAAGGGTTATTTCAAGAGTATGATTTTTATCGATCTTTGGCCTTAAAACATTCCAAATCACCACAACTATATTTTCTGCTGTTGGGATAAGCGATTTAAATTCGGCCACTTCCTCATTCAGATTTTTATGGTCGAAACGCTCTTCTATCTCTTCAAAGATAAGGTCCTTTAACCATTTCATATCAACTACATAGCCTGTTTCCGGATCGATCTCTCCGGTTAATGAAACGATGAGTTCATAATTATGCCCGTGATAACGGGGGTTGTTGCATTTTCCAAAGATCTCGTTGTTTTTGGCCTCCGTCCAGGCAGGGTTAAAAAGTCTGTGGGCCGCATTAAAATGTGCTTTTCTGTTAACCGTAACTTTCATATTTACACCAATCTTTGCATGTATTCGTTCAGTATTATTTTAAACCAGGCGGTGTACTTCTCAGGATGCTTTTCCATATCCTGTTTTAAATCAGATAAGGTAATCCATTTAAATCCCATCACTTCTTCGGTATTTATGACCGGATCTGCCTCATACTGTCCTACCATTACGTGATCCAACTCATGTTCTGTCAAACCATTATCAAAAGAAGCCTTGTAAATAAAATTAAATACCTCCTTGAGTTCACAGGAAAACCCCATTTCTTCATCCAGCCTTCTTTTTCCGGCTTCTTTATTGGTTTCACCTGCTCTCTGGTGGCTGCAGCAGGTATTTGTCCACAAACCGGGAGAATGGTATTTGTGCATCGCCCTTTGCTGAAGGAGCAATTCGCCTTTTGAATTAAAAATAAAAAGCGAAAAAGCCCTGTGCAATATTCCTTTTTGGTGAGCCTCGAGTTTGGCCATTTGGCCGATCTCTTCATCTGCTTCGTTTACCAGAATTAAAGTTTCTTCATTCATAAATACAAATTTACAAAATTGAAGCTTGTTTTTCTGTACCTGCAGATTTAATTTATCTTTGAGGAAAAAAATAACCCCTATTTATATGAAAATATTTAACGTACTGATAATGATAACAATACTATTATTGTCTTGTGCTAAAAAAGAACAATCAGAAGGTACTGATACGACAATAGAAGCACCTGTTCAACCAAAGAAAGCGAATAAAATGATTGAATCGGACAGTCTGAATGAAAAAAATACGGTTGAGTTCCTTAGTCAATACGGCAGTGAGTTGAAATCTGACCAGGTCCGCATCAAAACCAGACTGGGCAATATAACACTTAAACTTTATGAAGAAACACCACTGCATAAAGCAAATTTCCTTTTTTTATCGAAGACCGGATATTTTAACACCACCTGTTTTTATCGTGTTGTTCCTGATTTTATCATTCAGGGCGGGAACTCCGAAAACCTGAGTACCCTGGGCATGCGTAACAAGTATCACAATTACAGGGTTCCGGCCGAAATCGTACCGGTACTGAAACACAAATACGGTGCTGTGGCGGCTGCAAGGGATTGGGAAAATAATCCCAATAAATTGTCCAATTCCTTCGAATTTTATATCGTTCAAAACAAGGAGGGCGCCCACCATCTCGATGGGGAACACACTGTTTTCGGACAGGTAATTGACGGATTTTCTGTAATTGACCGCATCGCTGCTCTAAAAACAGGACAAGATGAATGGCCAATTGAAGATGTTTTTATGGAAATTGAGGTCCTGAACTAAACCGGATGAAAAGTCTGAATAACCTGAAATTAGGCAAGTAATTGTTTTACCCAACTTTATAGGTCCTGTTACTTTATTCATCCCTTTGTTGTAATTTTGCGCCTCAAAAGTGCAAAAATGAGTTTTTTAGAAGAAATTGAGAAAAGAAGGACCTTTGGTATCATATCACACCCCGATGCAGGTAAAACCACGCTGACAGAAAAATTACTGCTTTTCGGAGGTGCCATACAAGAGGCCGGTGCCGTGAAAAGCAATAAGATTAAAAAGGGGGCCACATCAGACTTTATGGAGATAGAACGGCAGCGCGGAATCTCTGTTTCTACTTCTGTTCTTGCCTTTAATTACCGCGACAGGAAGATCAACATCCTGGATACTCCGGGGCATAAGGATTTTGCCGAAGACACATTCAGAACGCTAACTGCTGTTGACAGCGTAATTGTGGTAATCGATGTGGCCAAAGGTGTTGAAGAGCAGACTGAAAAGCTCGTGGAAGTCTGCCGTATGCGGAATATCCCGATGATCGTCTTTATCAATAAACTCGACCGCGAAGGAAAAGACGCCTTTGATCTGATGGATGAAGTAGAGAAAAAACTTAACTTAAGGGTAACACCACTAAGCTTTCCAATTGGTATGGGTTACGATTTTAAAGGGATCTATAATATCTGGGAAAAAAAATTAAACCTTTTTTCACCCGAGAACAAACAGAAACTGTCAAAAGGAATTGTTTTTGACGATCTCAATAACCCCGAGCTGGAAAAAGCTATAGGCGAAAAATCGGCCGATAACCTGAGAGATGAACTCGAAATTATCCATGAGGTTTATCCGGAATTTAACCGGGAAGCCTATCTGAATGGAACCTTACAGCCTGTATTCTTTGGCTCGGCATTAAATAATTTTGGAGTACAGGAATTGCTGGACTGTTTTATTGAAATAGCTCCTTCCCCGCAACCAAAAATGGCGGATACCAGACTGGTAGATTCCAAAGAAAGGACATTTACGGGTTTTGTGTTTAAAATTCACGCCAACATGGACCCCAACCACAGAGACCGGCTTGCTTTCGTAAAGATTGTCTCCGGTATTTTCAAAAGAAATACAAACTATCTGCACGTGAAATCCGGAAAAAAATTGAAATTCTCCAGTCCCAATGCGTTTTTTGCCGAAAAAAAAGAGGTAGTGGAAGAGTCTTTTCCGGGCGATATAGTTGGCCTGCATGATACAGGTACCTTTAGTATTGGTGATACACTTACCGAAGGAGAGGTTCTGGAATTCAAGGGTGTACCGAGCTTTTCTCCTGAACACTTCCGCTATGTTAACAATGCAGATCCGATGAAAGCCAAACAGCTGGCCAAAGGTTTGGATCAGCTCATGGACGAAGGGGTTGCCCAGTTATTCACGCTCGATCTCAACGGCCGAAAAGTAATCGGTACCGTGGGGGCTCTGCAATTTGAAGTGATCCAGTACCGTTTGGAGCATGAATATGGCGCGAAATGCAGTTATGAAAACCTCAATGTGCACAAAGCCTGCTGGGTCGATCCGGAGGATCCCAATAATGAAGAATTTAAAGAATTCAAAAGAGTCAAACAACGTTATCTGGCCAAAGATAAAAAAGGACAACTCGTGTTTTTGGCCGATTCTGCTTTTACGGTGCAGATGACACTTGACAAATACCCGACAGTGAAATTGAGATTTATCAGTGAATTTAAATAGGACTTTTGTCTGTGAATTTTTGTAATACAGTCAGGGCATTTTTAATAAAACTCTGGACCTTTTTATTTTTTAAGGGTCTAAGAATTTCATTGCCTTCAGCATAAATTTTTTTATTGCCTATTGTTTTATATTTGTACTGAAAATCATACTGATGAATAACCGCCCGGTACAACTATTTTTCCTGTTTCTTTCTTTTATAATCGTTTCCTGTAACCAGGGAAAAAGCGATGGTGAATACAGCGGCCTTACCAACCACTATGAAACCTATGTTGACGGTTATATGGGCGACGCGAATTGCGTGGAATGTCATGAACAAGCCTATAAGGACTGGAAAGGATCTCACCACGACCTCGCCATGCAGGTAGCCGCTGATTCCACCATACTGGGAAATTTTGACGATCACAGGGTGAGTCTCGATAAAGTAGATTATCATTTCTACAAGGAAAACGGAAATTTCTTTGTTGACGTTAAAGAAATTGACGGCACCCTGATAAAATACCGGATCACCTATGCTTTCGGCTACACACCACTGCAACAATACCTGGTTGATTTTGAAAAGGGTAAAAAACAGGTATTGCGGGTTACCTGGGATACAGTAAATAAAAAATGGTTTCATCAGTACGAAGGTCAAACCATCGCTACCCACGACTGGCTGCACTGGACGAACAGAGCGCAGAACTGGAATACCATGTGCGCAGAATGCCATTCCACCAATCTGAAAAAAAATTATAACGTTGAAAAGGATTCGTTCAACACCACTTATTCTGTAATCAATGTGAGCTGTGAAAGTTGCCACGGGCCGGGTGTAAACCACGTGAGCTGGGCAAGAGAGGGAAAAAAAGGAAAAGACCCCTGGGCCGGCCAGGGTAAATTGCAAACCGAACAACTCAATATCTGTGCGCCCTGCCATGCCAGAAGAAGCAAACTTACAGAAAACCTGGTACCCGGTATGAATTTCACAGACCAGTACCTGCTTCAGAATTTGACCACCGATTTTTACCATGGCGACGGTCAGTTTAAAGATGAGGATTACGAACTGGGGTCCTTTATGCAAAGCGCCATGTACAAAAACAATATCAAATGCAATGATTGCCACAACATACATTCTTTAAAACTGAAAAAATCAGGAAATGCCCTGTGTTTACAATGCCATGTTCCAAAATACGATACCCCGGAACACCATTTTCACAAACAAAATACCGAGGAATCTTTGTGCATTAATTGTCACATGACAGGCAAATACTATATGGGCAATGATTTCAGAAGGGATCACAGTTTCAGGGTGCCGAGGCCAGATCAAAGCGTGGTTTACAAAACGCCAAATGCCTGCACGGGGTGTCATAAAGACAAAACGGACCAATGGGCTGCAGATTATGTGGTTAAATGGTATGGATCCAGGCGTAAAGACCACTTTTCTGATCTGCTTTTACTGAGTACTCAGGAAAACTTAAATGATGCCGACCGAAAGAAAATAGAAGCTTTTATAACGGATCTCAATTATCCGGCAATCGCCCGGGCTACTGCCATTGAAAATTTGAATTACGATCATGCTGAACAACTTGGTTCACTGTTGCCGGCATTAAACGATGCTTCTCCGATGGTAAGGTATACTGCGCTGATGGAATTCAGAAGAACGGCTCCGCAACAACGCCAGGAACAGGTTGTAAAGGCCTCGAATGATCCAACGCGCCTCGTGAGGATCGGAGCAGCACAGCTTGCCGTTGGCCTGGATCAAAATACATTACCAGCAGGCGAACAAGCAGCTCGTAAAAAGTCACAAAGCGAACTGGAAACTATGCTCTATACAAATGCCGATTTTGCCACCGGTCGCTTGCAACTGGGAGATTATTATCTGCAAAATAATGACCTGAAAACGGCCATTAAGCATTACAATATGGCAATCAACCTCGATAGCCTGCTCCTGCCGGTTTATTCAAATTTGGCTTCCGCCTACAGTTTAAACGGAGAGAATGAAAAGGCTCTGCAAACCTTAAATACCTATGTAAGATTTGATCCGGCCTCCGCTCGCCCCTATTTTTTAAGAGCCCTGGTCTTTTTTGAAATGAATCAAAAAGATAAGGCCGTAAATGACCTGATCAAAGCAACGCAACTCGACCGGAAAGATCCACGGATCAAATACAACCTGGCTACCTACTATTTTCAGGAGAAACAATACAACAAAGCAGTACCTGTAATAAAGGAAGCGATTAACATTGAGCCCCAAAACCCGGACTACAAATACCTGTTGGCTTTGATATATCAGGCACAGGGAAAAACTGAAGCTTATCAGCTGATCATGAATGAGTTAAACCAGTAAGAGAACCAAAATTATTGAGTGAAAAGGTTCAAGGTTCAAGGTTCAAAGTTCAAAGTTCAGGTTTCCAGGAAATGTACTTTGAACTTTTTACTTTTTCCTTTTTCCTTTTTCCTTTTTCCTTTTGCCTTTTTCCTTGTCCGGCAGGCAACCTGTCTCCAGTCTCTTGAATCATTCTCAATACTCACTACTCCCTAATCAATACTAATTTTTCCTGATTCCTGATTCTCACATCTCAAATCTCACATCTCAAATCTCACATCTCACATCTCACATCTCACATCTCACATCTTTCTCTGCTGATTTAAGCGCAAAAAAAAAGACCGGTTTCCCGGTCTTCTATGGTAAGTTTTCATTTTATCTTTTTTGAGCTGCTTTTACCTCTTTGGCAATGGCTGCTCCGTATTCAGGGGCAAGTTTGCCGGCGCTCTTTGGATCCGTTACATCGGTACTAATCACTCCTACCAACTGTTTTCCTGCCTCTCTTGTGAGATCATAAAAAGTAGTTTCAATTTTATAAGTTGTTGATTCATAGGTTCTTGTTTCAGCAGGAACATAAGTTCCGCCGTAGCCATAACCATAAGGAGAATAGACACTGCCGTAATACCCTCCAAAACTTCCGTAATATCCTCCATAGTGCGATGGATAATAACCACCGGTAGTATAACCTCCGGTTTGTGAAGAAACGATTTCGGTACTCGCGTCACGTAAAACAGTAAGACATATCACATTAAAGCCTTCTGCTTTGATTATGGAAAGTATTTTCTGAATTTCCTCTTCAGTTCTTTTTTCATTGTGAATTGTTGCAGGAAATTTGGTATAACTCTCCACTGCATTAACACCTGTACTTTTTAATGCGGTTGCAATTTCCTGCTCAAATCGCTGACGGGAAACTTGGTCATCAGTTCTTGCAATGACCAGAACTTTTTCCTTTGTAATACCGGAAAGACTGTCATCCTTCCATGCATCAGTAACTTTTACGGTAGAACAGCCTGCCATAAAGATCAATGTCAGTATGGCAACAATAGAATAGATTTTTTTCATTTGAATTCGTTTTTTGTTTTTAATGGAGTTTATTAATTGCAACAAATATAACTCAAATTTAATAAAAATTCATTTATTTTTTAACATCGTGCCGGGGAAATGATTGATTATGTCCGAATTATCTTTTTTTAAAAAAATCAGAAAAATGTGTATTTATACTCTTCATTATTTATTACATTTGCCTCCGCAATTTAAAATTGCATTGGAGAGGTGCCAGAGTGGTAATGGAGCAGATTGCTAATCTGTCAACGGGTAACCGTTGCCAGGGTTCGAGTCCCTGTCTCTCCGCAATTTTTTCGGGGTGTAGCGTAGCCCGGCTATCGCGTCACGCCATGGGCGTGAAGGCCGCTGGGGATCGAATTGAAAGTAAATGTTTGTTTAAGTACTTTTACATAATAAAAAGTGAACTAAGTTCAGGGTATTTACAGAATAAACTGCCAATACCAAAAAAAGTTTGAAAACACACCTCGGGGTGTAGCGTAGCCCGGCTATCGCG
>CAWFJI010000004.1:0-37695 GCA_963816075.1 uncultured Flavobacteriaceae bacterium | reverse complement strand
CAGTAATCAAACTGCTCCGTGACAATTCTTGTCAGTCCCGTTTTTCGATCGAACAATGACAACCGGAAACAGTCCGCTTCATACCCGGGGATGGCCTGCGTCCGGAGGCAATGTACTTCCCGTCCCGGGAATACGCAGGGTCGCCATCGTACGCTGCATTGCCAACCGTAATATTTTGTGCCACGCCACCTCCGGCGGGAACGATCCAGAGATCCTTGTTAGTCGTCTCCGCTTCATGTTGATCGTGATTTGAAACGTAGCAGAGCTCGACGACCATCAGGCGAATAGGCGAACCCTGTTCCGCCCAGCGCAAAGGCCGGTGCATCATACTCGCCCGGCGTATTGTCGAGATACTGTTTGGATTCCAGATTGTAGGTCAGGGTATGTGTACGCTTCCCCCCCTTCCACGAGGGTCCAGTGACGATAGAGGAGACGGTCTGTCACGTATGCATGGAGGGGTCCCGCTGGACAGAAGCAGCAACGGCCTTATTGCAGCTATCATCGATCCGCAATCCGGATATACGTCACTGGAGAAAGTAACATGTTTTCCGTCGGGGGCCCAGATCGGACTTCCGGTTCCGCTGGAAAAATTGGTGAGCTGCCGGGGCTCACCTCCCCGTGCGGGCAAAAGCCACACCTGAGAGTCCTGTGTTCTTGTGGAAAGAAGAGAATCTCCGATCCGTCAGGCGACCAGCGGGGGTGCGTGTCTGAGGATTCGTTGTTGGTCATCCGCCGGAGATCCGAACCATCAACATTTATCAGATAGATCTCGCTGTTTGTGGTGCCTTTCTCAAGGTTGCTTTCACGGACAACAAAGGCTATCTGTTTGCCGTCGGGTGAAAAATTGTCCGACCTCCACCGCGCGCAGGCGATAGAGGTCGGCAATAGTGAAGGGGGGCTTCTTCTGTGATTCAGCGGGAAGGAAACCCGCACCACAAAGTATCGCCAGAATGATCAGACGGTGCATGATACGTTCCTTCACGGAGTTCATAATCGTTTCCGGGTGGGGATAGAGAGGACTCACCTCGGCTGAACTTACGTAAGAGGGTGAACAATAGCAATTCCTTGAATATGATTGATTTCCTGCCGATATTCACCATACATGAACTCCATGCCGGCATCTATTCCGTTCCCCCGTGCCATTGTCGACTGTGCCGCCTTCCGCGGCAACCTCAAGGCAGTACGGGCAGACGTCGGACCAAACGTTCGTATTATGGCGGTTATCAAGGCGAACGGGTACGGACATGGTATGATCCCCCTCGCTCGGGAGGCCGCGGCCTCCGGCATTGGTGATTTTGGGATTGCGCGTGTGCACGAGGGGATTGAACTCCGTGACGCGGGGTTCCATCAGCGCATTCTCGTTTTCGAAGCGGCACAGGCTGCCGATGTGCGTCGGGCAGTTGAAGCGGAACTCACATTGACCGCCATGACTCCTCAGTTGTTTGAGGAAATTGAATCTGCGGCGCAGGCGTGTGGAAAAAAAGCGGCTGTCCACGTCAAATGTGATACCGGTATGGGGCGACTGGGGCTCCCGCCCGATCAGGCGATTGCCCTTATGAAGAGAATCGCCCGTTCCCGATGGACTTCTCTGGAAGGTGTTTACAGTCACTTCGCGACAAGCGAATTGCCGGACAGGACGTTTGCCGAGGAACAGTTGCAGCGGTTTCTGGAAGTCGTGGAGGCAGTACGCAAGGCCGGCGTGGATGTCCCGCTACGACATATGGCCAACAGTGGCGCCATCATTGCCATGCCGTGCTCATCTGGACATGGTGCGGCCAGGCATCATGCTCTACGGCTACCCCCCGCGCAGGGAAATGCTGGAACTCCACCCTGTCCAGCCCGTTCTCTCGCTCGTGTCCCGCGTCGCATTTGTGAAGACTGTCGATGCAGGAACCTCCATTTCGTACGGCAGGAAGTACTTTACGGATCGCCGTACCACCATCGTCACGGTGCCTCTGGGCTACGGCGACGGGTACTCAAGGCTGCTTACAGGGAAGTCTGAAGCACTATCCGGGCGGCGGCGATATCCCATCGTGGCGGCACGATCTGCATGGATCAACTCATGGTTGCGGTGACTCCGGATGACCTTGTGGAGGTCGGAGATGAGGTGACCCTCATCGGCCGGGGCGGAAATGAGACAATAACTGCTTGGGATCTGGCCGAACGGATCGGGTCCATACCCTATGAAACAACCTGCGCTCTGACTCCGCGCGTACCTCGCACCTATGAGGGTTGCACATAAGACAATCAAAGTCTACCCATGCAATGTTGGCCATTGTGTTCTGTTACCCATGTGATATCATTAAAGGGAATATGTGCAATGCGAAATCTGTGGATAGGTGTGGTGGTCTTAGGACTGGCAGCGATGCGCGCAATCACCGGTTATGGCTCAGGAACAACAGACTTCGAAGGCGGAGAAGCCGGCTGTCACGCAGCCAGCTGTTGACGTGTTCGCCTGTCCGATGCATCCAGAGGTCACTGCCGCAAAGGCCGGCAAATGCTCCAAGTGCGATATGGCTCTGGAGAAGAAAGTTACAAAGACCTCAAAGGAGGTCAAGAGTAAACCAAAACCGCACAAGGATATGAAGAACGAGGGCAAAGAAAAATGTGGGGGATGTGCAGAGCCATGCGGAGACCAGTAATCTCCCGTATACCATGAAGGGTTACCCCCATGACAATACTCGTCGTTGATGACGAGCCGGAATACAGACTGTTTTAAAGAATGTACTGCTGACGGAAGGTTTCCAGGTCGTCCTTGCAGAAAACGGCGAGGATGCATACCAGAAACTGACCCAGAACACCGTGGACCTGGTCATATCCGACATTTATATGCCGGTGATGGACGACGGTATCCGCTTTCATCGGATGGTACGCGACAATTCACAATATAAAGAACTCCCATTTCTGTTCGTGTCTGCCTTTGATGACCAGCACACACTCGATGCGGTAAAGGATCCACGATTCGAGGGGTTCCTTCGCAAAGCACGTCCCGTATCCGAGATGAAAGAGTGGATTCATTACTTGATGACACCGGAAGACAAGCGTCCCAGCTGCCTCCTGGGGGGCGCGCTCCCGCCTCAATCAACAGCTGCGCGGTAGAAATCGCTGAGCCGTGTATTGACGTTCTCGCCACACACAATCACAAACCTGACACGATATGCCTGATACCATACGTACGCCCGCGACGCTTGTTACCGGAGCGAATGGCGAAATGGGACATGGGCTGATCGAACGGTTGGCCGAATCCGCGGGCACCATATTATTGCCATGGATGTGCGTCCGATTGACGATTCATTGAGCGCCCTTTGCGGGACCACCCTCATTGGTGACATCCTGGACTCCCGCCTGCTTGAGCGATTGGCGAGCGAGTATCAGATCCGGGCGATTTACCATCTTGCCGCGCTGCTCTCCACCCGTGCAGAATTTACGCCCGAGGCGGCACACCGCGTCAACGTGGAAGGCACGATGTCGCTTCTCCGGCTTGCCATCGAACAGTCGCGCTGGCAGGGTGCGCCGGTTCAGTTCCTCTTTCCAAGTTCCATTGCTGTGTACGGACTCCCCTCGATCGACATAAAACGAAGTGCGGGCAAAGTACGTGAGGACAGCTGGACGCAGCCCATTACGATGTACGGATGCAACAAACTGTATTGTGAGCACCTCGGTCGATACTATACACATCACTACCGGCAGCTTGCGGCGGATGCAGAAAAAGCAGCCGTGGATTTTCGGGCGATTCGGTTCCCCGGGCTGATTAGCGCGATGACCCTTCCGAGTGGTGGCACGAGCGATTACGCACCCGAGATGCTGCATGCCGCTGCGCAGGGAAAACCGTATTCCTGTTTTGTGCGCGAGGATGTCCGGATCCCTTTTATGGCAATGCCTGACGCAATCACCGCCCTGCTCGCCCTCCAGGAGCTGCTCCATTACATCGTCTCTCACAGACCGTCTATAACATCACGAGCTTCAGTCCATCGGCAGATGAGATCAGGAAGCATCGGTAAAGAAGGCATTCCCCGATTCCGAGATCACGTTCCTGCCGGACGACAAGCGTCAGGCTATCGTCGATTCCTGGCCGGGAAGATGTGGACGACAGCAGTGCCCGGCGTGATTGGGATTTTATACCGGAGTACGATCAGAGACGGGCATTCGAGGAGTACCTGATCCCGACGATCCGTCAACGGTACCGCTGACCAATCAGAACACGGGGGCGCCATGGACAGAACGGACGAACAGTCTCCCCACGCGGTGATTGGCTGGTCGGTGATCGCTCTCTCCCTCCTCTATCGGCTTCTCTGGAATTTTCCCGTCGGCTGTGAACTGGGGCGTACATTTCTGGGGCTTTCTCCCCGCGCCGAGCGTCCTGGTCCCGCTCACGCTCTTCCTCCTTTCACTTTTTCCTTCCTCACAGACCGGTGTTCTCCGGTTCATTGAGGTGAGCAATAGCCGGTTGCGTGGGTATCCTTCTTCACGCGGGCGTCGGCTGGATCGCTGCCGGTTTTCCCCCATGATTGCGGTGTTCTGGTCTTCCCGTCAAGCCACGCACTTCCTGGGCGATGGGTATCCTCTCCTTCGCACGCTCCCTCTCGCGGCGCAGTCCGGCGAGATCGCCGCATCGTTCCCCACCGCCCCGCTGACCGGGGTATCCTGCCGTGTGCGTGTATCGGGTGTTTGTGTATATCGGGTTGGCCGATGCGGCGCTTCTTCCTGGCAGAGTCTTTCCATCGGAAGCGGGATCCTTGTCAATCCCGCTTCTCTGGTATCTGGCAGGCCAGATCTGGACTGATGCCAGGGAACGTACTCTGGGGACTCTGTTCCCGCCGTGCGGTGGTTCCGCAATGCTCTTTTTCGGATATGTGGAAACGTATCCGCTTGCCTTTACATGTTCTCTGGCGTATGCGGGTGTGGCCCTGAGCGTACAGCGCGGCGCACCGCGCCTTGTACTTGCCTCGATCGTCTTTGCTGTTCTGGTTCTGCTCCATGTCGGAATGATCGTGTTTGCTCCATCGTTGTTGTTCCTCTATGTCAGGTATGGTCGTGCCCACGGATGGCGGACATTCAGGGTGCCGCTTCTCTCCTGTATCGTTGTGCTGATAGCGGGTCTTGTCGTGCTTGGGTATTCACCCCTGCGGCTCGTTGCGACGTTTTCCCGCGACGGCCTTTCATATCTTTCCGTGCACTCGGCGGATCCGTGGGGAGATGCGTTCTCCCTGTTTGCGCCATGGCATGTTGTTGATCTGGCCAATGCCTTTCTTCTGGTATCTCCGTTTTCACTTGTCCTGATCGGAGGGTTTCTTGCGGGGGCATTTTCCCGGCACGGTTCCGTCATGCGGACGCGACATTCTGGATGGTCCTTGCGGGTCCCGCGCTGTTCTGGCTCTTTCTCAACAACTTCGAGCTCGGACTGAGTCGTGACTGGGATCTAGCTTCCCCGGCTGTCTTTATGACTTCGCTGGCGGGCGTTGCGAGTCGGAGTGCATTGACGGGGCCTTCTGAGGCCAGACGGAGAGGGCTTGTCGTCATGGTAGTCCTGACGGCAATACAGACCGTTGGGTGGGTTGCCGTGAACGCCTCGGTGGACCGGTCGGTCCGGAGATTTGAGAGTCTTCTGGACTTCCGGTTTCAATCGCCACGTGCGGCCGCAATAGCGCTTGAGGAGATGGGCTGGTACAGGCGCACCAACGGTGACTATGCAGGCGCGGGAAGTGCATACGCGCAGTGTGTTGTACTGGATTCTACAAATGCCCGTCGGTGGGTATTACTGGCGAATGCCGGAGCGGCAGCGGGAGACACGAGTACTGCGCGGGCCGCTTTTGAGCGGGCTATCCATCTCGGCACCGCTGATCCCGAGGCGTATCTGAATCTTGGAGTCCTGAGGTATCACGCTGGCGATATGGATCAGGGCATCCGGCTTGTCCGGGATGCGATCGCCCTGGACACAACACAAACGCTGAGTCTCTACACGCTTGGGCGTATGTATCAGGATGGAGTGAGGGATACACTTGCCGCGCTCCACTGGTACACGCGTGTTCTCCGGATGGATTCGTCACATGCAGGGGCCCGGATGCGGGCGGCAGAGTGCAGACGGAGTCTCTGACGGAACACGGGCGCTCCCTCACAAGACCCGGCGCGGCACATTAACGCGTCGCGGGATCGAATGAAATTATCGTTCGGAAATTCCCTCCCCGCCTGGTAGTAGAAACAGACCCGCGCAATCCGATCACCGTATTCAGGGAGGATGTCATGGCGACACCCAACGCCGTCTATTCGAGCATGGTCCGGGCGGGCCGGACCACCTATTTTGTGGATGTCCGCGAGGCCAAAAACGGAAAGCGGTATCTGTCGATCTCCGAGAACCGTCTGGACGAAGAGGACAAGAAACAACGCACGACGGTCCGTGTCTTCAAGGAAAGCGTTGATCAGTTCCGCCAGGCCGTCGAAGAGGCCAGCAAAGCCGTCACCAATTGACAGAAGGGGGTGACCCCTTTTCATGATTGCCTGCATCAGATGGTGTGAACAGGTCCCGGAGAACGGGTACAGCATTCGATTCTGAACAGAGGAAGAACACCATGGAACACCTGACGAAGCAGACCTTCATGGAAAAGGTCTACAATTTTGAGAGCAATCAGGAATGGAAGTATGAGGGGAAGCTCCCCTGTATCATCGATTTCTACGCTGACTGGTGTGCCCCGTGCAGGATGGTGGCCCCCATCCTCGAAGATCTTGCCACCGAATACGACGGAAAGGTCGCAGTGTACAAGGTCGATACAGAGCAGGAACAGGAACTTGCGTCTCTCTTCGGCATCCGGAGCATCCCCTCATTGCTCTTCGTCCCCATGGACGGCAAGCCGCAGATGGCACAGGGCGCCCTTCCCAAGGAGGCCTTCAAGGACGCGATAAAGACCGTCCTGGATGTGAACTGACATCTCTCAAACCTCGGGTTTCTTCCCGACCCCGCAGGCGTCACCGGCACCCACAGAAACGGCGTGAAAGCAGAGTCTTCTGCTCTCCCGCCGTTTTCGCTTTCTCTGCACCATCCCGTTCGAACAGCGCCGCCGCACCAGGGTATCTCACAGTTCCGGGCAGCGAAATGAACCTTATCCGTTGAGGATTCCTGCAGATTTTGTTATCTTTTACTCTATCTACCCACAGTGCAGCAGACGATTTTTAATGAACAGTTCAAGGAGGAACACCTTGGGAACCCTACGTCTCGTATCCACCGCCCTGTCAATGGTCGCGGTGATGCTCCTGGCCGGATGCGGCCAAACCAAAACCGTCACGCGTGTAGAACCGGACGAAGTAACCGATCTGAGCGGGGACTGGAATGACACCGATTCGCGTCTTGTGGCCGAGGAGATGATCAAAGATGTCCTGAACAGACCCTGGCTGGAGAGTTCAAAGGAGAAACAAAACTCGCCGGTTGTTATCGTAGGCACGGTGCGCAATAGGACTGCCGAACACATTGCCACAACTGCTTTCATCAAGAATCTGGAACTGGCCAACCAACGACCTTCTATGCGTCGAGTTTGTTGCCAACAAGGAAGAACGCGCCGAAGTCAGGGATGAACGGGCAGACCAGCAGGAATTCTCTTCGGCTGAATCTCTGAAAAAATTCCAGAAGGAAACCGGTGCTGATTACATGCTCCGCGGGGATATTACGTCTATTATTGATCAGGCCTCCGGGACACGGGCAAAATTCTATCAGGTTAATCTTGAACTTGTAAATATCGAAACCAACAAGAAAGTCTGGCTGGGTGAGAAGAAGATCAAAGAAGATTGTGACACAGGATGGAACCAAGTTCTAATCCCTCCATGCGGCCCGTCGCATACATTCGGAAAGCGCTGTGGATCTGCGCCCCGGCGCTTTCCCTGTTGCTGACCTCATGCGGGGTCTCGACGGAGTTCTACCGTTCGGTCGATGCCGAGATGGCCCGGGGCAACTACTCCGACCAGCGGACGTTGTCCGCAAAAACCAGCGAACCTACGGGGACAAGAGTTCGGTGTTGTACAACCTGGAGATGGGACTGCTGTTCCATTACGCCGATCAACCGGATTCTTCGAATCTGTACCTGCTCCGGGCGGAGAAAGAAATCGAAGACCTCTACACCAAGAGCGTTTCCCTGGGGGCGATGTCCTTCCTGTTGAACGACAACGTGCTGCCGTATGAAGGGGAAGACTTTGAAAAAGTTCTTGTGAATATCTTCCTTGCCCTGAACTTCGCGGAAAAAGGTCAGGGTGATGAGGCCGTCGTTGAGGCGCGAACTCGGACCTCAAACTTCGCGACTATGCACGGCAATACGAAGGAAAAAATGCCTATCAGGAAGATGCGTTCGCACGATACCTCGCCGGCGTACTGTACGAGTCAAATGGCGAGATAAACGACGCGTTTATCTCCTACCGCAAAGCGCACGAGGCGTACACGAGGTATGCCACCGAGTTTGGTACACCGGCCCCGAGCTTCCTTCTCATGATGAGTCCTGGACAGCCGATCTGCTCGGGTTCGGGGAGGATGCAGATCGTTATCGGACTCAAGGGGGGAAGACGTTCGACCGTTCCGGTTCTCCACGGGTAGTCTTGTCGTCATCGCCTATGCGGGATTATGCCCGATCAAAACGGAAATCCGCCCGTCCGTTTCCATCCCTGACAACGACGGTATCATTCACACCTTTCAGATTGCCCTGCCGAAATTTGCTCCCCGATTCAGAGGGGCACGCTCCTATACCGTGGAAGCACGTCTGGGTGACACTCAGGAGATCGCCGGGTCAACCCGCACAGAACTTGCGGAGGATGTCACGGCTATTGCTTCCCGGGTGCTGGACGACCGGCTGGGTTTGATCTATCTGAAGAGCGGCGGACGCGCCCTCCTGAAGTTTCTGGCCGCTGAAAAAGCAAAATCGGCCATCAAGAAGAAAGATGGCGGAGAGAACGAGAGCCGGGATGCAGTGGCAATACCATCGTGAATATCCTGGGTAGCATCGCGATTGACCTGGCCGTTGGTGCTACGGAACAGGCGGACGTCCGGACGTGGCGTACGCTTCCTGCTCAGTTTCAGATGTCACGGTTGATGCTCCAGCCGGGAGCGTACACTGTACGCGTGGCTTCGAGTGATGGAGGATATCTCCTTCCTGCGGAGCCAGTGACGATCCGGCCGGGCAAAACCTCATTTCTACTTGTCGATGATATCCGGTGAGCGATGAACACAACAGCCCAGATTGACGAAGTCTATCCAATTATTCACACTGACCACCACGATCCATTCCAGATCCTGGGCATGCACTCCATCGTAGTCGGCGGAAAGCCTGCGCTGGTGATTCGTGCCTTTCTTCCTGACAGCAACAGGGTCTTCCTCGTTCCCGCCATCGCGTTGACGTCGCGCTCGTGCAACGCGCGCTGACCGGCATCGAGCACGCACATGTCGAACACGCGTTCGGGTGCGCCCTTGACGGCGACCCAGCCGGATCCGTCGCGCCGGTGGAACTCAGGCAGCAAATCGACGCTCGGGCTCATAGGCGATCTGGGCAACGACAGGCCACTGCGCGATGACGTGGTCGCGCCCGATACCCGCCTTGGCCGCGAGTACCAGCAGTGCCAGGTCGGGGTGGATCACCTCGCGTCCGCCATGCACCGTCGGCGGCTTGCAACTCCGCTTCGTTGCAAGCCGCCGCAATGTGCATTGCGGCGACCAACGCCGATTCGTCCAACGCGGACGCCATCGACTCGCCTGATCTCGCCGACCGGCCGGTAGCCCGCGCCGGTCGCCAGCCAGCGAGTACCGTCGTCCAGCCGCAACTCGACCGCGGTGAGCTCGTTGCAGGTGAGCGTCCCGGTCTTGTCGCTGGCGACGAGCGAACAACTGCCGAGCCCTTCGACGGCGGGCAACTGGCGCACGATGGCGCCGCGGCTCGCCATCCGCCGCGCGGCGATCGCCAGCGCGATGGCTACGGCCACCGGCAGACCCTCGGGAATGGCGGACACGGCGAGCGCCACGCCGAAGGTGAACATCGTGAAGATCGGCTGGTCGTGGACGAGCACTGCGAAACAGCCGATCAACACCGCGGCCGACAGGACGATGATCGCCACTGGCATGACTGAACCGCTCCATGCGGACCGTCAGCGGCGGCTTGCCTGCCGCCGTGCCGGTCATCCCGCTCGCGATCCGCCCCACTTCGGTCGCAGATCCGGTCGCAACGACCACGCCTTTCGCCCGACCGCGCACGACGAGCGTGCCGGCAAACGCGCTGTTGGTGCGATCTGCAACCGGGGCGTTTTCCTCGCAGACCAGTGCGGCATCGTGCGCAACCGGCACCGACTCGCCCGTAAGCATGGACACATCCACTTCCAGGCCCTGCGCTTCGCACAGGCGCAGGTCGGCGGGCACGCGGTCGCCACTTGCGAGCACGACGATGTCGCCGCGCACGAGTTGCGACGCGTCAATTTCGCGTGCGACGGCGTCGCGCAGGACCGTTGCCCGCATGCGCAGCAGGTCCCGCAGGTTCGCAGTCTGCCGTTCCGCCTGCAGTTCCTGCCACGCTCCGATCAAGGGCGTTCACGACCAGCACGAAGCCGATGAAGCCGGCGTCCGTCAGGTGCTTGAGGCCGAGGGAAAGCACCGCCGCGGCCAGCAGCACATACACGAGCGGACCTGCGGAACTGGCGCAGGAAGATGACGACGGATGTGCCGTAAGCGGGGCAGGCAGAACGTTGGGACCGTCGCTTTGCAGGCGTGCCGCAGCCGCGGTCTCGCTCAGGCCGTGAACCGCCTCTGTCTCGATGGCACTCATCGCCGACTCGGGCGATTTATTTTTAGCAGATAAGACCTTTCAAGGGTTTTAAAACCAAAATAGTCATAACCGAAATCACGGTTATAAATGATGGTAGAATCAAGTTTTTCCGCATTGTCACTGATGATCTGGAAAACGTCATCGGCAATCATCGAAGCTTTTTTACCAGTTCTGGGATTCACATAATAATACAGGTCATTTACGGTCTGACTAAAGGATTTATTTGTGTTTTTATGTAAGTTCGAAACAGCGATCCGGGCAGCAAGGACTGCGTAATCCGGATGGGTTGTGGTGAGCGTGGCAGCGATCTCGGCAGCCAGGTTATCCAGTTCAGAAGTATTTACCCCCTCATAAATGCCTTCAATGACCCGCATGGTAACCTTAATTGGATCGACCAGGTTGTTGAGTCCATAGCAAAGTTTTCTTACCCTGGCGGTAATCTTGTCAAACATGATCGGCTCTTTCCTGCCGTCTCTCTTTATTACATACATAAGAAAAATTTATTTTGAAAAATAGACAACAATTTTGAATCAGGAATAACTGTAAAAATATTTTTTATACAACTTATTAAAAAAGGATTGTATAAGATTAAAAATCCGCATCAAAGGCAATCGACCCCGTACCGCCGGATTTAACCCCTGCTTTTTGATATTCAGATACCCTTTTTTCGAAGAAATTGGTTTTGCCTTCCAGTGAGATCATCTCCATAAAATCAAAGGGGTTGGTCACATTGTACACCTTGTCACAGCCGTATTCAACCAAAAGGCGGTCTGTTACAAACTCCAGATACTGTGTCATTAAAATGGCATTCATTCCGATCAGGCTTACCGGCAGGGACTCTGTGATAAATTCCCGCTCGATTTGCAGGGCGTTCACAAGGATTTCTGTAATTCTGGACTTAGGAACTTTATTTTTAACATGGTTCTGATGCAGGAAGACGGCAAAATCCGCATGTAATCCTTCATCCCTGTTTATCAATTCGTTTGAAAAGGTTAGTCCGGGAAGCAGACCTCTTTTTTTCATCCAGAAAATGGCACAAAAACTTCCGGAAAAGAAAATTCCTTCCACAGCAGAGAAGGCTATAAGTCTTTCGGCAAAACTGTCACTTTCAACCCATTTTAAGGCCCAGTCGGCTTTTTTCTTTATAGCTGGAAATACTTCTATGGCCTGAAAGAGTTCCGCTTTTTCCTTTTCGTTCTTGATATAGGTGTCGATCAACAAGGAATAAACTTCTGAATGAATATTCTCCATCATCAGCTGAAAACCATAAAAGAATTTGGCTTCGGTGTATTGTACTTCACTCACGAAATTTTCAGCCAGATTTTCATTTACTATACCGTCAGAGGCGGCAAAAAAGGCGAGAATATGCTTTAAGAAATACCTTTCATCCTCAGAAAGTTTGTTTTCCCAGTCAACAATATCCTGCTCAAGATCGATCTCTTCAGCTGTCCAGAAGCTGGCTTCCTGTTTTTTGTACCAGTCCCAGATATCTGCATGCTGAATGGGAAAAATAACAAATCGATTTTTGTTCGGTTGTAGAATGGGCTCAATAGTAGACATGCTTTCTGTAAAGTATTTGATTATTTAACTCAAGAGGGGAATTCTGCAAAGATTTCGAATTTAGTTGATTAAAAAAAGACTTATTTATTCACATTTCGTTAATAAGTTTATCAGGCACCTGTTAATAGCCATCAGGCCATATATTTTTCTAAAAAAGAATAACACGTACCCTTTCAAGCTGTTATGTTTAACAGCTTTAAAAAAGAGCATTGATAGAGATTTCGTATGTTAAAACATGATTAGTTTTTCATTAATCCACTTAAGTTCATACGTTGGTAATCCGCCATGGTAATGGTTTTGTTTTTTTTCTGGATATCTTTGATGGTCATGGTCATGGTATCTCCTATATTTTCCTTGGCTGTACCGACAAAATGCATTTCCAGTAAGAACCCTTGCGCATAGTCAGGCACTTCAAAATTATTTCCACCCATTGATTGGTTCATGCTGTAGAACATATTTTTTTGATAAAATTTTAGGTCCTGGGTAATCCAATAGGTAATTTTACCGTCGTCGGTTTGCGATTGATACTCATCGGCTGTATAGCCAAGAATTTTTTTACTTTTTCCGGTTTTTTGTACTTTGTATGCCTCCGTTTTATTGTCTTTAAGACCTTCCTCCTTTATGTCTTTTGCCATTTTTTTAATAGATTCCATTGACATGAGCTGAACGATTTTTTGTTCTTCCATGATAATGATCATCGCCTGATTTCCCTCGTCCAGGATCGTCAAAATCCCTGGCATCTGGTTATTTTGGTCAGTTTCTGTCTTTAAATTTTCGACAACCATACCCATGTAATTCTCATTTGAAGAAAACCAAAGACTATAATCCATTTTAACGGGTTTTCCATCACTTACTGTTTCCATGGCATAAATTACATTGGTATTGAAGTTATAGACATCTGCAACAGGAATTTTCTCTCCGCCCTTTAAAAAATTGGCTATTTTATTTTCAGATTGTTTTTGGGACTCCTGATCATCTTCAGGTACTGAGTCTAATTCCTGATTTGGCTTCTTTTGCAATCCCTGTTCTGCAGCTTGAGTTACTGCAGTTTTCAGTTTTTTTAGTAGCTGTGACTGACAGTCAGGGATATTGAGTAACAGGAACAGAAAAAACAATGAGTAAAATAGGTTAGGTTTCATGGAATGGAATTTTTAGGATCTCTAAGTTAACAAAAAAAATGCAATCATGTTATTTTTGACTGGGTTTTATAATGTGTAAAATTGGGGATTCATCTACAAAATGAATATGAGATCGCACCTACCAGTAAGTGGATTGAAGCTTGGATCATTTAAATAAATACGTGAAAGAAAAAATCATTATGCCTTTTGATGATTCAAAAATGTCAGCGAAGCCCTTATTAAGAGTTGCAACTCAGCAATCAGATAATCGAATTCATAAGGATGGGAACTGTTAAAAGTATGGTTGGCACCATCAATAACATACAGTTCATTGTTTTTGTTCCAGCTTTGCAAGGCCAATGCTTCTTTGAGAATTACGTTGTCGTCTTTTTCACCCTGTATGATCAGATATGGAATTCCTAATCTTTCAACCGCCTTTTTTATTGAAAGCCTGTCGGCGTTTTCAGCAAAAGTGGTATAAAACTGAAAATAGTGCGGCAACTTTTGGTTCGTGCGGGTGTTTGTGATGTAAACAATGCCTTTGTTCTGCCAGTCCGACAAAATCTCCCCGCCAGGAAACCTGACTCCGAAATCAGAAACTCCGGCCCAGGAGATCACTTTTTTTATCCTGGATTCTTCGCTGGCTTTCAGAACGGCAATGCCGCCTCCTCTCGAGTGACCAATGAGGGAAATATTGCTCATATCTGCGTCGTTTTTGAATTCCCTGGTACTTGAAATCCAATCGATAACAGACTGCAGATCATCGAGTTCTTTGATAAAGTTATTGTTTCCGAAAGCCTCCAGATCGGTAAAATCCAGCAGGTTTTCAGAAGTAAGGCCATTGTGAGAAAAATTGAATTTTACAAAGAAAAAACCTTGTTGTGCAAAATGTGCTGCAATCAGATTCCAGGGCCCCCAATCTTTAAAGCCCTTATAGCCATGGCAAAAAATAACAACAGGTTTTGGCTGTGAATTTTCGAGAAAAAAGAGGTCAGTCAGTATGGGTAATTTATGGTCTCCCCGGACGGGTATATTTTTTATTATTTTCATTTATATGTAAAATATTCAATTTCTTTCTCTAAAAAATGCTGGGTCTCATTGAAGATCGCAAGGATGAGGAGGTCCAATTGGGCAATAAATGCCTGAAGGTCATCCGAAGAAACAGGCTTGCCGTTAAATTGTAAAAAACCTTCCTTGAGATTTTTAAAAGAATAGATCCCGCTTGAAATTTCCGTGTCAGGATCTCTTGTTTCCCGGTACAGAAATGCATAAAAGAGCACCTGAAAGGATTTGCTGTTTTTTTCATCGAGGATCAGGTCCTCCCAGGTCTTGAGATTTAATTCAGATTTGCTGACCCTGCCTGTTTTATAATCCACGATACGCGTAATTCCCTCAACCTGATCGATCCTGTCGGCAATTCCTTTCAGACCGACCGGGAATTCTAAACCGGGAACCTGATGCTCAATCTGCAGAGGTTCTTCCAGTGCGAGGATCTTTATGGCCTTACCCGAAAGAATGTCATTTTTTTCGAGGTTTACAAAATTCCGGATATATTTTTTGGCTACGGACAAACCGATATAATTTCTTCCCGAACGAAAATTATTGGAAGCAAAATGTTTTGCAAAATGACGATTTACCTCAGTTTCAATACCTGCTTCAATGGTCAGTACATCTTCATGGTTGAGGAATTTCCCTATAAAAGGGGTGTAAAGGGCCTGAAGCGATTCGTGTATAATGGTTCCAAAGGTCTTTTGTGCAACGCTGTCTTCCAGCTCTTCAAGATCGGATAATTTCAGGATCTTTTTTTTATAGAAATCAAAAGGATTTCGGATAAACAGATTTAAGGCGGATGGTGAAAATCCTTTTATTGCAAGATCTTCCAGAGCCGATTCTAATAACTGTGTTCTCTCAATTTGTCTTAATTCGGTAAAATCAGGTTCAAACGAAGGCTGGGAGATCTGGTGGTACATTTGCATTTCAGGAAAAAGTCCACTGTCTTTGGATACTTCCAGCCGGGTGATAAACCTGCTCTTCTCGCCGGCTCCAAAATTGGATACTTCAGCGTTGTACAACAAATGAACTTTTTTGGCTCTTTGCAACAGCCTGAAGAAGTGGTAAGCATAAATGGTATCCTTTTCTTTATATGTTGGAAGACCAAAGGCAACCCGGATATCAAAAGGTAAAAAACTGCTCACTGATTTACCGGTGGGCAGCACACCTTCATTGACAGAAGTTATGATGACGTTTTCGAAATCAAGGGTTCTGGATTCCAGCATTCCCATGATCTGCAAGCCTGAGAGGGGTTCTCCTTTGAAAGGAAGGCTTTCCAGGGTCAGTAGTTCCTTATATGTTCTATAAAGGCCCTTTAAATCTTGAAAACAATCATATTTGATGTGATAATGACTTAACTGCCTGAACAAGTTCTTGAAACGAAACAAATATTCTTTTTCAAGTACACCGGTCGGCATTTGATTTTCAAACAATTCTACAAAGTGCAAAAATCTTTCCAGGATGCGGTTTACCTCATTGTCCCATTGAAAAAACAAAAAATCGAGCGGTATTTTAGTAAATTGATCCAGGTTTGCCTTGAGCTCGCTATCGTTGATATAGAGTTTGTTGGTTCTTAAGTTTTCCTGTTTGAATTTCTCCCACAGGTAGAGATCAATGAATTCAGATAAGTAGTTCTGATCAAAAACGGCCATGACATCGCGAAAGAGAAATTGCAGATCCCGGTTAATCAGCCTGTTGGAATGAAGTTTAAATATGCGGTCAAAAAGTGCAGTAAAACTGGTGTTGCTCAGTTTGAGCCCCATGGTGATATTTATTGATTTAACTTCCGGAGGCAGGGAGTTCAACAGAACCGGTAACAGGTCTTCATCACCTAAAATGACGGCCGTGTTCTGGTAATTATTCACTTTATCAGCAGATAAAGCTAGAATCACACCGACATCTTTGATCTGTGTGCTGTCAAGCGGGCTGCCAAGTACCTGAATTTTCTTGGGTTCAGACAAGTAATTGCCCACCCATTTGATTTCATTACTTTTAAAATATGGCCATTCTTTCAGGTATTTATTGATGAATAAGCCGATTGCGTTGTTATTTTTAAAATAATAAGCATCATAATCCCAATAGATTTCGTTACCGGGATGGGATAAAAGCGCATTAAAAATCTTTTCTTCTGCTCTGTTCAGGGCGTTAAAACCAACCAGTACGTGTTTAGTTGAGGGGCGGTTTTGCAGATAGGATGAAATATTTTTACCGGCCTCTTTGAACAACATGCCCTGGTAACCCATTCCCTGTGTGCTAAGCGTTTTTGTAAGTTTGGTATAATATGGTTTGAATTTCTGAATGAAGTTCAGGTAGTTGGCAGAGACTGCTTGTTTTACCTCATCAGCATCAAACTGGGCATCGATTCTCTTCAGGTCACTTAGGTAAGAGAATATTTCATCAGCTCCAACAAGGTTGCAATCTATTTCATTGAAATCCTTCAGTAACCAGCTGGCCCAGCGGATAAAGGAATCAAATCTTTCCAGATCCTGGGGGTACAGGGTTTTATGAACTCTGTAGAATTCGAACAGAAGGGAAGTGTGATCTATTAACAGAAGGCCACTCAATTCCTCAACAAATTGCTCGATGCTCACTATTTTGGGATAGATCGTGACGGCTTTTAGCTGTTGTTTTAATTCCTTTTTTAAAAAGATACCTGAGCGGTTATTGGGTAATATAAAAACAACATCAGATAGTTGTTTATGTTTAGCCAGTTCTGAAGAGACTACTTCACTGAGAAATGAAACCATTGGGTAAAGTTTATTTGTAAAAATACAAAATAAAAAAGCCATCGGTTAGGATGGCTTTTTAAATATGAATTGGATTTTGGAATTATTTATCCCAGAAGATATCAACCCTACGGTTTTCTTGTCTTCCTAATTTTAGTTTTATTATCGCTGATCGGATTTTTAGAACCATAACCAACAGCTCTTAGCTTGTCAGCAGGGAATCCATTGTCGATCAGATACTTCATAACTGCATCGGCACGATCCTGAGATAATTTATCATTGATCTTGTCAGAACCTGTGTTGTCAGTGTGTCCTTCAATTCTGAAAGGAAGGTCTTTGTGACCACCCAAAAGTTCAGAAATCTTTTTCAATCTAACTTGTGTAGCATCAGTAAAGGTAGATTTACCGGTGTTAAAGTAGATTGCTCTAGCCAAATCTGTAAGTTCTTTTTGTGTTTCATCAGAAACCTGAGGACAACCTTGGTTAGAAGCTGGGCCAGGAACAGTTGGACAACGGTCTACGTTATCATAAACACCGTCACCATCAGCATCTTTGTATGGACAACCTTGCAATTCAGCAACACCAGCTTCATTTGGACAAGCATCGTCTTTATCAGCGATACCATCACCGTCTGAATCAGGACAACCTTGCAATGCAGCAACACCAGCTACAGTTGGACAAGCGTCATCTTTGTCAGCGATACCGTCACCGTCTGAATCAGGACAACCATTTAAAGCTGCTAAACCTGGAACAGTTGGACATGCATCTTCTGAATCCTGAATTCCATCAAGATCTGTGTCAGGACAACCATTGAATGCTGCGATACCAGCCACTTCAGGACAAGCATCGTCTTTGTCATAAATACCATCACCATCAGTATCTTTACCTCCAAATTTAAAGGTAAGTCCTAAAGCGTGCTGCCAATGTGGTAACATAGACTCTTCGTCAAATGAATGCTTGTACATAGTTTGTACGTTAGCTCCAATGAAATCATTGAACCAGAAATTGATACCCAGACCACCATTTAAAGTTGGGTCACCTTCTTCATCAATCCAGGTGTAACCTCCACCAGCTAACAAATATGGGTCGAACCAACCGTGTAAAAAGTTAAATCTTACATCCAGGTCTAATCCAAAGTAAGAAAGATCATCTGCTTTGTAGTCTCCGATCTTGTCGATTTGGTTAAAAGATCCGGCTAAACCAAGAGAAAAGCCTGAGCCCAAATACCTTCCTACTCTAAGTCTTGAGATGATAGAAGCAGTATTCCAGTGGTCGTCATAATTGAAGAAATCTTCAAACATGTCTCCAATGTAAGGATCTTGACCAGTTGGCACATTACCCAATGCATCTGCATCAGCACCAGTCGGATAAAAATCCACAGCATTTGTACCTATTTCGATTACCCATGGATTGTTTGCATCCTGTGCATTCAAGCTGCTTATTCCTGCGGCAATCAAAACAATAAATAAAATTCTTTTAAAATGTTTCATTGTAAATAATTTAAATTAGTAATTTTCTGTTTATATAATGGTTAGCTTAAAAAACAAGTTTACCGGTAGGCAAATATATAAAAAGTTAATTTAATACAACCTTTTGTCTTAAAATATTTAAATGGGCATGCATTATTTAAAGGTTTTTCCAATATCTTTTACAATAATTTAATAAAACACGGCTCTGTTATCTTCAATTTTTGCATTTTTTTTGATGGCTTCATATACCTGAATGGTTCTTGACTTCAAAGACCTTTCAACTGCCTTTTTGTTGCTCAGATAATTATTGAGTGCTGTTGGAGGGGTATTTTTTACAATCCTTGCAAAGATAACTCCTCTCTGGTCTTCAATGGGACCTGATAGTTTATTTGCTTCCAACCCGGTCAATACGCCTGCAGCTATTTCAAACCTGCCGTCTCCGGAGAGAACCGGGCTCGCCGGTGAAAGAGCCATAGCGGATTTTACAGTTGTATTGTTCTGCCTGGCAATTTCCTCCAGACTTCCTTTGGATCTTTCGGAAATCATTTCAGTTTTTTTCTTGGTGATCAGGATTGATCTTACATTTTGTAAATCAAGGGAGGAATAACTTCCTTTGTCATGTACTTCATCGACCTTAACAACTACATAGCCATTTTCAATATCAAAGCGCTTGACATCATTTTCTTTTGTGCCCTCTTCAAATAACCAGCGAACAATTTGTCTTTGTGAGCCCAAACTTGAAACATTGTGGTCCAGTTCTTTAAGATTTTGTACAGGCATGGCAAAATAGTTATTTGCTTTTGATAGCTCTTTGATGTCCTTTCCGGATGACAGGTCTGAAGTAAACGATTCTGCTTTTTCAAAAAGTTCACTCTCTGTTTTTTCGGACGGAATTATTTTCTTTGCAAAAGTGGCCAGCTGCACAGTGGATTGCGGATTTTTTTGACCGTCTATTCTGATAATATGGTATCCAAACTGGGTTTTAACCACACCTACATCTCCAACTTTGTTTTCAAAAACATAATCTCTGAATTCAGGAATCATGGTTGTATATACGAACCATCCCAAATCGCCTCCGTTTTCAGCGCTCGACCTGTCTACCGAAATCTCCCTTGCCAGCTGGTCAAATCGGGTCTTGTCCGTGCTGACAAGACTCGAAATACTGTCAGCATAAACTTTTGCCTCCTCCGATGTTCTTATCGTGGTTGCATCTGCGGTTGGGGTTCCAACAAAAGGAATCAGAATATGACTGGCTTTTACCGAATCGGGAAGCTGTTTAATTGCTGTTACTTTTGAGATCTTGTAGAAACCATTTTCTTTATAGGGTCCGTAAACAGTGCCAACTGGTCTGTTAAATAAGGTGTCGGCGAGAATTTTAGAAACGTTTGCCCGGGTGTAATAATTTTTATCGAGAGGCAGGTCGGAACTATTTGTACCGAAAAAATCAGCCAGGTTTTCAGTCTCCGTAAAGCCAGGTACAGTTACATTGGCTTTTGCTGCCGTACTGTATTCTTCTTTGTTGTTCAGAAGACCGCTCAGTTCAGCTTTTATCTCGTTTTCATCCTCTACAGAAGGTTTCACGGTAAAGTGAACGAACTGAATATCTCTTGAAGGTTCTGAAGTAAACTGCTTCGGGCGCTCCTTGATGTAATTTTTTATGTCATCATTGGTGATGGTGATCAAACTGTCCGCAATTGAGGTAAAGGGAACAAATACATAATCAACATCAACATTTGTGTTTTTGAAGAAATAGTCTCTTTCTGCTTCTTTGGTGGTGCCGTTCAATCCGGCATTAATCAGTGCATTATAAGTGTTTTGCTCAATGCTGGTCTTGATGTTCTTCTCATAATTGAGCCAGCTCATCCAGGCCATCCGGTCTTCATCGCTGTTTCCGGCATTTTCTTTAAGTGTGGCCACATATTCTTTCAGTTTCTCCTCGTCAAAAAGTCCGGCTTCATTCTGAAACATAGGACTGTTTTGCATTTGTACCTGGGAAACGATTGCATCCCAGATATCCTTTTCACCAACAATGATCCCTGATTTTTCAAGCTGGGATTTATACAGTTTGGACAGAACCAGGTTGTTCCATGCAATTTCTACATTTTGCATTTCGTTTGACCGGCCGTTGCTTCTTGCCCTGATCAGATCAACCTCCTGAGCAAATTCTTCTCTTGTGATCGGATCGCCATCCACACCGCCGAGATCGTTTACGTTCTTGTTAAAAAGCGGACTGTTGGCGTCAAAGATGCCGCTTAAAACAAATGAAAACAGTGCCAATGCAATTATAATGATTAAAAAAACTGATCGTTCCCGAATTTTTGATAAAACTGCCATTTTCCTTTCTTTAAAATTTAGGCTGCGAAAATACGATATACCTTTTAATTATAAAAGTAGTTTGGATTAATTTTAAGTGCCCCAAATTGTTAGCTTTCGGGATGGAGGATTTTAAGATGAACTTCTTCTATCTTTGATGCAGATACCTTGAGTATTTTAAATTGGAAATCCCCGATGTCTATGACCTCATCCTGGTCCGGGATGTCTTCTGTATGGTGCATAATCAGCCCACCCAGGGTGTCGTAGGCATTATCTTCTTTTAAATTGAGGTCATAGGTTTCATTCAGATAGTCCACCTCGAGCCGGGTAGAGAATTTATATTCGGTATCACTGATTTTTTCTTCCAGAAATATTGAAGTATCGTGCTCGTCCTCAATATCACCGAACAGCTCTTCAACGATATCTTCCACGGTTATCAGGCCCGAAGTGCCGCCGTATTCGTCCAGAACAATGGCGATACTTTTTTGTTTTTTGATCAGATCGTTTAAGACATCATGGATCATCATCGACTCAGGTACCATTTCCAGTGGCATAACAACTGAACGGATACTTCTGGGTTTATGAAACATATCAAAAGTATGGACATATCCTACAATATCGTCAAAGGAATTGTTATAAACCAAGATTCTGGTTAAACCAGTTTCAACAAACAATTGTTTCAGGGCACTGATCGATTCATGCAGTTCAATGGCAACAATTTCTGTTCGTGGGATCATCGCTTCACGGGCCCTCACCTTATGAAAATCAAGGGCATTTTGAAAGATCTGAATTTCTGCGTCGATTTCATCCCTGGCAGACTCAATTTGTTCCGAGATATAATTTTCGAGTTCTACTTTACTAAAAGCCAGTTGCACTTCATCCTGTTTAATATGGAAAAAAACTTTGAGGATGAAATTGGATATGGACATGATAAAATCAGAAATGACAAAAAGAAGCAGGTAGAACAGATAGGCCGGAATGGCAAAAATCTTCAAAGTTTCATTGGAAAATGACCTGAAAACAAGTTTTGGCAAAAACTCACCTGTAATGAGTATTATTAATGTAGTAATAAGGGTTTGAATCAGCAGTATGGCGATGTCATGATCAAAGAAGGGTTGAATAAAATCGAGGATCAAAGTGCCCATAAAAAAGCCATACACGACCAGGGAAATTGTATTGCCCACGAGCATGCTTGTAATGAAGCGGGATGGGTTACGGGTAATTTTTGTCAAAATACCAGCAAGAAAAGTATCTTTTTTCTTTTCAATTTCGAGCTGCATTTTGTTGGAGGCAACAAAGGCAGTTTCCATACCCGAAAAAAAAGCTGAAAACAGAAGTGAAAGAAGAATGATAAAAACAGCTGATATCATTTTCGGGATCTGTCTTGATTCTCAAACTTTTTGCGATATTTTCTCCTGAAGAAATACATAAATACAGCTAGTAAAGAAAAGATCAGGTACAGGTAGGCCTTTTCTCTCTGAACGTTCCAGGTCAAAAAAGTTTCTACAACAAAAAAAATCGCGATTATGAGATAGGCAATTTCAAAAAATTTAAAATATCTTGTCATGGGTTCTGATTTTCGGTTACATAAACAATACCCCTAACAGATTTCATAATTACCTTGGTAAGATCCTCATTTGCCTCAAAGCCCTTGCCACGGATCGTATCTTTTTCTGTGATTAAAGTAAAGTCTTTTTCAGTGTAAAGATAATGTACATTTGCATCCCAAAAAAGCTGATCTGATTTTAAGATGGATTTTTTAGCATGGTTTTGAACTAGTACACCATTTTTTGCTTCCGAGATGCTTGTTTTACTGTAATTGATGGCATAATTTGCCTTAAGTGTCACGGAGTCTCCGTTTTTATCATAGGTTATAATGGTAAGTCCTTCCGGAAATTCAGTATAGGGATGGTTTTTTCTGTTTGAAAAATCATTCATTTTCGGTGTGATCAATTTGGTTACAGCCCTTCCGGAATCTGTATGTATCAGGTGGATACCATGAGCGGCGCCGACAGGAAAGTTTTTTTCAGCAAGAAAATCTTCAATTTCTTTTAGTTCATTCCCACAAGAAAAAAACATTGCCACTAAAATCAAAGTGGCAATGTTTTTTACATGATGAAAACCCAATTTAATCATAGAGTAAATTAAGGAATTTGGGTTGTTTCGCCAATCCAGCAACCAACCGTATACGATGTTCCTGATACCTTACCCTCGGTAAATATGAGTTTTGTTGAAGGACCGTTTGCCATATAACTGGATATGTATCTGTTCGCTGTATCAGTGATTCCGGGGTCAACGGCCTTTGCTTTTCTGGCTTTATCGGCAGCAGCCACATAGACCATTCTTTTTGAGAATTCATCTGTTCCGCAGGAATTGGCGCTGGCGGCATATAAGTTCGAAATTAACAAATAAGCACTACCCATACTTGGTCTTTCTTTAAGCGCTTTATAAGCGAGCTCTCTTGAACGGCTTGAATTACCTTTGCTCTTCATGATTAAAGCCATTTTGTAATAATAGTTCGCTTTTTTATAAGGATCTGTTTCTAAGCCAATTGCCTTGTCAAAGTATTCGATGGCTTTGGTATCTTGCTTATTATCCAATAAAATTCCCGCATAAAATACATAGGCATCTGAGGAAGGCGCGGCGTGAACGTATGCCTCTACCATTTTTGGGTATAAACTGTTTTCAGTACACTCTTTGCTGTTCAAACGGGATACAGCTCTTTTTAACCAGACTGCGTCATTTTTGTATTTTTCGAAATTTGAAGTGTACAAGGGAATCAATCTTTCACAGGTTGCTACCTCAGTCAGTGTATTGTCAAGGTATGCATTCACCTGACCCAATGCGGTCAAATTGACTTCCGCGGCTTTCTTAGCACTTACTTCTTTACTTGAAAGGGTCGTTCCTGCAGCTTCTTTTGCTGTAAGTTGATCCAGTGACTTGGAATAATCGGTCATTTTATTATCTACAGCTTCCGTTATCTCATCATAGGTATCAAAAACCGCCTGCGGGTTTGTATCTTTGTTTAAGTCCGTATATTCCTGGAAATAATTGGCCAGGTTTTTCACACTCATACCGGTAGGATCAGCTTTAAAAGACTTGGAAAGTTTATCATAGATGTCCTTTTTATAAACTTTGGTTCCTCTTTTATCCAGTGAACCTCTTTTAAAGATAGAATTTGCCCAGTCACTGTAAACTTTTCCAAGGTTTTCAGGGAAATACTTAATTCGCATTTCGTATAACTTATCAATTTCAGCACCTCTTTTGTCGAACTCGGCATAATTCATTTTTGACAGGTCGTAATAAACACCTTCTACGTCCACTACATTTGCCCCGGCTTGTTTTGAAGGCAATATCCCGGCAGCTTTGTCCAAAAAGTCTTCCTCCATGAGCAGGCCGTATTTATATATGTTTAAGGAAGATGCAGGACAATTTTCCAGGCAGGCTTTCCAAGGGTCATATGCAGCCGCATAGTTTTGCACTTTGGCATACTCATAAAAAATAGAAAGATCAGTTTTACATTTTTCAGGGTTGCTTCCATATTTATCCTGCGCATTGGCATTCAATCCTAAAAAAAGAATAAACATGAATCCTAGGCCAAATTTAATTTTCATAATCAAAGAATTTGTTAGTATTAATTAAAATAATTGTCTTTTTCTAAACCATTTATCGCTCAAAGATAAACTTAATCTAAAATTAAAATAATTTTCTTGAATTAAATTATTCGTTTTTTCACCTCTTTGACCCAATTCAAAGCCAAAATTGACATTTGATAATTGAAGCCCTACCGGTAAACCTACACCAAAAGATATGCCATAATCGTTAATATCAGTTCCATTGATATTTAAGCCCAGTGTCCTGTAATGAAATCCGGCCCGATAGGTAATTCTTTGCCAGTAATTGCCGATAGCATTAAAATTTGGTATGTAATATCCGCCAAGGGAAATCCTGTTATTGCTTTGGTACTGATACACATCCTGTTCCTGATAGTAAGCTCCCTCCACATCCAGGGCATCCATAAACTCGTATTCGAGCCCCGCATACCAGGTGTTTTCTTTTCCGATACCGGCACTTAATACGGACTTTAAAGGATATGAAATTGCGGATTTGAAAGGATTGTTATACAAGGTATCCACAGGAATATCCACTGCCGAGTTTGTATTTTCGATCGAATATAAGATCTCCTTTCCATCTTCCGTCAGCTCGTGACTGAGCGTAGCGCTGGCACCCATTTTTAATATTAACTCATCCGGTAATGCCACATTGTACTGCGCGCCTACCTTGAATTCAAAACCATCAACATATGAATCTACCTTATATTTTGTGCCGAGTTGAACACCCAAACGCCTGTTGGTTACACTGTTGTCAATACCTCCAAAAATATAGGCTGCTTCAGCCCCTAGCATTAAATTAAAGGGGAATTTATAACCGTAGCCCAAAAAAGCGCGATTGGTCCCGCCGCTTCCTTCAAAATCTGTTCGTTCATTTATAATCCCTTCTTCATTTTCGGCATAGGACAACACAGAATAGCCGACAGCAGTATTTAACTGCAGGCCAAAAGCGAGGCCCTGGTTACCTTTTATAGGAATTCCGAGCGCAATGTATGTAAAACTGGCATTTGAACTGGTTTGGTCATCTGTACCATCATCAAAAATGGTCCAGTTATTGGCTCCTGCAAATACGTAGGTCGTGTACAGCAGCGAGGCATAAGAAGCCGGATTGGTAAGGCTCAGACGGTAAGGACTGTCCATGGCACCGCCAATCCTTCCCATGCTCGTCTCTTCGACGCTTTTCAAAGTCAATGGATCGCCAATACCAAAAAATGAATAGGGAGAAGAACTGTTTTTTTGTGCGATACCAATTGCGCTGCAAAAGATTGCAAAAACTGCAAATATATTTTTAATCATTCGTCGAAATTATGTATCAAAATGCTGTTCAATCCTTCCAGTAAAAAATTTGGTTGGGCAAAGATGGTACTTTTTACCTTTTTTGACAAGAAATTTGTATCGCCCCCTGTTAAAATCACTGTTAATTTTTTGTTTTTATGCTTTTGCTGAGCAATTATACCGTCTATTTCCAGAATAATTCCATTTAAAACACCTGAATGCATAGCCGATTTTGTCGTATCTCCAACAACCGGGATCTTCTCTTCTTTGTTTAAAAGGGGCAGGTTTGCAGTAAATTGATTCAGGGCTTTATAACGCATATCTATTCCCGGGGATATGGCCCCGCCAAAATATTTGTTCTCTTCAGTCAACAGATCGTAAGTAATACAGGTACCGGCATCGATCACCAAAACAGAACGATTTGGATACAGCACCGATGCGGCCGACATCAGTGCAATACGATCAACACCTAATGTTTGCGGCGTTTTATAGAGGTTTTCAAAAGGCACATTGGTGTCAGAACCGAGAAAAATAAAGTTGTAGTTGATTCTGATAAAGGCGGAAATATTTACATCCAGGCCGGCAACACTCGAGATAATCCCTTTTTTTATCGGATACTCCCGATAAAATTTTTGTATTACCTGCAGGATTTCTTCCCGGGGAAAAAATATTTTTTCAAGGAGAGTTTCCTTGAGAAATACGGCCGCCTTACCCTGGGTATTGCCAATGTCGATTACCAGATTCATTTTCAAAATAGTATGAAGACACAAAAATACAATACATTTTTCAATATTTTTTTTGCTGCTTTTAAATTTAAAATTATATTTGCAACCGCTTTATAGGCGATGGTGCCTTAGCTCAGTTGGTAGAGCAAAGGACTGAAAATCCTTGTGTCCCCGGTTCGATTCCTGGAGGCACCACCATAGAACCCTTGATTCGTTTTTGAATCGAGGGTTTTTTATTTCCCAAAACACTCATCTAAATCACTAAAAAACAGTAGTTTACACCATTTATTTTTTCAAAAAATAGATTTTTTATTTTGAATTTATTGTAAAAATAATTTGAAATTTTATTGATGTGTACTAAAATGTGTACTAAAAATTATCTAAATTTGGGATATTATGAGTACATCATTTATTTTAAATTACAGGAAATCCAAAGAAAGTTATTCTCCATCAGATGAACTTATAATAAATCTGAGATATTACTCCAATGGAATTAATGATGGTAGATTGTTAAATATATCTACTGGGGTAAAATGTAAGATAAAAGATTGGAAAACGAATTATAAGAAAACAACCCAAAAAGAACCAATTAAGAAAACAGATAAAGATTACAAAAAAAAGAACCTAATACTCAAACAAAAGGAATCGGAATTAATAACTATCATCTCTCAAATTAATTGGGATGATAAAATTCCTACTGTTGACTTGGTAAAATCTTTAATACGTAAAGGAAATAATCAGAAGAAGGTGAATTCTACCGTAGAAATACACTTTTTAGTACTTTTTGATTTATTCCATAAGTACAAAAACTCATTAAGTATTTTAACCGAAAACACAAAGAGAACCTTAAATGGTTCTATCAATGATATTAAGAGATTTACGAAAGAATATCAGAATAAGAATAAAATAAATTTATTGGTAAGTGATATTGATGATGAATGGATGTGGGAATTTATTAAAGATTGTGATGATAGAGGACTTCAATCATCTACCATAAAAAAAAGATTTAGTGTCCTAAGTGAATTTGGTAAATGGTGTAATAAGGAACACAAGGTTATGTATTTTATTTCACCTCCAAAAAATTTTAGGGTTAAAACCGAGAAGGAAATCATTTTCTTGAACCGTGAGGAAGTAAATAAATTAATGGATTTTAACGGATTTGAAATTGATAATTCAGAACACAAGAAACTTTTAACTTATAATCATCAGGAGATTGAATATATTTTTGATAAAGTACATACGAAACGAAATAATGGGATTGTAAAATATACTTCATTTGAAGTGTATAAGGATATGTTGTTGTTTCTATGTGGTACTGGTATGAGGTTTGGAGATATGGTACGGTTGAGAATTGATGATTATGAATTTAGAGATGGAAATAGGACTGAAGGTTCGTTTTCATTTATTATGGAAAAGACAAATAGAAGGGTTGTTATTCCAATCGAAGGGTATGTTCACCAAATTTGGAAAAAATATTCAAGAGGGAAGAAGTATCGTCAAGGTTATTTTGTATTTCCGAGAACAAAATTTGGGAATCCAATTTCCAATCAGAAGTTTAATCAACATATTAAGGAAATATGTGAAATGGTTGGTTTAAAAAGATGGGTAAGAAAACCAAAATATAATTTACAAGGAAAGGTTATAGTTGGTTCAGATGAACAAGTTCCTTTGTATGATTTGGTTTCTTCACACATTGGAAGAAGAACATTTATTAGGGAACATATTGAAATTGGAACTCCTCCAAGGAAAATTATGAAAATGACAGGACATAGTTCTCAAGATGTATTTGATGGTTATTATGAAATACTTGAATAAAGATGTTCATGGAATAAATCGAAATATTTATCAGATTCCTACAAAAGAAGAATCTAAAATAAATTCAAACATCGGAGAAAACGAATATTGAAGAAGAATTATTAAAATTGAAATCATTATTTGATAAAGGATTAATACCTGAAAAATTGTATTTAGAAAAGGTATCAAAATTGATTTAACTTTTAGGGGTAGGAAAAAACCAGTTCCGATATAAAAACCACTTATATAGGGATTTTGGAAAAAGAAAAGTTCTCAGTTACAAGAAACCTTATTACCAATCATATACCCTATCAGGGTATTTTTCATTTTAAATGACAATTATCATTATAAAATTAGATTTCCAAAGACTAATTTTATTTGATTTTTTAAAAAAATAGATGAAATACCATTAATAAAATGTTCTGAATGTGGTACTGAAATTTTTGATAAATCATAAAATTGAATTAAATGTGGTTACCCAATAAATTCTGGAAAAGCCAAGTATATTTCACTAACGTGAATATTGATACTATTTAGTGAATCGAATCCTATTCCTACCGACATTAAAACATTGCAGGAACTTTGGGATTGGAATAAACCGTTAGTTGATGCTGAGAATGAATGGAATGAAAAGAGAAAAAATCAAAAACAATAATAATATGAAAAACCTCGGGCTGAAAACATTAGTAATAGTTGCCCTAACTTTTGTGGGTATTTCAATAACAGCATTCTCGATTAGAAGTGATAAAAAGGATTGTGATGATGTGAAATCTTATGCTGATGAGGCTTATTCATACTTTAAGAAAGCATATAATGCAAGTTCTCTTGAAGATGCTCAGATGTACGCAAAAAAAGGAATGAACGCAGCTTCCAGTTCAGAAGATGAAGCTGACGACAACGATTGTGACTGTGATAACGCGGAGAGCTCTGCAAGTTACGCCTATTCGTATGGTAAGAAAGCCTACAATTCCGACAATTTATCAGATGCTCAATACTATGCAAAAAAGGCAATGAACTCAGCATCTGAAATTACAGATGAAGCAGAAGATTGCGAAAATGAATAAAGGGCGAACGCATAACATCACTTACCCAAAAGGAGGGGTTTCGTACTCCAAAGACAGTTTTGTGGTTAATGAAACATTAGTTTTTCAAATCAAGTTTTGTGGTAAAAGTCCCGCCCTTAGGGTAGCTGCAAAACGTTGGCGGTAATGCGATAAAACGACACAATGAAACTGAGTAAGAAGAAAATAATTGCAAGGGAATTTTTAATACTAATTGCTTGTGCTTTGGTATTTGGCTTAGCTTTTATTGTCACAATACCATACAACTATGTTATTGAATCACGAATTGACAATTTGGAAACTACTTCTCAGTCTTTATCTGACAGTATAAATAAGATTCAGTTACATTTTTCACCTAAAATCGACAAACAGAAGGAATTTTTCGAGACAAGCAAAACAAACAGATGGCATACAAAGCAATGGACTTATAAAGAATTGTGGTCAAGGTTACAAAAGTTAAATGAAAAGGATAGCCTGAAATTCAAATGGAATAATGAATGGAGTTCAGGACTAAAGAAAGAAATGGATGAACAATTAGGATTCAAAAAAGCATCTGATTTTGAAAACTACATAGAAAACAATTCACTGACCCCGAAAGAAGTTGAACAAAATACTAGTGCAGAAAAAATCATCGATGAAAGAGAAACCATTGAAAGCAAAATCCGAACAGAAAAGTATAAACTGATGGATTTTGACGACAGATTGAATTTTTCGTTGATATGTTTAATGATAATAGGAGTTTTATCTTTTCCATTAAGGTATCTATTCTATGCTATCAAATTGAGCATAAAAACTTTAAAACAAAAAGGATGAAGATTAAATTATACTTTATGCTTATTCTGTTTTTTTATGTAAACACTGCATTTTCCCAAGTTAGCATTTTGATGAATAAAAAAAATGATGTTTACACAATCCCCTGTAAAGTAAATGGTATAGAGCTTGACTTTATTTTTGATACTGGTGCAAGTAATGTTTCACTATCATTAACTGAAGCATTATTTATGATAAAAAACGGAAAACTTAAAGAAGAGGATATTATTGGTTCGTCATATGCACAGCTTGCAAATGGCGATATAACAGAAAACACTGAAATTATAATTAAAGAAATTGAAATATCTGGTTTAAAACTTTATAATGTCCGTGCCAATATTGTGCATAAGCTAGAAGCACCACTTCTTTTGGGACAATCCGCTATTTCCCAATTAGGTAAAATACAATTAGACGGTAACAAATTAATCATTCTGACAAAAGAATATTCTAATAGTGAGTTAACAATTTCTCTTGCCAAAAAAATCCCAATAGTAATGCCCGTAAGCTGCATCAAGATGAGCCCTGACAAAGAATTAATTGCGGTTGCAGATGATACAGAAGACCCATTAGGATTTCAAGAACTAAAAGAAACCTTCAAAATCAATATATTAAATTCCAACAATTTTTCTAAAAAATTTGAATTAAAAGGACACGTTGAATCTATTGAATCAATAAACTTTAGTGCTAATTCAAAGAGAATTGTATCATCTGACAAAAGTGGTATAATAATTATATGGAATCTATCAGATGGAAAGCAATTAGCAAAAATTGAAACTGGTGATTGGGTGCATAATATTAAATTCAGTAATTCAGGTAATGAAATTATTGCAATTCAAGGCTATGAGAAGGTTGCCCTTATTTATAATATCAATGGAAATTTAATCACTAAACTTGAAGTGGGAAAACAGATAAATGATTTTGAATATAATCCCATCACAAATAAGATATATTTTGGCTGTTATGATGAGTTGCAAGTATGGTCATTAGTATCAAGAGACAAGTTAAACAGTCTGCCATTTTCTGGATTAATGTGTATGCAATTTAATCACGTTTATTCACAACTTGCAATTGGGAACTCAAACGGTGATATTATAATAATGTCTCCAGAGCTTAAAGAAATTTATAGATTAAACGGACATTTTAAACCTGTTCTTTCTATCAGTTTTAGTTTTGACAATTCCAAATTAGCTTCGGCAAGTTCAGACCAATCTGCACGCATTTGGGAATTAAAAAAACAGAGCGAAATAATTCAGTTGACTAATGAACACAATGGGTCTGTAAAGGCTATAGAGTATATTTCGGACAAAAATGAATTTATTACAGGTGGAGAAAATAAAGAATTAAAGATTTGGAAATAAAGAAAATACCACCAACAATGTGTAAAAATAATAGCGGTTTTATTGCCAAATCGAAGGTTAGTAAATTTAAAAAAGGTCTGTGATTAACCGAAAAGTTAGTACGTGTAAATCCGCTACTATTCTTATACTAGACCGTTGGGCACAGTGATGAAAATTGACATTTATACAATCATATACACACTTGGAATCGGACTTTTCGGCTATTTCCTTAGAGACATCTATAACTTTATTAAAAAAAAGTTTATTAAAGGAGATACGCCCAAAACAAGCCTGAGATATTCATATCGACACAAATCGACTTCGGGAACGTATCCGAGGAATTACTCGTTTAACAGCAAAATTCTATTTAAGAATATCGACACAGAACCAATCTATGATGTGAAAATCTATCAGATTAAAGCTGAAGAAACGATTCTTCTCAAATCTCTAGACAGCCTTCCTCCAAACCAAGAATTAATACTAGAAGACAAAATAGAAATACCTTTTGGAGATACTGGCAGTCAGCCAAAAGAGGCAGAGAAAACACTTCCAGTTGATTTTAGGACTCCCAATGTACATGTCAAGTTTCAGAGTAAAAATGGTCATAAATTCAATAAATCTCTCGACTCATGAATAATGGAAAAATATGGGCAATTGCCTTTTTCGTCCTCCTAATCATCAATATTGGAGGTGGAATATATCTCAACAATAAGAGCGCCTCCACTGACATAGAATCTCTGAAAATTGAAAATGATAATCTAAGAAAGGACTATGTTGAGAACGCGAAACAATTAAAATACTTGCTTGAAACTCTTTTGGACAATTCCAATGAACTAAAAAGTTACATGCCCGAATACTTGGATAACTCAAACGAAGAGTTCGAAGAAGCACTAAGGAAGAAAGTTGTAAAGCTAGACCTGAAAATTGAAGAAATAGAAAAAAAATAACTGTGCCCAACAACGCATATAGCTTATGGCGGATGAACGGCTGCCAGCAAGGTTTTCGCTCCGCAGCCAGCTTTGGTTTCGGTGGAGAGGAAAGTGCTTCTAAACCACCACAAGCCATTTGCAAACCGTTGGCAAACATTTAATATAATCACAATGATTAAATTAAAAATATTTCTATTATTAATTTTATTTTTTAATATCAATTCTTTTTCTCAAAATTTAGAAAGATTAAGTAAGAATAGAGGATTTAAAGAAATTAAACTTGGAAAAAACATAAACGAATTTGACAGGTTTGTAAAAAAAGATACTACTAACTTAAAATATTTTGGAGCTTTAGGATATGATTCCGACTATGCTTACGATTTCGTCAATACAGAGTACGAAAATATTATTAATAGTAATGTTAACAGAATTTTCGTTTGGGTTGTTGACAACGAAATATATAAAATTCAAATCTTATTTGATAGGTCAGAAGAAGTCATTGAATATTTGAAAATTGCTTATGGAGAACCAACATCTGAAGGAGGTAATAAAAATCTAAAAAGTCTTATTTGGAAAACTGAAAAAGAAAGATGCTGGCATATGAATGTAGGCGAAGATTCGGCTTTATTAACTTATTTGGATTTTGAATTAGAGGCTAAATTTGAAAAAAAGGAAAAAGAAAGAAAAACTAAAAGAGCATTATCCGAATTTTAAATTAAAAAAATAAATTATCCACCAAAACATAAAAGAGATGGCTATATTAGATTTTAAAGGGTTTTTACCAATGGAAGAAAAACCAGAGCAGTTTGAGAAATTTAGAAAAATAGCATCTGAAGTACTTGCGGATTTCAATGGTAAATTGACTTTTGATTATATTTCAACTTACAATCAATTTGACATTTCTGAAAATACGACTGAAAAAACCGATGATGAAATAAGAAAGATTTTAGGGGATGATTCAAAATATTTAATTTAAAAAACGATTTGCCAACATCGGCTATAGTTTTTATTTATTAACTTTAATGATTAACCACCGCAGCGAAACCATAGCCACGACCGTTGACGGTAAATTAAGGAACGAATTATCAATATAATATTACTCCTTTAGACTGTACCCCAAACAGTAAAATAAATATCTCCCAAACCAGTTGTAGGTCTCAATAAAATTTACTATATTAGAGTATTAATAACGGTACTCATAAATAGTAAAGATATGAAGGTGTTTTATTCACGTGTTTCCACAGTTGACCAGAACGAATCCCGACAGATGTTAAACTTGGATGGATTTGATTATATATTCACTGATAAATGTAGTGGTTCAATTCCTCTTTGGGATAGACCGAAAGGTTCTCAAATCAAAAAACTGATTGATGGTGGAAAACTCACTCATTTAGAAGTTCATTCCATTGATAGGTTAGGAAGGGATACCATTTCAGTTCTCCAAGTATGGAAAGATTTAACCGAGATGGGAATCCGTTTGGTTTGTAGAAATCCAAATTTTCAAAATTTGAATGATGATGGGAAAACCGATATGTTCTCTGAACTGATGATTTCCATTCTCTCCACTATGAGTGATTTCGAACGGAAAATGATTCGGGAGAGACAACGTGAGGGTATTGAGAGGTGTAAAATGGAGGGTAAATATCGTGGTAGAGAAGTTGGAACAAAAGAAACCACTTCAAAATTCCTCTCCAAACCCAAAGTGAAGATGATTTTAAAGGATTTGGAACACGGTTATACCACACAAGAAATTTCATTCCGATGTAGATGTAGTTTTTCCACCATTGATAAAGTTCGTAAAATAACCCAAACACAATCTGTATGAATTTGAGTAAGAAAAGAAAAAAGGAACTCATTCTACTTTACCAAGAAAAGATAAACGATGAGTATGTAAAAGGATTAGAAAAAGAACCTATTGTTGGTCTGATGGAATGGGTTGAATTGATGAATTTGAAGAAGTAAATAACCAACTTGGTCGAATCCCTCTGATTTCATTTTGAGGGATTCTTTTTCGTTGGATTTTATCCCATTAACTCACTATAATTTGGTTTACTTTTCTTCTTATTCAACCAATCTAATTTTAATGGATTATGGGAATCAGATTCATTATTTTTATTTTTTGAACTCATTTCTTTTGGAATGAATTCTCTTTCCCATTTGGTTCTAAAATCTTCGATTAAAGAACCATACTTATCATATATTTCATTCCAATGTTCCATAAGTTCCAAATCGTGATGGTCAGGGTCGAGGTAATCTGGACCTTTCATTATTTGTTCCGATGAACTTCTATTGGAAAAAAGTATATTTTGGATTTCAGAGACATACACTTCACTTTTTTCAACTAAGATTCTCCTCTGAAAAGGTTTCAAACTCTCATTATCTTGGATATAAAAATTGAAACCTTTAATTTTTCCAGCTTTTCCCCCAACCACATACTTTCTTTTGGGTTTTGGGGAAAATCGGATTTGTTGTAGTCATTTTGATATATCACCTTTTGTGAAGTAATCTTTGATTGATTTATCAAATAAAATTCTCTGAGATATTCTTGAGGAATTCACACCCTTATCAAGATATACTTTTCCATCTTTGAAATATTGTTCCCATTTTTTCATACTACCCTTATCCATTTCATAGATAGATGTGTATCCTAAATTTTTAATCCTCAAATGAGTTTCTGGGTTGAATTCTACCTTTTTACTTTTTTGAAGATTTTGTTTCAACAAAGGATTCTTTAGTTTATCAAAATCATTACCAATTGGTTCAGATTTTGGTTTCCTAACTTTTTTAGGTTTAACCTCAATTTTTACTTTTTCATACTCTCTCAACGGAGTATTGTAATTTTCTAAAACTTTTAGAAATCCTTCAGTAAAACTTGAAGAATAAAGGTTCATAACTTCTTTTAATTCGATTGTGTTTCCCATTCCTTGAATGTCCACACCGTTGTTTAAATTACTTCTCATTGTTTTAAAATTTAAAAATTATTCTTTTATTTATTTACGCTACTTGTTTTAATTCTTCTATTTGAGGTTCATAAAACAGAACTGGTGTTCTGTTATAATCATTTGATTTGAAACCAAAGGATTTGTACCAATTTCTTAATCTAATTAAGTTTTCGATTTTTCTTTCATTATTATCAATATCAACAGGAATCAATCGTACTCCAATTTCCAATTCATCAGAGATTTTCAAAATCTTTTTCATAATATCAGTACCCAAACCAGTTCCTTTTTCGAAAACTTGAATCCAGTATAATTCAACTATGTTTTCGTTGAATTCTTTAAAAATTAATCGGTAATCATCACATATATAATGAAGTGTATGTTTGATACCATTTTCGTTGTATATTCCATTTTTGTGACTTACAGAAGCTGATGTTTCGATGAAAATTGGAATAAAATCAGATGGTTGCAATCCCAACTGTGGAGATAAATTGATTACAAACGTCTCAAGTGCTTCAACTTTTTGGTCCTCAGAATTATTGAGATGTACTTTTCTCATTTTCCCATTTCTACCATTAAACTTTTGGTTGTGAATTTTTGCTTTTTGGTTTTTTAATTTTCTACTTTTTGTACTCATTGTTTTTAGATTTAAATTTTTAATATTTTCAAGGTTTTTGTCGGAGAGAATTAACCCTCAACCTTTCTATATTAAAGATAGTAAAAGCATTACTCTGTAAAAATTCACACCAGTTCAAAGAGTCATTTTATTTTCCTATAAATCCAATAAAATAAGGGTTTTGAGTTATATATATGATAAAATGAGGGATACTAATAATTAGAAAATTACTCTATATTTGTCATATATAAATTTTAGAGCAAAGTATAATTATGACGAAAAAATTTGAACTTAAAAGAATAGATGAAGATGTTTGGGAACAGACCCCATTACATATTCAAGAGATGAGAAGAAGGTTTTCTTTTCTTCGAGATGAGATTTCACAATCCAATAAAAAAATTGAGAAATATCAGAATAGTATTAGGAAGTTAAAAACCGAAAAAAGAGAATTAGAAAAAGAAAGAACTATTCTGTATCACAAACTCGTAACTTTTCATACTGAAAATTTACCATCGGTTTCTCCAACGGTACAACCAAGAAATAATTTCCAATGGAGTATAAACTTAAAGATTGGTGATATATCCCGAAAAAAATATCTTGGAAGTAATAAAAGGGTTAGAAAAAAATTAGATGAAATCAAAGATTTTACGTTGTACTCTGACAGGATATATAATAAAAAAGATGATTTAACGGAAAGTTGTAGAGAGGAGATTAGAAAAATCATTCAAAAAAATCTTATAAAAGAGATGGAATCTGATTCGTTAGGTGTTTTTAAAAGATGGAAGAAAGATGAATTAAAAATGTGGGATTACCTTTATTAACTGAATAACAAGAATTAATTTAAATCAAATCTATTTTCGGCATACCGAAAATCTATGAGAAATTAAATATAATTGAACAGAAAGAAGAACTATTTTTTCATCTCTGATATAATAATTACCTAATTTGAGTTCATAACATCCATCACAATTAGGTATTGATATGGTTCTAAAAATTAAAAGTAATTAGTATATCATAATGCTTTTGATTACTTGAAGTTATCCAAATACTTCTTATCAAGCAATTCCTTTGTTCTTTCTATTCTTTGAAGATTTTTTAATTTTTCAACAAAATAAAATCTTGTATCAGTAAGGTTATTAAGTTTTTCACCATCCACTGCATCTTTTTCAAATAATTTCAAAATAGTTACATCTAACAGAGAAATAATTTTACTGATTTTCTTTATATTATTCACACTCATTGTAAATCAGATTTTTCTTTATCATTTTATTTTCCCAACGCAAAAGCTCATCGGTACGTATGTACTTTGAATGTGATGAAATCTCTATCATAGGTAAGTTGTAACGAGTGATCCAAGTTTCTATGGTACTTCTATCCACTCCATACATTTTCATTAGTTCTTGTTTAGTTATTCTTTCATTATTCATAATTTTATTTTTATTGTTATACATTTTTTTTAATATTTCTTTAAATTAATTTTAAAAATTCCTTTTTTTAAATATTTTATTAGATTTTTATCAAATTATATTTTTAGATTTTAATTTATATTTAATAGAATATATTTTAACTCAGAATTTCTTTATA
>CAWFJI010000003.1:0-31861 GCA_963816075.1 uncultured Flavobacteriaceae bacterium | reverse complement strand
GGTATTTAAAATAAATGTTAAATAAAGCTATTTTCATATTTATTGTAGCTGATTTTAGTTATTTTTTTGAAGTATAAAACATAGCATTAACACTACATAGTGTATTTAACACTCTTTTTGAACACTATAAGTATTTATTTAAGTATTTAATCTTCAGTAGAATAAAATATGTGATAACACTACATATTTTGTGTCCTGGCATAGTATGATATTTATCATACCTTACATGTATCAATAGGTCTACCTTCGTTTGATCATTGATAAATTGTAGGGTGATGATAAATATTTTTAAAAGGTCAAAAACGATTGCACTGGGCACCGATGAATTTCTCGACAAAGTGGATTTGGGCATTTTAACTTTAAAGAAGGGAATTGGCAATTATATTGAGGGCAATTCGACTGAATTTGAGCATAGCCTTAAGTCAATTGTTAAATTGGAAACTGAAGCCGATGCCATTCAAAGAAAAGTCGAGAATGATTTTTACTTGCATGCCCTGATGCCAAATTATGCCAGTGATATCATGAACCTGATCGAAAAGGTTGATGATATTATTGATCAGGCGCGCGATATCCTATCGGAGTTTGACGTTGAAAAGCCGGGCATACCTGATGAAGTAAAAAAGGATTATTTGGAATTGGCATCTTTATCGGCACATGCTGCGGAAAGTGTTGTTTCTGCAACGAGAACTTTTTTTATTTCTCCTGATGATGTGAAGGATAAAATTCAGAAGGTGTTGTTTTATCAGCGGGAAACGGGTGTGTATTCCAATAATCTTAAACGTAAGGTTTTTCAGGAACTCGGCGAATTAAGGTTGAGTGAGAAAATACACCTTCGTTATTTTGCCCTCCATATAGAACGCATTTCTGATAATGCGAAAACGGTAGCACATTTGCTTTCATCTCTCGTAATCAAGATTAAAATGTAATCAATACAACAGGATTACTATGTTTTTATTCTTATCAAGCGGACTTTTTTTAGGATGGACCCTAGGTGCCAATGATGCTTCCAATGTATTTGGATCAGCAGTGGGTTCTAAAATGATAAGATTTAAACAAGCTGCGATTATCGCTTCTATTTTTGTTGTGTTAGGGGCCGTGTTACAGGGTTCGGGTGGTGCAGAAACCCTGCGTGAACTCGGTTCTGTCGATGCAGTCGGGGGTGCTTTTACAGTAGCACTTGCAGCTGGTGTGGCGATTTTCTGGATGACCAAGGCAGCACTGCCTGTTTCAACATCGCAAGCTATTGTAGGTGCGATTATTGGATGGAATTTTTTTTCCGGGCATTCCACTGATTATAATTCATTGGTGAAAATTGTTATTACATGGATTTCAGGCCCAATCCTTGGTGGAATTTTTGCCATGCTGATATATTTGTTGTTAAAGCAGATTTTGAAAAGAACGAAAATTCATCTTTTCAAATTAGATGCGTATATAAAATACGGGCTTTTGTTCGTTGGCGCTTTTGGTTCTTATAGCCTTGGTGCCAATAACATAGCGAATGTCATAGGTGTTTTTATACCTTCTGCACCAAATTTACTAGTCGATTTTGGTTTCTTTACACTTGACGGGGTTCAGTTATTGTTTTTGTTGGGCGGGATTTCGATTGCTTCTGGCATCTTAACATATTCCAGGCAGGTCATGATGACAGTTGGCAACTCATTGATGAAGCTAAACGCCGAAACTGCAATTGTCGTTGTCTTTGCGCATTCCCTGGTGTTATTTATTTTTTCCTCACAAGGCTTATCGAATTTTTTTGTACACATAGGTCTGCCTGCAATTCCCTTGGTTCCTGTTTCAAGTTCACAGGCTATCGTTGGAGCTATTTTGGGCATAGGTATGTTGAAAGGATTCCGGAACATACAGGTAAATGTGATCGGAAAAATATTTGCCGGTTGGGTTGTTACACCTATACTGGCTGGATTAATAGCATTTTTCGCTCTTTTTTTTATGAGCAATGTATTTAATTTAAAGGTTTCCCAAAATCCTTCAAAATATGTTAAAGGAGATGTGGTTGTTTCTCAAACTCCTGATATACCGCAGGCAAATACTAAAATTATTGAAAGTATTTCCCAGGCAAGTGAAGAAATAAACAGGGTGGAAATATATAAACCTGCCGTAATTATTTTGCTGATCCTTTTGGTTGGCATCATAATGTACCAGTTCTATATGATCCTTAAATTTAAAGAAAAAGATAAACTGGATTTACACCAGGATTATTTGGAAAGGTATGATGAGCAACAGAAAAACCTGGAAAACGAATTAAAAATGGCCAGTAAGGCTAACCTGGAATTGGAAAAGGAGATTGAAGAAAGAGACAAAGAACAAAAAAAGATAGCCTTAAATATCATTCGAAAAAACGAAATTCTGGCAAAATTAAAATCGGAAATAGATCGCATCAAAACAAGACCCGAAGAAAATCTAAAGTACGCTGATTTAAATACCCTGCGCGTATTGATTCAGGAAAATCTGAGTATAGAGCACGAACAGAAATCCTTTGAAAAGTACATCAGAGAATTAAACGAGAATTTCTTCAAAAATTTAGAGCTGAAATATCCCGGATTAACTGAGAATGAAAAAAAACTGTGCTCTCTCCTGCGCCTGAAACTTACCTCCAAAGAAATCGCCTCTATCTTGAATATCACTCCGAAAAGCGTGGAAGTCAACAGAAGCAGGCTAAGAAAGAAACTGGATATAAAAAAAGACGAGAAACTCACAAAAATGATCAGAAAACTTTAACAATCGAATAAACACTAAATTAAATTAATGAATAATGAGAAATAAATTTTACACAATGTTAATGGGATTGTTCCTTTATGGTATTGGAATAAATGCCCAGGAATTTAAACTAAATGATACCGTTCGAGTCAATCAGTACGGTCAGGAAGTTAGCTGGTTGAGCTTGAATGGGGAGGCCCGTGAAGGAATTTTATCATTTACCTCCAAAGATGAAAACTATCTCTTTTGGTTCGATAACCGGATTCAATTTGATATGGCGGCATTCTCAAGTGATACCTATAATGATATAGGAAATGGCGCCATGATACGCAGGGCACGGTTTGCAGTTAAAGCAGTTTTGTATAAAAATTGGTATGGAGAACTCGATGTGGATTTTGCCGGATCAGATATCGAATTAAAAGATGCTTATGTAAAATATACATTTGACTCTGCGGACTTTAACATTAAAGCGGGTAATTTCAAAGAGAGTTTTGGTATGGAAACAATCACAACCTCGAGATATCTGACATTCATTGAAAGATCTTTTATTTCGGAAATGGATGCCTCAAGACATTTAGGCTTACAGGTAAATCACTGGAAGGACAGGTATGTGTTAAGTGGGGGTATTCACTTTAATAATGTTGGTGATTTTGAAGAAGTGACATTTTCCCAAGATGCCAACAAAGATTTAGGAATTGACGAAGGTTATTCATTGACAGGCCGAGCTGTTTTTAGGCCAATTGTCGATGATGAAAAGGTATTGCATTTGGGTGTTGCCGGTTCTTATCGAACACCAAAAACTGATGCTGAAATACCTTATTCATACCGACTGAGTGAACGCTCACATACATCAATTAATAGAAAAAAATATATCGATACAGACGATATATTGGATGTGGATAATGTTAGCCAGCTGGGTTTAGAATTGGCCGGCGCCTATAAAGGGTTTATGTTTCAAAGTGAATACAAAACAGAAGATGTCAACAGGAATAGTGGTGCAGAAACAGCTACTTTTGATGGATTCTATGCACAGGCCGGATATTTGCTGTTTGGCGGAAAGTATAATTATAATAAGGCGGAAGGTGAGTTTACCCGTGTCAACAGAGGGAAAAGCTATGGTGATTTAGAAGTTGCTGTCCGATATGATTATGTCAATGCCAATGATTTCGATGCCGAAATATATGGTGGTTCCGGTGAGGGTTATACGGTAGGTTTAAATTATCATTTCAATCCCAATGTTAAGTTTATGCTCAATTATGTGTATAATAATCATGACCGTTTTGCAAATGGAAAGGGCAAACTTTATGTTGGCCACGACAGTGATGGCAATCTGACCAAAGATCCTTTTGAAGTGGTTGAATCAGACGGTGATGCAGGTGAGGATTTTGGAATGATCTCCTGCCGATTTGAAATCGATTTTTAATATTTGAAATAACGCTTAAATAAAATAAGAATGAAAAATTTAAAATATGTTTTTGCAATATTCATCGCGATCAGCATGTTTGGTTGTGTTGAAGATGAAATGATCGAAGGCTCAGGTAACGTTGCAGAGTCCAATGTAAAGTTAAATGAGATCATGTCCACAGGTGAACCTGACTGGATTGAGTTGTACAATGGAGGCTCTGAAAGTGTAAACCTCTCAGGTTATTCACTCGGAGATACGAGTCAGAAATGGGTAATTGATAATCTTACATTGGCGCCGGGAGCTTATGCAACTTTCAATTGCGATGATTCGAATGTACCGAATGTATCGACCAATTTCAAAATATCTTCTGCAGGTGAAAAGATTACCTTATATAATGCTAGTAATGAGATCATTGATGAAATTACAACACCTGATATGTCTTCTCAGGTAGGATTAACCTATGGAAGAGAAACTGATGGAGGAGATGTATGGGTGGTTATGAGTCCTTCAAAAGGCATAGCCAACAGCAATGTAAAGACTCCTCCTTTACTGACTGCTGAATTAATCACCAATGTAACCGACAATTCATATGTAGATTATACGGTTCTTGCATCTGATGCAGATGGAATCAGGGATGTGAAATTATATCTGGAAATTGGCAATGAAATTTCTTTTGTTGAAATGGCTCCGGTCGGAGGCGGAGAATACACATACAGAATACCTGCAGCAGATGCAGGTACACTTGTAAAATATTATGTTGTGGCCACAGATGAATCAGCGAGCAAAAGCTATTTCCCAGAAACAGCACCTGATACAAAAGCGAGTTATACTGTAGTGAATGGCAATCCTTTGTTTATCTCTGTTGTCCCATCCAATGAAAATCCGGGTGCTGATGAAGCTATAACATTTACTGCCACAGGTTATGATAAAACCGGAGTAAAAGAAATGAGATTGTATTATGTATTGAATGATGCAGCAGCATCCACAAAAACAACCATTATTATGACCACAACCGACCACATTACCTTTTCCGGGGTCATTCCGGGTCAAACCGATGGAACAAAGATTAGCTATTATTTAAGGGCTGAAGACAATTCAGGACTAAGAACCTATTTTCCTGAGGAAGTTAAAACTGGTGATGTAATTACCGGTGATTTCGATCATGACAATTCTGCTACCTGGCCTTTTATTCAGGTGGCACCTCTGGCTATCCTTGACCAATTGGTAATCAATGAGATCAACGCATCGGGCGCACCTTTTGACTTTATAGAGTTGTACAATGCTACAAATGCAGCCATAGATATCAGCGGATACAAGGTTTATGACTCAGGAGGAATTGCAGTGGCTTATAGTATTCCTGCAGGAACCAGCATTCCGTCAAAAGGATTCTACATCATAGAAACCGGTAGCGGTTCTCCACAGGGTCAATTTGGAATTTCTTCTTCAGGGGAGGATATTACCCTGGTAAATACAACGGATGTTGTAATTGACAAATTGCTTAAAGCAGATTGGCCGGGTACACCGCTGGTTGCCCGTAAATTGGACGGCGGGGCAAAATGGGTGGTTCCTGCAAATGAAACCAAAGGAACAACCAATAATTGATAGTTAAAGAATAAACTCATTTTCAATAAATATAAAACCGCAATTACAAGTTGATTGCGGTTTTATATAAATTTATTCCTTTTTAATATTATCATAATTGCAGTTACTGAAGATTAAATGGGATTTATGCTCGGCACTAAAATGAATATTATTAATCGGTTTAAAATGATGGTTCCGGTAAAAAGCGCACTTTTACCCTTCTTATTTGCGATCCTGAGCCTATCTGGCTGTGGTAATGGCAATGATGAAATGGCAATAGAGGAACTCGAATTAATCGGCACTTTTCCGGTGAATATCCCTGAGCCTTCAGGTCTGTCAATGAATGAGTCGGGAACCGGACTATATACTGTAAGTGATAACACGAATAATATTTATAAAATATCGCTTAAAGGTAATGTAATCCAGAAATTTCAGTATACAGGCAATGATCTGGAAGGGGTTTCACTTTTTACTGCCAATAAATTACTGGTGGCCGAAGAAAGAAATAAGGAAATTGTTGTTTATGATCTGCTCACCAACGAGATAGTTAAACACAAAATTGACTACAATAATTCAGATGCTAACAGCGGACTGGAAGGCGTTGCTTATAATTTTGATAATGGGATTATTTATGCTTTAAACGAAAAGGATCCGGGGCTGTTAATCCAATTGAGGTCGAATTTTTCAATCATTTCTCAGACTGAACTGGATTTCGCCATTGATTATTCGGGTATCTGTTATGACAGTTCGATTAAGAAGCTTTGGATTGTCAGTGATCAGAATCAAACAATTAATAAATGTGAACTTAACGGGGATCTGATTAAAAGTTATCCTATAAATGTCATAAAAGCAGAAGGAATTGCTGTAACCGATAAAGAGATTTATATCATAAGTGATGGAACAGCAAAACTGTACATTTTTAATAAACCAATTGAATAAAATAAAATTTAACAAAATAGATTATGTCAAAAAAAGAAATGCAAATTGGCGAGATTTCGAAACCCAGATTTGAGTTTAGAACTTTCGGACAAAACTTTGAGGAAGCGGCCAAAAGAATGGCGCGTTTTTCAGTGCCTATTCCTGAAAATGTGTGGGAACGGGATTCCGACGAGATTTACATCATGTCTAGAACAAATGATATAAATAATACCAAGATCCGCGATGGCAAAATGGATATTAAGACGTATGTTCAAACCGTTGACGGACTTGAGCAATGGAACCCTTTGATGAAGGCAGAATTTCCGATATCGAAAGAAGTTCTGACCAAGGAAGTTTTCCCTGCTTTTCAGGTGAAAATGCCTGACCTTAATAAAGGTGCCTATACCCTCCAAGAATTTTTAGCGATGATCGAAGGTCATCCGGATCTGCAGGGTGTTCAAGTACATAAAAAACGCTTTGGTTATATGGTGAATGATACCATTTGTGAAGTGGGAGAAGTTCTGATTAACGGAGCCGCAGTTGTAACGATTAATTCGGAATCAACAGAAGTTGAAGATATTCAAAAAACAATTCGGGATGTAAAATTAACAGGAGTTGAGAATATTAACTACCTGCAGGCAATCAAAAGAATCATAGGCTGGATCAATAAACCATTAGCAAATTAAAAAAATGGCACAAGAAATTGAGAGAAAATTTTTAGTGAAAAGTGAGGCTTTTAAAAAGGAATCCATTCACAAAATGCGCATAACCCAGGGTTATTTATCGTCTGTTCCCGAAAGAACTGTGCGGGTTCGTATTAAAGGAGATCAGGGTTTTATTACGGTGAAAGGCATAGGTAACGACTCCGGAGCTTCGCGCTATGAATGGGAAAAAGAGATTCCGGTCGATGAAGTTATTGAACTTTTAAAGATTTGTGAACCGGGTGTAATTGACAAAACACGGTTTCATGTGAAATCTGGAAAACACACCTATGAGGTCGATGAATTTTATGGCGATAATGAAGGATTGGTAGTGGCTGAAATTGAATTGTCCTCAGAAGATGAAGCCTTCCAAAAACCTGAATGGCTGGGTGAAGAAGTAACCGGGGATGTAAGATATTTTAATTCCATGTTGATGAAAACTCCTTTTAAGAATTGGATATAATTAAGAGTTGTGTGGACTGGTTGAACTATTAAAATACCATTAATCTTTTCAAATTATATATACTTAAAAATGAAAGAAGAAATGAGTAAGGAGAAGTTTGATGTACTCGACATGCGAAATTACCGGATCGAGAAACTTCCGGTCAGGGATAAGTCCGGCTTCGAAAAGACATTAATGGCTATCGGGGTACCCTTGTCTGTCATTACTTTTCTTGTAATTATGTTTCTGGCCGACATTCCGTATTTGCATAATTTCAATCCGGAAAGTCTGGGTAAAAGCGCAGCAGCCAATTTCAATAAAATTGGTCTGGAACAATTTATTTACACAAACAAAGCCATGCTGGCCATATTTCTGGCCGCACTCATTTTATGGATTACAGAGGCCATACCCAATTATTTGACCTCCCTGATATTAATTATTGCCCTTGTACTTACAGGAGTGCTTCCGGAGGATGAAGCCTATGCGCAACTGGGGCATCCGGTTATGTGGTTAAATATACTCTCTTTCGTTCTGGCGAGCATGCTTGTTGTTACAGGTGTGGCAAAGCGTTTTGCACTTTGGTTTATCCTTAGATTCGGAAAAAATGCTTCCTCGATCGTACTTAGTTTTATGGTGATCAATATAGTTCTATCACTATTTATTTCTGCTACAACTGCAAAAGCCGCAATTTTGCTGCCTATCATGATGGTAGTTGCCGCTGTTTATGGAGCATCACAAGGAAACAGAAATAATTTTGGACGAAATCTGATCTTGCAAAACCTCTTTCAGATCAATATGGGAGCTGCTTCTTTTTTGACAGGTTCAGGGGCTAATTTACTAGCTGCTTCCTTAATCGGAGGGGCGATGGGAATTGACATATTCTTTTCCCAGTGGATGGTAGCCGCATTTCCGGTTGCCTTGTGTTTGATGGTTATTGCCTGGATTATTGGAGCAAAAATATTTTTCCCCTTGAGTAAAGAGGAACGAATTCCCAATATTCCGGGTGGTATGGAAAGTCTGCAAAAGGAACTTGATAAAATGGGACCTATCTCATTCAATGAGTATAAATCGATAGGGATTTTTATTCTTATTTTAGGCTTGTGGGTTACGGACCGATGGCATGGAATCAGTCCTACGGCCGTTGCTTTTATTGGAGCCATTTGGGCCTTATTGCCAAAGATCGGTATCGTAAAATGGAATGACGTAGATATACCCTGGCATTTATTATTGTTCTCTGCCGGTGCTTATACCCTGGGTGCCGGGTTAAATGTGACAGATCTGCCTTCCATATCAGTAAATGCATTTTTTGACTCTCTCGGTTTGGGAGAAAGCACGCCGTTTTGGCTGTTATATGTACTTTTAACAGGTGTTATGGTATTTAGTGCCTTGATTATGCAATCAAAAACAATGCGTGCCATGATCTTTATACCCATTGCCATTGGAGTTGCCTCGCGATTTGGTTACCCTGTTCTCAGTCTTGCTTTTCCGCTGGCCATGTTAATCGAACATGTATATGTACTTCCTTTTAACAGTAAACCTGCCTTATTGCTTTATTCTACAGACCATTACAGCTGGTCTGACACCTTTAAATTTGGTATTACCATGCAAATTATCGCCTGGTTATTTTCTATACTGATGGCAATGACTTATTTTAAATGGTTAGGAATTACACCTGACGGACTTTTCTAAAGCCATGTATGCTAAAAAGTACCGTTAAAATACATGACAAATTCTCGATTGTGGTTGAGGTGGCATATGATGTCGTCTTTAAAAGGAAAAAATCGACCTACGCAACAGTTACTTTTTTGTTTTTCCCTGATGCATTAAATATAAATGAAAGGAAATACCCAAAAACAAAATTTTATAATGACGTCAGATTATTTCTGAAATATGACATCGCATATAGCACTTTATCTGAACTGAATACAGGAAAAAAATCATTATTAAAAAAGGTTGAAAAGAGCACGGATGCCTTTATAAAAAACGGATCTGTCAAATACAAATACCAATATGAGCAACAGATCAAAATGCTGGCCTCGACTTTCAGTAACCTACTGAAAGAACAGACCGATGAGCTGATTTATGCAGGAAAGACTACTAAATATGAGATTGGGTTACTGATTGAGAATACACAAACAATCCTCAAAGAGTTTCGCTTAATAGTAGGCAGGGTAGCCATTTCCTCACTGGATAAACAAACCAAAAATGTGATCTTTTATGCTGATGAATATATGAGCAATTCTGTTGAACATCAGCTGATGCATTTATACAATGTTCTTGAGAAAAAGGAAAAGAGCAGGGATGCTCTTAACCAAATAGTAAACGCAATCAATGAAGAACAAAAATACAAAAAACAGGAAGGCTATCATTCACCAAAAGATAAGGATAAAAAACCTGAGGACTTACTTTACAAAAGAAATCAGTTGAAGAAATATATGGATAGTGTATTTTTTTTAAAACAGGATATACGTAAGGATGGTGCCGTTTTTGAACAAACCCTGCTGGCTTTGGCAGCTGGACTGGCGATGATCTTCTCAACAGGAATAGCCTTTTATTTTCAAAAGAATTACGGAAATTTTACCACACCTTTTTTTGTTGCTCTGGTAGTCAGTTATATGCTCAAGGACCGGATAAAAGGAATCATCAGCGGATTGTTTGTGAGTAAATCAAATTCTTTTTTTTATGACTACAAGATAAAAATTACCAATTCCTTAAATAAAAAAATTGGTGTTTTTAAAGAAGACTTTGGTTTTGTAGCCTATAAGAAACTTGAGCCAAGTGTTAAAAAATTGCGTTTGAAAGAACTGGTGCTTGATGTGGATATGGAGTCACTGGGCGAACAGATCATCCAGTACAAAAAGAAGATTGTGCTTTCTCCGGACAAATTTGGCAGTGACCTCTCCGACGCGAGTATTTCAGGAATAACGGACATTACCCGGTTTAATTTTCATCGCTTCATTCAGTATATGGATGATCCGAAAAAAGACTATACGCTTGTCAAAAAAGGGGAAGTATACACAAAATATGCAAATAAGGTTTATCATATCAATATCATTCAAAAATATTTTACTGTAAATGGCATCGAATATACCCGCAACCGGGTAATTATGAACAGGAATGGTATCCTGAGAATTGATAATATGAGTTTTGAATAAGAAGCTAATTGATATCAGATTTTGGTATTTATTTGTGAAAATGAAGGAATTTTCATTATTAGCCAAGGGACAAGAATTTTCGTACCAGGTATTTATGTTATAGCAAATATTCCTTTGAAAGTTAAGGTATCATTTTGCCTGCTTCGGAAAAACACACGTATCTTTGTTCTGATAAATATTATAAACAAAAACTTTGCAGGCAGAGATCATTACCATAGGCGATGAAATTTTAATCGGACAGATCACCGATACCAATTCCAAATGGATCGCCGAAAGGCTGAACGAAATTGGGATCAATGTGCATCAGATCACCTCAGTACAGGATGACAGGACACATATTTTAACAGTGCTTGCAGAGGCTGAAAAGCGGGTTGACCTGATCATTATGACCGGAGGCCTGGGACCAACCAAAGACGATATCACCAAAAACACCCTGGTGGAATATTTTGATGACGAACTTGTATTTAATCAGGAGGTTGCTGAACACATCCAGAAGTTATTCGCCAAAATACGCCTCACTGAGACTTCCCTCGATACCCAGCAGGCCATGCTGCCCAAAAAAGCAAATGTTTTAAAGAACGAATTCGGTACGGCTGCAGGAATGTGGTTCGAAAAGAACGGAAAAGTTTTTGTTTCCCTGCCTGGCGTACCCATGGAAATGAAAGGATTGATGAGCCGGTCCGTATTGCCGGAATTGCAGCGCTCTTTTCAGTTGCCTTTTATCCTCCATAGAACCATGCAAACCTATGGCCTGGGCGAAAGCAAAGTGGCGGTACGGATCGAAAACTGGGAAATGGAATTACCTGCCCATTTGAAACTTGCTTATCTCCCTTCTTTTGGAAAGCTCCGGCTCAGGCTCACAGCCAGGGGAAAGGATAAAGAACTTTTGGAAAAATCCCTGTCCGAAGAAATGCAAAAACTGGAAGTGCTTATCAGCGATATTTTTGTAGGCTATGAAGACAATAACAACCTGGAAAATGTGGTACATAAGTTATGTACAGAAAAAAAGTTGAGTCTCAGTGTAGCAGAAAGTTGTACCGGAGGCAAAATTTCAGAAATGATCACCGCAGTCAGCGGGGCTTCCAATTTTTTTAAAGGGGGTATGGTTGCCTATTCAGCTGAAGCAAAAAAGAAGATATTGGATATACCGTCTGCTCTCATTGAAAAGCATACAGTTGTCAGTGCTGAGGTTGCTGAGGCTATGGCAGTGAATTGCCGGAAGCTCTTTCATACGGATTTAGCTATTGCAACAACCGGCAATGCCGGGCCGACCACAGACAAAACCGACCGGTCAGTAGGTGTGGTTTTTATTGCAATCGCCTCAGCACAGGGAGTTTTTTCAGAAGAATTTAATTTTGGACAACCCCGGGAAAAAGTGATAGGCAGAGCTTCGAACAAGGCTTTGGAAATGCTCAAGAAAGAAATTATTAAAAACAATTGAAATAGTTTGTGAGATTAATAAAGAATTATTATTTTTGCACCTCGTTTTGAATTTACATTAAATAGGTAAGAAATGTCAAGAGTTTGTGAGCTTACAGGGAAAAGAGCAATGATCGGTAACAACGTATCACATGCAATGAACCGCACGAAAAGAAAGTTCAAAGTTAATTTGATCAAAAAGCGTTTTTATCTGCCTGAAGAAGACAGATGGGTAACATTAAAAATTGCCACCAGCGCTTTAAAAACAATAAACAAGAACGGATTAGAGGCGGTATTAAAAGAAGCAAAGGCTAACGGTTTTTTGAAAAAATAATTAGAGATGGCAAAGAAAAGCAAAGGCAACAGGATACAGGTAATAATGGAGTGTACAGAACACAAGGCTTCTGGTATGCCCGGAACCTCAAGATATATTACCACAAAAAATAAAAAGAATACACCTGACAGAAAGGAGTTAAAGAAATTTAACCCGATCCTGAAAAGGGTAACTGTTCATAAAGAGATAAAATAAGTAAGTCATGGCAAAGAAAGCAGTAGCATCGTTACAAACGGGTTCAAAGAGATTAACAAAAGTTGTCAGAATGGTGAAATCTCCAAAGTCAGGTGCTTATACTTTTGAAGAAAGTGTAATGGACCCTGATAAAGTAAATGACTTTTTGAATAAAAAATAGATCTTTTTGATATTTACTAATAAAGCTACTTTCACCACGGGAGTAGCTTTTTCTTTTTATATTTGTAAATATTTGAAATTTAAAGCTTTAATATCTGATTTTTACATTTTTTCGACCCCCGGCCTAAAATTTAAATCATGAGTATATTTAAAAATATTTTTTCTAAGGAAAAGAAAGAGACATTAGATAAAGGATTAGAGAAAAGCAGCAGCACCTTCTTTAATAAACTCTCGAAAGCCATTGTGGGCAAATCGAAAGTAGACGAAGATGTGCTCGACAACCTGGAGGAAGTACTTATTGCCTCAGATGTTGGAGTGAATACGACCCTGAAAATAATTGACAGGATCGAGGCGCGAATCGCCAGGGACAAGTATTTCGGAACTGATGAACTCAACCGGATTCTGAGAGAAGAAATTACCGCCCTGCTCAGCGAATCTGCTGAGCTCAATCAATCCGACAAGATAACTGAACCGGTAGGAAGGCCCTATGTGATCATGGTTGTTGGAGTGAATGGAGTTGGTAAAACCACAACCATTGGCAAACTGGCCATGATGTTTAAGAACGAGGGGAAAAGTGTAGTTTTGGGTGCTGCAGATACCTTTCGTGCGGCCGCCATCGACCAGCTACAGGTCTGGGCAGACAGGGTGGGTGTTCCGCTGGTCAAACAAAGCATGGGAAGTGACCCGGCTTCGGTTGCCTACGATACCATACAATCGGCTATCAAACAAAATGCAGATGTGGTGATCATCGATACAGCCGGCCGCCTGCACAACAAGGTTAACCTGATGAATGAGCTGACCAAGGTGAAGCGCGTGATGCAAAAGGTGACTCCCGATGTGCCGGATGAGGTGATCCTGGTACTGGATGGCTCAACGGGTCAGAATGCCTTTGAACAGGCAAAACAATTTACCAAAGCTACTGAAGTAACTGCCCTGGCCATTACAAAACTCGACGGAACGGCAAAAGGAGGAGTCGTTATAGGTATTTCTGATCAGTTTAAAATACCGGTCAAATATATAGGTGTTGGAGAGGGAATCCATGATTTGCAGATCTTCGACAAGGTTGAATTTGTAGATTCTTTTTTTAAATAGCCGGTTTAGACCGTCAAAAACTGTCTTTTGGCATTTTGAGCCATAGAGAGGATAAAATCTCAGCAATAATTTATGCGTACAAAATCGAGCAAGAATAACAAGATCAATGTGGTAACCCTGGGTTGTTCCAAGAACATCTACGACAGTGAGGTGCTGATGGGACAGTTAAAGGCCAGTAACAAAGAGGTGGTTCATGAAGACGAAAAGGAAGAGGGTCATGTTGTTGTGATCAATACCTGCGGATTTATAGGTAAAGCCAAGGAAGAATCGGTGAATACCATCCTGCATTTCGCCAGAAAAAAAGAACTGGGCGAAATTGACAAACTCTTTGTTACCGGTTGTTTGAGCGAGCGGTACAAGGATGACCTCGAAAAGGAAATACCCGATGTAGACAGTTACTTCGGTACCCACGACCTGCCCAATTTGCTGAAAGCACTGGGTGCTGACTACAAACACGAACTGATCGGCGAACGACTCACCACAACGCCAAAACACTATGCCTATTTAAAAATTGCAGAGGGCTGCGACCGTCCGTGTTCATTTTGTGCCATACCCCTGATGCGCGGAAAACATGTTTCGACCCCTATTGGGGATCTGGTGACAGAGACTGAAAAATTAGCAGTGAAGGGCATAAAAGAGCTGATACTTATTGCCCAGGACCTGACCTATTACGGGCTGGATATCTATAAAAAAAGGGCGCTGGCAGATCTTTTGAAGGAATTGGCCAAAGTAGAAGGCATTGAATGGATCCGCTTACATTATGCTTTTCCAACGGGCTTTCCGCTGGACGTGCTGGAAGTGATGAAGGCCGAACCGAAAATCTGCAATTACCTGGACATTCCGCTGCAGCATATCAATACAGAACTGCTCACTTCAATGAAAAGAGGCACAACCGCCGAAAAGACCAGAAAATTGCTGGAGGAATTTCGTGCAAAAGTACCGGATATGGCCATCAGAACTACTTTTATCGTGGGTTATCCCGGTGAAACGGAAGCGCAGTTTGAAGAACTGAAACAATTTGTAAAAGATTCAAGATTTGATCGCATGGGCTGTTTTGCTTATTCCCATGAAGAAAATACCGGTGCCTATTCACTGAAAGACAATGTGCCTGAAAAAGTAAAACAAAAGCGGGTTTCTGAACTTATGGAAATTCAGAGCCAGATCTCTTTTGAACTGAATCAGGAGAAAGTAGGCAAGGTGTTCAGATGTATATTCGACAGAAAAGAGGGAAACTTTTTTATAGGCCGAACAGAATTTGACAGTCCGGATGTAGACAACGAAGTATTGGTAGATGCGGCCAAACATTTTATTCAGATTGGTAAATTTATCGATATCCGGATCTTTGAAGCCAATGATTTTGACCTCTTTGGAGAACCTGTTGCATAGCCTGGGACATTGTGAAAAGATATTTTTTATAATTAGAATTAAAGCAGTATTTTTATTTTAAATACAAACAGCTTGAATCCCATTATCAATACAGTATCCTATCAGGAAACCGGTTATTTTACAAAAATAATTCACGATTATCTTGACAGATCACCCTTCCTGAAGTCGTTTTACGGAAATTTTCCGGCTATTGAGCAATTTCAAAGGCAGATCGAGCAAAAGAAAGAAAACTATGCTCTCGAGACCCGCAGGTTACTGGGTTCACAGGTAGAAAAGCAGAACCGAGCTATCATTACTTCGGCTGCCACCCGTGAAAATATCCATTTGCTTGCCAACGAAAATACATTTACGGTTGTTACCGGGCACCAGCTCAACCTGAATACCGGACCCTTGTATTTCCTCTATAAGATCATATCCACCATTAATTTATGTAAGAAGCTAAAAGATACATATCCCAAAAATGATTTTGTACCGGTCTTTTGGATGGCCTCTGAGGACCATGATTTTGACGAGGTAAATTTTTTCAATTACCACGACAAAAAAATCGTATGGAATACCATTGCTTCTGGCCCTGTCGGGAGGCTGGGTACTTCAACCCTGGAAAAAGTCGGTTTTGAATATGCCCAACTATTGGGAAAGAGCAAAAACGCGGGTTATTTAAAAGATCTTTTTTCGGAAAGTTATTTGATGCACAGCAATCTGGCCGGGGCAACCCGTTTTTTGGTCAACGAGCTTTTCGGTTCTTATGGTTTGGTTATTATTGACGGGGATGATACGGTTTTAAAGCAGGAATTCTCACCTTATATGAAGCATGACCTGCTAAAACAGACCTGCTACCATGAGGTCAATCGCAGCACAGAGGCGCTATCCGAAAAATACAAGGGACAGGTAAATCCCCGGGAAATAAACCTTTTTTATATCATGGACGGGCTGCGGGAGCGGATTATTTTTGAAGATGGCTTATACAAAATAAATAATACTGCCATACAGTTCACCTGGTCTGAGATTGAGGCTGAACTGAACGATCATCCCGACAGATTCAGTCCTAATGTAATGATGCGCCCCCTGTACCAGGAAGTTGTTTTGCCCAATCTCTGCTATATTGGTGGTGGCGGCGAACTGGCTTACTGGTTTCAGCTAAAGGGTTTTTTCGATAGTCAGGGAGTTCCTTTTCCTGTACTTTTATTGCGCAATTCGGCTTTGATACTCTCACAAAAACAGGCGCGCAACATCGAAAAACTGGGCATAAGCCGGCAGGCATTTTTTACCCAAAAGGAAGGGCTGATCCGGGAGATGGTGACCAAAAGATCAGAAATCGTAATAAACCTCGACAAACAAAGGCAGCAGGTACAGGATATGTTCGCGGAACTCGAAGCACTGTCAGATCAAACAGATCCGTCTTTTTCAGGTGCAGTGAGGGCAGAGCGGAAGCGGCAGCTCAACGGAATAGACAAGCTCGAAAAAAGGTTGCTCAAGGCACAGAAAAGAAAAATGGGAGATCTGGTCAGCAGATTGGAACTTTTAAAAGATGAGCTGTTCCCCCAGGGAGCGCTACAGGAAAGAACCGCGAATTTTTCCGATTTCTATGAAGCCTACGGAAGCAGTTTTATTCAGGGGCTGGTCGATCAGCTTGACCCGCTTGAACTTAAATTTTCCATATTGGCATACTAAACCAGGCCTGCAATTTCCAGGGCACGCCAATAGGCATCGGCCCTGTATTTGGTGTCGAAATCCGGCAGCTCACTGGGCTGAATCCAGTACAACTCTTCAAACTCGTCATCCTGAGGGATCGTGTTGGCCTCCAGGTCGTATTGTACTTTAACGATCGTCAGTTCCTGTCCCATAAAAACCGGATGGCAATCAGGCGGAAAGGGATAGTTGATCTTTTCTTCATAAGTAGCCAGAATAAAGGCTTCTTTAAGTCTGTAATCAAGTTCTTCCAGGAGTTCGCGCTTCATACCCTCCAGGATATCTTCGTCAGGTTCAAGTCCGCCCTGAGGAAATTTAAAGCTCTGTTCGCGGGGAGAATAGCCGATCAGTATCCTGCCTTCCTCATTTACGATGATCGCCATTACTGCCTGTCTGAAAATTTTGCCCATGGTACCAAGATAAAAAAAAAGACCGTAAAAAACGGTCTTCATATATTTTCAAATAGAGAATTATTTAAACAGAAATAAGGTGAGAAACATACCAACCCGGCTGAATACATTCATATTATGGGCCACCTTTCTTTTCACGGCATTTACTTTCGTAAACTGTACCTCATTCTTGTTGGTGAATTTGGCAACCAGCTCTGACACATCATTGATCAGGTTATAACAGGCAACGGTAAGTTTTTCGTTTCTTGGCAAATAATCTCCCTGAGGATACATGATCAAAAGAAAATCAGCGTTGTTGTCCTCTGACCTCAGGCTTTCTTCCAGGGTCTCTGAATCATCGCTCATCAGAAATTCTTTCCTGATCTCCCTGAATACAGAAATTTTACTTGAATCAATAATTGAAAAACAACCTGATTCCAGCAGGTAATCTATCTTGTCATGAAATGTGGCAAACAGGTTTTCCCGGGCAATCTGTTCCTTTGAAAGGACCTCAGCATAGAACTCACTGATATGCTTCGAGATCATATCCTCGATGAAAAGACTGGTGATGAAAAACTCTCTCTTTACGGAAATTTCTTTCGCTATCATAATTACAAAGTTTTGCCAATAGAAAATTGGTTTATAAATAAAACGAATTATGAGGGGAAATATTTTGTAGGGGGAGTGGTTTAAAGTTCAAATGTATAAAAATATCAATACAAAAAAAAATCCTTTTAAAAATTAAAAGGATTTTAAGAAAACATTATGATTTTATTAATTCAAATTTATTTTTTGAATTTGTCGTATTTAGACTTGAATTTATCGATTCTACCCGCCGTATCGACCAGTTTGACTTTTCCTGTATAATATGGATGTGAGGTTCTTGAAATTTCCAATTTTACCAGTGGATATTCAACGCCGTCAATTTCAATTTTCTCTCTGACATCTGCAGTTGATTTTGTTATATAGACTTCGCCATTAGACATGTCTTTGAATGCAACTAACCTGTAATTCTCTGGATGAATACCTTTTCTCATCGTAATTTCATTTTAATTTTATACTTTCGCCTCATGAAACAGAAGGACAAACTTCTATTTTCGGATTGCAAATTTACACATATTTTTTAAATCTGAAGCAATTATTTTATTATTTTAAAGATGACTATCAGGAATCCACTCTTTTTCTTTTTTTTGACCCTGTTTGTTAGCGCCTGTGGCAACAAATACAAACTTGAATTACAGGCGCCAAAGACCATTCAGGTGAACAAAGCTTTGTCGTTGAAGGTGGTAGATAAGAACCGCAATCCGATCGATTCCGTACAGTTTTTTTTGAACGGTAAACGCGTTGTTCCGGAAAACCTGACCATAGCGAATGAAAAACTGGGAAAACAAGCCATTACTGCAAACGTTTTTTATGATGGAAAGACCAAACTGCTGACCAACACCATTTATTTTCTCGCTGCGAATCCGCCGGTAATTTACAATTATGAAGTGATCAATGAGTATCCTCATGATGCAACGGCATTTACGCAGGGACTCGAAATTCACAATGAGTTTTTTTATGAAAGCACTGGAAATTACGGCAAGTCAAGTCTGCGAAAAGTAAAGATGCAAACGGGTGAGATCCTTCAAAGGGTCAATCTGGATAAAAAATACTTTGCAGAAGGAATCACTATTCTTAATAGCAAGATCTATCAGCTTACCTGGAAGGAAGAAATAGGTTTTGTATACGATCTGGAAACCATGAAAGTTATTGATACCTTTCGCTACGGCCAAAGCCGGGAAGGCTGGGGTTTAACCCATAATGACAAATTTCTCATTAAATCCGACGGTACAGAATCGATCTGGTTTCTCGATACCGGAAATTTAAAAGAAGTGACAAAAATAGAAGCCTATACTGATAAACGCAAGGCTGAAAAACTGAATGAACTCGAATTTATTAAGGGTAAAATATACGCCAACATCTGGCAGCAGAATGCGATCCTGATCATTGATCCTGTCACCGGGGCTATAGAAGGTATCGCAAACCTCAAGGGATTGCAGGACAAGGTGGGACAGCAGGGAGATGACAATGTGCTGAATGGTATAGCCTATGATCAGGAAGCCGACCGGTTGTTTGTAACCGGGAAGAACTGGAAAAAAGTCTATGAGATCAAATTAACAGAAAAGTAATTCAGACATGAAACTGACGGGTCTGATATCCTTATTTCTGCTCTTTGTCCTGAATGCCTGTAATTCCGATAACTTTGAATCGGTAACCAGCACCGGAGACCTCGTCTTTTCAAGCGATACCATATATCTCGATACAGTATTCACCAATACCGGCTCCAGTACCCGGACTTTAAAGGTTTACAACAAAGGCAGCAAGAACATCAGGGTTCCGGTTATTAAACTGGCGCTGGCGGAGCAGTCATTTTACAGGATCAATGTGGATGGCGTCCCGGGGCCTGTTGTGAATGACATTGATATTTTAGCCAAGGACAGTATTTTTATTTTTATTGAGGCCACCATAGACTTCAGTCAGGTGACCAGCCCTTTGTATGAGGACCAGCTCATCTTTGAGTCGGAAGATCAACCCCAGGAGGTTGCACTCGTAACCCTGGTGCAGGACGCTCATTTTTTATATCCGCAAAAAGACGCCGAAGGGATCAAAGAAACCATCGTTCTTGGTCAGGATGAAAACGGAAAAGATATAGAAGTGGAGGGATTTTACCTGAAGGATAATACCACCTGGACTAAGGAAAAGCCGTATGTAGTATATGGTTTCGTTGGAGTGCCCGAAGGGAAAACACTCATGGTGGAAAAAGGTGCACGGGTGCACTTTCATAAAAACTCGGGGATGCTTGCAGACAAAGGGGCAACTGTAAAAATGCTGGGCGAAGTTGGGGAAGAAATTGTGCTGGAAGGAGATCGACTCGAGCCCGCTTACAGCAATATCGCCGGTCAGTGGAGCACCCTTTGGCTGCGGTCGGGCAGCACCGGAAACGTGCTCCGCAATGTGATCATCAGGAACAATGAGATCGGTATTATAGCAGATTCACTGTCGAATGGAAATATACCTACCCTGGAATTACACGATGTGCAGATTTACAATACCACTACCTTCGGTTTACTCGGACGATATGCGCATATCCTGGCTGAAAATCTGGTAATCGGAAATAACGGAACTTCCTCCCTGGCCTGCAGCAACGGAGGAAAGTACAGTTTTGTGCACAGTACCTTCGGAAATTTCTGGAGCAAAAGCCTGCGTCAGTATCCCGCTGTACTGATCAATAATTTTAAGGTTTCAAAAGTGAACGGATCAGATGTGATCAGCGCCAGTAACCTGTACCAGGCGGATTTTATCAATTGCATCATTGACGGAAGCCAGAGTATCGAGTTTCTGCTCGAAAAGGTAGAAGGAACGGTCTATAAGTACCGGTTTGTAAACAGCATGCTCAGATTTAATGATGTGAATAACAAATTTAAAGGCAATCCGCTCTATGATTTCGAAGATGCGGATGTGTATCCCAACAACATATTCAATGGCAACACTGACTTTATAAATACGGTTACGAATGATTACCGGATCGGCGAAAAATCTGAAGGCATAGGTAAGGCCGATCCTGTTGCTGCCGGAAAAGTTCCTCAGGACCTGCTCGGGGCAATGAGATTGCCCTCACCGGATATGGGCGCCTACCAGCACATTAAAAAAGAGAATTAGGATTTTTATTATTTCTATAAAAGAACAAACCTTTGAAAACTTATTCCTGTTTGTAAATTTTTCCGTCCTTCATTACAAAAACTACATTTTCAAGCGTTTTGATATTTTTCAGCGGATCCTCATTCACGGCAATAATGTCTGCCAGTTTACCTTCTGCAATACTTCCGATGTTCTCATTCATCAACAGTCCTGCATTGGTTCGGGTTGCTGACTGAATGGCTTCCATGGCCGGCATACCTGCTTCAACCATGTACCCAAATTCTTTTGCATTTAAACCATGAGGAAAAACACCTGCATCCGTTCCAAAAGCGATCGATACCCCTTTTTTATAAGCCTGGCCAAATGTTCCCTGAATTTTCGGTCCGATCTCTGCGGCTTTTGGCACCACGATTTCCGGGTAAAATCCTTTTATTTTTGATTTGTCCGATACTTCTTTTCCGGCAGTGATCGTCGGCACATAATACACTTTGTGTGTCTTCATCAATTCCATGGTCTTTTCGCTCATCAGGGTACCGTGTTCAATGGTTTTTACCCCGCCCAATATGGCCCGTTGCATACCTTCATCTCCATGGGCGTGTGCGGCAACATGCATGCCGTAATCCTTGGCCGTTTCGCAGATCGCTTTGATTTCTTCAACCGTAAACTGAGGATTATGCCCATTCTTTGCCACGCTCAAAACACCTCCCGTTGCCGTAATTTTGATCACATCCGACCCGTCCTTATACCTTTGCCTTACAGCCTGCCTTCCTTCATCCACACCGTTCACCACTCCCTGTGTCGGTCCGGGAGTTTCCATAAGATTCTTTTTCATGCCGTTGGTTGGATCGGCATGTCCGCCTGTGGTGGCAATTGACTTTCCGGCAGCATAAATTCTCGGCCCGTCTATCAGGCCATTATTAACAGCATTTCTGAGGCTGATATTAACACCTGTTCCGCCAAGGTCACGAACTGTTGTGAAACCGGCCAACAAGGTTTTTTTGGCATTTACAACCGAATGAAAAGCGATGTCAGACTCATTCATTATAAATCTGTTCAAATTAGTCTCGGCACTGTATTCAGATTCAATATGCACATGCATGTCGATTAAGCCGGGCAGTACGGTTTTTCCTTTCAGATCAATTACCTGGTCAGCATTGGAATTCGGTGCAAGATACCCTGGCTTTACAGAGAAAATTTTATTTCCCCGGACGATAAGGGTCATCTCTTTCAGTACTTTGCCCTGATCGACATCAACCACAGCTCCGCAATGCAAATAGAGATCCTGCGCATTGCTAAAATAGAAAGTCAGGCAAAAAATAAGGCTAAGGAAAAATTTCATGTCAGATTGTTATAAAAGTTGCTGATAAAATTAGGAAAATATATTAATTTTAAGCTATTAATTAAAAACAGCCCATGGAAGCGAAAAAGGTAGTTGTTACAGGTGCCAGCAAAGGTATCGGATTTGAACTCGTAAAATATTTAAGCAAGAATGGCCACCACGTATTGGCTATTACCAGAAATAAGGATTCAATTATAAACCTGCAAAAGAACCACAAAAATATAACGGTATTGGAACTGGAGATCACGCGTGAAATCGATGTCAATGCGATCAGGGATTTTGTAGCCTCGACCTGGGGAAATATTGATGCCATAATTCATAATGCGGGTAAGTTGATACACAGGCCCTTTTTTAAAACTACCCTGACAGATTTTATGGAAGTATATAAGGTCAATGTGTTTGCTGTGGCGGAACTGACCAAACTGCTCCTGCCTTTTGTAAATAAAGGCGGACACATTGTTGGAGTGGGCAGTATGGGTGGAATTCAGGGCAGTAAAAAATACCCGGGTTTGTCGGCCTATACTTCTTCAAAGGGCGCACTGATTACTTTGTTTGAATTACTGGCTGAAGAGTATCATGAAAGTGGTATCGCCTTCAATACCCTGGCTATAGGCGCGGTCCAGACGGAAATGTTAAAAAGAGCCTTTCCGGGATACAAAGCGAGCATCAGCGCTGAGGCTATGGCAGCGTATATCGCAGACTTTGCAATCTACAAAGCCCAATATTTCAACGGCAAGGTAATTCCGGTATCCAATTCTACCCCATAATTATTTTTGTAAACTTAGACCTGCACAAGGGAGCAAATCTTTGTATGTTTGCAAAAAATCAAGGGCTTTGAAAAGTAAAGAAATGGTTTTATATAGTTATCTGCCGGAAGCTTCAGTGGGTGAGGTACTCGAACTGCTCGACAGATATCCCTGCAGTCTGAAAATCGTCAGCAACCGAAAAACCAAACACGGCGATTTTAAAAGACTCGGTTTAGGCCATTACCAGATCACGATCAATAATGATCTGAACAAATACCGTTTTTTAATCACTTTGATTCACGAAATTGCACATCTTGTGACTCATAAACAAAAGCCATTTGCCAGGCCGCATGGCACGGAATGGAAACTCAATTTTCAGAAGCTTATGCTCTCCTTTTTGCGACCTGAGATCTTTCCGCCACAAATTCTTGCTGCCCTGGCAAATTATTTACGAAATCCCAAAGCCTGTACAGATACGGACATAAAGCTCTCGCTGGCGCTGAAAAATTGCGATGGGGAGAAGATGGGTAAATTCATTTTTGAACTGCCTGAAAACAGCAGATTTTCATTTAATGAGCGGATCTATATCAAAGGAGAAAAAAGACGGACACGGTTTGCATGCCGGGAAATTAAAACAAAAAGGCAATATTTATTTCATCACAATGCCCTGGTTTTGTTTTTGGAAAATCATTAATAATTCAATCTGTAATGAAAAAAAACTATTATGCCGTTATCATGGCTGGTGGTGTGGGCTCGAGATTCTGGCCGGTCAGCACAAAAGAGAATCCCAAGCAGTTTCACGATATGCTCGGGGTAGGCGTCTCTTTGTTACAACAAACCTATCACCGCTTATCCGGTCTTATACCCAAGGAAAATATCTTTATAGCTACCAATCAGGATTACAGCGCTTTGGTTAAGGATCATTTACCTGATATTGATGAAAGCAGGCTGGTGCTCGAGCCGGCCATGCGGAATACTGCGCCCTGTATACTTTACACGGCTTTGAAGATCAGTAAGATCAACAAAAATGCGATCATGCTGGTTGCTCCTTCCGACCACTGGATCGATGATGAGCCTGAGTTCTTGCGAAATGTGGAGACTTCCTTTGAGGCCTGTGAAAAAAATGATATCCTGATGACACTGGGGATAAAGCCTTCAGGTCCGAATACCGGGTATGGGTATATACAGTTTGAAGCCGCTTCTGATCCCATTAAAAAGGTGAAGAACTTTACCGAAAAACCGGATCTGCAAACAGCCAAAAAATTTCTTGAGCAGGGGGATTATTTATGGAATGCCGGAATTTTCATCTGGAGTACCCGAAGTATTTTACTCGCTTTTACAAAATATCTCCCTGCTATGACAGAACTGTTCTCAAAGGGTGATGCTTTTTGGAACGGACCGAAAGAATCTGAGTTTATCAGTAACAATTACGGCTTGTCTGAAAACGTATCCATAGATTACGGTATTATGGAAAAGGCATCGAATGTATTTGTTCTGCCGGTGGATTTTGGCTGGAATGACCTGGGTACCTGGGGCGCGCTTTTTGATAAGCTGAGCAAGGATAAAGATAACAATGCAGTGGTAAATGCCCTGACCTTTTGTGAAGGAGCAAACAACAACATGATCAGTTCGCTGCAAGGAAAAAGAATTGTCGTCAGAGGCCTTTCCGATTTCATTATAGTCGATACGGCCGATACCCTCCTGATCCTGCCCAGAACAGAGGAACAGGAAATAAAGCATATTTCTGCTCAGGTTATCAGCTGCAAAAACTAAACCCTGATTTAAATAACTAGCGCGGAATTATGACAGATATGGGAAGCACTACAGATCCGAATAAAAACTTGAAGGAACAACCGGTTCGGCCAGAACTAAGTTCCCCTAATTTATTTGCCAGGTTAAAGAAGTTCCTGTATGGGGTTTTGGATTTGAAACACAATACAGATCTGGAAGCAACCAATAACCTGATCGTGGAGGGTATTTCTATGCAGGGCCATACAGCCTGGATCCTGATCTTTTCAATACTCATTGCCTCTATTGGTCTGAATGTGAGTTCAACGGCTGTCGTGATTGGAGCCATGCTGATTTCGCCGCTCATGGGACCCATTTTGGGCATAGGTTATGCTTTGGCCATCAATGATATGGACACCCTTAAAAAATCACTGACCAATTTGGGCATTATGATCAGCTTGGGCCTGATCACCTCTTTTGTATTCTTCAGCTTTCCCATTTTCAGCGAGGCCACTCCGGAACTGCTCGCCAGAACCAAACCTGATGTTCGGGATGTGCTCATCGCCTTTGTTGGCGGGCTGGCACTGATAATCGCAATATCCAGACCTACACCACAATTCAATACCGTTGCCGGTGTCGCCATAGCGACTGCTTTGATGCCTCCACTTTGTACTGCAGGATTCGGACTGGCAACCGGAAATATAAAATACTTTGGAGGGGCCATGTTCTTGTTCACGATCAATTCTATTTTTATTGCCTTTGCCACTTTTACAATTACCAAGTACCTCGATTTTCCAATGAAACAATACCTGAATGAGGCTAAAAGGAGAAATATATCCCGGTTTGCTTCCGCCCTGGCATTTGCAATTTTTTCGTTCAGTATCTTTTTGTTTTATGAACTGTGGTTACAAAATCAATACATGAGCAGGGCAAATGATTTTCTCAATGACCTGAGAAATGAAGGGGTAAACATCATCAGAGACAACAAGGAAAGCATAGATTACGAAAACAAAAAAATAGAGTTATACGTTTTTGGTGAGACTTACAGTGATAAGGATATCGGCAGGTGGCAAAAGCTGATGGAACAAAAAAGACTGATGGATACAGAACTTAAGGTGTACCAGGGACAAACAAATATGAACATGCAACAGGATGTTGAGGAAATCAAATCCTTGTATATGAGCAATTACAAGCTACTTTCTGAAAAAGAAGAAAGCCTTGTTTCAAAGGACAAAAGAATTGATGAACTGGAGAACTTGCTAAAAAAGCAATACGGTGCCGGGCTTTTGTTTGAGCAAATTACGGATGAGATCAGGATCAACTATACCGGTTTGGAGAAACTGGGCTATGCGAAGGAATATGTCACGAACTTCAGCAAGGTGGATACCTTGAACGTGTTTTTTGTAAAATGGGGTGGGAATATCAAAGAAGAGGACAGGGTACAGCAGGAACAAAAACTGAAGCTCTGGATGGAATCCAGACTGAATGTGCGCCCCGTTGAGATCAGACGCTATGATTGAGTTCCATGGAATTGCAAACGGAAGGGTAATTTATAGGTAAGTATTTATCAATTGTCTTTGATATAAACTTCCCTTACTTTTTTGAACAGGTTGGAAGAGTACACAAAGTTTGTAACGGCTTCATTATCCGTTTTAAAAATGTTCTGACTGGAGCCTTCCCATACTTTCAGTCCATCCTTCAAAAAGATGATTTTCTCACCGATTTCCATTACCGAGTTCATATCATGTGTATTGATCACCGTGATCATCTGGTATTCATCGGTGATCTCCTTGATCAGGTTATCAATGACTATGGCGGTCTTTGGGTCTAGCCCTGAATTGGGCTCATCGCAGAACAAATATTTTGGGTTCATTACAATGGCACGGGCTATGGCTACCCTTTTTTGCATTCCTCCGGATAGCTCTGCGGGAAATTTATTGTTCACATTTTCCAGATGTACCCGGTCCAATACAAAATTTACCCGGTCAAGCATTTCTTCCCGGCTCTGGTTCGTGAACATTTTAAGGGGAAACATGATGTTGTTTTCGATCGTTTCTGAATCAAACAAGGCGCCGCTTTGAAATACCATGCCCATTTCCTTGCGAAGATTCCTTTTATCATCTTTTCCCATTTTGCTATAAGGCCTGCCATCATAGGTTATATCCCCGCCATCGGGTTCCAGCAGGCCCAGAAGGCATTTTAAAAAGACGGTCTTTCCTGAGCCACTGGCGCCAATGATCAGGCTGGTATCACCCTGTTTGAATTCGGCAGAAATACCCTTCAATACCTCGAGGTCCTCGAAACGTTTAAACAAATTCGTAACTTCTATCATTTAGCCTAAAAGCATTTGGGTTAAGAAATAATTGAAAACAATGATTGTCACACTGGTCCAGACAACCGCTTTTGTGCTGGCTTTTCCGACTTCAATAGAGCCGCCTTTCACATAATATCCGTAAAATGAGGGAATGGTGGCGATCAGAAATGCGAAGACCACCGTTTTTTTCAGGGCATAGCCGATCAGATAAGGTCTGAAATCCAAGCGGATTCCATTGACATAATCTTCAACAGAAAAGAGCCCGGTTACAAGAGCAGCAACATAACCACCAATGATACCGAGTATCATGGCCAAAGTGATTAGAAACGGATAAAAGAACACCGCCGCAACAATTTTTGGTAAGACGAGGTGGTTCAGGGTGTTGACACCCATAACTTCCAAAGCGTCTATTTGCTCTGTAACACGCATGGTTCCGATACTTGAAGTAATATAAGATCCAACTTTACCGGCCAGGATAATCGACATAAAAGTAGGAGCAAATTCCAGCACGATCGACCGGCCTGTAGCAAAACCGATCAGGTATTTGGGTATCCAGGGATTATCGACGTTCAATCCGGTTTGAATAGCAACAACACCACCGACAAAGAAAGATATAAAAGCTACGATTCCGAGGGATTTTAAGCCGAGTTCTTCGATTTCCCTGAAAAGATTTTCCCTGAAGATCGATCCTTTTTGGGGTCTCCTAAAAACCTCAGCAAGCATGATAAAATATTTACCTATGTTATAAAGATAGACCATAAATTATTTATTGGCTAAAGTATAAAAATTTGAGCTGATCCCTTAATCGTGGACTTAAATTTCTTCTGAATTTGCGTAAATTGTATACTTTTACGCTACTTAAAATTCCCACATCATGAAAAGCCTGTTTTTTTATTTATTCTTCATTACATCGGTATATGCGACCTGGTCGCAGGTAAAATTTGAGCAGGAAAAACCCAAGCTGGTAGTTGGAATCGTAGTGGACCAAATGCGCTATGACTACCTGACCAGATTCTATCAAAAATACGGAGAAGATGGCTTTAAGAAAATCATACATCAGGGATTTAACTGCGAAAATGCGCATTTTAATTATATACCTACCTATACGGCAGTTGGTCATGCCTCGGTTTATACCGGAACAACTCCAAGTGTTCATGGAATTATCAGCAATGATTGGTACGACAAGGAATTGAAAAAATCGATTTATTGTGTTGATGATTCGAATTACAGCGGTGTGGGTACACAAACCGGTGGCAATAAATCCCCGGCCAGGCTGCTGACGACTACTGTTACCGATGAACTTCGTCTGGCTCAGAACAACAAGGGAAAAGTGATCGGCATCAGCATAAAAGACCGGTCGGCTATCCTGCCGGTTGGCCATACCGCTAACGCAGCATACTGGATTGAAAGCAAAAACGACGGGAAGTTTAGTACGAGTTCTTTTTATATGGAAACATTACCCGGCTGGGTAGTTGATTTCAACAATCGAAAACTCCCCGAAAAATACATCAATCAAAAATGGGAGACCCTGTACCCAATAGAATCCTACACAGAGAGCATCGCAGATGACAATCTATTTGAACAAAGTTTCACAGGGCAGGAAAAAGCAGTTTTCCCTTATGACCTCAAGGCTTTAAGCGCTCAGAACGGCGGTTATGATGTGCTGAAAAGCACGCCGTTCGGAAATACGCTGTTGTTTGAATTTGCCAAAAGCGCTGTTCAAAACGAAAAAATGGGAAAAGGGGAGTTCACAGATTTTCTGGCGATCAGTTTTTCAAGTCCTGACTATATCGGACATCAGTTCGGGGTGGATTCCAAGGAAATTGAGGATACCTATCTGCGTCTCGACAAAGAACTGGGCGAGTTTTTATTGTTCCTGGATAAGGCCGTAGGAAAGAATAACTACACCTTATTCTTAACCGCAGATCATGCTGCGGTGCAGGTTCCGGCTTATCTGAATTCTCTTAAAATTCCGGCAGGGTATATCGATATGAAGGATTTTAATTCCTTTATCCAGAATTTCTGCCAAAGCAGATATGGTTCAGCAAATTTGATCGAAAACGTGTCTAATTCTCAAATTTTCCTGAACAGGGATGAATTGCAAAGATTAAAGCTCGAACGCAATACGGTATCCGAAGAACTGACGGAAGTGATTATTGATTACAAGAATGTATTTAAAGTAGTGACTGCTAAAACCCTGCAGAACACTTCATTTTCAGAAAGAATTTTGAAGTATTTGCAAAATGGCTACAACCAAAAGCTATCAGGCGATGTGATGATCATTCCGAATCCGGCAACAATCGTTTACAGCAAAAAAGGATCTACCCACGGATCCGGCTTTAGTTATGATACCCATGTGCCCGTATTGTTCTATGGACGAGGTATTCAAATCGGGAGTTCGAAAGCACCGGTTTCAATAACAGATATTGCACCAACCCTTGCCAATTTATTGCAAATTTCCTTTCCGAACGGGAGCAGCGGAAATGTCATTGAAGCGGCTTTGAAATGATACTGCCCGGCGGGTGACGGACTTAGCCATAAATGAAAAAACCCTCCGCAGAGCGGAGAGTTTCCTTCTTTAACAATAACAATTTTCCCAAGTTTTACTCAATTAAAACTTATGAGATATTAGAACGGTATATGTATTTTTATATTGCGAGATAAACAGAAAAAAAAGACTTTTTTTTTAGATCCTGGCTTGAATAAATTTTGTCTGTATGGGAAGGGAAAAATATCCGGCAAAACCCAGATGTGTAATTGCCTGAAAATAAGGGAATTTTAAAAAAAAACTGTATTTATTCTGAAACTGGATTAAAAAAAACGGCCTGAACAAAAATTCAGGCCCTTTGGAAATATTATTTCTTTAATAAACCATCGAGTTGGTTTGTGTCGATCAGGCTTTGTATCCGTTCAGGATCAAAATTGCCTTTCAGATACAAAATATAGTGGTTTTTGCCTTCGGTTTTGTGCATGACAACCTCTTTGATCACATCACCTTTTTCTTTCACGGCCACAAAAGATTGCGAGTCGGTTTCATTTTTTCTGAGTACATCCTTATAATTCTGCGTAATGCTGTTGATCTCCTCAGTGATTTGCTGGCTTTGTGCAGGACTGCAATCGGTGAAAGACATGGCCCTGAAGTCCTTTACATTCTTAAAAAGTTCATTGAGTTCAGGCGAAGCACTTTTTAACAGCGACCTGACATAAGACGGCACCTGAAAAGAAGACAGATTCTCGTCATTTTTGTGCCTGTTGTAAAATGAATCCATAGAATTAAAGGAAGCACAACCTAAAATTAAAAATGTGATGAGCGAAAGCGAAACAAAGTATTTTTTCATAGTTTTGGTTTTAATTGTTGTTTTTTCGGCAGTAAACAGCCTCATTTACAAATATAGTCATCTTTTGCAAATGGAATAAAGTATGTGTAAATTTCAGCCTATGCCCTTTTATTGAAAAAAATTGATAAATTTGAATACCAATTCACATGTACTCATGACACATTTTCGAAGCCTGCAAGTTATCCTTCTGTTTTCTACTTTTTTTATAGCCGCACAAGACAAACCTGCCTATTTACTGTACAACAGCAAAGGAAAAACGGCAGAATACAAAGACATGGTAAAAGACCTGTCCAAAGCCGATATGGTTTTTTTCGGTGAACACCATACCAACCCAATTTCACACTGGCTACAGCTGGAAGTTACGCAGAGTCTGTATGAAAGTGTTGGGGATAAATTGATACTTGGTGCTGAGATGTTTGAGAACGGGAACCAGCTCGTCATGGATGAATACCTGGCCGGATTTTACGATGAAGAGAAAATGATACCAGAAATGACGCAGATGTGGAAAAATTATAAAACGGACTACAAACCTTTGCTCGATTTTGCCAAAGAAAAAAAGATCCCCTTCATTGCCACCAACATTCCCAGAAGGTATGCTGCCATGATCAATAAGGACGGCAAGGATGCACTGAAAAAATTAAGTCCGGAAGCCGCTAAAATGGTGAGTCCGGACCTGATAAAATACTATGATCCCAATGTAAAGGCCTATGCCGAAATGAAAGACCAAATGGGAGGGCATGTACCCAAGAATATGGATAACATTCAACTGGCTCAGGCAGCTAAAGATGCAACCATGGCACACTTTATGCTGAAGAACTACAAGAAACCCATGTTGTTCCTGCATTATCAGGGATCCTATCACTCAGACAACGATCAGGGGATCATCTGGTGGGTCAATAAAGTGAAACCAGGACTGGATATCAAATCCATTAGCACGATCACCAGAACGGACTGGGATAAGTTAAATGATAAAGAAAAGGCAGCGTTGGCAGATTATTCGATCGTAGTGCCGGATAATATGACGGAAACCGGCAGATAATGATAGCATGACATAAATGCGGTTTATTGAGATGAAGGAATTGTCTGATACGAATATGTTAAAAGAGATAAAAATTCTATTGCTCCTTATCATAAC
>CAWFJI010000002.1:0-206292 GCA_963816075.1 uncultured Flavobacteriaceae bacterium | reverse complement strand
AAGGCGGGCTGGTTAACCTGCAACCATTGTCAACAAAACCCTTTTTCTCCTGCTTTTTTGCCATTAATACACTAATTTTATTGTCATAAAAGCCTTTCAAATCAAAGATGATTTGCACTTTTCTTGTAAAAACTTGGTCCTTTCTTGAATTTTACACATTCTTTCATACTATCCTCAAATTCATTCCCCAATAACCACTAAAAAAACACTTAAAATTTAAATAAATTAATTGGGTGATATTTTTTTAAATGGACCTTATTTATGCTGTAATCCAAATTTTATTCATACATTTATTGGCAATTTGGTCGTTGTTATAGGCAAATGTTAAATTGCAGAAAGTTTTTATTTTATAATGATCATGCTCTCCCCCCAAGTGCTTTTAAATTGGCCATCTAAACAGATACAAAAAAAAAATAGATAAACTCCGTCGAAGTATAGATCCCAATTTTGGGGTTATGGAGCACTTAATAAAATTGAAAATTTTAATAAACAAATAAATTTAGAGAGATGAACTTCACAAAAAAAAGTATTTTGGTAATTGTGCTTATTTCAACACTGGTTTATTCTGGTTGTGAAAATAATGAGGAAGAATCAGCACAGGCAGTTGATGGAACCTATGTGGGTACATTATCGTCAGTTAATGCATTTAAGGATGAATTGAAATCAAAAAACGCATCCTTAACAGCAACAACCGAGATTTTGACCATTGGCAAAAATACATTACAGATTCATTGTTATAACGACATTTTGGACACCACATTTGTTATGAATTATTATCACCACAGAGACAGTGTTTATGTATGTTATACAGGAACTGCCTTTAGGAATGCATATGGGCATATGATGGGCGGTGGCCACATGGGTTGGATGATGGATGATATGCGCAATGGTGAAACGGAATGGACGCATCACATGAGCGATGAACACAACAACGGCGATAAACATTATGGCGGGTTTAATATGAAAGACCATTCATTTGACTATACATTCACCCATCATTATAATGATGACTTCGATGGCATGAGATTTCACGGCACAAAAAGGCAGTAGTTTCCTATAAATTAGTGTGTAATATTTTTGTTTAATTTAAAGAATCAATAAATCTTCATAAAAATCCTTTGTTGCAGCTATTTTTGCCCAACTATATCCTTTTTGCGGTAAGATAGAAGTTTTTATTGTTAAATGAAACCGAAGGGTTATTAAACCTGCATATCAAAATCAATCTTCAATTTTGATTTAATTAATTTTCATTCACCTAACGTAAATTCAGGTTTACAAAAAATAAATATAACAATTCATTAGCCAACATTTTTAAAAAAAGAGTGCAGCAAAGTTAGGCGGGTTAGCAGTTACCCCGCTCCTTTCGGCCAGTCAAGGTAGAGCCCTTTGGTTTTTGAGAAATATCTCCACTTACAAAATCATTCTAATATTCACATGTATATGAAGTAGTATTTTCCTCAAAAACCCTATCAGCCGAGCCTCACCCTTGCCTTTGCACCTGTGCATCAAAACAGCGCCACCCGGCGTTTCATGTGGGCGCTGGTTTCCATGCCTCTTTCTGCACCACCACAGCCTGCCTCGAGCTACGTCGAGAGGCTCCACTCGCTGGCGGCTCGCAAAGCCTGCCTCCGGCAGGCGTGCCAAGTTTACCCGTCCGAAGTCGGGCTGGTCAACCTGCAACAATTGTCAACAAAAACATTTTTTATCCTGCTTTTTTGCAAATAATCCATTAATTTTATTCTTATATAAGCCGTTATAGGCAACCCTTTAAGCCACCAATGCAAACATTGAACTTCACTACTGATAGAGACGAATTTTGAAATATATCACACGGACAATTTGGATTTTATCGGTAGTTAGTTTGCTGACAGACACGGCAAGCGAAATGCTATATCCGATTATGCCGATTTACCTAAAGACAATTGGTTTTTCAATCTTGCTTATCGGAATACTAGAAGGCATTGCTGAAGCAACAGCCGGACTTAGCAAAGGTTATTTTGGCAAACTTTCTGACATTTCAGGCAGACGAGTTCCGTTTGTGCAAATTGGTTATGCTTTCAGTGCCATTTCTAAACCAATGATGGCAGTTTTCATATTCCCGCTATGGATATTTTTTGCACGGACAATTGACCGTTTCGGAAAAGGTATTCGGACTGGTTCAAGAGACGCAATTCTCTCTGACGAAGCAACCCCAGCGACAAAAGGAAAAGTTTTTGGGTTTCACCGTTCAATGGATACTTTAGGAGCAGTAATAGGTCCTTCATTAGCTTTACTCTATTTGTTCTACTATCCGCAAGACTACAAGACACTTTTTTTTATCGCATTTATACCTGGCCTATTTGCAGTTTTAGCTTCATTATATCTCAAGGACAAAAGAGTAAACGAACACAAGCCAAAAGCAAAAACGTCTTTTTTCTCGTTCTTAAAATATTGGAAAGAAAGTCCAAAAGAATACAGAAAAGTTGTAATCGGACTTTTAATATTTACGTTGTTCAACAGTTCAGATGTTTTTCTTTTGCTTCAAGCAAAGCAATCAGGACTCGACGACACAATGGTTATCGGAGTTTATATTTTTTACAATCTTATTTACGCTTTGTTTGCTTTTCCTATTGGCGTTCTTGCCGACAACATAGGATTGAAAACAATTTTCGTCATCGGACTTGCAATATTTGCGACAGTATATTTTGGTATGGCAGTTAATACCAACCTTTATTTCTTTTTTGGTCTGTTTTTTCTTTACGGTATTTATGCTTCAGCGACAGAAGGAATTTCCAAAGCGTGGATTTCAAATATCACCGACAAAAAAGACACGGCAACTGCCATCGGAACATTTTCGGGACTGCAAAGCATTTGCACAATGTTGGCAAGTTCGCTGACAGGACTAATTTGGTTCAAGTTCAATGCGACAGTTGCTTTCATAACCACAGCGTCAGTAACTTTATTTGTAATTGTTTACTTCCTGACAATTCCTAAACCGACAACAATAACCAATGACACGAACCAACAATAACGTCAGAAAAGGGCAACCTATAACAGCGGTTTTGCGTTATGGCGGTGGTCGTGCGAATACGAACAGTAGTGCATTTAATAAACTTTGTGCGGGCAGACAGTTTAGTGTTTCAAATCCGCCACAACGCAAACCCGCAAACCGTTCGCAGAAATTATAAAAATGAATTCAATAAAAACTTTAGTCTTTGTAATATTTTTTTCTATTAGTTGTTTGGGACAGGATGTTTTTCAATACGAAAAAAATATTCAATATATTGAAAATTACAACTCTACAGATTTAGAATTTATTAATTCTAAAGAAAAAATAAATTTATATGGCACTTTAATAGAACCTAAAAATCAATATGATAAGATTATTATCATTGTTCCAGGTTCTGGAATGGATACAAGAAACAATCATTATCAATTGACTGAAAATCTGTTACAAAATAACATTGCCGTCTTTAGGTATGACGAAAGAGGTGTCGGGAAATCAGAGGGTAAATTCAGTACTGCCAATTATACCATTACAGATATGGCAAACGATTTAAGGATTATTTACGATAGCCTTAAAAACAATATTTTTTTTTCAACAAAACAAATTGGACTAATCAGCCATAGTCAAGGTGGAATGGTAACTATGATATTAATTGAAAATGGAATACAACCCGATTTTTTGGTTCAATGGGCAACACCAGTCCAAAAACATGGTGAATTTTTAAAATACCAGTTAAGGACAGGCGTAAATAAATTTGAAAATGAATTGATTTTTGATAGTGAAGAAAAAAAGTTAGAAATAATGGGTATTTTTCATCAAGCTTTTGGAGGAACTTCAACAGAAAACGATTGGGAGGAAGATTTAAAAATTTCAAAAGAAGCATTGAAAAAAGCGAAAGAACATGGTTATACAGAAAAAAATTACAATCGTTTTTATTATGGCAACTTTCATTCTTGGAAACATCTTCTAAAAAAGGATTTCGAAAATACTTACGCAACATGTAAAATACCAATTCTTTATATTATTGGTTCAAATGATTTATATATAGACCCAAAAGCTGAAGTTAATAAATTGAGGTCATTTCAAAATAACAAAATAGAGATTATAATCATTAACGGTTTAAACCATTACCTGACAAATGAAGATCTATCACCAGATTCAATGTACAATATTGATATTGAAGCAAAAAAAACAATAACTGATTGGATTCTAAAACAATAACTTCTGCGAGCAGCGGCTTTAAGCAATTAGGGCTTTAGTGCTTAATTTATATGCGTTTTATAATAAACTAACAGCAAATAAGATAACTTTTTAAATTTCATTAATGAAAGTTAATTATGTATAAATTAAGCCTATCAATATTACTAACCGTAATTAGCAATGTGTTAATATCACAAAATAAATTACAATTGAATGATCAACAAGCTAATCAATTTGTTGATATTATAAATTATATAAAAACAACTGATTCAATTGAATTTCCGTTTAATTCTAAAATATCAATTGAGCAAGAAAAATATTACTATAACAAACATAAAAACGATGCTGTATTAAATGATAAAATCAATAATTTATTAGAAATACCGATTTATAAAGCATTACAAAGGAATTTTCATGCATGGGATGGTAAAAAACAATTAAATAATTCAGAAGCATACCAATACGCTTTTTGGTCGTTGCCAAAAAAGGACTTAAGAATTACAGGCGGTATTACTAATATATGGATGGAATATTTTACTAAGAACAAGCAACAAAGTGCTTTATCTTTTATTGATAGCCTTGATAAACGTAAAAGTGAAATAGAAAATAATGTTCTGCAAAAATCATGGACATATCTGCCGCAACAAATAATCTCCAAAGATGTATTTTCTGTTTATTTAGGATTTGATGGGAATCGTGGTTCTTTTGAAGACAAAGAAGGTATTTTTATTGAATTACTGTACCAAAGGCTTAATATTATAGATTTTGAATTGACATTAGCACATGAACTTCATCATCAATACTATACAAAATATTTAGCAAAAAAATTTGGCAAAAAACCTAAACCTGCATTACAGTGGCAAAATACATTATTATTGGAAGGTACAGCTCAATTAATAAATTATGAATCTTATCCGGATGAAATTAAAGGGTTGTATCAAAATGAAAAGCTTTTAAACGAACTATTTATTGAATTTTGCAATACTCTTCAAAAAATCGATTCTACAAAAAATAAAAAGCAAACTGTAGATCGTTTTTGGGATTATTATTTTCAAGATTTTTCAGTTAAAAAATTTAATGAATATTTACCAAATCCAAAAAATAGAAATGATGTTATTGGATATCGTCCCACTTTACATTATTATTTGGGATATACCATTTTTCACACGATTTATAAAAATAAGGGGATAGATGAATTATTTAAGGTTATGTTATATCCAGAAAATTTATTGACAATTTTTAATCAATCAAGAGAAAAAAATTGCATTCTACCCGAATTTTCAAAAGAAATAATAGCATTATGGGCGAAAAATTTCAAGTGAACATGAATAATCCTGATAAGACAGCAATCTAAACAATAATATGTAAACAGATTGCTCTTGAAAATTTAGTATATAATAAAAAAACGATTGCATAACATACAATATCCAATAATTCCGGGCCTTTGTGGTAAAACTCAAAAAAGATAGCAAATTTAGTCGGCTTCCCTCCACCAATTTCTCCATGCTGTAAAGGTCAAGCCTTTCAGGTTTTGAGGAAAATCTCCACTTACAAAATCATTCTAAAGTTCGCATTTATATCAAGTAGTATTTTCCTCAAAAACCTTGACAGCATTCGCCCCGCCTCCAATCAGATGGCTTTCTTTTTTTCTCTTTTTTCTTTTGAAATAATTTAACCTCTCTTATATCCAGTGAACAGTCGAAAAAACAAACCAATATCATCTCCAAGAATGCTTTACAGCAAAGTAAAGCACACAAATGCAACCGCACCCTAAAAGGAATCACTGCCTAATTTTTGAAGTATCTTAGCTAACAAGGGCATGTCCATGGTAAGTCCATGTCAAGTCCAAGTCTATGTTTAACAATTAAAATTTCAAAAAAAAATGGGTAAAATTAATCAGGGTATTCTCGGTGGTGTTTCAGGCCAGGTAGGGAATGTAATCGGTGGAACTTGGAAGGGCATCGATTACCTGCGCATCAAACCTTCCAGTGTTGCGAATCCCAGAACAGAAGGTCAGGTTGACCAACGTTCTAAATTCGGTACTGTCCTCCGGTTCTTACAACCTTTGACAGAATTTCTGAGAGTCGGTTTCAAATTGTATTCAAAACAAATGACGCAATTCAATGCGGCAATGTCTTACAACTTGAACAATGGAATTACCGGAGCTTATCCAAACTTCATGATTGACTATGCAACCGCATTAGTATCTCGTGGTAACTTAAAAGGTGCTGCTGATGGTGCAGCCACTTCTCCAAGTGCCGGTAACGTAGAAGTAACCTGGACAGACAACTCTGGCAGAGGAAGTGCCAAAGAAACAGACAAATCTCTAATTGTTCTTTTGAACACGATCAGAGGAGAAGCAGTCTTTACTACTTCAGGTCCAGAAAGATCTACCGGAATTGCTACCATACCAGTGGCTTCTGAGTACTCAGGAGAGGATGTCGAAGTCTTCCTGGGGTTTGTATCAGAAGATGGCAATAAAGTCGCTAACAGCGCTTATTTAGGCACTGTAACAATTGCTTAAACCTTTTGGAGTTTTTCTTAAAAACCGCTTCCTTTGTGGAGCGGTTTTTTTATACCCATACTTTTTAATTTTTCCTTTCTTATCGTTTACTTTGACTTTCCTAAGCTTTTTTTGTTGCTAATTCGTTTCTACAAATTTAGCAACTGACTTTAAAACAGCACTTTAAATCCATTTCAAATATTTTGTATCGGAAAGTAAACATCCTCTAAAATAACAAGGTTAATTTCAATATTTTTCGAGTATTTCTAATTGATCGGTTGATTTGGTAAGCACAGACATTAAATTTAATAATCACGAATTTTCCATAATAACTCTCCCTGTGCTGAAGCAGACAAAAAAAATGAATTTTAATGAGTTAAAATTCGAAGTTTAATTAACTTTGATTTTTATTTGACTAAATCAATGTCTGTCCTAACCTCAAGTGATTTCAAAAGATTATCTTCTGTTGGAGTTATTGTCTCCCTGGGAATTATATATGGTGATATCGGAACTTCGCCTCTTTACGTTTTAAAAGCCATTTTAAGTGTCGGTGGACTTACGAGCAGTGAATTGATTTTAGGGGCGCTCTCATGCATAATTTGGACCTTAACCCTTCAGACAACCATAAAATATGTGCTTATCACACTAAAGGCAGACAATAAAGGAGAGGGCGGTATTTTTTCGCTTTTTGCCTTGTTGCGCAACAGAAAAAGGTGGCTTTACATTTTTGCGATTATGGGTGGCAGTGCACTGCTGGCTGACGGCATTATTACCCCTTCCATTACTGTGCTTTCCGCGGTAGAAGGTTTGAAACTGATCAATGCAGAAATCCCCGTACTATATATTGCTATTGTGATCATTTCAGGATTATTTTTTATACAGCAGTTCGGCACTTCATTTATTGGAAGGTCGTTTGGACCCATTATGTTGCTCTGGTTTTCGGTATTGGGTATCCTGGGGCTGATAAACTTACTGGCATACCCCGAAGTGATAAAAGCCATAAATCCATATTACGCCTACAACATACTTGCACATTATCCCAAAGGATTTTTGCTCTTAGGAGCTGTCTTCCTTTGCACCACAGGAGCCGAAGCATTATATGCTGACCTGGGGCATTGCGGAATCCGCAATATCAGGGTTAGCTGGGGATTTGTAAAACTGGCCCTGGTGCTGAACTATTTAGGGCAAGGGGCCTGGGTCATTACAAATTTTGACAAAATCAATACAGATACCAATCCGTTTTATTCCATGATGCCGTTATGGTTTTTGCCATTTGGCATTATTTTGGCGACTGCAGCAGCGGTTATTGCCAGTCAGGCCATGATTAGTGGCTCATTTACGTTAATCAGTGAAGCTATTTCGCTCAATTTCTGGCCCAAGATCAAAATTAAATACCCCTCAACAGTTAAGGGTCAGGTCTATATACCTGCTATTAACCGCTTTTTATTTGTGTCGTGCATAATTGCAGTTATATTGTTTCAAAGCTCTGACAACCTGCAAGCGGCTTATGGTTTGTCAATAACCATTGCCATGCTTATGACCACCTTTTTGATGATCAACTATTTGTTGATGAAGAAAAAACCCCTTTGGCTGGTCGTCATTTTTGGTTTAGCCTATTTTACAATCGAGGGTTCTTTCCTGATCTCTAATCTGACCAAATTTTATCATGGAGGCTGGTTTACGATTTTGGTGGCATCGGCACTTTCTATTATTATGCTCGTACTTTTTCTGGGAAGAAGGATCAGAAACCGGTTTATTACTTATGCTAAAATAGAAGATTACACTGGTATTCTGACCGATTTAAGCAACGATAAGACGATTCCCAAATTTTCCAGCCAGCTCGTATATACCACCCATGCCGATAATTACAATGAGATAGAAGCCAAGGCGGTACAAAGTATATTGAACCGTTCACCAAAACGGGCAGATTGCTACTGGTTTTTGCATGTCGATATGGTCGATAATCCATACACCCTTGAATACAAAGTCAGGCACCTGGTCCCAAATAAAATAATGAGAATTGATTTCTTTATAGGCTTTAAAATGGAACCCCGTATAAATGACTATTTCAAACAAGTCTTAAACCAATTGAGCCATGAAGGCGTAATAGATCTTGTAAGTACCTATCCTTCCCTCAGAAAACACAATATCCTGGCAGATTTCAAAATCGTACAAATCGAACGCAGGGTGGCAAGGCAAATTGACCTGCCTTATCTCGATAAGATGATCATTAATCTTTACTATTTCTTTAAACGGTTTGGTGTGAGCGATGTTAATTCATGGGGTCTGGATTCCAGCATCGTAACAACAGAAGTCATCCCATTGACAATACCGAATAAAAGACCCGTTCCGGAAATCATTCCGCGGAATTAAAAATATTTAACCAGGTGAGACAAGAATTGAATCAAACTCTAAGATTCAAATCTATAACCGGATCGTATTCTAACAATTTTCTGAATCATCAGCGGATTACCCCCAATGAAGGACTCATCAGCACGTATTGACATTATCTCACATCGATCAAATATCCCTGCTTTCGAAGAATTTTACCGATGACACAGGCTTTTATGTTGCTTTCAGCATTGAACCTTTCGATAAAAGTCGCTGCATCGACGGGATTCAGAGCAATCAGCAGCCCTCCTGATGTTTGGGCATCGGCCAGCAATAGTTGGTTGATCTTTGACAGCCCATTGAAAGATACTTCCTCGCTCACAAATTCAAGGTTGTTGTAAGAACCACCCGGTATTGTCCCAGCAGCTGCCAGGTTCTTCACTTCCCGTATAAAGGGTATTTTGTTCATTTCCAGTTCGGCAGAAACCTCTGTATTGCGAAGCATTTCTGCCAAATGACCAAGCAACCCGAATCCGGTTATATCTGTGCAGGCATGAGGACCAAACTGAAGCATGATCTCCGCTGCTTTTTTATTAAGCGTGCTCATCACAGTTACCACCTCCTTTTCGAGATCCGGCTCAACCAGCCCACGTTTTATGGCTGTTGTGATGATCCCTGTTCCCAGTGGTTTTGTCAGTACCAGCACATCCCCTGGCCTGGCTCCCTGATTTTTGATCACTTTCTTCGGATCAACCAAACCGCTCACCACAAGTCCGAATTTCGGTTCAGGGTCTTCAACTGAATGTCCGCCCAGGATGGGAATTCCTGCCTCATGCGTTTTATCCTGGGCACCCAGAAGGATCTGCTCCAGTACCTCCATGGGCAAAGTCTCTTCAGGAAAGCCAACAATATTCAGGGCAAAGACAGGTTTCGCTCCCATGGCATAAATATCACTGAGGGCATTTGCAGCGGCGATAGCTCCAAAATCGTATGGATCATCCACCACCGGTGTAAAAAAATCGATTGTTTGCACAAGTGCATGCTCCTCACTGATCTTGTAAACGGCCGCATCATCGCTGGATTCGGTGCCGACAAGCACATTCGGATGGGCGATCGGCTTGAGCTTTTTTAATATGCGGTCTAATTTTTTCTGTTCTAATTTACAGGCACAACCGAGTCCGCGGGTAAAATGGGTCAGTTTGATGTTTTTAATATTTCGGGCGGGTGCAGGTACATCTCCATCTTTAAAACGGAGCTCTTTAACGGTTGCGGTAATTGCTTCCGCCGCTCTTTCTGCCTCTTCCAAGGTAGTATATTTTCCGGTCGACAGGCGTATCGTACCCATGGCATATTCCAGTGGGACCTGCATGGCCTGCAGTACAGCTGAAACATCAATACTTTCCGAATGACAAGCCGCCCCGGCAGATACAGCAACGGTTTCGAGCCTCGAAACCAGTGTGTTCGCTTCAATATTTGGAAACGAAACACTCAAAGTATTGGGCAAACAACGTTCGGGATCACTGTTCACCTTTAATTCAGGTAATTTTAATTTTAATAGTTTTAGCAGGTGATCTCTGGTTTTTTTCGTTTGTTTCTGTAACTCGATTAAATTCTCTTGTGCCTGTGCCGCCGCTTCTCCGAGGCCCACAATTTCCAGTACATTCTCGGTACCAGCCCGCAGATTCTGTTCGTGATCTGCACCATGCATGAATTTTTCCAGTTTCAGGCCATCCCGTATGTACAAAGCACCGATTCCCTTCGGAGCGTATAGCTTGTGTCCGGCGATGCTGAGCAGATCGACCTGCATGTACTGCACATCGACCGGAATTTTACCGACAGATTGCGCAGCATCAGTATGAAAATACACTTTATGTTCCTTGGCGATGGCACCTATTTCGGCTATGTTCTGTATGCTGCCCACTTCATTGTTGGCGTGCATGATGCTGATAAGTACCGTACTCGGCTTGATGCTCTTTCTGATATCCTCAGGGGCTACAAATCCCAGGGAATCGACCGGTACTGTTGTTATCTCAAAACCATGATTGCTGAGGTAATTGCAGACTTCAAAAACTGCCGGATGTTCAATGGCACTGGTGATGATGTGATTACCACGGCCCTTGTTCGCATAAGCGATCCCTTTGATCGCATAGTTATTGGATTCGGTTCCACCGCTGGTGAAAACAATCTCTGATGGCTCGCAGTTGATCAGGGAAGCGACCTGACGCCGCGCCTTTTCAACTGCCTTTTTTGCCTCCGTTCCGTATTTGTGTATGCTCGACGGATTTCCAAAATAATTGTCAAGAAAAGGCCGCATGGCATCTGCTACCTCTTTGGATATGGGGCTGGTTGCATTGTAATCAAGGTATATAATCTCTTCCTTCATATAGTTGCATTATAAATGGAATTGGCTTGCTTAATAAGCAAACACGCTGTTTGGTCCGGGTCGTCCACTTCAACCGGGAAGTTCATTATTGTTTTTGGATCCCTGTTGCTGAGTCCTTTAATATATGCTTTGTCATAATAAGCCAGACTAATCCCGGCGACCTCGTGGTAATCTCCGGCGCTCAGTGCTTCCAGCAGGGTTTTGATTCCGGTGCTCCATTTATTTTTAAGCTTTAACAGGGCGTTTTCCAGTCCGGCATCATCGATATGGGCATACTCCCTGACAAGACGCTCGACCCGGATGTTCCGGGGGATATCGATCCGCATTACTGTAGCAGCCCGCATTTTCAAAAACAGTGTTTCCGGGATCACGTTTCTACCGATGGCCCGGCTCTCATCTTCTATCCAGATCCGTTTACTGTGATCCAGTTTTTGCCATTCGCGGGCCAGATCGTTTTCAAATTGTTCATTTGTTGGCTGCTCCCCCTGCCCTATTGCACCAAAGGCCGATCCTTTATGATGCGCCATACCTTCCAGATCCAGTATTTGTTCCCCTTGCCTGGCCAGGGATCTCAAAATATCCGTCTTACCGGAGCCGGTATATCCGCTAAGAATAAAAAGTGGGGTCTCGCGGTTAAATTCATTTCTTATATGCTGTCTGTAGGCTTTGTAACCACCGGTCAGGGTCCTGGCTTCAATACCTGCTGTATTAAAGAGCCAGGCCATACTGGCTGACCGCATACCACCCCTCCAGCAATGAACCAGCAACGGTCTCCTACGGGAGATCACCTTGGCCTGTTTTACGAAATCAAGAAGTTTTGGACCCACCAGTTTTAAGCCCAGCTCAACGGCTGTCTCTTTGCCTGAGTGTTTATATGAGGTTCCAACCAGTGCACGTTCCTCATTGCTGAACAGGGGTATGTTAAATGCCCCGGGTATATGCCCTGTGGCATACTCATTTGGGGTGCGTACATCGATGATCGGGATCGAACCCGCCTGTTCTAAAAATTCGGCGGCAGAAAGGCTCATGCTTGTTTATTATGTTGGTTTTACAGGCAAAGGTACATTTATTTCAAGATTTTTTGCCGCGGTGCAATGCCCAAAGCTCAATAAATATCTGAAATATTATTCTGCAAAATTTTGGGATAATCTGATGGAAATTCATAACTTTAATAGTTACTTCCAGCATACTAAATTTGATCATCATGTCAATGCCTGTTGTCAGTCAGATCAATAAAATATTCTCCTCGATTTGTTTTTCAGAATTGAATACCCCTTTATATCAAACCAAAAAAAATGAAACAGTTAATCTTATTGTTTCTGGTTATCCTGTTGGGATTCAGCCAGAACAGCAGCGCTCAAATTCTGGACAGACTTGCCAGAAAAGCAGAACAACGCCTGAATAAGGAAGTTGATAAAGTAATTGATGGTACCGACAAGAATGCGCAAAAACCAAAGGATGAAAACGTTGAATCCAATGATCCTTCAGTAGAAAACAGCTCCGGTAACAGCCAGAAAAAAGCATCCATGGAAACCTATTCAAAATTCGATTTTGTTCCAGGTGAAAAAGTGATCTTTTACGAAGATTTCAGTCAGGAAGCCATTGGTGATTTTCCTGCTTTGTGGAATACGAATGGTTCGGGAGAAGTGGTTACATCAACTTTATTTCCCGGGAACTGGCTTCGGTTCAATATCATGAATGGTGCGGAGACGGTCTTGATCAGCCAATTAGTGCTGCCAGAAAATTACACTATTCGAGTTTGAAGTTATTCCCGCAATTGGAAATCCGAAACGGAAACAATGGCGCCTAGTCTTTTAATGTACTGAGCACTTATAAAGTCAAAGATATAGATTGACGGAGTGGTCCGTTCCGGGTGAGGCTGCAATCCGGTTCGATATTATGCATATAGATACTGACTATAGTTCGTCTTACCGAGATGGCAAATCTGATACTACTGGTAATAACGGAAAAGACAAATTATAAGCCAATAAAAAATACAAAATATCCATCTGGGTGCAAAAAGAACGCATCAGACTTTATGTTGACCAAAGCAAAGTATTTGATTTGCCCAAATCCATGTCTAGAAAAGCTTTGAATACAGTATGGTCAGGGTTGATGGGAGAACAACCACTGTTTACCAATTTCAGGATAGCAATCGGCGCTCCTGATATACGCAACAAACTGATGACAGAAGGAAAACTGGTAACATATGGAATTTATTTCGATGTGAATAAAGATGTTGTAAAACCTGAATCATATGGAACACTCAAAGAGATCGCCAAAATTTTGAATGAAGTGCCCGATGTAAAAGTAAAAATTGTTGGTCACACAGATGCCGATGGAGCAGATGCAGCCAATCTTGACCTCTCAAAACGACGTGCTGTTTCAGTAAAAGAGGAACTGGCAAAATCATTTGGGGTTAATGCAGACAGGACTGGAAACAGATGGTATGGGTGAAAGCAAACCTGTGGCGCCGAATGATACTCCAGTCAATAAGGCCTTGAACAGAAGGGTTGAATTTATCAAGTTGTGATACTGAAAGCGCTTAATATATAAAGCCAAACAGTCATTCAGGAAAAAATACGAATCTAAAAATAAATACCATGAAACATACAAGATTAGTGGGCTTAGCCCTTTTACTTTCCTTTGGAATTATTTATTCCTGTAAAAAAGAAGCGGCAACGCAGGCAGTTGAAGTGAATGCAGCTGAAGAAACTGTTGAAAAAACAGCAGAAACAATACCTGAAATAAAAAGCAGCAAGGGAAAATACGGCATCAAATCCGGAATTATCGAATACAAAACACAGATGATGGGTATGGAAGTAAAACAAGTAAATACCTTTGATGATTACGGACAGAAACAGGCTCAGGAAATGACCATGGAAATGATGGGAACCAAGGTAAATAACAAGACGATCATCAGAGATGGTTTTATATACAATCTGGATCTCACCAATAAAACCGGGACCAAAGTTCCCATTACCAGCATGAGTCAAAAGTCGGATATCGATTTTGAAAACCTGACAGAAGAACTGATGAAAGATATGAACATCAAAAAAATCGGCACGGAGGTTTTCCTGGGAAAGACCTGTGATAAAATGAGTATCGACTACAAAGATATTCAGATGAAAGGTACCTATCTGGTCTATAAAGGTATACCCCTATCTATGGACAGCGAGATCGGCGCGATGAAAATGAAAATGGTTGCCGATAAATTCGTTGAGAACCCAACCGTTCCGGCAGATAAGTTTGACATACCTGCGGATATCGTTTTTACAAATCAGTAGCAAGGATTTAGGACTCTGTAAGGACTTTTTGATTAACTAAATCGCATGTAAAATACCTTATTTATGAAAGTATTTTTGTTGCTGTTGGGTTTGTTGCTTGTTCAGACAAAAGGTCTGTTTGCACAGGAACTGCCGCTGATTCTGGACAAACAGGGAACTTTTGAAATTTTAAGCCGCACGGATTACACCATGCCCGGTTTTGGTTTTACCAGGGCTGAAATAACCGCGAATCTGAAAGAAATTAACAATTTGATCAGTACGGTCCGGCAAAATGAGGTGTTGACCGAAATGATGGGCTTTGACGGACGGGCACGGATTTATACAGTCAGCATGAAGGAAGAACAAAGTTACGGACTTCCCTCGCGCATCAGCTTTGAATTTGCCGGCTGGTACAGGCAGAAAGACGGTACTCCGGCAAGAGGATTGATAGAACCTCCGGAATGGTCGGTATATTTGAACCTGATGAAGCCGGGATGGGCAGCTGGTTTTTCAAGTGTACCCGAATTTTTCGCTATTCCTGAAAAGAAAGTAAGCCCGGCTCCGGGCATTGATGTTTACGATGGCGAGTGCTACGTGATCTTTGATCCCGGAAGGCCTGAATATTGGTTGCCTGTAACAGTCAGGGAGGCTTTTGATGTGGTCTTCGCTGAAAACAAAAAAAACAAAGATGAGATCTCGCGCGAAATGTCATTGAAAATGTTGGAGGAAGAATGGGCTGCAATTCCAAAGGAAGACTGGAATAAACCGGCAACCCTGAGTGGCATGCTCTCGAGGGTAGGAACCCTGCCGGGATTCCCACTGATCGTGAAAGTGAATCCGGAATATTGGGATAAAAGCAGGCCAAAATCTGATATTCAGTTTATTTATTTACGAATTATCGGTAACAGACAGTTTTTACAGAACAGAACAGCAGAATACCTGCAAAAGAACAGTACCAGCTATCATCTGGCCCGGTTTGAGGAATCACTGAATTCAGAAATGGCCAATTCATTGCTGCCCCTGGTTGAAAAATAAGACCTCATTTCATATCGAATCCATTTGGAAAAGGGGTTTCTTTATCGTAATATTGCAATAAGAAAATAAAACATAAAAATGCTTTGGTTCTGAATGATTTCCGTACTAAACGACTGATTATTAATTGCACTGAAACCAAGAGCCTTGTATTTTTCCAATCCAATCAACCATAAAGCCATACTCCATGAAACCGGATTCAAAATTAAAAGAAATCGTTAAAGAACGTTATGCACAGATCGCCGAACAGGGTAAAGCTGAAAATGAGGCTTCCTGCTGCGGGGCAACAACTGCGTCAAACAAAGTCTACGGTATAATGAAGGATGATTATTCAGCCGTAGAGGGTTATGTGCCTGATGCAGATTTGGGTTTGGGCTGTGGCCTTCCAACTCAATTTGCGAGAATATCCAAAGGAGATACGGTCATAGATCTTGGCTCAGGAGCCGGCAATGACTGCTTTGTTGCCCGGCATGAAACCGGTCCGGAAGGCAAAGTAATCGGGATCGACTTCACTCCTGCCATGATCAGTAAAGCCAGAAAGAACGCCGAGAAACTGGCTTACCACAACGTGGAGTTCAGAGAGGGTGATATAGATGCGATGCCGGTTAACGACGAGGTCGCAGATGTAGTGGTGAGCAATTGCGTATTAAACCTGGCTCCGAACAAAGCAAAAGTGCTGTCTGAGATCTTTAGGGTTTTAAAACCCGGAGGGCATTTCAGTATCTCCGACATTGTTCTTGTTGGTGAACTTCCAAGCGCACTCAGGGAAGACGCGGAGATGTACGCCGGCTGCGTGGCAGGCGCCATACAAAAAAAAGACTACCTGGATCAGATCAAAATTACCGGTTTTGAAAACATCCTGATACAAAAAATTAAGCCGATAGCCATTCCGGAAGACATCCTGTCAAAATATTTAACGCAGCATGAAATATCTGATTTCCATACAGGGAATACCGGAATCTTCAGTATCTCGGTGTACGCCGAGAAACCGGGTAATAAAATGTCTTTTTCAAAATCGGAATCCTTGGCCACAGTGGCAAGTGATTGCAGCACCGGGAAGTGCTGTTAAGTTTTTACTTTTTTTAAGAATCAATAAAATCATTTATTATCAACGAGAAAGCAGGTCATTCCTGCTTTTTTTTAAACCAGTATTGTTTGATCATAGCCCGGAAAGGAATAAAAAATCAAAACCGGCAACTTTTTCTTAGTTATCCTCATTAGATTTCTCTATTTTCTTTTTTTCCAAAGCCCAAAAAAGTATATTTACAGCTTTGGAATAACAGATATTGGAAGTGAAAAATGAATAGAGAAAGTAAAACCCTCCCAACAGACAAAGAAACAGCAATCGTTGAACCCCAGCTCAACATGATCCTGACAACCGATGAAGATGATGACAGACCGGTGTATATTTCCGGAAATTTCAATCAATGGGTAACTCAGGACAAAAACTATGAAATGGAGCGGGTTGGACAGGGATTGTATCATTATAAATTTTCGGAAGATTTTGTTTATCCCGAGGAGTTGCTGTACAAATTTACGCGGGGCGACTGGAGTGAAGTGGAAATAGACAAATACGGAAACCGGACCGAAAACCGTTCCTGTAAACAGACCAGGGGTTTGCGCAGAGAGCACGTAGAAAAATGGCGGCATAACTGGCTGCCCTTCAAGAAAAATTTTCTGCCCATCATACACCTGATCTCTGAAGAATTCGAAATACCGCAATTGAATAAGACCAGAAAAGTTTGGGCCCTGCTACCCCATGATTACGAGACTGCCACTGAGCGCTACCCTGTACTGTACCTTCAGGACGCCCAGAACCTGTTCAATGAAAAGGCAAAATACGGCAACTGGGAGATCGATAAAAAACTTGCGGTGATGGCAGAATACAATATCGGCAAGATCATCATCATTGCCGTTGAGCATGCCGAAAAAGAGCGAATCACCGAATACAATGTAGGCAATACAGTCCTCGGTAACGGACAAGGGAAAAAGTATATCCGTTTCATTGCGGATACTTTAAAACCCTTTATCGATTCAAATTACAGAACGTGGCCGGAAAGGGAGTATACCGGAATTGGGGGCAGTTCCATGGGCGGACTAGTGAGCATATTTTCCGGGATCATGTATCCCGAAGTTTTTGGAAAACTGATGATCTTTTCCCCTTCACTCTGGGTAGTTCCAAAGATCAAATTGTCATTTTTAGATATGGAAGAACCCCAGGATACACGCATTTATTTATATGCAGGCGGCGAAGAAAGTGCTACCCTGATCGACCATGTAAAATCCTTTAAAAAGAGGCTCTCAAACAAAACCGGCATTTCAGATAAAATGAAAGTCAGACTGAGCATCAACATGCAGGGAAAACACAGCGAGACCTATTGGAGTGATGAATTTCCAAAAGCTATAGAATGGTTGTTTTTTAGTACAAAAAATGAATAAATTGAAACCAACTTCCGCGAGGAAGGAACAGATAAACATTTGATGAAGCTATACTACCAAATAAAAGGAGAACCGACAACAGGATTGATCATCATTCCTTATTTTGAATCGGATAAAGAAATTGCGTACAATGGCATCCCTTTGTCGGCTAAACTTTTTTCAGGAAAGAAAGACACGAGTTATCTCCTGGAAAAAGACAAGGCATTTGTACTGTTTGTCGGTCTGGGAAATGACCCGGATTACAAAACGATAAAAACCGCATTCAGAAGGGTCGCTGCGAAACAGGATGCCTTCTTTTCTGACCGGGCAAACATTGTGTTCTCTGATAACTTTTCCGATGAAAGAATCGAAGCCGCCATTTCCGGACTGGTTTTGGGATCTTACATCCTCGGGCATTACAAAAATGATAAAAAAATTCATCCGCTCTCAAAGCATGATTTTACACTTACCGTTTTTTCGGAAAGGGCTGTACAAGCCATTGTTGAAAAAGGGATCAGGATCGCGGCCGCCCAACTGGAGGTATTTCATCTGGTAGATCTGCCCCGCAACAGAATTACACCAGAATATTTATCTGACTGGGCTAAAAAAGCCGGGAAAAAATTCGGTTTTACCGTGGACGTACTCGGACTCAAAGAATCACAGGACGCAGGCCTGCATGCCTTTTTGTCTGTGAGTCAGGGAAGTGAGAACAAACCCCAGTTTATTATTATGGATTACAATCCCCCTGGTGCAAAAGCCCATATTGGCCTAGTTGGCAAAGCGGTAACCTTTGACACCGGTGGCCTCAACATAAAAGTGGCCGGTATGATCCATATGAAATGTGATATGGCGGGTGGTGCTGCAGTACTTGGCGCCATGCAACTAATCGCCGACCTGAGCTTACCCTGTAGAATAACTGCTGTCGTTCCCGCTTGTGAAAATGTGATAGACGGCAAATCATTCGTGCCGAGCGATGTGATCCAAAGCTACAGCGGCAAAAGTATTGAGGTCACGGATACCGATGCCGAAGGAAGGCTGATACTTGCAGATGGCCTGGCATATCTGATAAAAAATTATAAGCCGCATACCGTGATCGATGTCGCCACCTTAACCGGAAGTGCGGTTTCAACCTTTGGCTATGAATGCGGCGCTTTGTTTACCAACAATGAACAACTTTCCAAAAAAATTCAGAAAGCCGGCTTCGATATAGGAGAACGTCTGTGGCCTTTGCCTTTATGGGATGCCTACAAAACCGATATTGAAAGTGAGCTGGCGGATGTAAAAAACTATTCCGGAAAACTGGTCGCCGGAGCCATTTCTGCGGCAAAATTCCTTGAGTATTTCATAGAAAATCATCCCTCCTGGGCCCATCTGGATATGGCCGGAGTATCGTTTGTTGACGACGAGTTTGCAAAAACAAAGCATGCAACTGCCTTCGGAGTGCACCTGCTCACTAACTTCATCGAAAATCTGTAAATTATGGAAAATCAAAAAACCTACCTCTGTATTTCCAACTATTTTAAAGGAAATGACTTTTTGATCAATTTAAAAAAACTGGGAAATCGTGTTTTTCTGATCACCTCGGAAAAACTGAAAGAAAAAGCCTTGGGCACGGGAATTTATCGATGAGATATTTTATATGCCGGGACAGGACACGGACTGGAATTTAGAGGATCTGCTAAACGGGGTTTCCGGCTTGATGCGGCACCATAAAATAGATTCCATAGTTGCCCTGGATGATTTCGATGTGGAAAAAGCTGCTTTTTTAAGGGAAAGTGTGCGTATGCCGGGAATGGGACAAACAACGGCACGCTATTTCAGGGATAAACTGGCCATGCGTATGAGAGCCAAAGACGCAGGAGTGCCTATTCCGGCATTCAGCTCCCTGTTCCACGATGAGGATATCAACCGCTTTGCTGATGATGTTAGTCCTCCCTGGGTATTAAAACCCCGGTCAGAGGCCTCAGCATCAGGCATCATTAAAATTCACTCAAAAGATGAATTGTGGCAAAAGGTTCATGAACTGGGTCCGGACAGGCTGAGATACCTGGTAGAACAATTCAAACCCGGAGCGGTGTATCATTGCGATGGCATTAACTGGCACGGTAAGGTATTGTACAGCCTGACCTCACAATATTTGGCTACCCCTATGGAAATTTCACAGGGTGGCGGAATTTTCAGATCTGCCAATGTACCCTATAATTCTGCTGATGAAAAGGAGATCTCCAAAGTCAATGCACAGGTGATGAAGGCTTTTGGGATGCAGCATGGGGCTACCCATACAGAATTCATCAAGTGCAATGAGGATGGAAAGATCTATTTTCTGGAAACAGCTTCACGGGTCGGGGGCGCACATCTGGCTGAAATGGTGGAAGCGGCCTGCGGCCTGAACATGTGGGGAGAATGGGCTAAAATTGAAGATGCGCTGGTTCGCGGTACCGAATACAAACTCCCAAAACCACAAAAAGGCTATGCCGGTATTGTGCTCACCTTGTCAAAATTTGAGCATCCCGATCTTTCAGGATTCAATGATAAAGAAGTTTGTTTCAGGGTTCCGCTGGAATACCACGCCGGATTGATCGTAAAAAGTGATGACCATGCCCGGGTAAGGTTCCTGCTCGATGATTATGCAGACAGACTTGTAAGAGATTTTGCTACCACTGCCCAGCAGCAGGCCGTGAACAAGTTACACTGAGTATAAACATACTATGTAAAACTTTTTTTTATTTTTCGAACAGACCCAGGGTACCACCTACCCAGTCTTTGTCTTTATTGTATTTAACACCTATCATTTCCCCGCGGCTTAAGCGTACCAGATTGGTTACAAGCACAGGCGAGGGGGCATCCTTTTTCCACACGGCCAATAGCCTGACCTCAACTTTTACTTTCCCCTCAGGTGACTGAACAACAGGCTGGTAATGAACTTTTTTCTGAAGAATGTACAGTTCCTTTTCTTTTACGGCCTCTATATCTTCTTTTTTAACATGAATATTTACTCCGCTGCCTGAGAAAGAGAAAAGCGGTTTTAATACATAGTTTTCCAGATCCTCAGGTATTTTCTTCAAATCACTCAAGAGGGTAGTTTCAATAAAATATTTACCTTTCAGATAGGGCAAAATAAATTTGCTGATCCTGAAAAACCAGTTTGGATGTCCTGCCCATTCAACATCCAGATCCTCGGAGAAATCAAAACTCATTTTCAAATCAGGTTTGAGATCCAGTTCATCAAAAATCACCCGGTTGTAGATCCGCTTTATTTGTATTTCTTTCCCCACTTTGTTTTTATAGTAGAGTTTCCTCCCTTTTTTGATGACTGCTGTCACACAAACCATGGGTATACCAAAATCCCTTTCACAATAAAGAAAATCGATGCGGGTGTTCTGCTTTTCAGGTTCAATTTCCAGTAAAACCACATTTTCACTTGGGTGAACATCACACATGGCCTCCTTCACGATTTTCAAATAGGCCTCTTTGGAAAGACCGTTGAAAAAAGGAGTTAATTCATTCAGGAATGGATAATGTTTCTGAAATTTTTCAGCCAGATGGTATTGAAAATTATACAAAGAAGGAAAACCCTGAACTTCGATCAGTTTTGGAATTATTTGTCCGTTTTCTTCACAAATACCAAAATCCACAGCCAGAAAAGTAGTGTGGGCATCCTCATTCGGAACTTTTCTGTTCAGTTCCAGCGCTTTATCAGTGAGCGGAATAAAATCCGCTCTTTTGATAAATTCTACTACCTCGTCATAGGCTTCCAGCAATTGCTTTTTGAGTGTATTTGTAATAAAAAAAGGCGTTTCCCCCAATCTGAAGGTCACTTTATAATTAAAATCAGAGGTGATGTCCCCAAGCAGGTCATGGTACTTCCCGGTGCTGAAATTTTCGTTAAAAAGGGTTCTGTATTTTGAATTCATGCCTGTATGATTTTAAGAACAAATTGCTGTTTCCAATGCATGACAAAAAAAATAAATGATGATTCCAATGCAAACCGATACCTGCTAATTGGACAGGATCTTCTTTTGTTTCAACAGTTCATTAATGGCCATCCTCAAAAAGTTGGGAATAATGGTCTCATTGGTTTTGTATATTTTCTGATCATCGACCAGATCTTCGAGCATATTCCTGAACTTGACCCTGCCTTTAAGCGCAATGATCTTCTCTCGTTTTTTCTTGTCTTTTAAATTGGCAATGAAACTCAGTGCATCCGCTTCCGGATGGAATTGCAAACCTACAAAATGCTCCGAAAACCGAACACCCATGATGGCTCTTTCGTATTCCCTTCTGTGTATCCTGATCTTTTCCAGAGAAATTATTTCAGCTCCTTTTTCCTTGAAAATAGTCAACCTGGGCTGTACTACCTGGTAGTCACGGCTATCGATCGCATAAAAGGGATTTTGCAGTCCCTGAAAAACAGGATCTGACATTCCTTCTTCCGTTTTATGAATGGTCATAACGCCAAAGGAGGTGGATTTGCGTTTGGTCACTTCGGCCAGACCAAAATGCTGGCATACCATTTGAAAGGAGTGGCAAATGAACAACACGTGTTTTTTGGTATCCTGCTCTTTATTCCAGTTCCACAAAGAATCAATAAAATCGTAATATTTTTTATCCCAAATGCCATCCCCTTCAAGTGGGTTTCCCGGCCCGCCGGTAGAAATATAGATATCGAACTTTTCGATTTCAGGGAACTCACATTTCCCCCTTATATCAAAGATCTGATAGTTGAGGATCGGGTTGAATCTGTTTATGATATCAATGATACAGCGCATCCCCTGGTTAGGTTCTCCGTTGTACATATCTAAAATGGCAATTTTTATCGGGTTGCTCATTTGCATTTTTTTCTATTTTGCGGTGCAAATATAATCTTTTTAACAAAAGAACTAAATTACACGGCCTTTTATTGCAGTATCTTCAATAAATCACAATCCTTTGGTAAACTCACCGGTAATAAAATCGACTACTTTGATCAGATCCTGATCCTTACTGAAAACTGCCAGTTGTTTATCGGCTCCGGTGCCATCTTTCAGGATGGTATGCACAAAATTGATCTGTTCCCTACTTCCGAGCTCATCCACCACATCCTCAATAAATTCGAGCAATTCCATGATCAAAGACCTGGTCTCTACTTCTTCTTTCAGTCCGAAATCGATCATATTGCCTTCAATTCCATATCTGGCAGCCCTGAATTTATTTTCTCTGATCAGCGCAATTCTGTAGATATTAAAACTCAGATTCTGCATGGTGAGTTTGTACAACTTAGCCACCACAGCCTGGATTATGGCCACTATACACATGGTTTCATCCACCGTAAGGGCCATGTCACAAATCCGGAATTCTATAGTATCATAAAATGGATGCAAGCGCAGGTCCCACCAGATCTTTTTGGGATTGTCAATACATTTTGTCTTTACCAGGGTGTCGAGATAATTGTCATAAGACTGCACACTGTCAAAATATTCTGGCAAACCCGTTCTGGGGAACTTATCAAAAACCTTTGTCCGGAAGGATTTATACCCGGTATTCCTACCTTCCCAGAAAGGGGAATTTGTTGAAAGCGCAAAGATATGGGGTAAGAAATAACAGGCCTGATTCATCAGTTGTAATCCGACCTCACGATTCTCAATACCCACATGACAATGCATACCAAAGATCAGGTTCGATCTGGCGGCATCCTGCATTTCATTGACAATATGGTGGTATCGCGGGTCATCCGTTATGGGCTGGTCCTGCCATCTCGAAAACGGATGTGTACCGGCTGCGCCAACAATCAGTTTCTGATCGTGGGCCAGTTCCACTATTTTTTTTCTCAGTGTACTGATCTCTGCTTTGGCCTCCGCTACATTTTTGCAGATATTGGTACCTACCTCCACCACCGACTGGTGCATTTCAGGTTTGACCTGTTCATTCAAAAATACTTTAGCGCCATCGACAATTTTGGATAAATGCGAGCGCAATTCCCTGGTTTCAGGATCGATAATCTGATATTCCTCCTCTACCCCCAGTGTAAAAACCGGTAATTTTTTCATCTTCTTAACTATTTAAGCTTAAGCACTAACAAGAAAGCCTGATCGATATAAAGCAAACCTGAACCATTATTTAGCTGATTCTTTCACAAAGGTACCCCAGGTCAGATTTGTTTGTCCGGGTTTTTGTTTTTTGGCTGCAGCAATCGCCATTTTGGCAGCTTCCTCAACCACCCATTCAAAATTCTCCTCGCCTACTGAGGTTATTTCTGCATCCGGTGCCGGGTTACCAAAGTCAATGGCATAAGGTATACCATCGCGAACAGCAAATTCAACCGTATTGAAATCGTAACCCAGTCCGTTACAAAGACGCAGTGTATAATCTTTAATGGTAGCCATTAATTTCTTATCTGTATTCGGGTGTTCTACAACATACCTCAGGTGGTGCGGATTTCTCGGTTCATAAGGCATTATCCGCACTGCTTTTCTGCCAAGACAATACACCCTGTAATAATCCTGGAAAACTATTTCTTCCTGCAAAAGCATAACCAGTTGTCCGGTTTCCTTGTGTTTTTCCCAGAATTCTTCTTTATTTTCCAGACGGTAAACATTTTTCCAGCCCCCGCCGGCATAAGGTTTCATATAGGCCGGAAAACCGATGTATTTAAAGATCCAGTTCCAGTCCATGGGATAGGCCAGGTTTCTGAAGGATCTGGCAGTTGTATCGGTTGGATGCTCAGAAGAAGGAAGGATTACTGTGTTTGGTAGCGGAACTCCCAAAGTATCTGCCAGACAATTATTAAAAAACTTGTCATCAGCACTCCACCAGAACGGGTTGTTGATCACGTTGGTTCCTGTAAGCGCAGCATTCTTTAAATAAGCCCGGTAGAAAGGCACATCCTGAGAAATACGGTCGATGATAACCGCATATTCCCCTCCTTTGTTTTGAACCACCTTGTCAATAGACACCGCTTCAGCGATGATATCCTTCTCTCCTTTCGAATTAACCCGGTCTATAAAAGCCTGTGGAAAGGTATTTTCCATGCCGAACAAAATGCCAATTTTTTTCATTTTTTATTTTATTTAAATTATACGATTCGTTAGTTGCCTGGTTCATGTGAATCTGATTCTCGACAGGTAATGCGGAAACATTTCTTTCCAGACAGGCCAGTCGTGTTCCCGGTTTTGCCGGATATCCAGCCAGTGCGGGATATCCCTTTGTGCCAGGACACGGCTCAGTTTCAGGTTGGCATCAAAACAAATATCCCAGTTGGATGTTCCCAGTACGATGTCCATACGCCACAATTCAGGGTCATTCAATCCGTGTAAATAATCTTCCGGACTGTTGTAGAACACGTCATCATCCCAATGGCCATCCATAAAACTCTTGATCGAAAAAGCGCCGCCCATAGAGAACATGTGGCTAACATATCCCGGATGGCGGAAAGCAAAATTTGCCGCATGATAACCGCCAAAACTGCAACCGGCCACGGCAACTTTCCCTGCACCAGTATTGTTCTTTACCCGTTCCACAATTTCATGGCAGATCATTTTATCATACCACATGTGGTTTCTGATCCGGTGAACCGGATGAATTTTCTTATTGTAGAAACTGTCCTTATCAATACTATCCGGACAAAAGATCTGTACGAGTCCCTGTTCGATAAACCAGTGTGCGCTTCCTATCAAACCCTGATCCCTGTTTTCGTAAAAACTTCCCATTGAGGTGGGGAATAAGATTACAGGGTAACCGGCATGGCCAAAAACCAACATCTCAATATCCCTGCTCAAATTTGGCGAATACCACTTAAAATATTCTTCTCTCATATACTTCCTAAATTTCAAACAATTATAGTAAAAATAAACTTTTAAAATCCATAAAATACATTTATATAAAATAATTTTACATCTCAATTTCGTTTTAAAAGACTTTTTTTTATCAGATCGCAGCTCCTTAAATTATAAGCACCTTCAACAACTTTGATTCATTAATGATCTCCTTACTTTTTCCAAAAAAAATTGTCTTGTCAATTCCAAAATACCTCAGATATTTGCATAATGAAAATGTCATCATGAACGAAAAGCTCAAACAGCGCGTAGCCCTCAGTATTTATTTTTTTCTTTCGGGCTTTGGTTTTTCCTCCTGGGCTTCGAGAATTCCAACTATCAAGACCAATTTTGGCCTGAACGAAGCCGAGTTGGGGAGTCTGTTGCTTACCATGCCCATCAGTTCCCTCATAGGCCTGCCCATCTCAGGCTGGCTGGTTTCAAGATTTAACAGCCGGGTACCCTTGTTTGTGGCCTTTCTGTTTTTTTCTCTGGCACTGACCTTTATCGGCATTTCTGAAAAAATGGGATTTTTGGTAATCTCGGTTGCCCTGCTTTCTTTTTGTATGCGTATTTTTAATATTTCCATCAATACCCAGTCCATCAACCTGCAAAAAACCTTTGAAAAAAAGATCAACGGTTCCTTTCATGGTTTGTGGAGCGTGGGTGGATTGGTAGGCGTGTTGTTTTCCACCCTGATGGTCAGTTTACACGTTCCCTTAAACACACATTTTCTGATTGTGACCTCCTTTACCGTCATTTTATCAGCGCTGGCTTTCCCCTTTTTAATGCGAAATGACAGGGCCCCCAGCGGAAATAAGCTGATCCTCGGCAAACCTGACAAGTCCATCATGTATCTGGGACTGCTGGTATTTTTTGCCGCTCTGTGTGAAGGCGGCATGTTTGACTGGAGCGGGGTTTACTTCAAGGAAGTGGTAAAAGAAGAGTTGTTTACGCTTGGATACCTCATCTTTATGACCTTTATGGCACTTTCCAGATTTTTTTCCGACAAGATCATTGAACAGATTGGCATGCAGAAAACCTATATTTTCGGTGCCTGTGTGGTTGCGATAGGCATCTTGACAGTGATCATATTTCCTTATTTCTGGCCTACACTTTTTGGATTCTCCATAGTAGGTATTGGTGTTGCCGCCGTATTCCCGATGACTTTTACCCTGGCGGGCAACTCTAAGAAATATTCGCCGGGCATGGCACTGTCCATCATCTCGACTTATTCTACCGTAGGTATGCTGATCGGCCCACCGATGATCGGGTATATAGCCCATCTCTTTAACCTCAAATATTCCTTTGTACTTTTTATGATCGCCGGATTGATGATCATACCCATTTCGCAGCTGTATTTTAAAGAGGTGAAAAGTCAGCAAACAGAATAAAAAAAGGCCGTTGTAAAATTTACAACAGCCTTTTTAATTATTTAAAAAAAATTATTTTTTGGTAACGCGCATTGAAATTCTTCTGTTCAAAGCTTTTCCTTCTTCGGTATCATTAGAAGCAACAGGATGCTTATCACCATAACCTTCGGCTGTTAACCTTTTGGCATCGATACCCATAGCAACCATTTCATTCATAACAGTTTTAGCTCTGTTTTCAGAAAGTTTCTGGTTTGCTTTTGGATCTCCGGTGTTATCAGTATATCCTCCAATTTTTAATTCTACATTTGGATAGGCTTTTAAGATCTCAACAACATTTTTTAACTGCTCCTGAGATTTTGGCAACAAGGTAGACTCACCGGTTGCGAAGAGAAGCCTGTCAAAGTCGAACCAGGTATCTTTATCAACAACTTTTGCAGGATCAGCCAACCACAGGTTCAATTTATTTTCAACACCCAGTTCCGGCGCATTCAGTTCAATTCCGTTTGGCAATTTGAAGATAAGTAAATTTCCAAGGTGTACAAAATCCACATCAACCTTTGGAGCTTCTACTGCCGGTGCTACTGCAACGGTATCGACTACAGGCTCAACCGGCGCTACTACTTCTTCTTTATTACAATTCCTCATGAAATAAAATAAAGCCAGCGCTACAGCTGCCAGTAACAAAGGCCATAACCATCTGTTCTTTGGTTTCTCAGGCTCAGGAGTCCTTACGTTGTGAATGGCTTTTTTCACATCTTTTTCGATCTTGCCATAACCCATCAGGTCGCTGAAACCGGATGGCAAAGCTGAATGGATCTCATCTTTTTGTGAAGTCAGTAATTTTATTAAACTGCCAGCATTCAATCCGGATTTGCCGATCATACCCAGTATCATTGGAGCGGCCATACCCATCAATTTTGAGGTGGAAGAGCTTTTTACACCGGCAAAACTGCTGATCAGGTCAAACAGACCGGATTGTTTGTTTCCAAATAACAGATTTAACATATTGGTACCTGCACCCAGGGTTGCCGCATTACCGCTTCCGGATAACAGTGAAGGAAGACTTGAAAGAACTTTTGTTGAATCAAATCCTTTGTCGTTGACAAGACCAAAAATGCCATCCATTACCTTTGGGTTGTTTGAATTGTTGAGCATACCACTTAGCAAAGTAGGCATGGCGCCTGAAAGTGCTTTGGTTACGCCGCTGTTAGATTCTCCAAGTAAACTGGAGGCCTCAGAGATGAGTTCGGGGGTTAGATACCCACTTAACGATTTAAGTAAATTGGTGTCCATGTAATAAGTGTTTATTTAGTTAATTATCTATCAAAGTTAAGCAATTAATTCCTTTCAAATCTTCATTTTTCCCAAATTATTGACAATTTTACGGGGATAATTATTTGTTTATCTACTTTATTTCAGATATTTATACCTTAAAATTTTCAAGATGCAAAAACTAATATTTTGTTTGACATTTATTGCTTTTTTCTCCTCAACGGACTCCTTTGCACAAATTAAAGAATACGCAACTGACCCATTTGACAAAGTAATCGTAAGTCCGTATATACAGGTAGTATTTAAGAAAGGAGAAAAGGCTTCCGTGGTATTGGAACACATAACCGTTCCCCAGGAAAAACTGTTTGTGGAAGTATCCAATAACACCCTTCACATATATCTTGAGGGTGCAAAGACGATACCAAAAAATGAAAAAGTAAAACACGGGAACGTCAAAACCAAAGTGCCACTTTATAATAACGGGACTGCTAAATTAATTGTCACTTACCAAAACCTCAGTGCCTTATCGCTGCGGGGTGAGGAAAAATTTAAATTTGAAGACGCCCTGGCCGCTGTGGAATTTAAGTTAAGCCTTTACGGCGAAATGGAACTCGAGATACCAAAAGTAACTTTCGACCGTCTGGATATGGATCTATATGGTGAAAATGAACTCGTTTTCAAAGCAGGTAAGATCAATAGCAATAAGATTACTTCCTATGGAGAAAGCGAGGTTGATATGATGGCCGTTGAAAGTGAGCAGGCCAATATCACTTCTTACGGTGATGCAGAGATCAAACTATTTGTCAACAAAGAGATCAAACTGACTGCTTATGGTGAAACCGAGGTTGAATACAAAGGGCAACCCCTTATCAAGAAAGGCATCGTGATCGGAGATACTACCGTTAAGCAAATCAACTGATCTTGAAGTCCGTTGTATGTATACTTTGTCTGATCCTGCTTTTTCCTGTTCCGGTGTCCTGCCAGGATGCAGAACCAAAGGTTGAACCCGTAATTCAGACAGAAAAAAAAATGACCTATTTAGCCCTCGGCGACAGTTATACCATAGGAGAAAGTGTCCCTGAAAGTGATCGCTTTCCCGTATTGCTGGCCGGCTTGCTGAACGATGCAGGGTATACTTTCGAAAAGCCTGAGATCATTGCCAAAACGGGCTGGACCACAGATGAATTAAAGGCCGGCATTGCCGCTGCGAAGGTACAGCCCGTCTATACACTGGTAACCCTACTTATCGGTGTTAACAACCAGTATCGGGGGAGAGATCCGGAAGAATACCGCCTGCAATTCAGGGAATTGCTGGAGACAGCAATTTACCTTGCCGGATATGAAACAAAAAATGTGATTGTGGTTTCGATACCGGACTGGGGTGTGAGTCCTTTCGCAAAGGACAGGGACAGCAACAAAATAGCTTCCGAAATCGACCGGTTCAACAGTATTAAAAAAGAGGAGACCCTTAAAAAAAATGTACTGTTCGTCAATATTACCCCTATAACGAGAATGGCCAGGGACAAGCCGGAATATTTCGCTTTCGACGGCCTGCATTTCTCAGGAAAAATGCATCAGCTTTGGGCAGAAGAGATCGCCAAAGCTGGTTTTAAACTACCCTAATTGGCTGCGATGAACAAATTTTATGAAGAAGCCAAAGCGCTTGATCAGAAGGATACGCTGACAAAATTCAGAAAGGATTTTTTGGCAGATGAACAAACCATTTATTTGGATGGCAATTCTTTGGGAAAACTACCGGTGAAAACCCGGGGTATTGCAGAGGAATTAATCAGAAAACAATGGGGCGAGCGACTGATACGGAGCTGGAATGAGCATTGGCTGGATCTGACAAAACGGTTGTCAGGGAAGATCGCAAAGATCGTTGGAGCCGGGGAAGACGAAATCTTTGTTGGGGACTCAACTTCTTTGAACCTGTTCAAACTGGCCCATGCCGCACTCGAATTTCAATCCGGCAAAAATGAAATTCTTACAGATGATCTGAATTTTCCCACAGATCTTTATATTTTACAAGGACTTGTTCAAAATAATTTTAAAGGACACCGCATAAACAAGATCCACAGTCAGGATTCCATGAGCATCCGGCAGGAGCAGATCAAAAAAAACCTCAACAAAAATACAGCACTGCTCACACTCAGTCTGGTTACTTACAAAAGTGCCTTCCTGCATGACATGGCCGATGTAAACGAAATGGCACATCAGTCCGGGTCACTGGTTTTATGGGATCTCTCGCATGCGGCTGGGGCGGTGCCGGTGAATCTCAGCAAAACGAAGGCCGACCTGGCAGTTGGCTGTACCTACAAATACCTGAATGGCGGCCCGGGGGCTCCGGCTTTTTTGTATGTTCGCAAAGACCTGCAGGAAAAAATGCAAAATCCAATCTGGTCCTGGTTCGGTCATGCACAACCCTTTCAATTTGAAGATCAGTTTACACCGGCGCCGGGTATCAGTAAATTTGCGATCGGTACACCTGCCATACTTTCACTGGCCGCCATGGAAGCGGGGCTCGATCTCGTACTTGAGGCTGGTACAGAGAATCTAAGGGAAAAAAGTTCCCAACAAACCCATTTTCTATGGCGCATGATCAGCAGTGAACTGACCCCATTCGGCTTCGTTCTTGCCTCTCCGGAAAATTCCAACGAAAGAGGTTCACATATTAGTATTCAGCACGAAAATGCCAGCCAGATCTGCCAGGCCCTGACAGAGCCAAAATACGGTTCAAAAACGGTTATCCCTGATTTTCGGCCTCCAAATAATATCAGGTTGGGAATCGCCCCGCTGTATACATCGTACACTGATCTTTTTGAAACGGTTGTCCGGATCAAAGAGATCATGGACACAAAAGAATACGAACATTTCGAAAAAGAGATAAAAAACGTGCCCTGATATTATTGATGTGGCACCCTGCATGGCGGTATATAAATCAGTCATTTATTTATCCTGCCGGATTTGATTACCCAATAAAAATACTACCTGCCAGGCTGCCGGCCAACCTGAGGTCCACTCTTAAACCAATAAATTGTGTTTTCCTACTTTTCTTTCTTTTTCTTTTCAAGGGGGCAGGTCTTCTTGATGCCATGTTTTAACAAATAGGCAAGCAGGCCGATGAGTATGGGCAGCACCGCTGCAGGTAAACCTGTGCCAAATGAGGGTATCAAAGCCAGAATGGTGGCCTTGATCAGGTCTTTGGTATCGGATTCTTTCACGGCATTCTGCATCACATCGCAAAATGTATTTTTGATCTTTTTCTTTAGTTTCCTGAACCTGGGCCGCAACCAGTCGGGCAAAAATCTTGCTTTTCTCTCTTCCGCCAGCCCCAAATGCAAAGGCTTACCCCCGGTGATGTCTTTGAGCATTGCTTCCATTGCATCGGAGTCCAGGAATTTTTGAACTTCGGGATTAAAGATCTCCCTGTCCACATAGTTTTGAATGGCAAAGTCCTCGCGCTGCGCCAGGGCTTTGGCTTCATTTTCAATATAAAACAGCCAGTCGCTGCTTATATCAGCTTCATTTTTAAAAAGGATTTGTGACATATTACTATTAATTTAATGTGTTTGCACCTGTAATTCAGTTTAATTTTTGATCTGTAGATTCTTTATAATCAGAACTTTACAAACAAAGATAACCAGCTTTTCAAACATATCATGGCCTCCCTGATTTTCCTGTAAAAATGTACAAAATTATATGGATTTAGGTTATCACTTTATATAGATCCCAAACAGATTCATATCAAATATCTAATATTTCCATAATTTTGGTTCAAGGTTCAAGTTCAAGGTTTGAGGTTCAAGGTTCATGGTTCAAAGTTCAAAGTTCAAGGTTCAAGGTTCAAGGTTTGTTGTTAAAAAGTTGAAAGTTCGAAAGTTTAAATGTTGAGTAGTGGTAATAAAGCCTCTAAAGTGCAGGGTCTGCGGGCATGCCAGAGACGGGTTCAAGGTTCAATGTTCAATGTTCCTGTGAACTGAACTTTTTACTTTTACCTTTTCCTTGTTTGAATAGAATACGGATTACACGGATTGAGCTGATTTACGCTGATTAGATATTGCTCTATTCGAAGAATAGTAATTGTATCAACTCTCATTCATCATTAATCACTCAACAACCATAACTTTTTCCTTTTTACTTTTTCCTTTTTACTTGTTTTCCTGGTTCCTGTCTCCTGTCTCTTGATTCTTTCTCAATACTTTTTACTTTTTACTTTTGCCTTTTTACTTTTATCCTGTCAAAACTCCTTCATGGGATCTGTACCAAACCGAAAGCGGTATTCACTGTTAAGGGCATAGGCACCCGAAACAACGATTTTTTTCTCCGGATCCAGGTCAGATAAGATCTCGATCTGTCCCTTGGTTTCCGATCCGGTTTCAACGCGGGCTACTTCAAAAACACCCGGACTTTTTTCAAGCCAGATAAAATTTGCATGCTGCTCGCGGATCACTGCATCGCTTGGTAAAAAAATACCCTTAATTTCTGAGCGGGTCAGTTTTACCCTGGCCTGCATACCCGGTTTTAGGGTCAGGTCTGCATTGGGAATTTCTACCCTGATCATGAGCATTCGTGTGCCCGGGTTTATCTCCGGGTTTATAAATGAGATACTCCCCTTGTAATTCTTTTCCGGCAGCTCAGCAAAAATAACCTCGGCACTTTGTCCGATTTCAAGGCCGGTGGAATTGCTGACATTAACCTGAACTTCAATCCATAAATTTTTGAGATCAGCCAAACTGAGAATAGGATCGCCTTCCATTACGTAACTGCCTTCGGTTGCTGTGACTTCAGTTGAATAACCATTTTTATTGCTGTAGAAAGTACTGGTGACAGAAACATCCCGGCTGGTCTTCAAACTTTCTATCTGCTTTTCAGAAAACCCGTAATATGCCAGCTTCTGCCTTGCTGCCTGCAGCAGCTGCTGTGCGTTCTTTCCATAATCGCCAGGCAGTCCGACTTGCTGGTAAGCCAGTAAAAAATCCTTTTTGGCCAGGGAGAGCTCTTCGCTGTACAGCTGATAAACCGGGGTATTTGCTTTGACGAACTCCCCGGGGGTTTTGTAGTACAATTTTTCTATCCTGCCCTCCGCTACTGATGAAATGGTTTGGATCTTGTCCTGATCCAAGGTCAGTATGCCCATATAATCCTGCTCCAGACTGTTCTGTGTTTCTTCAACGGTCCGGATCAGAATATTTCCCAGTTTTATCTGCTGTTCACTCAGAGCGATCTCATTCTTGGCATTGGCATCATAGCGCACGGCTGTCAGGTCCATTTTACAAATCGGACAGGTACCCGGTTTATCTTCTTTGACCTGAGGATCCATTGAACAGGTATAATAAACCTGATCATGGCTGTGATTTTCATGCTGCTCCCTGCTTTCTTTCCCACAGGAAAAAACCAAGGCAATGAGTAGTGCTATTCCGGCTGATTTTATCTTATTTTTCATCTTCTGTAATTTTTATGAAACTTTCACTGTCGGTGAGGTATTGTGCGTTTCCGGCAATGCTATCCGAAAGGGTCAGGCCCCCGAGTACCTGAACAAAACCGCCTGTTTTGACCCCTGTACTGATCTCTTTGGGTTTAAAACCCTTTTCAACCTTTAAAAAAACGATCTTTTTTTGGCCGAGATCAACCAGGGCCTCCTGCGGTATCCAAAGACCCGGTACACTTGACTGCATCTTTCCTGTCAGCCGCAGGCCTATGGGAAATTTTAGTATTTCGTTGCGGAGATTCACGCGTAACCTGTTGGTTTTATTGGCCGGATCGAGCTGGGCTTCCACAAAATCAATTTTGGTTTCGATAAAGTCATTTTTTTTCAATTCCGAAAAAATATGTATCGGTTGCCCTGTTTTGATTTGGGGCTGATCTTCCTGACTTATGTTAAAAACCGCCCATACTTTATTGTTATCCAATAACTTAAACACAGTTACACCCTTGCTGACATAATCACCCTGTTTAACTGATAACTGCTCTGTTACCTGACGGGTATTCATATCGGCGCCGACTGTATTCATACTTTCCGTACCGGTAATGATTCCCTCGGCAGGACTGAAAACAGCAATACGGGGACTGGTTCTTTTTGTTTCGGAAAGGGCCTTTATTTGTGCTCCGCTCATGCCGTACAGCATCAATTTCTGTTTCGCTGATTGGATCAGAGCTTGTATTGCCGGGGTCATTGCTGATCAGATAAATATAATTTTGCTGTTCGGTCAATAATTCCGGACTGTAAACATCGAATATTTTCTGCCCTTTGCTCACTTTCTGGTATTTGTAATTTACATAGAGCTTTTCTATCCTGCCACTTACCCTCGCCGCAATATTTACGGATGCATCCGGGTTGAATGTTACAATTCCCGGAAGGGTTATTTCTGAAATTAAAACCGTGTCCTGAGCCGTAAGGGTCTTAAATTCACCTGCCACAAAACTGTCGGTGGGTTCTACCAGCGGGTCAACAGAGGCATCCTTATCTTTTTCCTTGAGTTCAATCCTTACCAGATCCATATTGCAAACGGGACAACTGCCTGGCCGGTCATAGACCTTTTCGCCTTCACAGTGCATGGGGCATGCATAGCTGTGCACATGAGCGTCAACCACTGTTTCTGTTTTGTTCCCTGTAAACAGATACAGGCTATATGCCGCTATCAGTATGATCAGGGCAAGCAAACCAATTCTTAGTAATTTTTTCATACTTCTTGTTTTAGTAGATCTCCAGTTGTCTTTCAATTTCCACCTGTGTTACCAGGATGGCTTCCAGCTTATCAAGCGCATCCAACTGCGCCATATTCAAGGCTTCCCAGGCTTCCTGCACTGCCGAAAGATCGCCGGTATTGTTCTGCCAGGCCAGCAGAGCCGTGTCGTAATTTTTCTTCAGTGCCGGTATGATGTTCCTGTTCGCAATCTCGTACTGTTTGTTGAGATTTTTGAATTCGGTTTGCATCGCATACAGCATACCGCTGGTTTCATTTAAAATCATTTGCTTTTGAAATTGCAGACTTTCATTTTTAATTTTGTAGCTGTGCTGATTTGATTTATTCATTTTTGATGCCCAGGGAGCAAAGGGAAGCTTTACCATCATCATCAGATTGAACTGCTGAGGAAGCTCGCCAAAGGCAAACATGTGGTCGTACTTCAGTCCAAATTCAGGCAGGAGATTGGACCTCTCCGCCTCTATTCTCAGTTCATTGATCTCCATCGTTTTGTTAATAGCCCTGAGGTCGCTCCTGCTTTGAGCCAGCATGGCGGTATCGGCCTGCACCAGATTAAAATCGCGGATCAGGTAGGTGCTGTCTATTTCGAATGAAGTTGATATATCTCTAGCCATCAGGGAATTAAGTGCGATTTTCTTTTGGGAAATTCCATTTTCGATCATAACCAGCATACTTTCAAGCGAACCGTACTGTGATACCGTTTTGTAATAGGCAGGCAGCTTATCCATATTATATGCATACCTGATTTCCATGCTTTTGATCATGTACGACAAGAGCAGGAGGTTTTCTGTAGCCACCTTCTGTTTTTCTTCGAGCACGAGCAACTGGTAATAATTTGTCTTGGCACCCGCTATCAACTGGTTTACAGAAAAATTTTTATTTTCCTTTTCTACTGAAGACATGGCCTTCATCAGGTTTTGATTTGCCTTCTGCCTTGATGGATTGGGGATCATCTGCTCAATTCCAAGCATATAATTTCCCATACCGGGATTGAGCTCATCGGCTTTCCACATCTCTGTATCATAGGGAGTCATAAAGAATCCGGTGTTCAGCTGCGGAGGCATCCAGCTTTTTGATCCTTTTACAGCTTCATCCATGCTCCGGATTTCTGCATCATACATTTTTAACTGCGGATTGTCGCTTCTGATCTTTATCAGAATGTCATCCAGGCTCAGTGTCTGCGCTGTTGTTAGTGAAGCGTTTAATACCAGACAGGCCAACAGGGTTTTTAACTTATTCTTTAACATCTGTAATTTCGATTTTACCTTTTGTTTTCAATTCATGTAGTTTGGTCATTTCAAATACCACCGGGGTAACCAGCAAAACATATATGGCGGAAGTAAGGGTTCCTCCTATCAGTGGCACTGTAATCGGGATCATCACATCAGCACCTGCTCCGGTGGCCCACAGTATGGGTATCAGTCCGAACAGGGTAACAGAAATGGTCATGAGCTTTGGTCTTAAGCGCTTTACCGAACCCTCGATAATATAGGTTCTTAAAATATCCGGAGTTATCGTCTCCCGGCTGTTGCCATGAACCGAGACCATCTTGTTCATGGACTCATTCAGGTATATGGTCATCAGCATCGCTGTTTCGATAGCCATCCCGAATAGGGCAATAAATCCTACTGCCACAGCAACAGACAAATTGATATCCCAAAAATAAACCATAAAAATTCCCCCTATCAGCGCGAAAGGCACAGTGATCATGGTCAGAGCAGATTCTTTCAATGAATTATATGTAAAATACAGGACAAGAAAAATGATCAGAACGACCATGGGCATGATCAGTTTCAGGGTATTCTTTGCCCTGATCTGATTTTCCCATTGTCCGCTCCAGTCAATATAATAACCCTTTGGCATCTCCATAATCATTGTGTTGATTTTTGACTTTGCTTCCTTAACTGTGCTCCCCAGATCGCGCCCGCGCACATTGAACAACACGGTACCGCGCAACATGGCGTTTTCACTGTTGATCATCGGCGGTCCGTCGCTGATCTTGATGTCTGCCACCGCTTCAAGAGGAATCGGTCCAAAAGCCATGGTTTGAACCTGGAGTTTTTTGAGGGCCTCCATACTGTTCCGGTATTCTTGTCCGTATCTGGCATTAACCGAAAAACGCTGCCTCCCTTCAACAGTACTGGTGAGTTTCATACCTCCGATGGCCGTTTCTACCACGGTATTCACCTCATCAATACTCAATCCGTACCGGCCAATTTCCTCTCTTTTTATTTCAATGTCTATGTATTTTCCACCGGTGATGGGCTCGGAATAAAGATCTTTGATGCCTTCTGTTCCTTCGAGGGCTCGCTTGATCTGAAGGGAAAGTTTATTGATCGTATCCAGATCATCACCAAAGACTTTCACACCCACATCGGTTCTGATTCCTGTAGAAAGCATGTTGATGCGGTTTATGATGGGCTGGGTAAAGCCATTGGTAACTCCGGGAATTTGCAATTTGTTGTTGATCTCTGTGATGAGCTGGTCCTTGGTCACATCCTCCCGCCATTCGTGTTGAGGTTTGAGCAAAATAATGGTTTCGATCATGCTGATCGGACTGTTATCCGTGGCACTGGCGGCCCTGCCGGCCTTACCCAGAACATGCGAAACCTCAGGTACTGTGCGGATCAGCTTATCCTGTACCTGCAGGATTCTTTTTACTTCAGAATTGGATACGTCCGGCAGGGTTACCGGCATAAAAAGAATTGAACCCTCATCAAGGGGTGGCATAAATTCAGAACCCAGACGGGCAAACATCAACAGGCCTATCAACAAGGCAAGGATGTTGATTCCCAAAAGGGTTTTACGCCATTTCAGGCAAAAATTGAGTACGGGCGTATAGATGCTGTCCAATTTTTGGTTGACCGGGTTCTTGTGTTCCGGCCTGAGTTTTCCTTTGAGCAGAAAACTGATCAGAACGGGTGTCAGGGTTATGGCCAGAAAAGCATCCACAATCAGGATAAAGGATTTTGTCCAGGCCAGCGGACTGAATAATTTCCCCTCCATTCCCGTAAGCAGAAATACCGGCAGGAATGAAACGATCACGATGATCGTGGAATAAAATACGCCCGGCCCAACCAGCTTGGAGGATGCTTCTATGATCTTTAATCTTTCTTCAGATGACAGAGGATCCTTTTCTTTTTTGAATAAATTTTTCATTTTTTTCTTTTTTTGCGTACAGACGCAATGCCTTGCGTCTCTGGATTATTGAGACGCAATGCATTGCGTCTTTACGGGTTTTGTCTCCCTGTGGCCCGGCATTTCAGAGACGCAATGCATTGCGTCTTTACGGGTTTTGTCTCCCTGTGGCCCGGCATTTCAGAGACGCAATGCATTGCGTCTTTACGGGTTTTGTCTCCCTGTGGCCCGGCATTTCAGAGACGCAATGCATTGCGTCTTTACGGGTTTTGTTTCCCTGCGGCCCGGCATTTCAGAGACGCAATGCATTGCGTCTTTACGGGTTTTGTTTCCCTGCGGCCCGGCATTTCAGAGACGCAATGCATTGCGTCTCTACGGGTTTTGTTTTTCGGACAGGGTTCGGTAGGCGTTTTCAACCATGACGATGCTGTCATCCACAACCACACCAACGGCCAGGGCTATTCCCGTTAGTGACATAATATTGGATGAAATACCAAAGGCTTCGAGCAAAATAAAACCCACTGCCACCGAGATGGGCAGTTGTATCAGAATGATCAGGGCACTGCGCCAGTGAAAAAGAAAAACCAGTACCACAACAGAAACTGCGATCATTTCTTCCAGGAGGGTGGTTTCTACTGAGGCGATTGCCTTTTGGATCAACTCGCTGCGGTCATAGGATGTTTTGATGGATACGCCGGGTGGCAGTCCTTTTTCCAGTTGTTTCATCTTTTCTTTAACCGCTTTGATCACCTCATTGGCATTTTCTCCATAGCGCATTACCACGATTCCGCCCACAACCTCTCCTTCACCGTCTTTGTCAAAAATTCCCAGTCGCAGGTCACCGCCCATTTGCACTGTACCTATATCTTTGATCCTGACGGGAACGGAATTGTAGTTCTTTATGGTGATCTGCTCCAGGTCTTCTATGTTTTTGACATAACCCAAACCCCTGATAATATAAGCCATATTGCTCATTTCAAATTTTCTTCCGCCGACATCATTGTTATTGGATTTAACGGCATTCATCACTTCCATGATACTCACCTGGTTGTACTGCATTTTAAGCGGATCCAACACCAGTTGGTATTGCTTTTCAAAGCCCCCGAAAGAAGCGACTTCCGCTACGCCGGGTACTGTCTGCAAAGCAAATTTCACATACCAGTCCTGCAATGCGCGCTGCTCACCGAGGTCCATACCCTCGGTTTCAAAATGATACCAGTAAATATGACCTACACCGGTTCCATCAGGACCCAGGGCAGGAACTACGTTTTGGGGCAACAGTTGTTGGGCGTAATTCAGGCGTTCCGTTACCCGGGTCCTTGCCCAGTAAATATCGACATCATCCTCAAAAATGATATAGACAAAGCTCATCCCGAACATGGACGATCCACGTACGTTCTTTACTTTTGGAATACCCTGCATATTGGAAACAAGCGGATAGGTAACCTGGTCTTCAATGACCTGGGGACTCCTTCCCATCCATTCCGTATACACAATGACCTGATTTTCTGAGAGATCAGGAATGGCATCAATGGGATTTTTCTGCACACTGTAAATTCCCCAGGCAAATAAGCAGGCAGATATGAACAAAACAACAATCCGGTGCCTGAGGGAAAGCTCAATAAGTTTTTTGACCATGATCTTTAGTTTTTGCAATCCCCTTGCGGATTGCGGATGTTTATGATGTAAAATGTTTATGGTTTTTTGCCGAAGCCGAACCAGATGTCAATTTCAAAAGCGCAGGAAACAATAAAAAAACCTGAAAAGCGCTGTCGAAAATTTTTATCTTTTTCGTTTGAGATCAATAAATACAGCAAAAATTTGGGAACTACCCAAAGTGAATCTGCCCCGCCTGTTTAAAAAGGGAGGTCATAAAAGATTTAATATCAAATTAGGAAAGTCTGAAAAAGTACACGGAGGTCTTTTTCCAGAGGAGGTGGAGAATAATCGGAATAAAAAGTTTTTTCAACTGATGGAAATAAAGCAATAAAATAGTCCGGGTAAAGGAAAACAAGGGCCAGGGAAAAATTTTGGACCTGTTTTACAAGCTCCGGGTTAAAATTATCGTCTACAACTGCACTGTGGTATTCATTCTCACAGCAGTCCGTCTTCTTCATGGTAAAGCCTTCACCATGATTTGATTCACAGTCGCTCTCCATGGCGGTCATGCCGCAACTGAGTTCAGCTTCACCCAGTAAAACCTGGCTCATCACCGCCTCACCACCACAATAATGTGTACCCAAAGCAAAGCCTAAGTTGCTGAACAACAAAATGATAGTCAGGGATATGGCAATGGCCTTTTTCATTTCTTATAAAACACAAAGCTACAAAAAATATTGTACGTTTTTAAAGCTGCCTTATTTTGTTTATCTTCATGATCTACAAAATAAAGAAATCAAAGTATGCAAGAGGTCAGGGAGTACTTCATTTCTTTATTTTCGGGTAGTAACTTATCTATTTGTATGTTTAAAGGAATCTTAAGCAAAACTTAAGGCGGAAGAATTTATATTTTAATGACAATTGTTGAATTTTGATCCATGAAAATTTTAGTTGTAGAAGATGAGCCGGGCATTGCCAGTTTCCTGAAACAAGGGCTGGAAGAAGAGAATTTTCCAACGGATATTGCAGAGGATGGTATAAAAGGCTTGTCTCTGGCCCTCACGGGAAATTATGATCTTCTGCTACTGGACTGGATGCTGCCGGGACTTAGCGGTATAGAGGTATGTGAACAATTCAGGACGAAATTCAAAAAAACCCCAGTCATATTTCTCACTGCTAAAGATACAATAAGTGAAACTATTACCGGTCTGCAGGCCGGAGCCAACGATTATATTAAAAAACCTTTTCACTTTGAAGAGCTGCTCGAACGCATAAAAGTTCAGATGCGGGGTATGGCCGCAGAAGAACCAAACCTTGTATTGGGAACGATCACCCTGAATATGAACACGCACCAGGCATTTAAGGAGAACATGGAAGTCCATCTGACTCAAAAGGAATTCGCTCTGCTGAACTATCTGATCAAAAATAAGGGCAAAATTTGTGAAAGAACACAAATCATTGAAGATGTCTGGGATATTCATTTTGATTATGATAACAGTGTTATTGATGTGTATGTAAGTGCCCTGCGAAAAAAACTGAACCTGGGTGCGGGCAAGGATTATATTCAAACGATCAGGGGCGTCGGATATATGGCAAAAGAACTATGAATCTGAGTTTCAAAAACAGACTGGCTTTTTACTACATGCTGGCCACAGCCATCATCATTGCTTTGGTCTTTGCCATCGTATTTTTCATAGTGAAACGTTCCGTTTACAAAAACCTCGATTATGTATTGTCATACGAAGCCCGAAAGCATACCGGTGAAATCGGAATCAAAAACGAAGTCATCTACTTTGTCAGCAAAGAAGAATGGGAAGAAATCGAGCACAGGGAGGTCAGTGTGAATCCTGTGTTCATTCAACTTATGGATGATCAGGGAAAATTGATGGATAAATCACCCAATCTAAAGGAACTTCAGTTGCCGTTCAACAACAGCAAAAGTACTGTGCACAATTTCAATACAAAATTAGGAGATCTTGACATTCGACAGGTTCAGATCCCCATAGTACATGATAACTTGATAAAAGGTTTCATCATTGGAGCAGTTTCCTTAAAGGATTCCATGATGGTTATTTCAAATCTTGGCAAAACCCTGCTGATCCTTTACCCTGGTGTTTTGCTGATCCTGTTCGGCTTGTCAAGGTACCTGGCCGGCAGAAGTATCCTGCCCATTAAAAATATTACTGATACAACAAATCGCATTACAAAGAACACCCTGGCTGAACGCGTTGCCCTCCCTCCCAACAAAGATGAATTATACAAGCTTTCTGCTTCGATTAACAACCTGCTGAGCAGAATAGAAAATGCCCTTGACCGTGAAAAGCAATTTACCTCTGACGCATCTCACCAGTTGCGAACCCCACTTTCTGCGGTGCAGGGTACCCTCGAAGTGCTAATCAGAAAACCCAGAACACAGAAGGAATACGAAGAAAAGATCTCTTATTCACTTTCTGAAATTGCTAACATGGCTGAGACCCTGGAACAGTTGCTTATTTTATCGAGATTTGATCCGGATCAGACTCTTCAAAACGAAGTGGCCGTTTCAGTAATATCTGTTGTTGACTCCATTTTAAAACAATACCATCAATTGATAAAAAATAAAAACCTGAAGGTGCAGCTGGATATTAAAAATGCAGATGACAGGATGATTCCCTCCTATTGCGCACATTTGATACTGGATAATATCATTCATAACAGCATCAAATACACCCAAAAAAACGGCATGCTAAAATTGGGTATTTACGGACAAGACCAGCAGCTGGTCTGCGTCGTTGAGGATAACGGTATTGGGATCAAAAATGAAGATCTTGACCATATATTTCTGCCTTTCTTTCGATCTGCTGCTCTTTCGCATAAAGACATTCAGGGGAACGGACTGGGCCTGTCCATCGCAAAAAAAGCAGCCGATGCCATTGGTGCAAAGATTAAAGTAAGTAGTCAACCTGATAAAGGCAGCACCTTTACCGTCTCATTCTTAAGCAAATCTTAAGGAAAATGCCATAAAATACTCCATTTTTTGGCATAAATTTGATGTAATAAAACTGCATCTTTAATGTTGGACAGGATCATACAGTACAGCCTTCATCACAAATTGATCATCCTGCTTTTTACTTTTACAGTGATTGGATTTGGTCTGTACAGTTTAATGAATATTCCTATTGGAGCTGTGCCTGATATCACAAATAATCAGGTTCAGGTCATCACCACTTCACGCAACCTGGCAACACAGGATGTGGAAAAATTTCTAACCTACCCCGTGGAACTCGAAATGTCAAACTTACCGGGTGTAAAGGAAATTCGTTCCGTTTCAAAATTCGGCTTATCGGTAGTGACCATCATTTTTGAGGATAAACTAGGCACCTACCTGCCACGTCAACTGATCGCAGAAAAACTTAAAAATACCGAGCAAACCATTTCCGCCGGATTTGGAAAACCTTTCATGGGCCCCATCACCACAGGGCTCGGTGAAATTTACCAGTACACCCTGGAAGTAAAACCAAAATACAAAAACATGTACTCCATCTCCGATCTGCGTACCATACAGGATTGGGATGTAAAACGGAGACTTTCCGGTATACCGGGAGTGGTAGAGGTAAATACCTGGGGAGGAGAGCTCAAACAATATGAGGTGGCAATAAACCCTGAACGCCTTCGGGCAATGGATGTCTCTGTCAGCGAGGTCTTTTCTGCACTGGAAAACAACAACAGTGTTGCCGGAGGCGGGTATATAGAAAAGACCAATGAAAGTTATTTTATTCGGGGACAAGGGTTAATTGGTTCTTTGAGCGATATTGAAAACATAGTTGTTGAGAACAGAGACGGAACACCCATTTTTGTAAAAGACCTGGCAAAAGTAGGTTTTGGAAAAGCAAACCGCTTTGGAGCCATAACCGGAAACGGGGAAGGTGAAAAAGTGCTCGGGCAGATCATGATGCTCAAAAATGCAAATTCCAAAGCAGTTATTGGCGCAGTAAAATCAAGAATAGCTGAAATTCAGGGTTCACTTCCTGAAGGGATCTATATCAACGGCTTTCTCGAACGCAGTGAGCTCATCGGAAAAACCACCTTTACCATTGCCGAAAATCTCATACTGGGTTGTTTGATCGTTATTTTTGTAGTTGTGATCTTATTGGGAGACCTTCGCGCCGGACTCGTGGTGGCTTCTGTTATCCCGCTTACCCTGCTCTTTGCCTTAACGCTCATGTATATTTTTGGTGTGGATGCCAACCTGATGAGCCTGGGTGCAATCGACTTTGGAATCATTATTGACGGGGCCGTGATCATTGTAGAATTCATTGCCTTTAAGATCACTGCCCAGCGGACTCAGATACTTTCTTTACCTAAAACCGAGCAACAGGGACTGATCAATAAGATCACATTTCAGGGAGCTTCTAAAATGATGCATTCTGCCGTTTTTGGGCAGCTGATTATAATTATTGTGTTTATACCCATACTCTCCCTTACCGGTGTTGAAGGAAAAATGTTCCGGCCTATGGCACTGGTTTTTTGCTTTGCCATACTCGGTGCCATGAGCATGTGCTTCACTTATGTGCCTGTCGTTTCTTCTATTTTTTTAAAACCAGCCAAAGCTGGTCAAGTCACACTCTCCTCCAGACTGATCCATTTTTTGGAAAAGAGCTACAAACCAACAATTGTCTGGGCGCTTCGACAAAAAAAACTGGTGCTGGGCCTGGCTGTAATGCTTTTAATGCTCGTTGCACTCCTCTTTTCGAGAATGGGTGGTGAATTTGTACCCACACTCGATGAAGGAGATTTTGTTATTCAACCTGTATTGAAAACAGGAACAACCCTATCTAAAACCATAGAAACAACTACAAAAATTGAAAAAATATTAAAGGAATTTCCGGAAGTAGATCAGGTGGTCAGCCGGATCGGGGCAGCTGAAGTACCAACTGATCCCATGTCAATGGAAGAAAGTGACATCATCATCAAGTTAAAGCCTATTAAAGATTGGACAACAGCAAAAACCAAGGATGATCTGGCAGATAAGTTTAAGGAAGCGCTTTCTGCAATTCCGGGAATTGAATATGAATTTACCCAACCCATAGAAATGCGATTTAATGAATTGATCACCGGGGTACGAGCTGACCTGGCCATTAAAATTTTTGGAGATAATTTGGATGTGCTTTACAAAAAAGCGCAGGAAATTCAAAATGCCATTCAGGATGTGGAAGGTGCTGCCGATATCACTGTAGAAAAAATTGCAGGATTACCCCAGATGTCGGTTGTATATGACCGGCAAAAAATCGCAAAATACGGTCTGAATGTTGAGGATCTGAACAACATCATCACCACGGGTTTTGCGGGCAAATCGGCCGGAACTGTATTTGAAGGGGAGAAACAATTTGACCTGGTGCTCCGTTTTGATGAAGACCACCGTCAGGACATTCAAAACATCGCATCAGCCACGGTCAGGTTGCCTGATAACAGTGCCCTTCCCCTGAGCGAATTCGCCAAGATCAGCTATACCAAAGGTCCCGCCAAAATATCGCGCGACAATACCAAACGCCGCATTGTGGTTGGTGTGAATGTGCGGAACCGGGATCTGGAATCGGTTGTAAAGGACGTTCAGACGATCATCAAAAGAGACGTCGTACTTCCGATTGGTTATACTGTTGACTATGGCGGACAATTTGAAAATCTCCGAAGTGCAAGAAACCGTTTAATGATCGCCGTACCCATAGCACTGCTCCTTATATTCATCCTGCTCCATTTTGCGTTTGATTCCTTTAAAGATGCCTTCCTAATATTTACTGCCATACCGCTTTCTGCAGTGGGCGGTATTTTACTGCTTTATGCCCGGGGAATGCCTTTCAGCATTTCTGCAGGAGTAGGATTTATTGCCCTCTTCGGAATCGCTGTATTAAACGGCATCGTACTTATAGAACATTTTAAGGAACTCAAAGCACATGGAGTGAGAAATATCAACAGACGGATCATCATGGGAACCCGTGATCGCTTAAGACCCGTATTACTCACGGCAGCGGCAGCAGCGCTTGGCTTTCTGCCCATGGCCATTTCTTCCTCTGCCGGAGCAGAAATACAGCGACCTTTGGCAACCGTGGTTATTGGTGGCCTGATCTCCGCTACAGCCCTTACCTTGCTGGTTCTTCCGGTACTTTATGCCCTTTTTGACCGCAAAGGAAAACCCAGGGAAGTCAAAATAAACAAAGGAGTACTTGGCCTTTTTATGTTGATTCTGCCCGTTTCCCTAATGGCGCAGGAAAGACCGGTTACCATGGAAGAAGCCATTGGCATTGCCCTGGAAAACAACAAAAGTTTACTCGCTTCTGAAGGAAAAGTAGAAAAGCAGCGGGGACTGTTGGGCAGCGCTTATGATATCAATAAGACCCACTTATACTATAATTTTGACGAGAACAATATTGCCGAAAACGGAGAACCGATCAAAGTTTGGGGAATAAACCAAGCCCTGCAGTTTCCAACTATTTACGGCGCCCAGAGAAAACTTCAGAAAAGTCAGATCGCAATGGCCGAACAGGAGTATTCCATCAGCAAACAAATGCTGTCCAAGGAAGTCTCCAAGGCCTATATCATGGTGGTCTACACACAGAACATACAAAAAAATTACGTCTTTCTGGACAGTCTTTACAACCGTTTTGCCTATTCTGCCAAACGCCGTTATGAGGAAGGAGAGACCAATTATCTGGAAACACTTGCTGCCGAATCCAAGCACAAGGAAATTGGCATTCTTTACAAACAGAGTACGGAAAGTGTAAAAAAAGCTTACCTGGAACTAAACAGGCTTTTACAATCCAAAGAAACGATAACTGTTCCTGATATCGACCTGTATCAATTGGATCCGGTCAGTTTTGACCCCGAAAATAACCCGGGAATTTTGTATTATGAAAATGCACAAAAGTTAAGCGAACAGAGTTTGTCCCTGGAAAAACAGCGCCTGCTGCCCGATTTGCAGTTTTCTTTTTTTCAGGGTACCAATGACGCCCAAAACGCTAAGGTTTATAACGGATTTGAATTCGGACTTGCTTTCCCGCTTTGGTTTGGCAAGCAGAAGTCTCAGATAAACGCTGCAAAAATTGAGCAGTACATCATTGACAATGAACTTGAAAATTACCGGATCGCATTAATGGCAAAATACCAGGCGCTGATGTCGGATCTGGAGAAACACCGGGAGGGTATTGCCTATTACGAGCAGGAAGGAAAAAAACTAGCCAGAGAACTTTTTACCCATGCTGAAAAGGCCTTTCAAAATGGTGAAATTGATTTTTTACAATTTGTCTTGCTGTTGGAAAACGCAAAAAAAATAGAAATGGATTACCTCAACAACCTTAAAGAATACGATCTTACTGTTTTAGAAGCCAGATATTTAATTCACTGATGATGAGAAAACTGAAAAATACAAACCAGCTGATACCGGGACTTCTTTTTTTATTGTTCCTGCTTGTGAGCTCCTGTTCGTCAAAAGATGCGACAAAAGAAAATATCATACTTGATGAAAATAATGGAACAGAAGGATTGGTGATCACCTCGACCCAGTTCTCGTTTAACGGAATGCAACTCGACTCCTTAAAAAAGAAGGAATTTTCACAGGTTGTTAAAACAACCGGTATTTTTGATGTACCACCTGAAAATAAGGCCTCTGTAAGTGCCTATTTCGGTGGCTATGTGAAACAGATCAGTCTGTTACCGGGCCAGGAAATTAAAAAAGGACAATTGCTGTTCACCCTTGAAAATCCGGATTATTTAAAAATGCAGGAGGACTATTTGGTGGCTAAAGGACAGCTGGCTTACCTGAAAAGTGATTACCTGCGACAGAAAAGCCTGGTGTCCGATAATGTAACCTCACAGAAAAACTTTATGAAAGCCGAGAGCGAGTTCAAAGTTACTTCGGCAAAATACGAATCGCTCAGGCGAAACCTGCAAATGATGAATATCAATCCGGACAAAATATCAGAAAACAATATGCAATCGACCATTAGTGTCTCTGCTCCCATCAGCGGATTTATAAGCGGGGTGAGAGCAGAAAAGGGAATGTTCCTGAATCCCTCGGATGTTGCGGTAACCATAACCAACAACGAACATCTCCATCTAGAATTAAAGGTGTTTGAAAATGATTTTCCCGAAATAAAGATCGGACAAGTTATCCGTTTTCGGTTACAAAATAAACCGACGGAGCAATATGAAGCTGTGGTGCATCTGATCAGCAAGTCTATCGACAATGAAAGTCGCACGGCAACGATTCACGGGCACTTAAAAAAAGAAGAGCAAAAAAACAACTTCGCTCCGGGGATGTATGTGGAAGCAGAAATCCTTACATCCAGTCATTTGGTGACCGCACTGCCTGAAGCCGGAGTGGTAAATATTGACGACAAACATTTTGTGCTGTTGCAAACAAATTCAGACAAAGAGACCCATTCTTTTGAAAAAAGAGAAGTACAGGTTGGTGAAACACAGAACGCATATACTGAAATCAGCAATGGAAACACTTTCAAACCGACCGATATGTTCCTGGTCAAAGGAGCATTTAATTTAATAAATGAATAAAGAACCACCGATTTAATTTTTTTTTATAATTGAATATCTAATAATAAATAACCCGCATATAAACTGTTAAGGAATTAAGTATTTTAATTAAATTTTAACATTAATATATACAACCAAATAAAATATTATTTTAGCTTTGAACATCAAATTCTACATATCGCTTCTACTTCTACCTAATAGATCTGTCACCTTAATATTCACTAAACAAATGAAAACATTTTATTTTTTCGTGCTGTTCGTCATGTTCAGCAATCTCAGCTTTGCGCAACAATGGCTGACCAATTTTGAAGAGGCCAAATTACAGGCTGCTGAAAAAAATCAAAATATTGTCCTCGTCTTTCAGGGTACCGACTGGTGCGCACCCTGCATGAAACTGGATAAGGAAATATGGAGTACGGATACTTTTAAAACATTGGGTGAACCACATTTTGTTATGCTGAAAGCCGATTTTCCGAGGAAAAAGGAAAACCAGCCGGATGAGGCCATAAAAAAACAAAATGCCCAGCTCGCTGAGAAGTACAACAAAAGCGGTTATTTCCCATTCGTAGTTGTACTGGATAAAGAGGGGAATGTTTTGGGTGAAATGGGATATAAAAAAACCAGCCCGGAAGCATATATTGATGAACTCAAATCCTTTGAAAAGAAATCATGAGAGCTGTTCTGATCGCATTTTTTATATTGTTTCAGGCCAATTCAGAGGCGCAACAAGTGTATAAACGAACCCTCAAACTGATGGGCAGCCGTTTTGATATCACTGTGGTGGCTAATAATGAAGCCGAAGGAAATAGTTATATGGACATGGCTGTGGCCGAGATCAGCAGGATAGAAAAACTCATCTCTGACTGGGTTCCAACCACCCAAGTCTCAGAAATCAACCGTCAGGCAGGTATAAAACCGGTAAAAGTCGACAAAGAAGTTTTTGATCTGATAGTCCGGTCGATAAAAATCTCTGAACTTACAAGTGGCGCCTTTGATATCAGTTATGCATCCATGGACAAGATCTGGAAGTTCGATGGCTCCATGACCAAAAAGCCGACAGAAGTAGAAATCAAGAAATCGGTAGAAAAGATCGGTTATAAAAAAATTATATTAAATGAACAGGACAACTCTGTTTTTCTAAAGGATGCCGGAATGAAGATTGGCTTTGGCGCGATTGGAAAAGGATATGCCGCCGATAAGGCAAAGGCACTTCTTATACAAAAAGGTGCCCAGGCAGGCATTATCAACGCCTCCGGCGATATGAATACCTGGGGCAAACAGCCCAATGGCGAAAGCTGGATGGTGGCCATTACCAACCCACTGAATAAAGAAAAAGCCTTTTCCTGGCTGCCCATTGATAATTCAGCCATTGTTACTTCAGGAAACTACGAGAAATTTGTAGTCTTTGACAATATCCGTTATGCCCATATCATCGACCCGAGAACAGGTTATCCCGCCCAGGGTATTGTAAGTGCCTCAGTTTTGTGCAGTTCAGCTGAACTGGCTGATGCTCTGGCAACCGCGGTAACCGTTATGGGTGTTGAGGTTGGACTGGATTTTATAAATCAGTTAAAAGGAGTGGAATGTATATTGGTGGACGTAAATAATAAAGTGCATACCTCAAACAATATTGTATTAAAACCCAATGAAAAATAGTTCAAGTAATGTATTAGGGCTTACTTAAAAAGTCATTGCTGATAACAATAAAAGTAATGGAATGATCAATTTAAAAAGCATACAAACTGAAGTGGATGCAAGTTTTTTGTACAAAACGCTTGCAGACAATGAAGAAGATAATAATGTGGCCGAGGTTTTTCGCCAAATGGGCGAAATTGAGCAAAGCCATGCCATAGCTTTTGCTAACAAGAATAAATTAAACATAAAGGATTTGCCCTCTCCCTCAAGACGTGCAAAGATCTTGGTACGGATCGGTAAAATTTTTGGATATGATTATGTATTAGGGGTATTGCTGGATACTGAGAAAAGTATTTCCTCATCCATTTTAAATGCGAGAAAAAAGTCCGCAACAGCAAACTCGATCTCTGATACTGCCCATGTTACCATCTTAAAAAACATACTCAACAACTATAAAAATGTCTCCGGCTCAAACCTGGCGAGATTCGAAAAACGACACCGTTCTGTTGGTGGAAACGCATTGAGAGCAGCCGTTTTAGGTGGTAACGATGGTTTGGTTTCAAATTTCAGTCTGGTGATGGGAATTGCCGGTGCTACGAGCGGTCAAAGTGAAGTGCTGCTCACAGGCCTCGCCGGATTGTTGGCAGGTGCCCTATCCATGGCATTGGGAGAGTGGATCTCGGTAAAAAGTTCACAGGAACTTTTCGAAAATCAGATGCAATTGGAATTGGAAGAACTGGAGAGCAATCCCGAAGGTGAAGAGAAAGAACTTGCTCTTATTTACATTTCCAAAGGGATACCAGAAATGCAGGCGATGAAAATGGCGAAAGATATAATAGGTAATCAGGAACACGCCCATGAAATATTGGTAAAAGAAGAATTAGGTATCAATGCAGAAGATCTGAAAGGTTCGGCTATGGAAGCCGCTATTACATCTTTTGTACTGTTTGCGATTGGTGCCATAATACCTGTAATACCGTTTTTCTTTTTGGGTGGTTTGCGGGCAATTTTATTCAGTGCACTTTTAAGTGCCATCGGTTTGTTTGGTATTGGTTCGGCAATCACCCTTTTTACCGGAAAAAGTGTCTGGTTCTCAGGGACCAGACAGGTCGTTTTTGGTTTGATTGCGGCAGCAATTACCTTTGGTATTGGAAGATTCATAGGAGTTTCACTGGCAGGTTAAAATTTAATCTTTTATACACATAAAAACATGAATGAAGCACATTTTCACTTAGTATTCAACCACTTACCAATAATAATTCCTATAGTAGGAATTTTAGTTTTGCTGGCAGGTATTATTTTGAGTTCCGAAATAATCAAACGAACGGCTTTTTTCATTTTTATCTTGGGTGCTTTAGGTACCATTCCGGCATTTGCAACCGGCGAAGGCGCAGAAGAAGTAATAGAAAATATACAGGGTATTGATGAAAAGTTTATAAAAATTCATGAAGAAGCCGCCGAAACTTTTGCAGTATTGTCTTATTTGTTGGGTGGCATTGCCTTAATTGGGCTTTGGGCCAACTGGAAAAAGAAGGCCTTTGCAAAAACACTTTCATTGCTTGTATTGGTCTTTGCAATTGCAGCCCTGTTTTTTGCCAAACAAACCGGAACAACGGGTGGTGAAATAAGACATACTGAATTAAGAGCTGATTTTAACGGAACAACAGCGAACGCAAACAAAGAAGTTTCAGACTATGAAGAGAAGGAGGATGATTAACTAATTAAAAAGTTAAAAAACAATTTTTATAAAAATCCACGTCACTTATCATAAGCACTAAAACTATAATAAGATTCAAATTAAAAACAAATCCTTTAGTATAAAAAAAATGAAAAAACTTTTAATTGTAATTGTTGTACTCATGGCTCTGCAATCCTGCACTGCCGTGAAGGAATACGAAAAGGTTGCCTTGAGCGACCCCGATATGGAACTGAATTCCAGAAGTGTGGAACGGTTTAAAACAAATTTTCAGGCTTATCGGGAGGCGGCTTCAGGTGCTAACGGAGGCAAAACCGGCGGAGGTTGCGGCTGCAATTAATTCACAGCATGCTATATAATTTTAATACTAAAAAAACATACAGATGAAATTTTTTATTCTAAGTATATTCTTGCTGGCCGTTAGTTTCGGCGCTGCTCAGGAAACAGGTTCAACTTACAAAAAAAAGGTACTGGAACAAACGGAAGTTGATTTCCTGGGTAGTTTTTATTCACAGGACGGGGATAATGCTGCCGTTACAGGCGGTATTGGTACAGAAGAACTCACAGATTTTGCTCCTACTATAGTTGTATCCGTACCGATGAATGCGGATGATGTACTTTCTGTTGAAGCCGGAATTTCTGCCTATTCTTCTGCTTCTTCCAGCAATATCAATCCTTTTGATGGTGATGGGCCCGCAGATCCCTTTCAGGCCTCGTCCGGAGCCTCTTCCAGCGATGTTTGGGTAGGAGCTACAGCGAGTTATTCCCACAGTTCAGATGACAGGAACAGGATTTGGAGTGCCAAAGCCTCCTTCGCCTCGGAATACGATTACTTTTCCTTTGGTTTCGGGGGAAGTTATACCATGCTATTCAATGAAAAAAACACAGAAGTGTCAATAAATGCGAATGTATTTTTAGATACCTGGGATCTGTTATACCCCATCGAGTTTCGTGATAATGGTGATGACGATGATGAAGGCGATGATGACGATTACGATTTTTCAGGTATACCGAATTACAATCCTGTTTTTACCGGATTTGACAGTGGGCAGAGAAATTCCTATTCTGCAGGCCTGACCGTTTCACAGATCTTGACAAAAAAAATGCAGGGATTGATTTCATTGGATCTTGTCAGGCAGGACGGCCTGCTGTCAACTCCATACCAACGTGTATATTTTGCTGATTTTGAAGATATTAAAGTTGAGAATTTCGTGCTTGCAGATGATGTGGAACAGTTGCCAGATACCCGAACAAAAATTGCTGTCGGAGCAAATCTGAACTACTACATCAATGAATATCTGACCGTGAGAACCTATTACCGCTATTATACAGATGATTGGGGTATTGATTCGCATACAGCCAAAATTGAGCTTCCTATAAAATTGTATGGAAAATTTACGCTGTATCCATCTTTCAGGTATTACACACAAACCCAGGCTGATTATTTTGCGCCGTATAATGAGCATTTATCTACAGATACCTATTATACTTCAGATTATGACCTTTCAGCTTTTGATGCCAATCAATATGGCTTAGGATTACGGTACACAGATATTTTCACCAAATCACATCTCTGGAAATTTGGTTTGAAAAGCATAGACCTGGAATACAGCAAATACGACAGGGATACCAGTTTCTCGGCAAATTTGATCGCATTTTCGTTTAAGTTCGTTATGGATTAAATTCTTAAAGATCATAAAATAAGAATAGGGAAGGAACAGAATCGACTGTTCTGTTAACATTCAAGAACTTTGCAAAAATGAAAATAAAAAACAGTTATTTTCCTTTACTTGTTATCGTTTCTGCGCTTCCGCTTATTTTTTTAAGGGATTTTACCCCTTTAAATGAATTGCGATATTTGAGCATAGCCGATGAGGCATTGCGCAACGGACAATTTTTTACTTTTACCAACCACGGAATTCCCTATGCCGACAAGCCGCCCCTTTTTCTGTGGTTTATAATGGTATCAAAATTGCTCCTGGGTAGTCATTAGATGTGGTTTCTGGCATTGGGTTCGCTTCTGCCGGCCCTGGTCATAATAAATATCATGGACCATTGGGTCAAAGATGAATTGAATCCCGCAAACCGGCTTTCGGCCCAACTGATGTTATTGACTTCCGGCCTGTTTTTGGGAGCAGCCTTGGTAATCAGAATGGATATGCTGATGTGCATGTTTATTGTATTGTCCTTAAAAACTTTTTACAGCATGTACAAGCAAAAAGGCAAGAAATGGGATGTGTATCTATTTCCGTTTTATGTCTTTATGGCTATTTTTTCCAAAGGGCCCTTTGGTTTGTTAATACCACTTCTTGTGAGCATCGGCTACCTTATTTTTGAAAAAAAATTACGAACTATAAAATTCTATTGGGGTTGGAAAACCTGGCTCATCTTGATTTTTCTTTGTTCTGTCTGGTTCTTTGGTGTATATTTTGAGAGTGGTCCGGAATACCTCAATAACCTGCTTTTCCACCAAACGGTTAATCGCGGTATAAATACTTTTCACCACAAAGAGCCATTTTATTATTATATGGTCTCTTTCTGGTATTCCCTGGCACCCTGGTCATTGCTCATTTTTGGTGTACTGCTCCATTCAGTAGTTAAACGACAAATTAAAACTGATCTGGAACGATTTTTTCTTACAACGATCCTCGTTATTTTTGTAATGCTATCTCTTGTCAGCTCCAAGATCCAGATTTATCTGGCACCTGCATTTCCTTTTATTATCTACCTCACAGCACTCTTATTGCAAAAATTTAAATGGAATCGATGGCTCGCCATAACTGTCGCCTTACCTGCATTTCTATTTTCCATTTCCATTTTTGTTCTTTTATACTTCATATTTGCTGAAGAAAACGCAGTTTTGAAACAACCGTTTGTCGTACTCGGTGTTACAGTACTTAGTATTTTATCCATTTGCGCTCTCTATTTTCTGCACAGAAAGAAAGATCTGTACAGAGCCCTCAATTTATTGGCAATTGGATTATTGATTACCCTTTTTATTGCTTCCTGGTCCTTGCCGGAAGTTAATTCGTATATCGGTTATGCCAATCTTTCCAAGGAGATTAAGAAAGTCCGTGCCGAAAAACAGATATCAACCACCTATATGTACAAATTAAAAAGGGCAGATAATCTGGATGTATTATTGGGTCATAGCTTTGAAGTATCTAAAAAAAGATGCCCTTCTGAAAAATCAAATCAAGCAGTATATACTTGTAATCAATAATGAAGTAATTGATTCAGACAAAAAAGATCAGGATATCATTGATCTTGTAAAAGGAAAAGAACGGCATGTTGTAGGGAAATACTCAGTGATTGTCATGTAATACCGATTTTTCCCGACCTGGTTTTGGTTTTACTTAATAAGGATCAGCTGGCTGTCCTCCAAAGCATCAAGCCAATGTTTTACCAGAGTTTCTATGTGTATGTAATCACCTGAAAAAAGGGTTTCCTTTACTCCCTTTTCATTTCCAAAAACAACCTTGCCGGTTATGCATACCAGCAAAGCCGGAACCTTGGTAAGATGCTCCTTCAGCTGTTGTCCTTTTAGAATTTGTAATGCCGTGGCTGAAGTTCCCTCTTCACCTTTAAAGAGCAGGCTTGCTGAAACGGGTTTGTCTGCTGTGTGTTTATCCCTGAGTTGCATAGAAATTTATTTTATTAAAAAGAATTAAATGATGATCATTGTGCTGAAAAATACGCAAAGCAATTTGCCACAGCTGAATTAGAACAACATGACTATAATAACTTTTACGGCCCTATCTAGTCTGGCTTTTTATCCAACTTGTTATTTCATCCAAAGCTACCGGAGAAAAGGTTTCTTCAATATCCCCGTATTCTTTTGGCAAACCAGTCGTGCAATTCTGGAACAAATGATTGAGATTCGGAATCGTTTTTACGATCGCGTTTTTATTTCCTCCGGTTTTGAAGGCATTTTCAACTGCAAGGGCATTTTCTGTTGGTGGAACCTGCAGATCCTTTTCTCCAAAAAGTGCGAGTGCAGGGCAGCTAACTTTTTCCAGAGCGGGAACAGGGTCATATCGCAAAAAATACTGCATCCAGGGACTCATAACCTGATTCATCTGACTGGCCACATAGGCATCCATGGTCATTCCTTCGGGTAGAACAATTTTTTTGTCATTCTGCAGCACATTTCTTAAATAGGTATTGAGTTCATTCTCCATCTTCTTTTGGTCTTTTGAAGTGAGTACGATCTCAAAGGCCACAGCGTTGATACCTCTGTTTCTTTGGATTTCTGATTCCGAAACCCCAGAAGCTTTTGCAAAGGATTCCTGTTGCAGCAATAAAACCTTGTCTCCCCTTAAGCCCGGAGCCGCAAGCAGAACAACAAAACCCAAATCATTGGTCTTCGATGCGATCATGGCTGCAATCATCCCTCCTTCGCTATGGCCGGCCATACCGATCGCATTTTTATTGATCTCTTTTCTGGTTTTCAAATAGGCAATGGCACTTTCGGCATCTGTGGCCAGATCTGCCGTTGTAGCTGCCTTAAAATCCCCGGTAGATTTTCCATTCCCACGATCATCATAGCGGAGTACGGCTATGCCATTTCTGGTCAAATGATCGGCCAAAACCAGGAAGGGTTTGTGTCCGTATACTTCTTCATCCCTGTTCTGAGGGCCGCTTCCCGTAACCAGTATGACGGCAGGAAAATTGCCCTGGGTATTCGGCAAGGTTAAAGTTCCTGCCAGGCTGAGGTTGGCGGCGGTATTTTTAAATTCCACTTCCTCGGAATGATATGGGAATGGTTTAGCAGGCTCCTGAGGTCTTTTCATGACCTGCTTTTCGATCGGCTCTCCGGACAGGTTAAGGGGGAGTTCCTGGCCGCGCTGCCTGAAAACACCTTCAATGCTTTTATCTTTCAATATCCCTTCATAAACAACACCTGCACTGGCGATTTCAAAAATTACTTTGCCATTTTCAAAAGAGGTCTTTGATACCGGAATGTCTTTTGCCCCCTGATCAGGACTATCCATGGTAGCACTGTAAACACCCGCTGGTTTGGTAACGTGAAAAACCAGTCTTAAGGGTGTTCCCTGAACTTTTAAAACCCCGTACCAGTCTCCGGTTATGTCCTGTGCACTGGAAGTCAGTACCGAAAAAATCAAGGTGGTAAAAAATAGTAAACTTTTCATGATATGTTTAATTTGATTTTCAATGTAAAATAAAAATTCTGTCAGGTTTGAGCATAATTTCCAGCGCCATCCCTTCCACCAACCTAATCTTGTTTGCTTTGGTAAGCGGGTATTGCACTTCAATAATTACCTCCCCCTGGTCCGGAACAAAAAGTAGGGTTAAAAAATGAGCCCTTCGGTAGATTTTTCTGATCAACCCCGTGATTCTGTTGGGTACATTTGTGTATTCAGCAATTCGCTCCGGTAAAATGATCCGCACATCCTCAGCTTTGATCCCAAAAACAATGCTTTGCCCCTCCTTAAGATCTTCATTACCTTCAACCGAAATTTCCATGTCCAGAGTCTTACAGTCAATGCGGGATAATATGCCGGTTGATCTGACCATGCCTTCAAATATATTTTTGATCCCCAGGAATTTGGCAACCTCCCAATTATAAGGAGTAAAATTATTCTCCAGGTTGCTGAACGTCTGGTGTTTTTTTCCGTCAATTAAAAATGTTATCGTATGACCGAGCATAAAGGCACTTTCAATGTCATGTGTTACCATGATGACGGTGAGATTAAACTGCTCCTGAATTTCACCAAGCAAATAGCACAATTCATTTTTTAGCGAGTGGTGCAGGGATGATGTGGGTTCGTCCAAAAGCAAGACCTTATTTCCGGCCACCAGGCTTCGCGCAAGCGAGATCCGCTGCATCTCCCCCCCGCTGAGCCGCTGAATTTTCCTGTCCAATAAGTGGGTGATTTCGAGTTTTTCGGCTATTTCTTTTATGTAATTATCGTCCTTTTGCTTTTTGATGCGCAAACCGTAGGCGATATTTTCTTTTACATCCAGATGCGGAAACAAAACATTGTCCTGTGGAAGATAGCCAATATGTCGCTGTTCAGGCAAATGGTCGGTTATATCCGCTCCATTCAGTAAAATTGTCCCGGAATCAGGTGCCAGCAAACCTGAAATAATTTCCAGCAACAGACTTTTACCACTACCGCTGGGGCCCAGTACGATATGAAATCGGCCCGTTTCAAATGTATGGTCAATTCCGTCCAGGGAAAAGGCTCCGGCTTTGTATTGAATATTTTTCAGGCTGATCATACGATTTTGGAATGGCCGAGCAGGCGAAAGATGGTTAAGGTGAAAATTCCGATCGCTACGATAATTAAAATGAGCACTACGGATCCTTCAATATCGGCAGAAGCCAGGCGGAGATAAATGGCTGTCGGGAGCGTTTCCGTTTTCAGAGGCATAGAACCGGCAACGGTTATGGTTGCTCCGAACTCGCCGATCGCTTTGGCCCAGGCCAGCAAATAAGCGGCAAGGATCCCTTTCTTCGCAAGCGGCAGGGTTACCGTCCGGAAAGCTTTCCATTGTGTTGCTCCCAGGGTGCGGGCTATATGCTCATATCTCAGCGGAATCTCATCCATCACGGCCTTGATCAGCCGTATGGAGATACCCAAAATAGTTACCAGCTGAGCAATAAGAATACCGGCGATCGAAAACACCACTTGTACCGTATGTTCCTGGATATAGGAACCATACCGGGTATTAAAAAATATGAGTATCATGGCTCCCAGGGCAGCCGGAGAAACGATCATGGGCAGTTCCAGCAGGGTGTCCATTACATTCTTTAAGGGGAAATTGTACCGGCTGAGCGCATAAGCTGCCGGAATGGCCAGAATGGTCGATATGAGAGCCACGACGGTCGCACAAATAAGGCTTAGTTTCAGGGAATACAGGGTTCTGTCGGAACTGAGGATCTCAACAAATTTTTCCTTGTCGTAAAACCAGAACAGTGAAGCGATCAGAATCACATAGATCAGCGAAATTCCGACAACAGAAATGGTATAACGAAACGAAATAAAATGATTCTTCATCCTTAAAATTTAAACCCTGAATGGCATAAGATCACTCCAAGATCCACTCTTTTGGCAAATTGTAAACTCCCCCTACAGGTTTAACTTCACCAATATACTCAAATGCTTCTTCCGGGCTTGTAAAATAACGATATTTTTTAAAGATAGACCTTGCTTCGTCTCCCATAATAAAATCGATGAATTGCTGAGCCAGTGCTGTATTTTGGCTGTATTTGGAAATCGCTATGGGAATATAACCCACCCTGACGATCTCCGCTGGTTTGAGGTCAATTGTTTCAATCTCCTCAGGATTCCAGTATTGAAAAACTTCCCAGCCAATAACGGCATCCACAGATTTCATCGCAACAACCGTAGCCGTTTTGTCACAACTTTCGGTATAGTTCACCAGGTTCTTGCGGAATTGAGCTCTTTCAGCAGGGCTCAGGTTTTTTTCAACTACTTCTACCGCATAGGTACCCACACATACATTTTCGGGATTTGCTATGGCCAGCCGCAGACCCGGTTTCAAAAGGTCTTTTAATGTATGAATATTTTTAGGGTTTCCCTTTTGAACATTGATACTCGTCACCAGATACAGGGGAATGCGCTCTGTTTCAGAATAAACAAGGCCCTGAGTTTTTGCTTTTTCCATAAAATCTGAAGAACCGGGAAAATAGATATCTCCTGTTTTAGCCAGTTTCATCTGGGACAGCACATAACCTGAGCCGCCAAAATTGGCTTCAACTTCCACGCCGGTTTGCTTTTCAAAAAGTGCGATAATCTCTTCTGTAGGGGGTTTTGAGGCCGCACCGACAAACAGTGTTAATTTCTTCTTGCCCTCTTTTATTTCAGACTGACCCGCATCCTTTGCGGTCTGGTCTTTGCAAGCCCATGCAAGAAAAATAAGCATCATGAACAAAGCTAGTATTCTCATTATTTTTGATCTGTTTTAAACTTTCTTTTGAATTAAGCTCATGGCACGCTCACTCATGGCAGTTATGGTCAGGGAGGGATTTACGCCCGGATTTGCTGAGATGGCAGAACCGTCGCAAACATACATATTTTTATAGCCAAAAACCTGATGTGTTTTGTCGATCACACCATTTTCTGCATTTTTTCCAATTACACAGCCACCCAGTATATGGGCTGTTGAGGGTATACCGGTCAGGGTTTCTGTGAACATGACCAGCGGTTTTCCCTTGACTATTTTAGCAAACTTACGGGCCAGTTCATGAGCTTCCGGTATGAAAGCTGTTGGATTTTTGCCTGCAGTTACTTCTGTTTTCAATCCAAAAATACCTTTCCTGAGTTTTAAAGTACTGTCTACATGCTGCATAAATAGGATGACCGAGGTTTGTTTGGCAAAATCGCCGGAAGTGAAAATTTTAAACCAGCTCAGCGGAGCCGTGAAAGGGATGAACAAAAGCTTCACCAGGCGCAGAAAGAAATTTTTCTCGGTGACCATGGGCATGGCCAGCAGCCTCCAGAAACCGGAACCGTGACCGTACCGAACCGGCTCAACGTGCGTGTTTTCATCTGTTTCCAAAATCGATCCGATGGCAATTCCATCAGACATATCCCTGTTCTTGTCGATCGAAGTAGTCATGATCAGGGCTTCGTTGTTGGTTCTCACCATTTCCCCCAGACGGTCACTTAAGGCCGGGAGGTTTTTTTCTTTTTGTTTCAATAGCAAGGGGATGGTTCCTAAAACACCTCCGGACAAGATAATTCCATCACTATTCGCTTCAAGTACTTTCGCACCTCCGGACGCCCCGCCCAGAACTTTTCCCTTTATTTGATATCCCATTTTACCTCCGGAATTCCCTGTATCTATGATATCGGTCACCTCAACACCCGCTATGATCTCTGCTCCCAGCTTTTGAGCCAGGTACAGATAATTCTTATCGAGCGTGTTTTTGGCATTGTGTCTGCAGCCTGTCATACAAGAGCCGCAAAATATACAACCTGTTCTGTCAGGTCCTTCGCCATTGAAATACGGGTCGGGTACGGTTACGTCTTTTTCACCGAAATATACCGCTGCCCTTACGGTTTTGAATTTATCTTCTTTTCCTATTTCCTTTGCCAGTTCTTTAAATGCCAGATCATTCTCGCCAAAATAGGGATTTTCGGCTGCACCCAGCATGCGCCAGGCTTCGTCATAAAAAGGTTCCAGCTCCTTTTCCCAATCTGCCAGACCAGCCCAGGAACCCTGGTGGAAAAAAGGCTTTTTTGGTTTGGGCAGTGTGTTGGCATAAACAAGCGAACCGCCGCCGACACCAACTCCGCTGAGTACCGAAACATGGCGAAAAAAACTGATCTTCTGAATACCAAAAAAATTCAGTTTTGGCAACCACAGCCATTTCTTAAGATTCCAGTTGCTTTTTGCAAAATCGCCCTGTTTGAACCAGCTTCCTTTTTCGAGTACGAGTACCCTGTATCCTTTTTGTGCCAGGCGCAGGGCAGAAACAGATCCTCCAAAACCGGAGCCGATGATTATAAAATCGTATTTTTTACGCTCATTCACCTTTGCCATTTCACTTTTTCACTTTTGTTCTTTTTATCCATTTTTCTATCTCTACAGCCCAAAAAACGATACTGGAAAGCAGGAGGCAAAGCAGCAATTCGATCCAGTTCAGTGGTTTTGTATGGAATACATTTTGTAAGAATGGGATATACATCACAGCCATCTGTAAGGCAAAGGTAAGCAGAACAGCATAAACCAGCTGCTTGTTTCCGAAAATACCCATGGTAAAGAGCGATTGCAAGTCGCTTCGTATGGCCATGGCATGACCCATTTGTGAAAGACTTAATACGGTAAATACCATGGTCATCCACTTGTCATTGCCCATTCGGATGGCAATACCCTGAGTGGCGATGCAAACGGCACCCATCAGAACCCCTACCCATAATATATGAATACCTATGCCCTCAGCAAAAATGCTTTCATCGGTTTTTCTGGGTGGGCGTTTTAAAATATTTTTCTCCGCAGATTCTGATGCAAAGGCCAAACCCGGGAGTCCGTCCGTAACCAGGTTGATCCAAAGGATATGAATGGGGAGCAGGGGTATGGGCAAACCGATGAGCGGTGCGAGAAAGATGGTCCATATCTCACCGCTGTTACTGGTCATGGTGTATTTGATGAACTTGCGGATGTTGTCAAAGATCCTTCGGCCTTCCCTTACAGCGCGGATGATGGTAGCAAAATTATCATCCAAAAGGATCATATCAGCAGCTTCCTTCGAGACATCTGTACCTGTAATACCCATGGCGATACCAATATTTGCCCGCTTCAGGGCCGGGGCGTCATTCACTCCATCACCGGTCATGGCAACAAAATGGTTTTTCTTTTGAAGGGCTTTTACGATATTTAACTTCTGCTCCGGTGACACACGTGCATACACTTTGATGTACTCTATTTCCTTGTCCAATTCAGCTTCTGAAAAATTGGCAAGTTCAGCTCCGGTGATGATCCTGTCGGTATCCCTGTGCAAAATTCCTGTTTCCCGGGCTATAGCTTTGGCTGTGATGGGGTGATCTCCGGTAATCATTACCGGCGTTATGCCAGCAGCATAACAGTCGGCAATAGCCTGAACCGCTTCCTGTCGGGGTGGATCGATCATGGCCAGCAGGCCCAGGAACTGCAGGTTGCTCTCGCAGTAACTAAGGTCTTTATTTTTTGGCAAGTCATCTATAGTTTTGATCGCATAAGCCATAAGCCGTTTGCCTTTTTCAGCATAACCCAGTGCTGCTTCATTTATTTTTGCTTCATTCGGATTGATGCAAATCTTTAGAATATTTTCCAGGGCTCCTTTGGTGACAACCAGCCATTGCCCGTTCATTTTGTAAATGGTGGTCATCCTTTTTCTATCCGCATCAAAAGGCAGTTCATATTCTCTTTTAAAATTTTCTACCCAGCGCGGGTCGTATTTGGCATGTTTCCTGGCTGATTCAACCAGTGCTGTTTCGGTAGGGTCTCCTTTGAGTTCATGTCGATCGTCGGTTACCACGTCGTGGTTCAATTCAATGGAGAGGATCAACAATTGTTCCGGAGAAAGATCATGTATGCCTTCCGCTTCCGGCGAGACCCAGATATCGGTCACGGTCATCTTATTTTGCGTGATGGTTCCTGTCTTGTCTGAACAGATATAGGTAACAGAACCCAGCGTTTCAACAGCCGGTAATTTTCTTACGAGTGCATTTTGCCGCACCATGCGTTTGGCTCCAAAGGCCAGTGCAATAGTTATTACGGCCGGTAATGCCTCAGGTATGGCTGCCACCGCCACCGAAATGGCCGTGAGCAGCATACGGATCGGGTCTTCACCGCGCAAAAGGCCGGCGCCGTAAATGATGATGCAGATAAAAATTACGATCACGGAAAGTTTCTTTCCAAAATCGGCCAGTCTTTTTTGGAGTGGGGTTCTGATCTCGCTCTCCTGCAGCAATTGCGCAATACGGCCTATTTCGGTATCCATACCGGTGGCCACGACTATGCCTTCTCCCCGTCCGTAGGTAACCACTGTTGTTTTATACGCCATATTAAATCGGTCTCCGAGAGGTGGGTTTTCCTCAGTGATCAGGTCCGTATTTTTTTCGACAGGCTGCGATTCCCCGGTGAGGGATGCTTCCTGAATTTTTAGTGAATAGGTCTCCGTTAAGCGCAGGTCTGCAGGTACCAGCATTCCGGCTTCGAGCACAACAAGATCACCGGGAACCAGTTCGGATGTGGCCACCTGCCTGATCGTCCCACCACGGCGAACAGTTGCATTAAAAGATGCCATTTTCTTTAATGCTTCCAGGGCTTTTTCCGCCCTGTATTCCTGAACAAAACCGATGATCGCATTGAGCAAAACGATGATTAAAATTACGATAGCATCGTTCACATCACCAACCGCCATGGCTATGATTGCAGCGATGAGCAGGATAAAGATCATCACATCTTTAAACTGATTAAAGAACAACACAACTGGCGAAACCTTCTTCTTTTGAATCAGTTCATTTTTGCCATACTGCAGGAGCCGTTCTTCCGCAATTGCTTCATACAGGCCCTTTTTGCCGGTATCCAGCAGTTTGAAGATCTCATCGGTGGTTAAACGATAATAGTTCATTTTTTGATTTATTAAATGATTTCCAACAGCTGTTAAACTCACACACCATGTTATGCTGCTCAGCTATTTTCCGGCATCCTGAATTTAATGATAATAGATGAAATAACTGTGAGGATTCCAATTAAAATTATGGCGGCATCCAGGCCGAACAGATCAGCCGTAATACCGGAAATTATGGCTCCAATCGCATAGCCAAGGTCTCGCCAAAGCCTGAAAGTACCAATACTTTCGGCTCTTTGTCCCGGACTTGTGGCCTGGGCTATGGCCGATAAAAATGTTGGGTACACCAGGGCCGTGCCAAGTCCCAGTATAGTTGAAATGGCGGCCAGTTCCATAAACCGGCTGCTTACAGGAATGCATAATATCGCAATACCCTGAAGCAACATACCCCAGAACAACATGGCCTTTTTTGAATAAACATCCGACATTTTTCCGGTAAAAAGTTGTCCGATGCCCCAAACCGTTGGGTAAATAGCGGTTATGATCCCGATTTTTCCGGTATGGTAATGCAGGGAAAGCAATACAACGGGCAGCAAACCCCAGATCATACCGTCGTTGAGGTTATTGATCAAACCAGCCTGCGTTACAGAGCTTAAGGTTTTATCTTTAAAAGTAGTTTCTAAAAACACGTTTTTCAGGGGGGCTGATTTGTTGGACAAACTTTCCTGGTTCACAAAGTGCCGTGTGTCTTTAACCCAAAATAAGGTGAGAAGGAAACCGGAAATAGAAATAAAAACACCGATGTAAAAGGGATAAGGCGTGATCCCATACCTGTTGGCGACATAACCCGAAAAAAAAGCCACAAGGCCGACGGCAAAATAACCTGCAAATTCATTCAGGCCCATCGCCAGGCCCCGCTCCTTTTCACCTACCAGGTCAATTTTCATCACCACGGTACTGCTCCAGGTAAGACCCTGACTCAGACCGAGCAAGACATTGGCAAAGACAACCCAATTCCAGCTTCCGGCGTTCATCAAAATAAAAGGGATCGGAAGAGCGATCAGCCAGCCGATCAGCAACAGATTTTTGCGCCCCAGTTTGTTGGCCAGCCGCCCGGTAAAGTAATTGGTAATTGCCTTTGTAAAGCCGAATGCGGCTATAAAAGAAAGCAGGGCAGTTTTAGAAGCAATGCCAAACTCGAGTTCTGCAAATTGCGGGAAAATAGTCCGCTCCATGCCGATCATGCCACCCACAAAGGCATTTACAATCACCAGTATAGTAAATTGTTGCCAGTTTTCCTTCAGTCCGAGTTTTACTTTACCTGCTGACACCCATGAGCCTTTTGTAATGCGTTTAAAAATCCCGTTGCGTTACCATTTTCCCTAATAAAATTACCATTAGGGAAGATATCTTGCGTTCCTTTGCTGTAACGAAGTTACGGAAATTTTCAAAATTATTCTGTGCCTCCGGATCCTGTGTCTATGCATAAACAAACATTCCCGATGGGTAAAATCGGGCTGTTTATTTCGTTTTTAAAAAATTTGTTACGGGATTGAATGTTGATCAGGGATGCCGACAGCAGTACTTCTGAATTTGTTCAACTTAAGTTAAGCTGTGCTTTTCAGCTTTACTTTCGCAGCTCTCCTGAACTTAAAGCATCCGGAACCTTGGCTTCTATGGTTGGAAAAGCATTGAAAAATTGCTTTCCGTCTGTTCTTTTTAATACTACTTCAAACGAACCATCCTTCTTTTCTTTCACCCGCACTACTTCAACGGTGCTCAGATACAGACTTTCATAATTTGCAGTACCCCCTTGTTTGAGGATTATATTTTCTTTTGGGAGATCTATGTGTACATAGTTGTTGGCTGCAGGCTTATCAATGACCAAAATATCACCCACCCTGAGCGTATGCGCTGTTTTTTCCTGTGCCTGGGCACCCATTGCGAATAGCACAAAAACGAATAAATGAACAATTATTTTCATAATAAATTGATTTAATCTTAATAATAATACAAATATACGGCCATTTTTACTATTATCACAATATTACCTCAAACCTCTATCCGATTTTAACAAATAATTATATTCTTTTTATTGATCTGATCAGCATCTGTTTCTTTTGTTTTTACTGCCTTCTGTTGGCCAGCAGTGGAGGTGGTTCTCCGGTAAACGGGTTCCAGCGGCTGATGCTTTTGGCTCCCATGCCGGAAGCCCTCATGACCGCCCTGTCGCCAAACCGCTCGCGAACTTTATCCATTGCACAGTATAAACTGAGCACCTTTTCATCATCGTCAAACAGGTTGATCTGGTGCGCGCCGCTTACCAGATGGCTGAATTTAATTCCTATCAGCCTTACCAGCTGCCTTCGCTGATACAAGCCCCTGTACAGGTCCATTACCACCGGCAAGATCACGTGATCGGCAGCGCTGTAAGGGATCATTTTTTGTTTGGTATAGGTTTGAAAATCGGAATACCGGATCTTAAAAGTAATGCAAGCCGTCAATTTATTTCCGCGGCGCAGCTGAAAGATCAGGTTTTCTGCCATGGCAGTGAGAATATCCGACAGTTTGTTCACATCGGTGGTATCCTTGTCAAAGGTGCGCTCGGTAGAGATCGATTTTCGCTCCTGGTATTTGATCACAGGTGAATTATCAATACCATTCGCTTTTTTCCAGATGCCGGTACCATGCTGCCCGAAAACTTTTTCCATCATACCGACAGGCATTTCCTGAACGGTCCTGATCCGTTTTATCCCCAGATCGCATAAGGCGTTATAGGTCTTTTCCCCTACCATCGGGATCTTGCGCACAGAAAGCGGTGCCAGAAAGATCTTTTCAGTGCCCGTATCAATCTTTAACTGGTTATTGGGTTTTGCCTCGCCCGTGGCAATCTTGGAAACCGTTTTATTCACAGACAGGCCAAATGAAATAGGCAAACCTGTTTCTTTGATGATTCTGGTCCTTAATTCCGAAGCCAGCCGGTGGCAGCCAAAGAACTTATCCATACCTGTAAGATCGATGTAAAATTCATCGATAGAAGACTTCTCATACAGCGGAACCGATTCCTGTATAAGATCTGTAACCATTTTCGAGTATTTGGTATAAATGCCGGTATTCCCGCGAAGTACGATCGCCTCCGGACACAGTTGCTTTGCCATGCGCATGGGCATGGCAGAATGAACCCCGTATTTTCTGGCCTCATAGCTGCAGGAAGCAACCACCCCCCGGTCAGACGTGCCGCCGATCAGAACCGGTTTATTATTCAACCTACTGTCTATCAGCCTTTCACAGGACACAAAAAAGGTATCCAGATCCATATGCACTATAGAACGCTCCTGTATATTCATAACTGTATTGTTTTTTTTACCGCCGCAAGGGATTGATTTTCTGATAAAATTTATCCTCCGCCCATTTGGCAGGGTTGTTTATGATGTAATTGGATATGTTGTTATATTCGAATGTTGAACGGATAATACGATCGTGGAAACGCGGATGCCATTCAAAATCAATTTTGTTCTTTCGTGCAAATACGGTTACGGCAGATTTATATCCGCGAATGATTGACGACAGGTTTTTGGATTGTGGCACAAATCGATTCGTAGAGACGCGATGCATCGCGTCTCCGAATTGCATCGCATTTGGACGCATATTATATTCATTTGCCCCAATCATAATTATCCCGTGGATATGATTTGGCATCACCACAAATTCACCCAATTCCAAATTCATATCAGGTCGCAATTCCATGGTTCTATACCATTCAGAACAGGCAATTTCGCCAATTTTGGTGGCTTGTAATGTTTTGATTTGCATGGATCCATTAATTTCGCCAAAATAATTTTTCATGTTTTTTGTACAAATGGTAACAAAATATATCGCCTCACTTGCATAATTCCAATTTTGCAAACGGGCGGAAGGTATTCTGTATTTGTTATTAAACAGTTGATCCATTTTAAATCGTATATCAAATTTTCATCATTATAAATATCCGCATCCGCATCGAGACGCAATGCATTGCGTACAGACGCAGATATATTGCGTCTCTACGATGCATTGCGTCTCTACGATGCATTGCGTCTCTACGCAATATATCTCGGATCCTGTACAATGGACAATTTTTCCATGCATTCAACCTCTATGCTCAGGCAGTCGAATTCTTCGGTAACCTTGCCGGTCAGTTTATAAACCCCCCGTCCTCTGAACAAGTATTTTCTTGCTGCCGTCGGAAAATGCACCGTATCGATATGATCGCCGTTCTTGTCTGTGAAAGTGCCAAAATACATCAGCTCCCCTTTGGAAGTCAGGGTTTTCTTTACCGTGACATAATAGCCGAATACGGTCACTGTCTTTCCTGTATAAGCCGCCAGGTCTCTTGCACAAAGAGCGGGTGGCACCGGTTCAGCCAGCAGATCAAAGGGATCACAGAGCGGAAAATCCAGGTACTGTATCTGATCAAAGGCATCTTCCAAATCTGAAATTTCCAAAACGGGTGTTTTATAGGTGATCTTCTCTGATCTAAAAAGTGTGAGCACATGTTCCTCCATCGGTATTTTATTCACTTTCATATACGCCTCCCACAAGAGTTCTCGTTTGTTCCTGCCAGTAAACTGAAAGGCATTTACCTTGATCAGCAGGGTGATCTGTTCCAGGGAAACGGGGACTCTTTCAATAAAATCATCCAGATCAACAAACAAGCCGTGTTTCTCTCTTTCCGCAATGATCCTTTTTGCATTTTGCGCCTCAAAAGCGTACAGCATCATAAAACCCAGATAAATATTATTCCCTTCTATGTAGTTTTGGTAATATGATTTATTGATGCCTGGCGGATGGATCTTTGCCCCATGCATGCGGGCCTCGTGCAGATAGTATTCAGGCCTGTAAAATCCACCCGAATTGTTGATGGTTGCCACCATGTATTCCAGCGGGTAATAGGCCTTTAAAAACAGGCTCTGGTAACTCTCAACGGCATAAGAGGCCGAATGTCCTTTGGCAAAGGCATAGCCCGCAAAGCTTTCTATCTGCCGCCAGATCTCCGCGCTGAGCTTGTCGTCTTTGCCACTGTTTTTGCAGTTGTCAAAAAACTGATTCTTTACCTTCAAAAATTCTTCCCGCGACCTGAACTTTCCGCTCATACCGCGCCGCAGCATATCTGCTTCCCCCAAGCTCAGCCCGCCAAAATAATGCGCCACCTTGATCACATCTTCCTGATACACCATCACGCCATAGGTTTCAGGCATGATCTCCAGCAGAACAGGATGTGCATCTTTTCTTCTGGCCGGATTCCTGTAGCGCAGTATATACTCCCGCATCATCCCTGATTTCGCCACACCCGGGCGTATCACCGAGCTTGCGGCCACCAGGCCGATATAGTTATCGACCTGCAACTTTTTCAGCAACATACGCATAGCCGGCGATTCCACATAAAAACAACCGATCGCTTTCGCATTTCTGAGCAGGTATTTTATCTTCTCGTCTTCTTTAAACCGTTTGATGTCGTGAATATCTATTTCGGGATGATCCGGATGGTTCCGGCTTATGATCTCTACCGCTTCTTTAATTTTTCCGAGGCCCCGCTGACTCAGGATATCGAATTTGTACAAACCCACATCCTCGGCTGTATGCATATCGAACATGGTGGTGGAAAAGCCCTTGGGCGGTAAAAAAGTGGCTGTATAGGCTTGTACCGGCTGCTCTGAGATCAGAATACCGCCGGCATGAATACCGAGATAATTCGGAAAACCCTTAATCAACTTACTGTAAACCAGCACCAAATGCGATAAGCGGTCCAGGTCCTTTTCTGCGAACTGCCTCGAGGAAAGCTTGTCTATCTCCTCTTTGGGCAAACCGAAAACCTTGCCGATCTCCCTTACCGAGGCCCTGAACTTAAAGGTATTGTACACCGCGATCAGCGCCGTGTGCTTAAACCTGTTAAAGATAAACCGGATGATATCATCCCTGTCTCGCCAGGAAAAATCGATATCAAAATCCGGGGGATTGGTCCTGTACAAATTGATAAATCGCTCAAAATACAGGTCCAGCTCTATGGGGTCCACATCGGTAATGCGAAGCAAATAAGCCACCAGACTGTTGGCCCCGCTACCCCTTCCAACATAGTAATACCCTTTGCTGCGCGCGTATTTTAAAATTTTCCAGTTGATCAGAAAATAAGAGACGAACTGCTTTTCCCTGATGATCTCCAATTCCTTTTCCAGACGGGTAAACACGCGTTTTCCTATCTTTTTATACCGGTAATGCAGGCCTCCGTAAGCGAGTTTCTTTAACAACCTGAAATCCAAAGCCTCATTGCCGGTGTAAGCCCTTTGATTCTTGGGGTTTTTATCAGAAAAACTGAAGGTTACCGAACAGGCTTCCAGCAGTTTCCGTGTATTTTTAAGGATCTGCGGACAGGCCTTAAAAACTTCCTCTAACAGCATTTCGGGGATCATTACATCAGACGCTTCCCCCTGCTCCGTTACCGGCAGTTTGCTCAGCAGGGTGTTGTTATCAATAGCCCGCAATAAGCGGTGTGCATTGTAGGCCTTTTTATCAAGAAAGGAAACTGTTTTCAATACCACCAGCTTTTCCTGATGTGCATGCCACTTTGAAAACTTAAGCTGGTTGAGATCCGCCGGCCTGACTCCTATAAATTCATTTTCACAAAGCGGAAATTCCTCCCTTTGAAAAGGGTAAACAACAAAGGTATTTTCAAGCTGCGGGGCCCTTTCAGGCACAAAAAATTTATCTGCATGCAAAAGCGCAGACAAATAACTGTTGAGCCGGTAAAACCCATGGTTGTTTTCCGCCAGCATGACAAACCGCTGCTGAACCCCGTTTCTGAAATCGACCCCAAGAATGGGCCTGAGCTTATACTTTTCAGACAGACGCACAAAATCGAGGCTCGCAGAAGTGCTGTTGATATCCGTTAAAGCCATTGCAGAAACACCCATCTGCTGCGCTTGTTTCAGCAGTGTTTCAGGCGACATGGTACCGTAGCGTAAACTGTAATAGCTGTGCGTGTTGAGATACATTTTTAAAAAAATATTTGGTGGAAAAGTATTTTTTGCTAAATTAGCTCAAAATATTAGCAGTTATTGCTCAAATTATTAGCATCATGAATTATTTATCGCACAACATCAAACACATCCGCTCTTTAAAGGGTTTAACCCAGGAACAGTTTGCAGAAGACTTAAAGGTCTCCCGTTCCCGGATCAGTTCTTATGAAGAGAACAGAGCCATTCCGCCGGTGGATTTTCTGATCGACCTGTCGGCTTATTTTAAGCTGCCTATCGATATTCTGATCAAAACGGACCTCTCAAAGACCAGGAACAGCTCTTTCATTGAGGTGGGAAACAGAAGGGTGCTGTTCCCCATTACGGTAAACGGTGCCGATGAAGACCTCATCGAAATAATACCCATAGAAGCCTCTGCCGGTTATTTAAGGGGTTATGACGATCCGCAGTATATAGAGCACCTGAACAAAATAAAACTGCCCTTTTTACCTACCGGAACACACAGGGCTTTTCCCATTAAAGGCGATTCCATGCTGCCGGTCAAAAGCGGCTCCTATGTTGTGGCCCGGTTTGTGGAAAATATCAGAGACATCAAAAGCGGAAAGACCTATATCGTGCTTACCCTAAACGATGGCCTTGTTTACAAACGCGTTTACGACAAGACCAAGGAACACAATATGCTGCTGCTGGTATCAGACAACAAAAAATACGATCCCTACTATGTTGCCCTCGATGATATACTGGAATTATGGGAATTTACCTGCTGTATCAACACCCAGGAATACGACGAGCACGAACTGAAAATAAGCAGTATTGCGAGCATGCTCAACCAGTTGGGAGTAGAGTTGAAAGCCCTGGAAAGATCCATGCGATAGATGTATGCCATAGTCGACATAGAAACCACCGGTTACAGTTCAAAGATAACTGAGATCTCCGTTTTTTTACACGATGGTAAAAAAGTGGTGGATGAGTTTACCTCTTTGGTCAATCCGGAATGCAATATACCGCCCTTCATCACGAACCTGACCGGCATAAGCAATGCCATGGTGTATCAGGCACCCAAATTCTATGAAATTGCAAAAAAAATAGACGAGATAACCAAAGACGCCGTTTTTGTAGCCCATAGTGTCAATTTTGATTACCACATCATCCAACAGGAATTCAAAGACCTGGGCTTCGAGTTCAAACGAAAAAAACTGTGTACGGTAAGGCTGTCCAGAAAGCTCATCCCCGGACTGCGATCCTACAGTCTGGGTTCCATTTGCGCGGCGGAAAATATAGTGATACACGACAGGCACAGGGCAAAAGGCGATGCGCAGGCTACCGTTATTCTCTTCGAAAAACTACTGGCTTACGATACGCAAAATATTTTTTTCAACTTCCTGAATCCAAGATCAGGGCAGGCCACTTTGCCCCCGCTACTGGCCAAAGAAACGCTGGACACCCTGCCACAAAAACCGGGTGTTTACTATTTCAGGAACAGCAAAAACGAAGTGATCTATGTGGGAAAGGCTAAAAACATCAGGCAAAGGGTGATGAGTCACCTCTATGACAAAACAAAAAAAGAGGTGAATATGTGCCTGGAAACCAGCAACATCACCTTTACAGAAACAGGAAGCGAGCTGATCGCCCTCTTGCTGGAATCGGCTGAGATCAAAAACATTTATCCCAAATTCAACCGGGCACAAAGAAGGGCACAGGAAAGTCTGGCGCTATTTTCCTATGAAGACCGGAACGGGATCATGCACCTGGCCTACAACCGCTTAAAACTTGTTCCTGAACCCCTGGCAAAATTTCATAATGTAACCGAATGCAGGATCTTTCTGGAGGAACTCTGCGAGCGCTTCAACCTTTGTCCGAAATATTGTCATTTACAGAGCAAAGTCGACACCTGTTTTCATTACCAGATCAAAAAATGCCAGGGCATTTGCCGGGGAGACGAGCCTGCATCCACATACAATGAAAGGGTTAAAAATGCGGTAGCTACCCTGCAGTTCAGCAGTGAAAATTTTGTGATTCAGGAAACCGGCAGAAAAAACAATGAACTCGCATTTGTACTGGTGATGAACGGAATTTACAGGGGTTTTGGCTTTGCGCAAAAGAAAAAGAAAACAGAGGAACTCGAATTCTTTTTAGACCACCTACAGGCTCAGAAAGACAACCGCGATACCAAAAATATCCTGCGGGCCTATGTGGAAAGAAATCTGGAAAAAGTACTGCCATTTCCGGCAGAACTCACCAGCTCCGCCTATCAAAAAACCGCATTCAATTTCTGAGTTTTTGACTTGTATAATCCGAAAACTAAGTCGCTTTTATTTTGGTAAGCTGTTCTCCTTTTTGCTTGAGATCCCAGCCGGTTACCCCACCGGAAACGATAAAGGTCATTACCTCGGCCGGATTGATATCCAGTCTTTTTACCTGGGCTTTTGGAACGATGAACAACTCCCCCGAAAAATTGTAAGAATGCGGAAAATAAACCGCTACCTTATCCAGTTCATCCAGTTTTGACAAGTCCTTTTCGGTTAAAAAACCGAGTTTTTGCAAGTTCGATATGGGATTCACCAGTACCAGCACGGGTTTGTTAAACTTCTTTTCTTTCCCCACGAAGGCAGAAAAAAGATCATTCAAGGCATTGTATACCACCTTTAAAAAAGGGGTCTTTTCAATGATGCGGTGAAAGAATTGCTTAAAAGGTCTTGCGATGATGGTTTCCCCGATCCTGCCCACCAGCACCAGGGTAATCACAATAATGAGTATACCCAGTCCCGGGATATCAATGCCAAACAGGTTTTTTATGGTGTTTCTCAGCAGACCGTCGGCAAAATTAAAGATCAGATAAATTATATAAAGTGTACCCCCTATCGGAGCCAGGTATAATAATCCTTGTAAAAAATAATTAACCAGTTTTTTCATATGTCCACGTTTTAAAAAAATAAATTTTACTTGATGTTAAACAGGCAAACAAAAAAGAAAATCAAAAAAATGCGATTCTGATCATTCCATAAGCCGGGAATAAAACATGCTCCAGCCATACTCATTTTATCATCCGGCAAAATTAAGATTATTCCCTGATCCTCATGTGAAATGGGCAAGTAAAAAAATAAAACAAAAAAAGGGTATGAACGCATCATTCATACCCTTGATAATGAAGTCAATACAAATTATTCTTTTTCGATTTTTACCCATTTCAGGTAATCGTCATTCCTGGCAGCAACGATATAATGGCTGTTCCCTACCTTTATTTTTGCCAGATCCTTAACATCGCCGGGTAAGTACAAACCACTCTTAAAGCCTCGTACCGGTTCAAAAGAACCTTTGCCGTTTCCTTTTAAAAACAGACCGATACCCGCATCATTTCTCGGTGTTTCTACCTCAGTCCAGTGTAAATTTCCCGCGACAACCGCATCCAAATGTCCGTCCCCGTCAAAATCCTCGATCAGGATCTGGTTGATCGCTGAAACCTGTGCCAGCATTGGAAGTTTGTGTACTACAAAACTTCCATTTTTATTTTCCAGGTAAATGCTTGCAAAAGTTTTTACCTGATAATGTAAAGCACTTTCTAAGGCCTGCTCAGTGTAAACATCTTCCAGTGAAGCCCTGGAAAAGGCGTCATAGGTAGCAAATTTTGTGGCTATGGCCGGCATTTGCTGGGAAGAGCATTCCCTGCCCCTGAGCGGTAATTTTTTGCCCCCGTTAAAATAGCTGAAGACGATATCATTGGTAGCGTTTTTATCAAAATCATTGAGATACACATCAAAAGTTTCCTTTTCATTGGCCTTGTATTTAAAGTTCAGGCCATTGTTTCCAACGATGTAATCCATATCACCATCCTGATCAAAATCCGCTTGTTGTATGCCAGACCACCATCCGGTTGTATTTTCAAGCGACAGGGCTTTGGTAACATTTTCAAAGGAACCATTGATATTCTTAAAAACGCTTATCGGGAGCCACTCGCCTACAACGATCAGATCGATAGCCCCGTCCTTGTCTATGTCTGTCCACACAGCAGAGGATACCATACCCAGTTCTGCCAGCCCGGGTGCAAGCTCCCCGGTCACATCTCTGAATTTTGGCGCACCTTTTTTGCTGACATTCTCCAGGATATAACTTTTTGCCGGCATGGGGTAGTTGCCGGGTACAAGCCTGCCTCCCACAAAAAGATCCATGTCTCCGTCCTTATCGTAATCAAAGGGTACTGCCCGCAAGCCGCTGCTCAGCATCTGAGGAAGGGCATCCGACCTTTCAAACTTACCGTTTCCAAGGTTTCTGTATAATCTGTCCTGCAACATCTTGGAGTCATGGTTAAATTCATTGCCCCCGCTAACCATATACATATCGTTCAGACCATCGCCGTCAGCATCAAAAATACTGCAGCCCACATCCTCGTACTGCTTGTCATTTTGCAGTGCAGGTATAGTTTGTTTTTGAAAACCGGTTGCTGTCTGGAAATAAACACCTGCTTCGTATTGTGCGGCACCTCCAACAACAAAATCATCCAAACCATCCTTGTTGAGATCTCCAACAGCCAGTGCCGGACCTAAGGAAGATGTTCTGTAGGGAAGCAGGATCTCCTTTTCGAAATCATTGTACACATTTTCACTGTGTTTGTGTTTTACTGCAATGCGCTCATCTTTCACTGCAGAGAAAATACCTCTCTCCTTTTCAGCGGGTTTAAAAACTTCTTTAGCTTCAGAAAAATTCAGGGTGAGCAGCTGATTGGTGGGTACATTTTCCAGAACCTGCATGGCTCCATTGGGCCAGACAACCTCAAGCCGGTCAATTTTATCGGCTTTGGCCACGCCAAAATGCATCTGAGGCGGTACAGCCGATTGAAAACCTCTTGTAAGTGTAAGTTCCTGAAACTGAGTCAGGGTATCTTTAACCAGCGTTACTTTGACCCCAATGCCAAATTTATTCTTTTCCGGACCTTTAAAACGCAAGGCCAGGTATTTGTTGTCCGTATTGTTATTTTTAAAAACTGTAACTTCTTCGTCTATGTTGTTTATGATCACTTCCAGATCCCCGTCATTATCGAGATCAGCATAGGTACAGCCATTCGAAAAGCCTTTCGAAACCATACCCCATTTTTCATTTGCGTGTTCAAAGGTCAGATCGCCTTTGTTTCTGTACACAAAATTATCAATGGGTTCTGAAGGAATGGCGAGACTTTTTGCCAGCAAACTGTCTTTGGTAAGGTATTCCCTGCCAATTTTATTAAAATAATCACGGTTATTGATCTCCCTTCGGGTACCGTTTGTAATGTAAAGGTCTTTCCATCCGTCATTGTCAAGGTCAGCCATAAGGGCACCCCAGCTCCAGTCGGTTGAGGCCATACCGGCCATTTTGGAAACATTGCTGAAGTCGGGCAGGGAATCATTGATCACCCCGTTGTTCATTTGAAGCATGTTGTGCATGTACTGGTAGTGAAAACCCGTATTTACCGTGTTCCAAAACAGGGAGATATTCATACTTGCCATATTCGCCTTTGCCCTGCGGTGGTCTTTGGCCATCATTTCAAGCTGTACCAGGTCCAGTAATTTATCATTGTTAAAATCGGCGATATCTGCCCCCATACCATAAAAAGCGACCTGCTTGAACACATCTTTCACATGCTCGCTGAAGGTGCCATTCTTGTTGTTGATATAGAAATAATCAGGTGTACTGAAATCATTTGATACGTACAAATCAGGCCAGCCGTCCTGGTTGAGATCACCTACGGTAACGCTCAGTGTCAGTCCAAAGGAGCGAACTCCCGCCTCGTTTGTGACTTTTGTAAATCCGGATCCGTCATTCCGGTACAGATTATCTGTTTCCTCATCGGTCACGTTCTTGGTTTTGAAATAATAAAAATCATTGGGCGCATTAAAATTTGTTATCGGATAATTTCCCACATACAAGTCCAGGTCGCCGTCGAGGTCATAATCAAAAAAGGTGCCCTGCACGCTGTTTCCGATATCATCTACTCCCATTTCCTTAGCTCTTTCCGTAAAAGTAAGGTCCCCGTTATTGATATACAATTCATTGTTTCTCGGGCCAAACTTTCCGCCAACCGAACAGTAAATGTCGAGATACCCGTCGGCATTCACATCGGCAATGGTAACACCTGTGTACCATTTATCAGTGCCGGCTACTCCGGCAGATTTTGTGATGTCCTCAAATTTGAGATTCCCCTTGTTGAGGTACAATTTATTGGAAACCATATTGCCTGTAAAATACAGGTCTGTCAAACCGTCATTGTTAAAATCCCCGGCAGCCACACCGCCGCCCATATACATATAGGCATAGGTAAAATAATTGAGAGAGTCATTCTCTGTGAGATTATTGGAAAATGAAATTCCGGTTTCCCCGGATTTCAATCGGGTAAAAAGTGTTGTGTCAGGTTTTGTTTCTTTCTTTGAACAGGCCAAAAGCAGTGAAAGTAATAACAGAAATACTAAAATTCTTTTTCTAAATAGCATATATTAAAAGCTGAATACAGCCGTATTAAAATAAAAACAGAGCATTCAATGAATGCCCTGTTTTTCTTATTGTTTTGATTTAAACAAAATTAAATTGATTAGAATCCGGGATTTTGTGTTAAAATTCCACCACTCAGATCTATTGCATTGATCGGGATTGGCAGCATATCATGTTTAGCTTCATAAGGTCTCATTTTACCAGAAAATGAGGTAATCACCCTTGCTTCATTCACCCTATAGGCATTCATGATCTCAACACCATTTCCCCATCTTCTGATATCGAACAACCTGTGGCCTTCCATACCCAATTCCAGCCTTCTTTCCATGCGCACTGCTTTTCTTGCGTAATCCTGACTGGCAAAAGAAGGATACAGTTCTATCTTGTAATTTGCCGCAGGCGCACCATTCGCATCTTTAACCGGGGTTGAACTTTTCGCTCTGGCCCGTACTCTGTTCACATAATCCAATCCGGTAGTGAGGTCGCCGGTTTCAATGGCAGCCTCGGCAGCCATTAACAAGACATCTGCATACCTTAAAATATGGTAATTGATACCGGAATGTTGCTGACCCCAGCCACCTGTACCCACGTTGGCATCTTCACCTGCATGGTAAATGTGTTTCTTGCCCATATAAGGACCAGAAATATCAGCAAAGTTTGCACGGATCCAGTCTTTTCCTGGCATTAAACCCCAGCCGTTGAACTGAATGCCTCTGCGGCCTACGGTAAAATCAAGACGTGGATCCAAATTTCCTGTATGGAGTGTAAATGGTTGTGAACTTTCAATTCCGTAATCATTCTTTACGTCTGTTGTGTTAAAAGTATCCAGTAAAGGCAAGCCGTTCGCGTCTGTTTGGAAAGCATTCACCAGGTCTTGTGTAGGCTGGAAAAAGCCACAACACCAGCCATTGGGCCCGCCAAAATTCAAAGTACCGCCACGGTTACCATTAAAAGACTGGCCTGCATCCGCAGTGAACTGGATCGCAAATAACGACTCAGGGCTGTTGTCACCTGCAAATCTGAAGTTATTTCCGTATTCAGGCAATAAGGAATAAGGCCCTGAGGTAATTACATTCTTCAGGTTGGTCAGGGCATCTGCCCATTTGCCCTGGTGTAATTGCGCCTTTCCGAGCAAAGCCTGTGCAGTCCAGGAAGTAGGCCTTCCCTTATCAGCCTGGCTGGCAGGCAAATTGTCTTTTGCATAAGCGAGATCCGCCTCAATCTTATCCCAGATCGGTCCGGGATTTGGTTGGTTGAACTGTACAGCTGCATAGTTCTCTTCAGAGATGTAGGATGGTCTTCCATATATCTTTTGCAATTCAAAATTGAAATGACCTCTTAAAAATCGGGCTTCCGCCAACTGGGAGCTAAAATCTCCATCAGGAACTTTACTGATCAGGTCAATTACTGCATTGGCCCTGTTCACCCCTGCATACAGACCCAGCCACTTTCCAAGGATATAATCATTTCCGGTTGACCAGTTATATACCTCAACATCATACAATGTAGACTGGTCACCATCGGTACTGCCCTTGTGTGCATCATCAGAAAGTACATCCAGCCACCAGTTATCCCCTGAAGCAGTCCATTCGGATGCTCCCTGGTTATTTCTGATCCCATCGAGTGCCGAATAGGCCCCGATCAACTTCAATTCGATACCTGTGGCATTTTGCAGCGCCTCATCACTCAGAGCGCCATATGCTGTGGTTTCCGTAAAAGAATCGCTGCAGGCTACCATGGTAAGCAGCAGGATGGCGATATAGAATAACTTATTTTTCATTTTTTTTAAAATTTAACATTAAAGCCTAAAGTAAATATCTGAGAGTATGGATATACCCTGTAATCTATCCCCAAAGAAAGGTTATTGTTACCGGCAATCTCAGGATCCACTCCGTCATAATCGGTAATCGTAAACAAATTGGTTCCCTGAGCGTAAATTCTGAAAGAGTCCAAATGGGCCTTTCTGGTCCAGTCCCCGTCGAAGGTATAACCCACCTGCAGGTTTTTCAACCTGAAATAAGAACCATCCTCAACAAAGAAAGAATTCGGTGATGTCTCATTATTTTGTACAGACTGACTTAAAGCAGGTAAACTCGCATTGGTGTTATCCGGTCTCCAGGAATCATTTACACGGGTACTTCTGTTTGCATCAAAGAAAGTAGGAAAATCAGAATAGATCTTGTTGTAATTGTACAGGTCATTACCCTGAGAGCCGTTAAAGAAGGCAGACAGGTCAAAACCTCCGTAACCCAACATCAAGTTAATGCCATAAGTAAAATCAGGATGCGGAGAACCGATATAATCTCTGTCCAAATCATTAATCACACCGTTACCATCCAGATCCTTGTATTTAAACCTGCCAACGCCATTTGCGTCTGAGGCAAAGCCCTGATCTGCATGCGCAGCCACTTCAGCTTCTGATTGGAAGATACCTTCAACCACCCTGCCATAGTAAGAAGAAATAGGCCTTCCCTCCTCGGTTCTGGTAATGACACCTCCCCTGAGATCATCTCTTCCCGGTTGAAATTCGCTGACCAATTCAGTAATTTCATTTTTATATGCAGATACAGTAGCATCAATTCCCCATTTAAAGCTGGAATCATAGGTCTTGTGGTATCCCAAAGCAAAATCAATACCTGTATTTCTCACTGAGCCCAAATTCACGAAAGGAGCAGCGGCATCAATGGCCGTAGTACTTACAATTGTGAGATCCTGAGTCACAAAATCATCGGTATCAATAATCCAATATTCCAGAGACATATACAGGTCGTTGTTAAAGAATCCCATATCCACACCAAAGTTTGTGGTTACACTCGTTTCCCACTTTAGATCAGGATTACCTAATGCTGATAACAATGCCCCCTGGTTAATTGCACTTCCATTTGCAGCATAGTTTGCAGTATTTTCATTTAAAACAGAAATATTAATGGTAGGATTTCCAACGGGTAGAGACTGGTTACCCAATTCTCCCCAGGAACCCCGCAGTTTTAAGACTCGAGAATGCTCCTTCATTCTGGAATACCTGCCAGCCCGCACTGAAGGATGGGAAAATATCCGACTTGTTATCCCCTTCAAAACGGGAACTCTCATCCTGGCGGATCGCTGCAGATAAAAACAACTTATTATTCCAGTTATAGTTAACCGTTCCAAATATTGAATACAATCTATCTTCATAAGTATAGGTATTTCCTGGATCCACAATTGGAGTTCCACCGCCATTATCTAGCTGGTAATAGTCATCATCTTCAAACAAATAATCAGTTCTGGCAATTTGTTGGCCATTTCCTGAATTTGATACGGCTTCCATACCCGCCAGGGCATCAAAATTGTGGTTTCCAAAAGAATGTTTCCATCTCAGCGTATTCGTCCAGGTCCAGGCATAGTCATTTCCATTAAATGTAGTCAAAGTATTGGTTGTTAGGGGCTCACCATGTTCGGGATCAAGAGCATTAAAAGATCTGTTGTCCCTCGCTGCCATACTAGCGCCCAAGGCTGTCCTGAAAGTAAAATCTTTAAAGAAATCATATTCCATATAGATATCCCCAAAAACTCTTAAAGTCTTGTTGTAATCATCTCTGGCCCTGTAGTTCTGAGCCACCGGATTACGCGCATTTCCCAAGCCGGCGGAATTGGAATAGGTACCTGCAAAATTTCCGGCATCGTCGCGCACCGGAATGAGCGGACTCATCCTGCTCGCATTCTCGATCACTTCATCAATCCCGTTCTGTTGCGTTGAGTAAGTAACATTCACATGCTCTCCAACCCTTAGTTTTTCCCTTACTTTAAACTCTGAATTGATCTGCGTACCTACGCGCTCATAGCCCGTATTCACAAGAATACCTTCACGGTCCAGGTAATTCGCTGAAAAAAAGTATTTACCGCTGCTTGTACCGTTGGCCAAAGAGAAAGCCACGCTCGTTAAAGGAGCAGTCTGGGTAATGGCATCGTACCAGTCGGTTCCGTCAGGTTGTTCCACTGAGGTGATTTGACCCGGACGCGTTGGCAAATCTAATCTGCTTGGTGTAACGGGTTGTGCTCCTGCACCATACTGTGGGTGGGTTACTGCGACTTGGGGATTAAATTTCTTATCATTATTTAAACTCTCCCAGATCATCTGTCCATGGTCATCAGTCCCCATCATTTCCAAATCGGCTCCCGGTCTGTGACATACCAGAATATATATCAACATTCATAATGGCCCTGTCCATATTGTATCCGCCGCTTTTGGTAGTTACAATAATAACCCCGTTGGCAGCCCTTGAACCGTAAATAGCCGCTGCACCATCCTTTAATACGTTCATCTGATCGATGTCCGTTGGACTGATACTGTTTAAAATGTTCGGATCATCGGTTTGAACTCCATCTATAATGTACAATGGGTTCGTGTTGTTCACCGTTCCCAGACCACGAATCGTGATTTTAGGAGCAGCACCCGGTTGTCCTGACTGAATTACAGTTACCCCGGAAACCCTGCCCTGCAAGGCCTCACCGGCGTTTACAGTAGGAACCTTAACTGCCTCAGCCATATCAACAGAAGCTACAGCACCTGTGATCTCTCCTCTGGTCTGTTGTACGTAACCCGTTACAACCACCTCATCAAGCTGGTTCGCGTCTTCGGTCATGACCACGTTTACAACCGACTGGCCGTTTACCGGTACTTCCTGATTTCCGTAACCCACAAAGCTGAACTGCAATACATCGGTACCGATAACATTTTTAAGAACGTAGTTACCGTCGAAGTCCGTTACCGTACCATTCAAGGTACCTTTAACTGTTACGTTAGCGCCAGGTAAGGGCCCATTCGCATCCATAACTTTTCCTGTTACATCCTGCGCCTGAATATAGCCGCTTAGAATAAAAACCCCCAGAAAAAGCAGTTTTCTAATTAAATTGTTGTTTTTCATAAATAGTAATTCATAGTTAATAATTAAGTTAATAGATTTTTAAGTTAGAATTGTTTAAAAAAGCTCATTAATTTGTATTTACCATTGAAATAAAATTAAACTCTTTATAAAATGCTTCGATAAATTTATCTTTTACTTCCGGACGAGTTGCAGAAAACGTTTTCGAAAGTAAAAGACAAATCTACCTTTTTAATTGGTTATTTGCCATAATTTTTAACGAATTATTAGATAACCAAATTTGATTTTATTCAAGTTTGTTTTTCTATTTTTGCAAATGTATCATTAGCGTTAAATATATGTTAATATTATTTTATCATTTATTTGTACTTTATTGAGTAAACTATGACGGAAAAGTATCACAGAGAGATAACACAGCTCACACCCAAGGATTGTTTTATGGTATTTGACAGGGTAAAGGACAAGTTTCCCTTCCCTTTGCATTTTCATCCTGATTACGAATTGAACTTCATCTATAACGGGAAAGGCGTGCGCCGGATCGTCGGTGATCATCTGGGGGAAATAGACGATTATGAACTGGTCTTCATAGGAAAAAATTTGTCGCACTGCTGGGAATTGCACCATTGCAAAAATTCTGAAATACGGGAGGTATGTATTCATTTTCAACCGGATCTGCTGGATGAAAACCTCCTGAGCAGAGAAGCCTTTAAATCGATCAAAAACCTCCTTGCCAATGGAGCAGGTGGTATACTTTTTTCACAGGCCACTGCAAAGGCAATGATGCCAAGACTGATCAACCTGAATTCGGAAAATCCATTTACCAATTTTATGAATTTTATTTCCGTTCTTCACGACCTTTCTGTTTCACCGGACCAGAAAATATTATCAGCAAATTCTCCGGAAAGAACTGATTTTCACAACAGTGAAAGAATTAAATCAGTATATGACTATATTCAGGCCAATTACGATAAAAAAATTACCCTGGAAGAGATATCGAAACTCGTACATATGACTCCGGTATCCTTTAACAGATTTATTAAAAAAAGAACGGGCAGAACGCTGATCACCTTTGTAAATGATATACGAATCGGCGTTGCTTCAAGGCTCCTGCTGGAAACTGAGCAAAACATCTCTGAGATCAGTTATAAATGCGGTTTTAACAATATTGCAAATTTTAACAGAATTTTTAAGAAAAACAAAAATATCACGCCCAGTGAATACAGGGATGAATTTACCAACCGGCATATAAGAAAAAAGGAATTATTTGAGAGCATGATTTAAGCTTTTTGAATTGGAAAAATGCCGGTGATAACTTTAACCGGAAGGACCAGGAATTGTCGTGATTGCCAAAAAAGGCCGGCAATTCTGAAATCAGTAAAAAAGGGTTTGTGCGCATACAAATCCTTTTTTTATTGAGCCCCATGCCCCTTACAAAATGGCAGACAGGATCAGTACACAAAAAAATCCGGTTAGCGACAGGATCGTAGTCATGACCGTCCAGCTCCTGAAAGTCTGCCGTTCATTGAGCCTCAAATATTTCCCCACCAGCCAGAAACCACTGTCGTTGACATGCGATAAAATAGAGGCGCCACTTGCTATGGCAATAACGAGCAATGCCTTGTCGATCTCGGAAATACTACCGATCAACAAGGGTGCGGTAAGTCCCGCCGCGGTGATCATCGCCACGGTGGCAGAGCCCTGCAATATCCTCACGAGTGCAGCCGTTAAGTAAGCAAGGAAGAAAATACTGATGCCCAGGCCGGAAAAATAATTTGCAAGCATATCTCCCGTTCCGGTATTGACGAGCATTTCCTTAAAAACACCGCCCGCACCCGTGAGCAAAATGATGATCCCCGCCGGAGCCAAAGCTTTTCCGGTCATATTGAGCAGGGTCTCTTTGGGGAACCCCCGTTTGATACCCAGTAAATACCAGGCGATCAGATTGGCCAAAATCAATGCGGTAAAGGGATGACCGATCATTTGTACCCAGGCTTTTACTGCAGGTGAAATGAAGTCCTCCGGAAAAATCGGACCTGTAAGGACCGTGTTGAACACGATCAGCAAAATAGGAATGCCAATAATCGCCAGGATCATGCCTACTGCCGGATAATTATCGGCTTTCAAACCTGTATCTTCCAATTCGGGTGCCTCAATAAATATTTTATTTCCTATATAATTTCCAAATACCGGACCACTTAATATCGCCGCCGGTAAACCGGCAATAAATCCAAACAAGATCACCAGGCCCAGATCGGCCTTGAGTATATCTGCCACAGCCACCGGACCGGGTGTGGGAGGAACAAAAGCATGGGTAACCGCGAGTCCTGCAAGCAGGGGTATGCCATAGACCAACAGGGATTTTTTTGTTTTTCGCTGCAGGGTATAAATAATGGGTACGAGTATGATAAAAGCAACATCGAAAAAAACCGGGATCGCTATAAAAAATCCTGTGAGCATCAGTGCCCAGGAGGCCCTCTTCTCGCCTGAAATTTTCAGGAGGTATTTTGCCAGGGACTCAGCACCGCCCGAATGTTCGAGAATAGCACCAAAGATGGCTCCCAGGCCGACTACGGTGGCGACAAAACCCAATGTTTTCCCCATGCCATCCTGCATGGTTTGTATAATTTTCATGGGTTCCATTCCGGCGATGATGCCTACCGCAATACTCGCTATAAGCAAGGCAACAAAAGCCTGAATCCTGAAATATAGGATGAGGACCAGTAAAATGACGATGCCGGCAAAAACGGCAAAAAGAAGCTGGTAATCTATCATTGCTCAGTCCATTTGGTATGAAAAAATTTGCCGGACTCCTGATCGGTTCGCTGATAGGTATGTGCTCCAAAATAATCGCGCTGTGCCTGAATGACAGCGGCGGAGGATCGCCGGGTGGTGATGGCAAACCAATAATCCAGTGCCGCAAATAAAACAGGTACAGACATTCTCTTCTGTATGGACAGCCGTACTATCTCGCTAACAGAAGGCTCAAAGTCCTTGAGTTCATCAAGGACCTCCTGACCTGAAAACAGATCAGGGCAGCGGCCAAAGATCACCTGGCATTTTTCCATAAATGCCGATTTGATGATGCAGCCATTGGTCCATATCCTGGCAATTTCTGCGAGATCGATCTGCCACTGTTGTTCATCGGATACTGCTTTGATCAGCGCAAAGCCCTGCTGGTGGTTGAGTATTTTAGCAAAATAATATGCATTAAACAGACTTTCCATATCCGGTTTAACTGACTTGCTTTCTTTTGTTTTTATCAATTGTGAAAGCTGTACCCTTCGTTCTTTCAATGCAGAAATATACCTGGCAAAAACTGCTGTGGTCATCAGGGTGGTTGGCTGTCCGAATTGAAGTGCCGTAATACCTGACCAGCTGCCGGTACCTTTACTTCCGGCACTGTCGAGGATAAGATCGAGCAGATACCGGTCGCCTTCCTTTTTTCTCAGAATCGTGGCAGTGATCTGCAGCAAAAAGCTTGAGAGTTCTGTGCGATCCCATTTTTCAAAAATAGCCGCAATCTCTTCATAAGTATGGTCGGCAGCCAGCACGGTAAAAACATCCGCGAGCAACTGCATTTCGGCATACTCTATACCGTTGTGCACCATTTTCACAAAATGTCCGGAACCTCCGGGCCCTACATGGGTACAGCAGGATCCTCCCTGTTTATCCCGGGCAGCAAGTGCTTCCAGAACCGGAGCTATATGCCTGTACGCTTCACGACTGCCTCCGGGCATGATGGAAGGTCCTGTTCGAGCACCTTCTTCTCCACCCGAAATACCGGCACCCACAAAATCAATTTGTCTTTTGGCCAGGGTTTCCATCCTTTTTTCAGTATCCCGGTAATGGGAATTCCCGCCATCGATTAGGATGTCACCGGGAGCCAGGAACGGAATTAGTTGTTCAATTACCTCATCAAGGGCTGATCCGGCCTTGATCATGATGAGGATCTTTCGTGGTTTCTCAAGAGAATCTACAAATGACTGGAGCTCCTGATACCCCTGCAAATTTTCATATTGCTTGTTCTCTTCTAAAAAGTGCTGTACCACTGTTTCTTCACCGGCCTCTGCCCTGTTGTAAACCGAAAGAGAAATATTCTTTTCAGCGATATTGAGCGCGATGCTTTTTCCCATCACACCCAGTCCGATCAAACCGAAAAAAGATTTTTTAGTCAGTTCCATATTTCTGATGATTTGTGTAGTTATTTCTTCAGGAGAACCTGAAACAGAGATGTGAAAACCATAAGCCGGCACTTCTAGGGTTTCAAACTGACTTTTTAACAAGCCTGGTTTCATATAATGACCTGCCCTGGATTGCAGGCGTGAATAGATCAGCTCATAGGATCCTTGCAAAAAAACCCAGTAAATATTCTTTACACACGCATTAAATTTTTCGCGGTACTTTTCTTTCAAGGCAGAGCAGGACAAAACAGCACCGCTACCCTTGTCCCAGCCCGAGAGCTGCCGGGCGAGTTCATTCAGCCAGGGTTCCCTGTCAAGATCATCGAGTGGAATTCCGGCACGCATTTTCTGAACATTCTCCTCGGGATGAAAGGTATCGGCATCATAATAAGGGAGTTCCAGCGATTCCGCCAGCATTTTTCCTATGGTTGTTTTGCCGCAACCACTTACTCCCATCACTATGACTACCATAACATCCTATTAAAAATCAAACGATCTAACCCAAAACAGGTATTGTAAAGGACTTATTTGAAGAGGCTGCTTTTAACGCCTTTCACGCCGGGTTCTGCAACAAATAAGGATCCGGCCAGCGGGAACTGTTTTTTTTCTTCACTGGTCATATCTATGCTCGCAGTGGTAATATATAAAAGATCCAGGTCCTTACCTCCAAAGGCACAGGAGGTAACATTGTGCGCTGGTACATCTATCTTATCGATCACGGTTCCTGTTTTTGGATCGAAGCATAGCACTGAATTGCCATTCCACATACCTACCCAAAGCTTGTCATGTTCATCTATGGCCATGCCGTCGGGAGAGCCCAGAGATTCAGAAACCTCAACAGCCACCCTTTCATTTGAGATGGTGCTGTTTTCCGGGTTAAAGTCAAAAGCCCTGATCTTTCGGGTAGGTGTATCGATATAATACATGGTCTTTTTGTCCTGGGTCCAGACGATGCCATTGGAAATGGTGACATGATCCAGCATAGGCGTTGTTTTACCGCTTGATTCAACCTTGTACAATCTGGCATTTGGTTTGCTCTGTTCGAGATGCATGGAACCCACCCAGAGATTCCCGTTCGGATCGCATTTGCCGTCATTAAAACGGTTTTCAGTTATTTCGGCTTCCACATCAGACAACAGTTCAAGTGCACCGTTATTGGTATTTATTTTATAGATGCCATTTTCAAGGGCTACTATGGCTATATCTTTGTTCTGGGGCACAACTGTACCGATCCGTGAAGGCGTCGGAAAAGATTTGTCCGTCTTCTTTTTCGGATCGAATAAATGAAGCTTTCTGCCTTCAATATCCACCCAGTAAAGGATACCGGTTTCATGATTCCAGAAAGCACCTTCCCCCAGTTGGGCAGGTATCTCATACAACAATACTGCTTTTTTAGTTTTCATTGATCTTTCATTATTAGCTGAGAAAAATGATTCCTTCTTAAATGCCATCAGGCAGAGAAGAACCAGACCCATTATAAAAAAACTTTTTAAGCCGAAATATTTATACTTATTTATTTTATGGGCCATTTTAAATGAATTGTTTGGATGATAATACTCCTTATTAAAAACTTAAAAATAAAGGTAATACATTGGATTGGTTTATATTAAATTATCAAAAACAAATACAATAATTGTGGCTTTTTGTAATGTATAACTACTGATACTGGCAGAAATAAATGAAAGTTAAACAAAACCCGTTATTGTATGGTTCCCTTGTAAAGAAGCGAGAGTGGTTTGTAGCCCCAGCTGTCAAAATAAAAATTCGGAAAAAATACGTATTTTCCATAATTCAGTTTATAATCCGGCATGGTTATGAGGTAGGCATTGTTTTTCTCATTCTTCGGATCTTCATAGATCAGTTCAATATTCAGTAATTGACTCGTTCCATCTCCCTTTGTGGTCCATGCATAACTGCCTCCGGCATATTCGGCTTTCATAACCACATCAAAGGTGCCGATATCTCCGTTGGTATTGAAAACGTAACTTCCTTCAAGATCAAATTTGCCGGAAATGGCATAGAGCATGACCAGATTGGGTTTATCCTGGCCTTGGAGTGTTCCGAGAATTTTGATATACCGCTGGTCTTGTCCGTCGGCTTCAAAAACCGCATCGGTACCGGTTAAAAATTTTTCACCCGAGAGGATAAAATAATTATCCGGCTGAGCTACCTCAACCGTTAAGGAATACCTGTCCTCTCCTTTTTCATTTATGGCTACCTGGGTAACAGTATACGTGCCCGCATCGAGAAACTGTATCCCATCGTAATTCCCCAAAAAAGCGTATTTTCCGCCGGTTACTTCATAGCTGATCTCAGCCGCGTCATCCGACTTATTGACTATTTCGACCTCATCCCATTGGCCAATCTCATCCTGTTTGAAGGAAAAGCCCGCAGAGGGTTCGTCAGAGCCGCTTGAGGAGCAGGATATAAAACCTCCTGTTATGAATAAGGAGCAATAGAATTTTTATCTCTTTTAACATATTCATATCAGACAATTCCTTCATCTCAATAAACCGCATTTATGTCATTCAATCATTATCTGCCGGTTTCCGTCATATTATCCGGCACTACGATCGAATAATCTGCCAACGCTGCCTTTTCTTTATCATTTAACTTATCCCAGTCCGTTCTGGTGATCGTGCTAATGGATTTGATATCCAGTCCTGGTTTCACTTTATTGACCCACCAGATGATCCCCTGATCGTTGTCTGAGTGATAGGATCCCTGATAATGCAGGAACAACATGGGCTTCTTGTAGTTCTTCAGCATAAAGTGTGCCATGGTTGCATCTTTAGCTGCCTGAGCCAGTTGAATGTTATCCATATTCTTGGGTACATGCCCTCCCATTTGGTCTTTCATTTCGGCATAGGCCTTTACATTGGGATCATAGTATTTTATCAGGTCCGGACTCACCATTTTAGCGGCTTCCGGACTTAATTTTTTCAGTGCATCCTTGCCGTCCTTATTGATCATGGCAGCATACCTTCTGGGAATGTTGGTGGCAATGAAGGGGATCTTTTTTTCTTTGGCAAAATCGAGCAAAGGTTTGTAGTCCGTTTTATAATTTTTCCACATCTGCGTCATTTCTGGTATCATTTTCTCTTCATCGTAAAATCCGGCCAGGTATTCATCCATGACGAGCTGGTTCCCGTTCTCAAACATCTCAGCACCAAGTATCAATTTATCCCCAACACTTTCATACAGACTCTGCGTAACTTCCAGCTGTAGCCAGTGTGAAATTGGGTTGGTATGGTGTTCACCGAAAAAAACCATATCGGCTTTGGACAGGTCTTTTACCATGTCTTTGTATTCTGCCGTTTTTCCTTTGCTGTTGTACAGTAAATAGGCAGGTTTGTCTTGTGCGGCCATAAAAAAAGTAGAAAACAGAAGGATAACTTGCAGGCTTCGAAAATGTGTCATGAGTACATGTGAATTGGTATTCAAATTTATCAATTTTTTTCAATAAAAGGGCATAGGCTGAAATTTACACATACTTTATTCCATTTGCAAAAGATGACTATATTTGTAAATGAGGCTGTTTACTGCCGAAAAAACAACAATTAAAACCAAAACTATGAAAAAATACTTTGTTTCGCTTTCGCTCATCACATTTTTAATTTTAGGTTGTGCTTCCTTTAATTCTATGGATTCATTTTACAACAGGCACAAAAATGACGAGAATCTGTCTTCTTTTCAGGTGCCGTCTTATGTCAGGTCGCTGTTAAAAAGTGCTTCGCCTGAACTCAATGAACTTTTTAAGAATGTAAAGGACTTCAGGGCCATGTCTTTCACCGATTGCAGTCCTGCACAAAGCCAGCAAATCACTGAGGAGATCAACAGCATTACGCAGAATTATAAGGATGTACTCAGAAAAAATGAAACCGACTCGCAATCTTTTGTGGCCGTGAAAGAAAAAGGTGATGTGATCAAAGAGGTTGTCATGCACAAAACCGAAGGCAAAAACCACTATATTTTGTATCTGAAAGGCAATTTTGATCCTGAACGGATACAAAGTCTGATCGACACAAACCAACTCGATGGTTTATTAAAGAAATAATATTTCCAAAGGGCCTGAATTTTTGTTCAGGCCGTTTTTTTTAATCCAGTTTCAGAATAAATACAGTTTTTTTTTAAAATTCCCTTATTTTCAGGCAATTACACATCTGGGTTTTGCCGGATATTTTTCCCTTCCCATACAGACAAAATTTATTCAAGCCAGGATCTAAAAAAAAAGTCTTTTTTTTCTGTTTATCCCGCAATATAAAAATACATATACCGTTCTAATATCTCATAAGTTTTAATTGAGTAAAACTTGGGAAAATTGTTATTGTTAAAGAAGGAAACTCTCCGCTCTGCGGAGGGTTTTTTCATTTATGGCTAAGTCCGTCACCCGCCGGGCAGTATCATTTCAAAGCCGCTTCAATGACATTTCCGCTGCTCCCGTTCGGAAAGGAAATTTGCAATAAATTGGCAAGGGTTGGTGCAATATCTGTTATTGAAACCGGTGCTTTCGAACTCCCGATTTGAATACCTCGTCCATAGAACAATACGGGCACATGGGTATCATAACTAAAGCCGGATCCGTGGGTAGATCCTTTTTTGCTGTAAACGATTGTTGCCGGATTCGGAATGATCATCACATCGCCTGATAGCTTTTGGTTGTAGCCATTTTGCAAATACTTCAAAATTCTTTCTGAAAATGAAGTGTTCTGCAGGGTTTTAGCAGTCACTACTTTAAATACATTCTTGTAATCAATAATCACTTCCGTCAGTTCTTCGGATACCGTATTGCGTTCGAGCTTTAATCTTTTCAATTCATCCCTGTTCAGGAAAATTTGAGAATTAGACACGTTTTCGATCAAATTTGCTGAACCATATCTGCTTTGGCAGAAATTCTGGATAAAGGAATTAAAATCCTTCATATCGATATACCCTGCCGGAATTTTAAGAGAATTCAGATAAGCCGGAACCTGCACCGCAGCATGATCTGCGGTTAAGAATAAGGTGTAGTTATTCTTTCCTACGGCCTTATCCAGGAACAATAAAAACTCGCCCAGTTCTTTGTCGAGACGCAGATAGGTATCCTCAATTTCCTTGGAATCCACCCCGAACTGATGTCCGATATAGTCAGGACTTGAAAAACTGATCGCCAGAAAATCTGTGAACTCCCCTTTTCCCATTTTTTCGTTTTGAACAGCGCTTTTGGCAAATTCAAACAACAGCGTATTTCCGAACGGCGTGCTTTTCAGCACATCATAACCGCCGTTCTGAGCGCTTAAAGCCTTGAGGTCATAAGGGAAAACTGCTTTTTCCTGCCCTGTGAAACTTTGTTCAAATAGATTGTCATCTGCGATGCTCTCTGTGTAGGATTCTATTGGGTACAGGGTCTCCCATTTTTGATTGATGTATTTTTCGGGGAGTTTTCGATTGTTGAAATCAACTACCCAGCCGGGTAATGTTTCCATATAAAAAGAACTCGTACTGAACTTCCCGTCGTTTTTGCTTTCAATCCAGTATGCTGCGTTAGCGGTATGGCCAACCGGCAGGATAGCCGACCGGTCTTTTATGCTGATGCCGATCACTTTTCCCTTGTTGTTCTGAGCCAGACGAAGTTCATCGGTAACAGTAGTCGTCAGCAGCCTGGCCGGGGATTTATTGCCACCGGTTTGTGTACCCACACCGCTGTAATTCGAATCATCAACACAATAAATCGATTTTTTCAATTCCTTGTCGTACCAATCATTGCTGATAATTCCATGAACACTTGGAGTTGTTCCGGTATAAACCGAGGCATGGCCAACTGCCGTATAGGTAGGTATATAATTAAAATGCGCATTTTCGCAGTTAAATCCCTGATGTATGATTTTCTTAAAGCCATCTTCTCCGTATTTTTGATAGAATCTGGTCAGGTAGTCATAGCGCATTTGGTCCACTACGATTCCAACTACCAGCTTGGGTTTTTCCTGCTCAAATTTTACCTGCGACCAGGTCGCATATACCGATGTAATGAAGAATAAATAAAAAAACAGGCTTTTCATGATGTGGGAATTTTAAGTAGCGTAAAAGTATACAATTTACGCAAATTCAGAAGAAATTTAAGTCCACGATTAAGGGATCAGCTCAAATTTTTATACTTTAGCCAATAAATAATTTATGGTCTATCTTTATAACATAGGTAAATATTTTATCATGCTTGCTGAGGTTTTTAGGAGACCCCAAAAAGGATCGATCTTCAGGGAAAATCTTTTCAGGGAAATCGAAGAACTCGGCTTAAAATCCCTCGGAATCGTAGCTTTTATATCTTTCTTTGTCGGTGGTGTTGTTGCTATTCAAACCGGATTGAACGTCGATAATCCCTGGATACCCAAATACCTGATCGGTTTTGCTACAGGCCGGTCGATCGTGCTGGAATTTGCTCCTACTTTTATGTCGATTATCCTGGCCGGTAAAGTTGGATCTTATATTACTTCAAGTATCGGAACCATGCGTGTTACAGAGCAAATAGACGCTTTGGAAGTTATGGGTGTCAACACCCTGAACCACCTCGTCTTACCAAAAATTGTTGCGGCGGTGTTCTTTTATCCGTTTCTAATCACTTTGGCCATGATACTCGGTATCATTGGTGGTTATGTTGCTGCTCTTGTAACCGGGCTCTTTTCTGTTGAAGATTATGTCAATGGAATCCGCTTGGATTTCAGACCTTATCTGATCGGCTATGCCCTGAAAAAAACGGTGGTCTTCGCATTTCTGATCGCCACCATTCCCTCATTTTACGGATATTATGTGAAAGGCGGCTCTATTGAAGTCGGAAAAGCCAGCACAAAAGCGGTTGTCTGGACCAGTGTGACAATCATTGTTTTCAATTATTTCTTAACCCAAATGCTTTTAGGCTAAATGATAGAAGTTACGAATTTGTTTAAACGTTTCGACGACCTTGAGGTATTGAAGGGTATTTCTGCCGAATTCAAACAGGGTGATACCAGCCTGATCATTGGCGCCAGTGGCTCAGGAAAGACCGTCTTTTTAAAATGCCTTCTGGGCCTGCTGGAACCCGATGGCGGGGATATAACCTATGATGGCAGGCCTTATAGCAAAATGGGAAAAGATGATAAAAGGAATCTTCGCAAGGAAATGGGCATGGTATTTCAAAGCGGCGCCTTGTTTGATTCAGAAACGATCGAAAACAACATCATGTTTCCCCTTAAAATGTTCACGAACCAGAGCCGGGAAGAAATGCTTGACCGGGTAAATTTTGTATTGGACCGGGTACATCTGGAAAATGTGAACAATAAATTTCCCGCAGAGCTATCCGGAGGAATGCAAAAAAGGGTAGCCATAGCCCGTGCCATTGTAATGAACCCAAAATATTTGTTCTGCGATGAGCCCAATTCAGGGCTAGACCCAAAGACCGCCATAGTCATTGATAACCTGATCAAGGAGATCACCGATGAATACCAGATGATCACGGTGATCAATACACATGATATGAACTCGGTAATGGAAATCGGTGAGAAAATCATCTTTTTGAAGGATGGACTGAAAGTATGGGAAGGCTCCAGTCAGAACATTTTTAAAACGGATAATGAAGCCGTTACAAACTTTGTGTACTCTTCCAACCTGTTCAAAAAAGTAAGGGAAGTTTATATCAAAGACAATTGATAAATACTTACCTATAAATTACCCTTCCGTTTGCAATTCCATGGAACTCAATCATAGCGTCTGATCTCAACGGGGCGCACATTCAGTCTGGATTCCATCCAGAGCTTCAGTTTTTGTTCCTGCTGTACCCTGTCCTCTTCTTTGATATTCCCACCCCATTTTACAAAAAACACGTTCAAGGTATCCACCTTGCTGAAGTTCGTGACATATTCCTTCGCATAGCCCAGTTTCTCCAAACCGGTATAGTTGATCCTGATCTCATCCGTAATTTGCTCAAACAAAAGCCCGGCACCGTATTGCTTTTTTAGCAAGTTCTCCAGTTCATCAATTCTTTTGTCCTTTGAAACAAGGCTTTCTTCTTTTTCAGAAAGTAGCTTGTAATTGCTCATATACAAGGATTTGATTTCCTCAACATCCTGTTGCATGTTCATATTTGTTTGTCCCTGGTACACCTTAAGTTCTGTATCCATCAGTCTTTTTTGTTCCATCAGCTTTTGCCACCTGCCGATATCCTTATCGCTGTAAGTCTCACCAAAAACGTATAACTCTATTTTTTTGTTTTCGTAATCTATGCTTTCCTTGTTGTCTCTGATGATGTTTACCCCTTCATTTCTCAGGTCATTGAGAAAATCATTGGCCCTGCTCATGTATTGATTTTGTACCCACAGTTCATAAAACAAAAAGATACTGAACGAAAAAATTGCAAATGCCAGGGCGGAAGCGAACCGGGATATATTTCTCCTTTTGGCCTCATTCAGGTATTGTTTCATTGGAAAATCGAGGTACTTGGTAATTGTAAAAGTGGCAAAGGCAATAAAAATAGAATTGATCGTGAACAAAAACATGGCCCCTCCAAAGTATTTTATATTTCCGGTTGCCAGTCCGAATCCGGCAGTACAAAGTGGAGGCATCAAAGCAGTCGCTATGGCGACACCGGCAACGGTATTGAATTGTGGTGTAGGTCTGGATATTGCGATTATCAGTGCCAGCCCGCCAACAAAGGCGATGAGCACATCCCGAACATCAGGTTTGGTTCTGGCGAGCAGTTCCGGAGTGGCCTCGCTGAAAATGGGAAAGCTGAAGAATACAAAAGAGGTGATCAGGCCCAAGCTGATCATAATGCCCAAATTGGTCAGTGATTTTTTAAGGGTGTCCATATCATTGATGGCCAAAGCATAACCTATGCCCAAAATGGGTCCCATGAGCGGCGAAATCAGCATGGCTCCAATCACGACAGCCGTTGAACTCACATTCAGACCAATAGAGGCAATGAGTATTGAAAAGATCAGGATCCAGGCTGTATGGCCCTGCATAGAAATACCCTCCACGATCAGGTTATTGGTTGCTTCCAGGTCTGTATTGTGTTTCAAATCCAAAACCCCATACAGGAACTTCTTTAACCTGGCAAATAAATTAGGGGAACTTAGTTCTGGCCGAACCGGTTGTTCCTTCAAGTTTTTATTCGGATCTGAAGTGCTTCCCATATCTGTCATAATTCCGCGCTAGTTATTTAAATCAGGGTTTAGTTTTTGCAGCTGATAACCTGAGCAGAAATATGCTTTATTTCCTGTTCCTCTGTTCTGGGCAGGATCAGGAGGGTATCGGCCGTATCGACTATAATGAAATCGGAAAGGCCTCTGACGACAATTCTTTTTCCTTGCAGCGAACTGATCATGTTGTTGTTTGCTCCTTCACAAAAGGTCAGGGCATTTACCACTGCATTGTTATCTTTATCCTTGCTCAGCTTATCAAAAAGCGCGCCCCAGGTACCCAGGTCATTCCAGCCAAAATCCACCGGCAGAACAAATACATTCGATGCCTTTTCCATAATACCGTAATCTATGGATACGTTTTCAGACAAGCCGTAATTGTTACTGATAAACTCAGATTCTTTCGGTCCGTTCCAAAAAGCATCACCCTTTGAGAACAGTTCTGTCATAGCAGGGAGATATTTTGTAAAAGCGAGTAAAATACTTCGGGTACTCCAGATGAAAATTCCGGCATTCCATAAATAATCCCCCTGCTCAAGAAATTTTTTGGCTGTTTGCAGATCCGGTTTTTCGGTAAAGTTCTTCACCTTTTTAATGGGATCAGAAGCGGCTTCAAACTGTATATACCCATACCCGGTATTCGGACCTGAAGGCTTTATCCCCAGTGTCATCAGGATATCATTTTTTTCACAGGCCTCAAAGGAAGTCTCCACATTTCGCAAGAACTCAGGCTCATCATCGATCCAGTGGTCGGAAGGAGCAACCAGCATGATCGCATTTTTGTTGATCTTACTGATCTTCAAAGCCGTGTAAAGTATACAGGGCGCAGTATTCCGCATGGCCGGCTCGAGCACCAGTCTGCTTTCATCAATATCAGGTAAATGATCCTTAACCAAAGCGCTGTAATCCTGATTGGTAGCTATAAAGATATTTTCCTTGGGTATAAGACCGGATAAGCGGTGATAGGTTTGTTGTAACAAAGAGACGCCTACCCCGAGCATATCGTGAAACTGCTTGGGATTCTCTTTTGTGCTGACCGGCCAGAATCTCGAGCCCACACCACCAGCCATGATAACGGCATAATAGTTTTTTTTCATTACAGATTGAATTATTAATGATTTTCCAAAAACAAAACCAGGGCATTGTGATGAAATAAATATTGCCTTTTTGTTTTAATTTCCCGGCATGCAAACCGTGTCCGTCTTTTTTCTCCTTTGATATAGATCCGCTCATTAAATGAAAATCTGCTGTTTTCAGGCAGTTCAAAAATGAATTTACCCAACTTCTCCCCATCGCAATTTTTCAGCGCCAGCGAGAGCTTTATGTCCGTATCTGTACAGGCTTTCGGATTTCGTAAATAATTTGCCAGGGCAGCAAGAATTTGTGGCGGAAAGATCTCAGGTCGCAAAAAGGAGAGCATAAGCTTCTGAAAATTGAGTTTCCATTCCGTGCCATGCGGCCTGGCAAATGGCTTTTGTTTATGAGTCACAAGATGTGCAATTTCGTGAATCAAAGTGATTAAAAAACGGTATTTGTTCAGATCATTATTGATCGTGATCTGGTAATGGCCTAAACCGAGTCTTTTAAAATCGCCGTGTTTGGTTTTTCGGTTGCTGACGATTTTCAGACTGCAGGGATATCTGTCGAGCAGTTCGAGTACCTCACCCACTGAAGCTTCCGGCAGATAACTATATAAAACCATTTCTTTACTTTTCAAAGCCCTTGATTTTTTGCAAACATACAAAGATTTGCTCCCTTGTGCAGGTCTAAGTTTACAAAAATAATTATGGGGTAGAATTGGATACCGGAATTACCTTGCCGTTGAAATATTGGGCTTTGTAGATTGCAAAGTCTGCGATATACGCTGCCATAGCCTCAGCGCTAATGCTCGCTTTGTATCCCGGAAAGGCTCTTTTTAACATTTCCGTCTGGACCGCGCCTATAGCCAGGGTATTGAAGGCGATACCACTTTCATGATACTCTTCAGCCAGTAATTCAAACAAAGTAATCAGTGCGCCCTTTGAAGAAGTATAGGCCGACAAACCCGGGTATTTTTTACTGCCCTGAATTCCACCCATACTGCCCACTCCAACAATGTGTCCGCCTTTATTTACAAAAGGCAGGAGCAGTTTGGTCAGTTCCGCCACAGCAAACACATTGACCTTATATACTTCCATAAAATCTGTCAGGGTAGTTTTAAAAAAGGGCCTGTGTATCAACTTACCCGCATTATGAATTATGGCATCAATATTTCCCCAGGTCGAGGCTACAAAATCCCTGATCGCATTGACATCGATTTCACGCGTGATCTCCAGTTCCAATACCGTTATATTTTTGTGGTTCTTTTGCAGGTTTATAATTGAATCCTTATTTCTGGTAATAGCCAATACGTGGTGGCCATTCTTGCTTAAATATTTTACGAGTTCAAATCCGATACCTTTGCTGGCACCTGTAACAACTACCTTTTTCGCTTCCATGGGCTGTTTTTAATTAATAGCTTAAAATTAATATATTTTCCTAATTTTATCAGCAACTTTTATAACAATCTGACATGAAATTTTTCCTTAGCCTTATTTTTTGCCTGACTTTCTATTTTAGCAATGCGCAGGATCTCTATTTGCATTGCGGAGCTGTGGTTGATGTCGATCAGGGCAAAGTACTGAAAGAGATGACCCTTATCGTCCGGGGAAATAAAATTTTCTCTGTAAAGCCAGGGTATCTTGCACCGAATTCCAATGCTGACCAGGTAATTGATCTGAAAGGAAAAACCGTACTGCCCGGCTTAATCGACATGCATGTGCATATTGAATCTGAATACAGTGCCGAGACTAATTTGAACAGATTTATAATGAATGAGTCTGACATCGCTTTTCATTCGGTTGTAAATGCCAAAAAAGACCTTGTTGGCCGGTTTCACAACAGTTCGTGACCTTGGCGGAACAGGTGTTAATATCAGCCTCAGAAATGCGGTCAATAACGGCCTGATAGACGGGCCGAGAATTTATGCTGCCGGAAAGTCAATTGCCACCACAGGCGGACATGCCGATCCAACCAACGGCATGAAAAAGAATCTTATGGAAACTCCCGGACCGACACAGGGAGTGGTGAACGGTGTGGATGAAGGAAGGCAGGCTGTAAGGCAAAGGTATAAGGACGGGTCGGATGTGATCAAAATTACGGCAACGGGAGGTGTTTTGAGCGTGGCAAAGAATGGGCATAATCCTCAGTTTACGGTTGAAGAAATCAAAGCGATCTGCGAAACGGCCAAGGATTACGGCATGCATGTTGCCGCACACGCCCATGGAGATGAAGGTATGCAACGGGCCATATTGGGCGGGGTAAAAACCATTGAACACGGTACCCTGATGAGCGAAAAGACCATGGAATTGATGAAGACACACAAAGTGTATTATGTGCCGACGATCACTGCCGGAAAAGAAGTATCGGACAAATCAAAAATAAAAGGATTTTACCCGGAAATCGTGGTGCCAAAAGCCGCAGAGATCGGACCGAAAATTCAGGGAACATTTGGCCAGGCTTATAAAAAAGGGGTATCGATCGCTTTTGGAACGGATGCAGGTGTTTTTCCTCATGGTTTAAATGCAAAAGAATTTGGGTACATGGTTGAAGCAGGTATGCCGGCCATGGAAGCCATTCAGTCAGCAACCCGAACCAATGCAGGACTGTTGATGAATGAGAACATCGGAAGTATTGCAGAAGGTAAACTGGCAGACATTATTGCCGTGAATGAGGATCCATTGAAAAATATCAAAACGCTTGAAAATGTAGTTTTTGTAATGAAGGACGGAAAAATTTACAAACAGGAATAAGTTTTCAAAGGTTTGTTTTTTTATAGAAATAATAAAAATCCTAATTCTCTTTTTTAATGTGCTGGTAGGCGCCCATATCCGGTGAGGGCAATCTCATTGCCCCGAGCAGGTCCTGAGGAACTTTTCCGGCAGCAACAGGATCGGCCTTACCTATGCCTTCAGATTTTTCGCCGATCCGGTAATCATTCGTAACCGTATTTATAAAGTCAGTGGTGCCATTGAATATGTTGTTGGGATACACATCCGCATCTTCGAAATCATAGAGCGGATTGCCTTTAAATTTGTTATTCACATCATTAAATCTGAGCATGCTGTTTACAAACCGGTACTTATAGACCGTTCCTTCTACCTTTTCGAGCAGAAACTCGATACTCTGGCTTCCGTCAATGATGCAATTGATAAAATCCGCCTGGTACAGGTTACTGGCGCTGATCACATCTGATCCGTTCACTTTTGAAACCTTAAAATTATTGATCAGTACAGCGGGATACTGACGCAGGCTTTTGCTCCAGAAATTTCCGAAGGTACTGTGCACAAAACTGTACTTTCCTCCGTTGCTGCAGGCCAGGGAGGAAGTTCCGTTATTTCCGATTACCAGATTTTCAGCCAGGATATGCGCATATCGTCCGAGTAAACCGAAGGTAGTGGTATTGTAAATCTGCACATCGTGTAATTCCAGGGTAGGTATATTTCCATTCGACAGTGAATCTGCTATAATACCGATCTCATTGTTCCTGATGATCACATTGCGGAGCACGTTTCCGGTGCTGCCCGACCGCAGCCAAAGGGTGCTCCACTGACCGGCGATATTGCTGTAAGCGGGCTCGAGTCGATCTCCTTCCAGCACAATTTCTTCCCCAACTTCGCCCAGCATTTTTACAGTTGCCCCTTTGTCTGCAAGCATCCCCGAGTTTTTATGAAAGTGCACCCGTGCACCTTTTTCCACCATGAGTGTTTTCCCTTCGGGCACTCCAACGAAACCATATACTACATAAGGCTTTTCCTTAGTCCAGGTGGTATTATCCTTCAGGTAAAATCCCTCCACTTCTATATCTTTTCCGTTTTCATCCTGACCAAGAACGATGGTTTCTTTGATCCCTTCGGCGTCTTTTTGCGGATATAAAAAATGAGCGTCCTGCACCAGGGTTACGAGTGCAACCTCCTGGGGCTGATCTTCCGACTCAAAGATGAGCTGGTCCTCATACAAAGGGCTGGTCACCTGACTGAAGTCTATGGTGGCCTCAATAAAAATAAAAATACTGTCCTTGGCTAAAATATCAATGTCATTCACAACAGGCCCCGGGACGCCATCCACATTGATCCTGTAAAATGACTGCTCTGCCAGCCCCAGTTTAATAACCGGAACCCTGATGTTCTTGCTGCTTTTGTTGTAAACCTTTAAAGTCCGGGTACTGGAGCCGGTATTGGTGAATACTGTATCGAGATATATGGTATCGCTTGAAAAGACGAGGTCTCCGGTGCTGGTTACCGATTCAAAGTTATCGGAATTACATGCATTCAGGAGAAAGAGCATAAATAAGGATATCAGACCCGTCAGTTTCATGTCTGAATTACTTTTCTGTTAATTTGATCTCATAGACTTTTTTCCAGTTCTTCCCGGTTACGAACAACCGGTCGGCTTCCTGATCATAGGCTATACCATTCAGCACATTGTCATCGCCCTGCTGTCCCACCTTGTCCTGCAATCCCTTGAGGTTTGCGATACCTTCTATAGCCCCGGTAACAGGATCAATGATCAGGATCGCATTCTGCTGCCAGATGTTGGCGTATATTTTACCCTTAATAAATTCGAGTTCATTCAGTTTTTCAGCCTTGCGTTTATCAGTATAGGCTTCTATTTTTGTCACTTCATTTAAATTTCCGGTATCGAGAAACCAGATCGACTCTGTACCGTCGGATTTGATGAGAAATTTGTCATTATGGGTTAAACCCCAGCCTTCCCGGCTTTGGCCGTAGCGAAAGGTATCTATCACTTTCATGGTTTCCAGATCGTATACAAAACCTATTTCTTCCTTCCAGGTAAGCTGATAGATCTTGCTATTAAGAATAGTGATTCCTTCTGCAAAGTATTTTTTATCCAGATTGACCCTTTGAAGGATCTCACCCGTTTGCATCTTTACTTTTCGCAGACTTGACTTGCCGTAATTTCCAGTGCTTTCATAAAAAAACTCATTGTGAATTTCGAGTCCCTGCGTAAATGCCGTTGCATCATGAGGATACTCATTGATCACTTCATAATTGTAAATTACCGGCGGATTCGCAGCGAGAAAATAAATGGTGTTGGTCAGCAGTTTGGTCTTTCCATCATAAAAAACGTTTGCAGTAATGGCTTGTTTTCCCAGTTTTTCATTCGCTATGGTCAGGTTTTCCGGAACAACGCGTTTACCGTTCAAAAAAAACTGTACGGAATCGATCGGATTGCGGTTCTTATCTACCACCTTCAACGACAAAGCTTTGTTCACCTGAATGGTCTTTGGCGCCTGTAATTCAAGTTTGTATTTGTTGCCACAGGCGCTAACAAACAGGGTCAAAAAAAAGAAAAAGAGTGGATTCCTGATAGTCATCTTTAAAATAATAAAATAATTGCTTCAGATTTAAAAAATATATGTAAATTTGCAATCCGAAAATAGAAGTTTGTCCTTCTGTTTCATGAGGCGAAAGTATAAAATTAAAATGAAATTACGATGAGAAAAGGTATTCATCCAGAGAATTACAGGTTAGTTGCATTCAAAGACATGTCTAATGGCGAAGTCTATATAACAAAATCAACTGCAGATGTCAGAGAGAAAATTGAAATTGACGGCGTTGAATATCCACTGGTAAAATTGGAAATTTCAAGAACCTCACATCCATATTATACAGGAAAAGTCAAACTGGTCGATACGGCGGGTAGAATCGATAAATTCAAGTCTAAATACGACAAATTCAAAAAATAAATTTGAATTAATAAAATCATAATGTTTTCTTAAAATCCTTTTAATTTTTAAAAGGATTTTTTTTTGTATTGATATTTTTATACATTTGAACTTTAAACCACTCCCCCTACAAAATATTTCCCCTCATAATTCGTTTTATTTATAAACCAATTTTCTATTGGCAAAACTTTGTAATTATGATAGCGAAAGAAATTTCCGTAAAGAGAGAGTTTTTCATCACCAGTCTTTTCATCGAGGATATGATCTCGAAGCATATCAGTGAGTTCTATGCTGAGGTCCTTTCAAAGGAACAGATTGCCCGGGAAAACCTGTTTGCCACATTTCATGACAAGATCGATTACCTGCTGGAATCAGGTTGTTTTTCAATTATTGATTCAAGTAAAATTTCTGTATTCAGGGAGATCAGGAAAGAATTTCTGATGAGCGATGATTCAGAGACCCTGGAAGAAAGCCTGAGGTCAGAGGACAACAACGCTGATTTTCTTTTGATCATGTATCCTCAGGGAGATTATTTGCCAAGAAACGAAAAACTTACCGTTGCCTGTTATAACCTGATCAATGATGTGTCAGAGCTGATTGCCAAATTCACCAACAAGAATGAGGTACAGTTTACGAAAGTAAATGCCGTGAAAAGAAAGGTGGCCCATAATATGAATGTATTCAGCCGGGTTGGTATGTTTCTCACCTTATTTCTGTTTAAATAATTCTCTATTTGAAAATATATGAAGACCGTTTTTTACGGTCTTTTTTTTTATCTTGGTACCATGGGCAAAATTTTCAGACAGGCAGTAATGGCGATCATCGTAAATGAGGAAGGCAGGATACTGATCGGCTATTCTCCCCGCGAACAGAGCTTTAAATTTCCTCAGGGCGGACTTGAACCTGACGAAGATATCCTGGAGGGTATGAAGCGCGAACTCCTGGAAGAACTTGATTACAGACTTAAAGAAGCCTTTATTCTGGCTACTTATGAAGAAAAGATCAACTATCCCTTTCCGCCTGATTGCCATCCGGTTTTTATGGGACAGGAACTGACGATCGTTAAAGTACAATACGACCTGGAGGCCAACACGATCCCTCAGGATGACGAGTTTGAAGAGTTGTACTGGATTCAGCCCAGTGAGCTGCCGGATTTCGACACCAAATACAGGGCCGATGCCTATTGGCGTGCCCTGGAAATTGCAGGCCTGGTTTAGTATGCCAATATGGAAAATTTAAGTTCAAGCGGGTCAAGCTGATCGACCAGCCCCTGAATAAAACTGCTTCCGTAGGCTTCATAGAAATCGGAAAAATTCGCGGTTCTTTCCTGTAGCGCTCCCTGGGGGAACAGCTCATCTTTTAAAAGTTCCAATCTGCTGACCAGATCTCCCATTTTTCTTTTCTGTGCCTTGAGCAACCTTTTTTCGAGCTTGTCTATTCCGTTGAGCTGCCGCTTCCGCTCTGCCCTCACTGCACCTGAAAAAGACGGATCTGTTTGATCTGACAGTGCTTCGAGTTCCGCGAACATATCCTGTACCTGCTGCCTTTGTTTGTCGAGGTTTATTACGATTTCTGATCTTTTGGTCACCATCTCCCGGATCAGCCCTTCCTTTTGGGTAAAAAATGCCTGCCGGCTTATGCCCAGTTTTTCGATGTTGCGCGCCTGTTTTTGTGAGAGTATCAAAGCCGAATTGCGCAATAAAAGTACAGGAAAAGGAACTCCCTGACTATCGAAAAAACCCTTTAGCTGGAACCAGTAAGCCAGTTCGCCGCCACCACCAATATAGCAGAGATTGGGCAAAACAACTTCCTGGTACAGGGGGCGCATCATTACATTAGGACTGAATCTGTCGGGATGATCGTTCAGTTCAGCCTCAATCTCAGACCAGGTGAACTGTATGGCAGTATTATTTATTTTGTATAAGCCATCTTCAAAAATAATCCGCTCCCGCAGCCCGTCCATGATATAAAAAAGGTTTATTTCCCGGGGATTTACCTGTCCCTTGTATTTTTCGGATAGCGCCTCTGTGCTGCGATTGACCTCATGGTAGCAGGTCTGTTTTAGCAGGTCATGCTTCATATAAGGTGAGAATTCCTGCTTTAAAACCGCATCATCCCCGTCAATAATAACCAAACCATAAGAACCGAAAAGCTCGTTGACCAAAAAACGGGTTGCCCCGGCCAGATTGCTGTGCATCAAATAACTTTCCGAAAAAAGATCTTTTAAATAACCCGCGTTTTTGCTCTTTCCCAATAGTTGGGCATATTCAAAACCGACTTTTTCCAGGGTTGAAGTACCCAGCCTCCCGACAGGGCCAGAAGCAATGGTATTCCATACGATTTTTTTGTCGTGGTAATTGAAAAAATTTACCTCGTCAAAATCATGGTCCTCAGAGGCCATCCAAAAGACCGGTACAAAATCATTTTTGGGATATGTATCTTTTAGCTTCTTACATAAATTAATGGTGGATATGATCTTATAGAGGAAATACAAGGGTCCGGTATTCAGGTTGAGCTGGTGCCCGGTAACAACCGTAAATGTATTTTCGTTGGCAAGCAAATGGATATTTTCACGGGTGGCAGCCGAAGTAATAATAGCTCGGTTCTGCTTTTCTACCTGTGAACCCAGTAACCTGCGGGTCTCGAGAGCATAGTTTTCTTTCTTTTGCTCGATCTGCCTTTGAAATTGCTCAATAGCCGGAAAATTTCCGTAAAACGACTTCAGGAAGGGTGATCTGTCAAGATAATCGTGAATTATTTTTGTAAAATAACCGGTTTCCTGATAGGATACTGTATTGATAATGGGATTCAAGCTGTTTGTATTTAAAATAAAAATACTGCTTTAATTCTAATTATAAAAAATATCTTTTCACAATGTCCCAGGCTATGCAACAGGTTCTCCAAAGAGGTCAAAATCATTGGCTTCAAAGATCCGGATATCGATAAATTTACCAATCTGAATAAAATGTTTGGCCGCATCTACCAATACTTCGTTGTCTACATCCGGACTGTCAAATTCTGTTCGGCCTATAAAAAAGTTTCCCTCTTTTCTGTCGAATATACATCTGAACACCTTGCCTACTTTCTCCTGATTCAGTTCAAAAGAGATCTGGCTCTGAATTTCCATAAGTTCAGAAACCCGCTTTTGTTTTACTTTTTCAGGCACATTGTCTTTCAGTGAATAGGCACCGGTATTTTCTTCATGGGAATAAGCAAAACAGCCCATGCGATCAAATCTTGAATCTTTTACAAATTGTTTCAGTTCTTCAAACTGCGCTTCCGTTTCACCGGGATAACCCACGATAAAAGTAGTTCTGATGGCCATATCCGGTACTTTTGCACGAAATTCCTCCAGCAATTTTCTGGTCTTTTCGGCGGTTGTGCCTCTTTTCATTGAAGTGAGCAGTTCTGTATTGATATGCTGCAGCGGAATGTCCAGGTAATTGCAGATTTTTGGTTCGGCCTTCATCACTTCCAGCACGTCCAGCGGAAAGCCCGTTGGAAAAGCATAATGTAAGCGGATCCATTCAATGCCTTCTACTTTGGCCAATTCCTTCAAAAGATCTGCCAGCGCCCTTTTTTTATAGATATCCAGCCCGTAATAGGTCAGGTCCTGGGCAATCAGTATCAGCTCTTTTATGCCCTTCGCTGCTAATTTTTCAGTCTCTGTCACCAGATCCCCAATAGGGGTCGAAACATGTTTTCCGCGCATCAGGGGTATGGCACAAAATGAACACGGACGGTCGCAGCCCTCTGCAATTTTTAAATAGGCATAGTGTTTTGGCGTTGTGGTGAGTCGTTCGCCGATCAGTTCGTGTTTGTAGTCAGCACCCAGTGCTTTCAGTAAATTGGGCAGGTCGTGGGTACCGAAGTAACTGTCTACATCGGGGATTTCCTTTTCGAGGTCATCCTTGTACCGCTCGCTCAAACAACCGGTAACAAAGAGTTTGTCAATTTCGCCCAGTTCTTTTTTTCTGGCGAAATGCAGGATGGTATTCACCGATTCTTCCTTGGCTTTGCCTATAAATCCGCAGGTATTGATCACAACAACATGACCCTCTTCCTTTTCGTCTTCATGAACCACCTCTTTGTTACTGGCCTTTAACTGTCCCATCAGCACCTCGCTGTCGTAGATGTTCTTGGAACAACCCAGGGTTACCACATTGATCTTGTTATTCTTGCTAGATTTTGTACGCATAAAATTATTGCTGAGATTTTATCCTCTCTATGGCTCAAAATGCCAAAAGACAGTTTTTGACGGTCTTAACCGGCTATTTAAAAAAAGAATCTACAAATTCAACCTTGTCGAAGATCTGCAAATCATGGATTCCCTCTCCAACACCTATATATTTGACCGGTATTTTAAACTGATCAGAAATACCTATAACGACTCCTCCTTTTGCCGTTCCGTCGAGTTTTGTAATGGCCAGGGCAGTTACTTCAGTAGCTTTGGTAAACTGTTTTGCCTGTTCAAAGGCATTCTGACCCGTTGAGCCATCCAGTACCAGGATCACCTCATCCGGCACATCGGGAGTGACCTTTTGCATGACGCGCTTCACTTTGGTGAGCTCATTCATCAGGTTAACCTTGTTGTGCAGGCGGCCGGCTGTATCGATGATCACCACATCTGCATTTTGTTTGATAGCCGATTGTATGGTATCGTAGGCAACCGAAGCCGGGTCACTTCCCATGCTTTGTTTGACCAGCGGAACACCCACCCTGTCTGCCCAGACCTGTAGCTGGTCGATGGCTGCCGCACGAAAGGTATCTGCAGCACCCAAAACCACACTTTTCCCCTCGTTCTTAAACATCATGGCCAGTTTGCCAATGGTTGTGGTTTTACCAACTCCATTCACTCCAACAACCATGATCACATAGGGCCTTCCTACCGGTTCAGTTATCTTGTCGGATTGAATGAGCTCAGCAGATTCGCTGAGCAGGGCGGTAATTTCTTCTCTCAGAATCCGGTTGAGTTCATCAGTTCCGAAATACTTGTCCCTGGCGATTCGCGCCTCGATCCTGTCAATTATTTTCAGGGTGGTATTCACTCCAACGTCTGAGGCAATAAGTACTTCCTCCAGGTTGTCGAGCACATCTTCGTCTACTTTCGATTTGCCCACAATGGCTTTCGAGAGTTTATTAAAGAAGGTGCTGCTGCTTTTCTCTAATCCTTTATCTAATGTCTCTTTCTTTTCCTTAGAAAAAATATTTTTAAATATACTCATGATTTAAATTTTAGGCCGGGGGTCGAAAAAATGTAAAAATCAGATATTAAAGCTTTTAATTTCAAATATTTACAAATATAAAAAGAAAAAGCTACTCCCGTGGTGAAAGTAGCTTTATTAGTAAATATCAAAAAGATCTATTTTTTATTCAAAAAGTCATTTACTTTATCAGGGTCCATTACACTTTCTTCAAAAGTATAGGCACCTGACTTTGGAGATTTCACCATTCTGACAACTTTTGTCAATCTCTTTGAACCCGTTTGTAACGATGCTACTGCTTTCTTTGCCATGACTTACTTATTTTATCTCTTTATGAACAGTTACCCTTTTCAGGATCGGGTTAAATTTCTTTAACTCCTTTCTGTCAGGTGTATTCTTTTTATTTTTTGTGGTAATATATCTTGAGGTTCCGGGCATACCAGAAGCCTTGTGTTCTGTACACTCCATTATTACCTGTATCCTGTTGCCTTTGCTTTTCTTTGCCATCTCTAATTATTTTTTCAAAAAACCGTTAGCCTTTGCTTCTTTTAATACCGCCTCTAACCCGTTCTTGTTTATTGTTTTTAAAGCGCTGGTGGCAATTTTTAATGTTACCCATCTGTCTTCTTCAGGCAGATAAAAACGCTTTTTGATCAAATTAACTTTGAACTTTCTTTTCGTGCGGTTCATTGCATGTGATACGTTGTTACCGATCATTGCTCTTTTCCCTGTAAGCTCACAAACTCTTGACATTTCTTACCTATTTAATGTAAATTCAAAACGAGGTGCAAAAATAATAATTCTTTATTAATCTCACAAACTATTTCAATTGTTTTTAATAATTTCTTTCTTGAGCATTTCCAAAGCCTTGTTCGAAGCTCTGCCTATCACTTTTTCCCGGGGTTGTCCAAAATTAAATTCTTCTGAAAAAACTCCCTGTGCTGAGGCGATTGCAATAAAAACCACACCTACTGACCGGTCGGTTTTGTCTGTGGTCGGCCCGGCATTGCCGGTTGTTGCAATAGCTAAATCCGTATGAAAGAGTTTCCGGCAATTCACTGCCATAGCCTCAGCAACCTCAGCACTGACAACTGTATGCTTTTCAATGAGAGCAGACGGTATATCCAAGATCTTCTTTTTTGCTTCAGCTGAATAGGCAACCATACCCCCTTTAAAAAAATTGGAAGCCCCGCTGACTGCGGTGATCATTTCTGAAATTTTGCCTCCGGTACAACTTTCTGCTACACTGAGACTCAACTTTTTTTCTGTACATAACTTATGCACCACATTTTCCAGGTTGTTATTGTCTTCATAGCCTACAAAAATATCGCTGATAAGCACTTCCAGTTTTTGCATTTCTTCGGACAGGGATTTTTCCAAAAGTTCTTTATCCTTTCCCCTGGCTGTGAGCCTGAGCCGGAGCTTTCCAAAAGAAGGGAGATAAGCAAGTTTCAAATGGGCAGGTAATTCCATTTCCCAGTTTTCGATCCGTACCGCCACTTTGCTTTCGCCCAGGCCATAGGTTTGCATGGTTCTATGGAGGATAAAAGGCAACTGAAAAGAGCGCTGCAATTCCGGCAATACGGACCGGCTCATCAATCCTTTCATTTCCATGGGTACGCCAGGCAGGGAAACAAAAACTTTTCCGTTCTTTTCGAACCACATTCCTGCAGCCGTACCGAATTCGTTCTTTAAAACATTTGCTTTTTTGGGCAGCATGGCCTGCTGGGTATCGAGGGAAGTCTCAGTGAGGCGTATTTTGGCGAATAACTTCTGGATGTGTTCAGCAACCTCCTGATTAAATACAAGTTCGTCATCAAAATATTCCACCAGGGTGTTTTTGGTGATATCGTCTTTGGTTGGTCCCAGGCCTCCGGTCATAATGATCAGGTCAACCCGCTTTTCAGCCTCTGCAAGCACTGTTAAAATATGTGTCCTGTCATCCTGTACAGAGGTGATCTGATGCACATTTATCCCAATTTCGTTCAGCCTTTCGGCGATCCATTTGGAATTGGTATCGGTGATCTGTCCGATCAAAATTTCATCGCCTATGGTAATGATCTCTGCCTGCAAAGTTTTTTTTTATAATTTTTATCAAAGCAAAGATACGGGTGTTTTTTCTAAGCACACAATGATTGTTTTACTAAACCCTTTTATACAAATTGATATGAACCTGCTCTCCGAAATGAGTTGTTTAAATCTTATTTTTTAAGACATTGAATTTATTAAGAATGGAAGTATTCACGAATCAAAAACGACATACAATATCGTATCACCAATCTTTATATGGAGTTTTCATTAAAACGGAATTGTAATATCTTTCATCTCCCGTTACTTCTTCGCCCAACCATACAGGCCTTTGATATGCTTCATCTTCAAAGGTTAATTCAATTTCAGCAACAAGCAGTCCTGCATTATCTCCATAAAACTCATCCACCTCAAAAGTATGATTGCCTGATTTTATATAATACCGTGTCTTATCGATCGCGCCAGGTTTACAAATCTTTATAAGTTCAATGGCTTCTCTAAGCGGGATCTCTTTTTCCCATTCATAACGCGTGGTCCCTGATTCATTGCCGAGACCCTTGATCGTAATAAAACCCGCATCCCCCTTTATTCGAATCCGGACCGTTCTTTCAGGGTCCGCGGATAAATAGCCCTGTCTGATACGGATTTTATGGCTCGCTTCATTCTTAAAAGCATCGCTTAATACCAGGAATTTTCTTTCGATCTCCAGTGCCATTCTATGTTAAATCATATTTTACCAATCGCAAAATAGCTTTATTTAACATTTATTTTAAATACCCTCAATTCACCGAATTTATACCCACCAGAACATCGTCAGGATCAACCCGCCCCACCCCTTCCGGCGTGCCGGTAAAAATGATATCTCCTTTTTTTAAGGTAAAATATTGCGAAACATAGGCTATGATCTCATCAATTTTCCAAAGCATCTGTCGGGTGTTGCCATTCTGAACGAGTACGTCATTCTTGTAGAGTTGAAATCCTAAATTCAGCAGATCAAAATTTTCCTTAGGAAAAAACTCTCCGATCACGGCACTGCCGTCAAAGGCCTTTGCCTTTTCCCAGGGCAGGCCTTTTGTGCGCAGCTGATCCTGCAGGTCTCTCGCTGTAAAATCGATGCCCAAAGATATTTCATCGTAGTATTTGTGGGCAAACTTCTGATCGATAAACTTTCCCACTTTGTTGATCTTTACAATGACTTCCACCTCGTAATGCACATCCGCAGAAAAAGCCGGTATCACAAAAGGATTTCTGGGAAGCAGCACGGCAGAATCCGGTTTTAGGAAAATTACCGGACTGTCAGGCCGCTCGTTCTTCAGTTCTTCTATGTGCTTCACATAATTCCTTCCAATACAAATGATCTTCATATAATTATCTTTAATAAATTATTCTTCTTTTTGCAGTTCTAAATTCTGGATTTGCTTAAGAATTACCGGTATCAAGGGATCCATTTGATATTCTTAAAATCCGGTTTTCTCTTTTCCAGAAAAGCATTTCTGCCTTCTTTGGCCTCTTCCGTCATATAGGCAAGCCGGGTCGCCTCTCCTGCAAATACCTGCTGACCAACCATGCCGTCATCAGTTAGGTTCATTGCAAACTTGAGCATTTTTATGGAGGTTGGTGATTTTTCAAGAATTTCCTGTGCCCATTGAAAAGCAGTTCCTTCCAGTTCTTCATGAGGAATCACCGCATTCACCATACCCATATCAAATGCCTCCTGAGCTGAATAATTTCTGCCCAAAAAGAATATTTCCCTTGCTCTTTTTTGTCCAACCATTTTGGCCAGATAGGCCGAACCATAACCTCCGTCGAAACTGGTGACGTCGGCATCTGTTTGCTTAAAGATCGCGTGCTCTTTGCTGGCCAGGGTCAGATCACAAACCACATGCAGGCTGTGTCCACCACCAACTGCCCATCCGGGCACTACCGCAATAACCACTTTCGGCATAAACCTGATCAACCTCTGCACTTCGAGGATATTCAGCCGGTGCATGCCGTCTTCGCCAACATAACCCTGATGTCCGCGTGCCTTCTGGTCACCCCCGCTGCAAAAGGAATACACCCCGTCTTTGGAAGAAGGTCCCTCCGCCGATAGCAGGATCACCCCAATATTTATGTCTTCCTGAGCGTCATAAAAAGCCTGGTAAAGCTCACTGGTGGTCTTTGGCCTGAAGGCATTCCTTACATCCGGCCTGTTAAAAGCGATTCTTGCCACCCCCCCGCATTTTTTGTAGGTGATATCTTCAAATTCTCTTACGGTGCTCCAATTTGGCTTCTTCATGGTATTTTCTTGAGCTTGATAAAATAATTAACAATAATTTTCGTTGAATCAATGGATCTTTAAAACGAAATTACACAATTTTGCCCAAGAAAGATTTAAATTGTACCGTACAAATTCTAATAAAATGAAGAAACTGACATTGCTGTTGCTTCTTGCCTGTTCATTTTTGAACGCGCAGGAAAATATTATCATTAAAAAAATGAATTCTGTCACTTTGGGCACCGAACGCATGCTGAAGATCTATGTGCCGGAATCCTATGAGAAAAATCCGAAAAATACTTATCCCGTAGCCATCATCTTTGATGCAGAATATTTATTCGATGTTTATGTGGCCAATTCCAAACTCTTTGCAGCTCAGCAAAGGGCCCCGGAGCAAATTATTGTAGGTATCCTGCAAAACCAGAATGACGAACGTGCAACAGACTGTGATTTCAGTATTGATACCGGATTGCCGAATGAGGAAAGTACCCGGTTTTACAAATTCGTGAGGGAAGAAGTGGTAAATTTTATCGATGATAATTACAGAACTGCTCTTTTTAAAACCATAGTCGGACAAACACTTACCGGTAACTATACCAATTATTTCCTCTTAGAACCCAAGCCCATCTTCAATGGCTTCGTTGCCATTAATCCAATCCTTCCCATAAGTATGGCAGAGAAATTGGAGGCCAAATCCCAGGGTATAACCGACAATGTTTTCTATTATATCTGCAATGCCAAATACAATTCTGATAAAATCAAAGTCGAGATAAACAATGTGAACAACCTCCTGAAACTTTCCGAAATTGAAAAATTCCGTTATAAATTCGATAATTTCGAAAACGAAAGCAGCTCTGCTGCGATTGGAAAGGCCATTCCCTCTGCGATGGACCACATCTTCAAGCTTTTCGGCGAGATCACCAAGGAAGAATTTGATAAAAATATTGCTGAACTCTCTCCACCTGAAGCCATAGCCTACCTGGAAAAAAAATATGTAGAAATTGAATATCTGTACGGATCCAATGTGAAAATCAGGGAGAAGGATATCTTCAGGATAGAACCGATCATCATCGACAAGGAAAACGGGGACTACCTCGAAGAATACGGCAAAATGATCATGCGCCTGTATCCCGAATCACCCATAGGGGATTATTATATCGGCTTGTATTATGAGACAGGCTATGACTACAAAAAAGCGCTGAAGCATTACAAAAATGGCTACGCCAAGATCACCACAGATAATCCCAATGCAGATGCTTACTATGCCAATATAGAACGCGTACTGGAAAAGCAAAGGGCTCAGAAATTGGGTCTTCCCACGGAGGAAGAGACTACCGGAGAAACACCCGCTGAAACAACTGATGAACCCAAGGAAAAACCTAAGGAAGAATAGGGAAGCTCAGCTTATAATTTCTTAAAATATTCCTTCAGCACCACGTCATTCAGGCTTGAAGGGGTAAGGATTTCGAGTAGTTTTGGTTTGTCGGAACTTTCGTAAAATGATTCCAGCTCCCGCTGAATTTCCTCGATCGAGTTTACAACGCAATAAGAAAAGCCGTGCATTTCAGCCAGCTGTTTTGCTGTTAAGCTATGGGGATATTCAAAATATTCGAGCACATTGCTGTCTTTTGGTCCCGGCAGAATGCGAAAGATACCGCCACCCCCGTTATTGATCAGAATGATCCTGAAATCATTTTTAATATACCTGTTCCACAAGCCATTGCTGTCGTAAAAGAAACTGATGTCACCACTGATAAATACAGTTTGTTCCTTGCTGTACCAGGCCGCTCCCACAGCTGTTGAGGTGCTGCCGTCGATACCACTGGTTCCCCGGTTGCAAAAAACAGGAATGGTAGGATCACTGTCAAAAAGCTGTGCATAGCGCACTACCGAACTATTGCCCAACTGAAGCTGTACTTTTTTTGGCAGGGAGGCCAGGATGAGCTGAAAGACTTTCAAATCAGAAAAGGGCGCCCCGGCAAGAAACAAATTATGAACCTTTTCGCGATCGCGCTTCACCTGAAGCCAGCGCTCCTGATAGTCTGATTTTCGGGTCTTTGTAAGAAAAAAGAACTGGCTGAAAAACAATTGAGGCGACAGCGAAAAATGTTTTGAAAGACAAAAAAATGTATCGGGTGCCTCGTGCTTGTCAACATGCCAGTGCTGCGCCGGTTTGTGGTCGCGGAGAAACTGTTTTACTTTTTTCGACACGATCATCCCGCCAAAGGTCAGCAGGATGTCCGGACGCAATTCTTGGAACTCCTTTTCGGTAAGAGGAGAGATCAGCTGATCGATTCTGCCTATGCAGTCAGGATGGTGTATGTTCGAGATGGTTTCCGTAAAAACCAGCACAGAAGGGTCTTTTAACAAATGTGCGATCTGGGTGTCGAGCAGGGCATCGGGATAATTGCTGCCAACAAGCACCAATTTTTTTTCTGCCCGGTTCCATATTTCGGCATATTTTTCCAGTGCAGCCACTTCAAGTGGTTCCTCATCCAATAAACTGTTCTTGCCTTCCTGTTTTTCCTGAAAGACAAATTCCTTATAATCGTAGAGTTCAGGCACCGTTGCGTAGAGCGGCTCATCCAGGGGCACATTGATGTGAACCGGACCACTTTGTTCCCGGGCAATTTTTAATGCCTCTCTGATCAAAGCAGCGTTTTCCGGTAATCTTACCTGTTCGCCTTCATTCTCTATTTCCAAAAGATTCGCGCTGAACAAAATATGGTTGCTGAATACATTTGCCTGCCTGATGGTCTGCCCGTCACCTATGTCGAGCATGTGTGCAGGCCGGTCTGTTGATATCACGACCAGCGGAATTTTACTGTAATATGCCTCTGCCACAGCGGGATAGTAATTGAGTAGTGCCGATCCAGAAGTGCACAGCACGGCCACCGGTTTTTTCGTCTGCTGGGCTATGCCCAAAGCAAAAAAGGCAGCCGAACGCTCATCGGCAATTTCAAAAGTTTTAAAACTGTTGTGATTTACGAATCCGATGATGAGTGGTGCATTTCTTGATCCGGGAGAGATAACAACATCGCTTATACCGTGTTTTTCGCAAAGTTGTAACACGAGTTGAGCCAGTTCCTTTTTAGGATAAACAGACATGAATTAAATTTAAAACAAAAATAGCAAGGATTAAATTAATATGGACCTCATGGTAGCACTTTTTGCAACTGTTTCTTCCCATTCTTTTTCTTTATCACTGTCACCGGTAATTCCGCCACCAATAAAAAGTACAGCTTTGTTTTCAAAGAGCTCCATACACCTCAAATTGACAAACAGATGCGTTTTGGCTGATGTCCCTCTGTCCAAGCTCAGGTTGATCTCTCCTAAAAAGCCTGTGTAAAATTTTCTGTCGTAGCCCTCCTGTTCTATTATAAAACTCCTGGCTGTTTCCTTTGGCAGACCACATACCGCCGGGGTTGGATGCAATTTATCAACGAGCTGGAGCAAACCAAAATCCTTGGTCAGGATGCCTTCCAACTCGGTACAGATATGGGCTACCTGCCCGGCTCTTACAGTTTTTGGCGTTGCAGTCCGGCTGATCAAACCCTGTAACTCAGTCTTGATATAATCTGTAACGATTTGTTGTTCCTCACGCTCCTTCAGCCCCCAAACGAGTTCCTTCTCGCCCTGAACCCTTTGTGTGCCAGCCAGGGCCATGGTTTTGAACTTCCCGTTTTCAAGGGAAAACAAGGTTTCCGGTGTGGCACCTGCCCACATGCCCACTGCCGGATGATACCAGATATACACAAATGCAGCCGGATATTTTTCAAGCAAATTGCCCAGAATTTCCGATATCAACAGACCTTCAAGACGGACCTCTTCCTTCCTGGATAAAACGATCTTTTTTGTGCCCGAGTTTTTCATAAAGGCGAGACAGCGATCAACCAGATCGAGGTACTGCTGCCTTTGCTCAGAATTTACCCTGTCTTTCAGTTCAACCTTTTTTTCTGAACTGGCTTTGTTCTGGTCTGTTCTTTCAAAAAAACTTGTAAATAATTCACATTTTTCACGGGGGAAAAATACGGCTGCTTCATCTTTACTGAATGGAGCAAAAATAAAACCGGCCTCCTTTTCAGATGTAAACCGGTAAAGCCCGGCATCTTTTTGTATGAATAGCCGTACTTCAGAAGCGCCGGGCTTTCTGTACGCCACAAAGGGTTTTTGCAGCCTCGCTGCTTTTTCCAATTCTTGACAAAGTGCAGTATAATCAGACATCAATCTGTTTTTATTATGTTCAATAACTCTTCTTTGATACGGTCAAATTTGGTCCAAACCAGGGCATGACCTTCTCCTTCCAGCGTGATCAGGGTGAATTGATCGCTACCCAGTTTTTCCCGAAGGAAAACAGAATTTTCGTAAGGCACGATCCCGTCCTTGTTTCCATGGATCGCCAGGACCTTTGCCTCACTCAAAGCCCATTTTTCTTCAAACAAAGGCAATTCCTGCAAATGCCCCAGCTTTTCCATGGAAGCATTGGCCAGCATATGCGGGACCAGGGGCCTTGTAAAATTCCATCTGTACAGGTTAAGTGCCCAGAACATCGGCTCAAAGGCCGCTTTGACAGCCGGCGCCAGCAAAACTTTTTCCCGGATATCTTCCGGATAGGCTGCAGCGATTGTGCCTCCGTAAGAATATCCGACAAGGATCAACTTCTTTCGGGGAATGTCCCCGGCGATAAATTTAACCAGATCGCTTTCCTTTTGCAAGTTATTGAGCACGGGTACCTGTCTGCCGGAACCGTAACCGATCCTGTCATAAGCAAGCATATTAAAACCTTGCAGCAGATCGGCATCAATCAAATAATTTTTAAAATTCATGGCTGAGCCCGGTGATCCGTGAATAAATAGTAAGGTAGGCTTTACCGTATCGAGAATTTCCTGCATCTTGAGCAGCCTGACCTCATGGCCGCCAAAAGGTATTTGATCGATCCAGACCGTTTTGTTGTTCTTTGAGAAGAACTTCAGGATGTCTTTGTCTGATTCCGGCTTTAAAAAATAGAAAAACAAAAAAATTGCACTGAGAAGCAACAGGCCAATAACAATTAATAAGGCCCTAAACAATTTTGTTTTATGAAAATGAAGACCTGCCATTTAAATCTTTTTTGGCAGAATGATATTTGTAAGTTTGCAGATACTGATCAGGTCACCCGCTTCATCCACAATGCGGATTTCCCACAAATGCGTGGTTTTGCCTTTGTGTATGTTCCTCGCAATCCCTGTTACCCATCCCTCCTTCTTGCTTTTCACATGGTTGGCAGATATTTCGATCCCCCTGGCTTCAAACTTTGAACTGTCAATAAACAATAAAGAAGCCATACTTCCAACGGATTCCGCCAAAGCTATGGATGCTCCTCCATGCAGCAGGCCCAGAGGCTGATGTACCTTTGAATTCACAGGCATCGTGGCCGAGACCTGTTCATTGCCGATCTCTGTAAACCGGATACCTAAGGTTTCCATTAGCGTATTTTTACACAAGGCATTTACCTTTTCTAATACATTCTCTGAATCCATATCGCTTTAAATTGTAAGTAAAAATACTATTTTTGAAATTAATTGGTAATTTTGCGGCTCATTTTAGCAAAGTCATGAATTACAAATTTAGAGTTATTTTAGATGTTGAGGAAAATGTAATACGGGATATTGCCATTCCAATGACCTTTTCCTTAGAGGACCTGCACCACGCGATCTCTGATGCCTTTGGTTTTAAAGGCAATGAGATGGCTTCCTTTTATTTGTCTGACGAAAACTGGAATCAGGGAGAGGAATTTCCGCTGTTCGATATGAATGACAAACCCGGGCAGGTAACCCAGATGAGTGAGATCAGCATCAGGGATGTGGTCACCTCAGTTGGCGATAAAATGATCTATGTATTTGACTTTCTTAACATGTGGACCTTTTTTGTGGAATTGATGGAAAGCGATAATAAAGAGGAGCTTGATTCCTTTTCAAAAGTTGTATTTTCCATGGGTACAGTTCCAAAAAATGCTCCGGAAAAGTTATTCGAGGCAGAAACCGACGATCCTTATGACCTGGGTCTGGACAATGAAGAACTGGATGAAGATTTCGACTTTGAAGGTTTTTCTTATGAAGAATAGTTCCCTCTTTCTTGACCGGTCTATTTGATAATATAAAGATTTACGCTTTCATAGTTTCTCACGACAAAATCAAAAACTACCTGCAGTATATCTCCCATCGTTTTGCATTGTTTAAAATTCTTGTCTTTGGTAAAAACCACCAGATCATTCTTTAGCTGATCTACATATTCGGGTTTGGAAATGATGTCATGTCGCATCACTTTCATCAGGTCTTCAATGCGTTCCTTAGAACCCCTTAAACGCTTGGCTAAAATAGAGCGTTCTTCATTTTTGTACTGCTCAATGGATTCCTTTTGCAGGGAGTTCTGAACCATTTCCACAAAAGGGAAATTATCCTTAAAAAACTGGGGACGGTAAACCTTTAAATTGCCCTCATAACTCTGCTGATCAAAATCCATGGCGCGTATCCTGTACTGAACGCGGTCAAAGTCATAGGTAGGAACAATAACATAATTGTAAGCCCGCATATCACCCAGCAAGCGCAGGGTGCTTCTTTCATTGAACTTCACATACTCCTTTGACAGCCGCTGCCTGTCTTCTTTGGTAAGGTCTGCCAGTTTTTCTTCAATAAACACATCTCCCGGTATCCCGATCACATGTTCTTCGATGATGGTATCCTTATGTACTAAAAAATTGATGTGATTTGGAGCCAGCAGATCCTCTAGTTCCAAACCGTATACCCGCGAGGCATCGGCCTTCTTAATATATAAATACGTATAATTATCATTCAGCACATTTCTGATCTTCACCCTGAAAGGTTTGGAATTACCAAAGGTGCAGTAATCAATTTCATCGACGTTCAGGGTGTCAAAATTACTCTCACTTCCATCAGCATGCAGAATATTATACATCTGTTTCAGACTCAGGTCGATCTCTTTTTGCTCATAGGGTGAATAGTACACCCTGATCCAGAGCGTATCAATACCCTTCTTGTCAAAAACATTGATAAATCCGGCAAATCTGAGCAGATCCTCGTAAGAAACAGGGATCTTGATATTCCGGTTGTACTCCGTTAAATAATCGTACAGGGCCTGGTTTACCGGAAAGGATGGCTTTTTTTTAGAAATTAATTTTTCTTCTGTGTTCATTGATCAAACAAAGTTTAAAAATACAAACTAATTGAGAATTGTGTTGTGAAAATAATTTTAAATTTTGAGCCGTAACAATTTGCTCATCCGTTCGTCGTATATAAAACTTATTTTTTTGGAAACAATTTTAACCATCAGGGAGCTCCACAAAAAATTTGGCAGCATACACGCTGTCAATAACCTGTCCTTCACCCTTAAAAAAGGGAATGTTTACGGTATATTGGGACCGAATGGCAGTGGAAAATCCACTACCCTGGGCATCATTTTAAATGTAGTGAACAAAACCTCAGGGAGCTTTCAATGGTTCGACGGATCGATCAGCACGCATGAGGCCCTGAAAAAGATCGGAGCCATTATTGAAAGACCCAATTTTTATCCCTACATGACAGCCTATGAAAATCTTGCTCTGGTCTGTAAAATAAAGAACATCCCCAATGACAAAATAGACCTGCGTTTGAAGGATGTGAATTTGTACGAAAGAAAAAACAGCAAATTCTCTACCTTCTCACTGGGAATGAAACAGAGGCTGGCCATAGCCTCGGCACTATTAAATGAGCCCGAGATCCTGATACTGGATGAGCCCACCAATGGTTTGGATCCACAGGGTATTCATGAGATCAGAAGCATCATTCAGGAAATCTCAAAAAAAGGAACCACTATATTGCTTGCCTCACATTTGCTGGATGAAGTAGAAAAGGTCTGTGACCATGTCATCGTTCTTCAAAAAGGAAAAATGATCTTTATGGGCCGGGTTGATGAACTGGGCATAAGCCCTGAGGAGATCCTGTTAAAGGCAGACAAATCGCATGAGGAGATCGAAAAATGCCTGCGCAGGCTGGATGGTGTTACCGAGATCAGGCAAGAAAATGGCCACACGGTAATTCAGGTCAGCAAGGAATTGCATTCCGGGGAGGTCAACGCATATCTTGATGCAGAACGGGATCAGCTTATCTCATCTGGAAATGCGAAAACCGAGCCTCGAAGAAAACTTCCTTGACCTTACCAGGCAGGCCAATTAATCCCATTTAAGCTATGTTTAGATTACTCCATATTGAACTACATAAACTGAAATACAACAGAGCCAGTAAAGTGCTGATCACCATCTACTTCGCTTTGCTGTTTTCTATAGCCCTGCTTGCCACCATAAAATTTGATATAGGCCCGATCAAGTTTCACCTGGCCGATCAGGGAATTTTTAACTTTCCTTATATCTGGCACTTTAATACCTATATAGCTGCCTTTTTTAAATTTTTCCTGCTGCTCATTATTGTTTCCATGGTGTCGAATGAGTACAGCAACAGAACCTTAAAGCAAAACCTCATTGACGGCCTCAGCAAAAAGGAGTTCATTTTGAGCAAATTTTATACGGTTGTTCTTTTCGCGCTCATTTCCACACTTTTCGTTTTTGCAATCAGCCTTGTACTGGGCTTGATCTATTCAGATTTTAATGAAGTATCCATTATTTTTTCTGATCTGGAATTTCTGCTGGCCTATTTTGTGAAACTGGTCGGGTTCTTTTCTTTTGGTCTCTTTCTGGGCATGCTGATCAAAAAGTCCGCTTTTGCGGTTGCAGCCATGTTCGTGTGGTTTATCGGAGAATCAATGAGCTACAACATCATCCGGTTCAACGTGCCAAATGGTGAACAGATTGCAGATACTGTCTACCAGTTTGCACCCCTGATGTCCATGTCCAAACTCATTGACCAGCCCTTTACACGCTTAAATGCGGTGAAAACACTGGCCACACAGGTCGGTGAAGATGTGCATTTCGACACGGCCGTTCACTGGTATGAGATCGCCGTGGTACTGGGTTGGACAGCCATTTTTATTTATGGCTCATACTGGCTGCTCAAGATCCGCGACTTGTAGTATCCATAAAAACTCCTGGTAAAATCCGGCATATTTAGCTACCTTAGCTATTGAAATATCATTTTGGTTATGAAATTACCATAAATGAGAAACTGATGAAAAATACGATAGCTGAACGGATATTCGATTTTCTCAAGGACTTCCCTCCCTTTCAATTTCTTTCAAAGGAGGAATTGAGCCGCATTTCAGAAAATATACAGGTGCAATATCTGGAAAAAGACAGCTATGTTTTCAGGCAGAATGATCCGGTACTCCCCGATTTTTTTGTCGTGAAGGACGGTGCCGTTGTGCTTGAAAGCGGAGAAGAAAATATCATAACAGATCAATGTGATGAGGGTGATGTTTTCGGATTGCGGGCAGTGATCCGGAAAAAAAATTATATGTTCAGCGCCAGAGCCCTTGAGGAGTGCATTGTATACTGCATTCCCGCAGGATTTTATGAGGAAATCATCCTGAAGAACACGGATGCAAACCGGTTTTTACTTGCGACTTTTGCAGGAAATCTAAAAAAAAGTGATCCCGGAAAGGACAGTACTGAATTATTTTCTCAACAGGATGATCCCGGTAAAGTTCCGGCGTATTTCCGGGATCTGCTCGCCGCCGGTTACTCGAAAGATCCTGTTACCTGCACCGGCCGTTTATCTGTTCAGCAGGCTGCCGAGATCATGACCGGTAAACGCGTCGGTTCAATAGTCGTTGTGGACGAACATTTTTATCCGTTGGGCATTGTAACCGACAAGGACCTGCGCACCAAAATTGCCACCGGGAAAGTGATGTTGCAGACTGAAATCAGCGAAATTATGTCGGCACCGGTGATTACACGGCGGCAAAATGTGACTCCGGCTGAAGCCGAAATTGCCATGCTGCATCACCACATCAGTCATATCTGTCTGACTGAAGACGGGACCGATAAATCAAAAGTTACCGGCATACTTTCCGAACACGATCTCCTGTCTTCAAGAGGCAACCACCCTGCAGCTGTTATCAAAGACATTAAAAGGGCCACAGATGTTCCGGAACTAAAAAATATCAGCAGCCAGACCAAGCTTCTTTTAAACAACCTTTTGGACCAGAACATTCCCGTAGACTTTGTGCTGAAAGTGATTGCGCTGATCAACCAGGCACTTCATGCCAAAATCATCGAATTGTCACTGGCCGGGATGGATGCACCGCCCCCTGTAAACTTCACCTGGCTTGCCCTGGGCAGCCTGGGCAGAAACGAACAGCTCCTGATCTCCGACCAGGACCATGCCCTCATTTATAGCGATGTACCGGAAGCAGATCAGAAAAAAACCTCACAATATTTCTTACAGCTGGCTAAAATGGTCACTGTAAAACTTGAAACCTTAGGCTTTGAGTATTGCCCGGCAGAAATGATGGCCAGCAATCCCAAATGGTGTTTATCCCTTTCCGCCTGGAAGGAACAATTTCGTGACTGGATCACCAATCCCGACGAGGAAAAGATCCTTCTGTGTAATATATTTTTTGACTTCCGGGGTATCTTTGGCAATACAGAACTTCCTGTTCAGTTGGAAAAGTGTATCGTGGAATACATCGAAAGCCATGAGATCTTTCTCAACAGACTGGCCCTCAATGCAGTGAAAAACCCTCCACCCCTGAGTTTTTTCAGGCAATTTCTGCTTGAACACAGCGGTGAACACAAAGACCAGTTCGATATAAAGGCGAGGGCCATTATGCCTCTTGTTGATGCTGCCCGGGTTCTGATCCTTTCAAACGGAATAACCGGTATCAGCAATACCCTGGAACGCTTCGAAAAACTGATCGCCCTGGAACCACAGAACAAGGACATCTATATAATGTGTCTGGAATCCTACAAGATACTGCTCCGTTTCAGGGCAAAACAAGGACTGGCCAATCATGACAGCGGACGATTTGTGCATATTAAATCCTTGAACAAGTTCGAACGCCTGCAACTCAGGAATTGCTTTAAGCCAATCGCCGAGGTACAGGAATTGATCAAAGTGCGTTTTAATCTCGCCCAACTTTTATAGGATGTGGAATTTTAGCTGGCTCGGGCATAAAAATTTACCTGAATTCTGGAAACGGTATGCAGGTCATTTCAGATCAGATCTGCCGGCAGATATTAACCGGATCAGGTTTGTAGTACTGGATACTGAGACCACGGGTCTGGATCCTCAAAAAGACAGGATACTTTCCATTGGCTGTGTCGGCTTGTATGAAAACAAAATCCGTGTTTCCGATTCCCTCGAAATCTACCTCGCTCAGAACCATTTCAATAAAGAGACCGTCGCAGTGCATGGCATACTCAGGCAGGGCAGGATTCTCAAAATTTCCGAACAGGAAGCTGTGGAACAGCTGCTGAACTATCTGGAAAATGCAGTTATTATAGCCCATCATGCGGCCTTTGATCTGGCAGTTATTAACAATACTTTAAATCGACTCTCATTGCCCAAGTTAAAAAATAAGGTTCTGGACACAGGTATATTATTTAAAAAGACCTCGCGGTGCCGGGATATGCATACCCACTATTCTTTAGATGCCCTATGCGAACTTTTTTCGATCAAAAAACACGACCGGCATACGGCAGCAGGTGATGCATTTTTAACCGGTATTCTTTTCCTCAGGATCCTGGCAGAATTAAAAAAAGCAAATCCCTCATTACAACTGAAGGACTTGCTTTTTATGAGGCCCGCTCAGGGTTTGATTTGAACCTCAACAGCGGTTACTGATTCTGTACTTACTTCCTGTTTTTAATGATCTCTTCAACAACCTCGGGATTGAGTAACGTACTGGTGTCGCCCATTTCGGTAATCTCATTGCAGGCAATCTTTCTCAGAATCCTGCGCATAATTTTACCCGACCGTGTTTTTGGCAGGCCGCTGGTAAACTGGATTTTTTCCAGCTTGGCGATGGGGCCGATATGTTCGGTGATCATCTGGTTGATTTCCTTGCGGACATTGTTGTGATCCCTGTATTCTCCGGTTTCTTTCAGGATCACAAATCCATAAAGGGCATTTCCTTTGATGTCGTGTGGATAACCAACTATTGCAGATTCTGCAACAGCCGGATGTTCATTGATGGCATCTTCAATGGGCGCAGTACCCAGGTTATGCCCGGAGACTATGATCACATCATCCACCCTTCCCGTGATCCGGTAATAGCCAACCTCATCCCTCAAGGCGCCGTCTCCGGTAAAATACATATTTTCAAAAGTAGAAAAATAGGTCTCCTTATACCTTTGGTGATTTCCCCAGATCGTCCTGGCAATGGCCGGCCAGGGAAACTTGATACACAACCTGCCGTCGACCTGGTTGTTTAGTATTTCTTTTCCGGTTTCATCCATCAGCACGGGCTGAATTCCCGGCAGTGGCAGCGTGGCATAGGTTGGTTTTGTCGGGGTGATAAAAGGGATGGGTGTAATCAGTATCCCGCCCGTTTCCGTTTGCCACCAGGTATCTACGATCGGACACCTTTTTTTACCGATATTGTCATTGTACCAGTGCCAGGCCTCTTCATTGATAGGCTCACCAACGGAACCCAGTACTTTTATGGTATCGAGTTTATGCTTTTCTATATAATCCAGACTTTCCTTGGCCAGGGCGCGTATGGCTGTCGGGGCTGTGTAAAAATGGGTGATCTTGTGTTTGTCGATGATCTCCCAAAACCTTCCGAAGTCGGGGTAATTGGGTACGCCTTCAAACATGACAGTTGTGGCGCCATTGAGCAGGGGACCATAAACGATATAGCTGTGTCCGGTAACCCAGCCTATATCAGCCGTGCACCAGAAAATATCATTTTCCCTGTATTGAAATACATTTTTAAAGGTATAGGCCGTATAAACCATATAACCGCCTGTTGTGTGCAGCATCCCTTTGGGCATACCCGTTGAACCGGAGGTGTACAGTATAAACAGCGGATCTTCTGCATCCATGATCTCAATTGGGCATTCCGTATCAGCCTGATCCAACAGGGGTTGTAACCAGAGATCCCTCCCCTCCTTCATTTCAATTTCGCTGTGAATTCTTTTTACCACCAATACCTTCTCAATACTGGGGCATTTCATAAGTGCCTCATCCACGATGCCCTTCAGATTGATGGTCTTGTTGCCGCGATAGCCCCCATCAGAGGTTATCACCATTTTACAGGTGGAATCATTGATCCTCGTTGCCAGAGCAGTAGCTGAAAACCCGGCAAAAACCACAGAATGGATTGCGCCGATGCGGGCACAGGCAAGCAGAGAAACGGGCAGTTCCGGGATCATGGGTAAATAGATGCATACCCGGTCGCCCTTTTTTATACCTTGCTCTTTCAGTACATTGGCCAGGCGGTTTACCCTTTGGTACAGATCGTTGTAGGTTATGTGTTCGGAGGCTTCTTTTGGGTCATTCGGTTCAAACAACAGAGCCGTTTTATCGCCTCTGATGCGCAAATGCCTGTCGATGCAGTTTTCGGTAATATTCAGTTTACCACCTTCAAACCACCTGATCTCCGGTTTTTTGAAATCCCAGCTCAAAACATTGTCCCAGCGCTTACGCCACATGAAATGTTCTTCTGCCACTTCCTCCCAAAAGCCTTCCGGATTTCTGACTGATTTTCTGTAAATATGAAAATATTCCTCGAAGTTTTTTATGTGATAATTACTCATGACAAATGCCGTTTTTTATTTCCTTAATTATTAGAATGATCAATGATGTGTTGCCTTTGCTGCTCCGCTGGGAATCCTTATATTTTCAACGATTTCCTGCACATGTACAGGAGGAGCCGGAGTCAATCTGGATACGATCAAAGAAACCAGTATATTGGCTGCCATGGCTATGGTTCCAAAACCCTCGGGAGAAGTTCCAAACCACCATTCACTGGCAGGCCTGGGTTCCATAAGCCCGGCAAAACCTGTTTTAAACCTGATCATATAAAAAATCATTAAAGTAATCCCGACCACCATACCTGTGATCGCTCCCTGTTTGTTCATGCGCTTGTCGAAAATACCCAAAATAATGGCAGGAAAAAAGGATGCCGCTGCCAGTCCGAATGCCAGGGCCACAACAGCTGCAACGAAGCCTGGCGGATAAATACCAAATAAACCGGCAATAAGGACAGCAACCAGTATGCTGATTCTTGCCGCCAGCAGTTCACTTTTTTCGGAGATATCCGGTTTTATTTGTTTTTTGATGAGGTCATGAGAGACAGAAGTTGAAATCACCAGCAGCAGACCGGCAGCCGTAGAAAGCGCTGCAGCCAAGCCCCCTGCGGCAACCAGGGCTATGACCCAATCCGGTAAACCCGCAATTTCAGGGTTTGCCAGGACTATAATATCGTTATCAACATACAATTCATTTTGTTCCTTGCTTGGATTGGATATGATTCGTTCTCCATGAATACCGGTATCTTTAGTAAAAACAGGTTTTTTCCCCTCCAGTGCATTCCCGGCAACATATTGTATCCTGCCATCGGCATTTTTGTCGGTCCAGGCGATCAAGCCCGTACCTTCCCAATTTTTAAACCATGCGGGTATATCGGCATAGGCAGTATTACTAACGGTCTCGATCAGGTTTGTTCTGGCAAAAACCGCAATGGCCGGTGCTGTGGTATAAAGTATGGCAATAAAAACCAGGGCATAGCCGGCTGATTTTCTTGCGTCCTTCACCTTGGGCACCGTAAAAAACCTTACGATCACATGGGGAAGGCCTGCCGTTCCAACCATCAGGGCGAAGGTTATGGCAAAGACATCCCAGGTTGACTTGGTACCTTTTGTATATTCATTAAAGCCCAATTGGGTATGCAGCTCATCGAGCTTGTGCAGTAAATATGTGCCGTCCTGAATTTTACCTCCCATTCCCAGCTGTGGGATCGGATTACCTGTCATCTGCAGGGAAATAAATATGGCAGGCACCATAAAAGCAAAGATCATAACACAGTATTGTGCTACTTGCGTGTAGGTGATGCCCTTCATGCCTCCGAAAAAAGAAAATGCCACAACTACGGTCATACCAATAATTACCCCAACATTGATATCCACCTTTAAAAACTGCGAGAAAACGATCCCGACTCCCCTCATTTGTCCGGCCACATAAGTAAAAGAAACAATGAGCGCGCAGATCACCGCCACAGTTCTGGCTGTATTGGAATAATACCTGTCGCCGATAAAATCAGGCACTGTAAACTTTCCGAATTTTCTGAGATAAGGTGCCAGCAACAAGGCAAGCAAAACATACCCTCCGGTCCAACCCATTAAAAATACCGAACCGTCATAGCCCATAAAGGAGATCATTCCGGCCATGGATATAAAGGAAGCCGCACTCATCCAGTCGGCTGCCGTGGCCATGCCGTTGGCAATCGGCGAAACTCCTCCGCTCGCAACATAAAATTCTTTGGTTGATCCCGCTCTTGCCCAGATCGCGATACCAAAATACAGTGCGAATGTCAATCCAACAATAATCCAGGTCCAGAGTTGAACTCCCATAAAATACTTAATTAAGGATTAAAAATGTTTATTCGTTATATCCGTATTTTTTATCTAGTCTGTTCATCAACCATACGTAAATGAAGATCAGGATGACGAACACATAGATAGACCCTTGCTGTGCAAACCAAAATCCCAGCTTAAACCCACCAAAATGGATTTCGTCCAGAACATCCTTAAAAAAGATACCGGCTCCATAGGAAACGAGGAACCAGACCGAGAGCAGGATAATGAGGTAGGTAATATTTTCTTTCCAGTAAGCGCTGGCCGGATTTTTTTTATCTTTCATATTCAGATATCACAAAAAAACAATAATAGTATGAACCCCGAAAAGTCAGTTCGTGTAAATTTATATTAAAAATATCGAAATGACCAAGACTAGCCGGTATAAATATAATCGTATAGGAAAATCGGATCAGAAATTTTGCTGTGCTACAGGTTGATTCCCGCCTGCAGGGTAATAAAATTCTCGGCGTTCAGCCAGTTGATCCTGTTGTAGTCCAGTGTAAGTTTGAAATTACTCCCGCCGATATAGGTGTTTATCCCTAGACCAAATCTTTTTCTGGCTTCTTCTGAAGCAACCAGATCCTCATAAGTATATGATAAATAGGGTTGAAATCTAATTTTTTTCTCAGAACCCCCCAGCAAATAGCCGCAGTGTCCGTACCACATGGATCCCGTTCCATAGACAAGGAACAAATAGTCTTTTCCGTAATCATTGTTCTGATATGCCCCGTAGGCTGTGAGTGCCGCTCCTTTTTCTCCTAAGGGCACTTCATAAAAAGTATCGATGCCCAGGATCAATACATCATCACCCATGAGGGTTTCATTTTGGTCTGAATACACAGAACCATTGGGATGCATAAAAAATCCGGTTCCAACGGTTAAGACTTTTTTTGTACCCAGATAAGTACCGGGTTTAAAAGACAGTACACTTGTTTCAAGGTCAAATATATTGTACTCAAAATAACCCGCATAGGCAAAACCGGCATCTTTTGAGCCGAGAAGCCTGTGTCCGCCGTAAACTGCAGATCCCCCAATTTCAGGTGTCCGCATATCTATTCCATTTGTCAGCGTTTCATTAAAGGCTATCCTGTAAAGGAATTTACCAAAATTTCCTTTTGCAAAAACACCCAGATGCCTGGAAGTTTGATCAGATAACCCGGTTGTGGCATAGGATTGCGGGTTGTTATCCATCGGAAGCATGGTTGTAGTACTGGTATTGTTCAATCGGGAAATCCCGTTATATGCGTGCAGACCAGCTCCTACAGTATGGTTTTTATTAAAATTGTACTGCCCGTAGAAATCAATAAAACTCAGTTGTGAACTCTCCCCCCGTCCATTGGGACTCAAAGTGTTTTCATTCAGATTGTTTACACCAAATTGCATCACAATTAAAAATTCGTCATTAATTTTAGCATAAGTTGTAACCCGTGCCCTTCTGAGATTAAAAGAAAAGTTATTTCTGTCCTCAGGAACCTCGTCTGCATAAATGGCCTGAAATTGTCCGGCGGCCAGTATTCTCAGTTCCTTTTTTCCTTCTTCATCAAATTTTATGCTTAAACCTCCTTTGTAATCAGGCGAACTTTGCGAGAAAACCCCCTGGCAGATAAAGAGGAGGGCTAAATGTATTATTTTTAAAGGTTTCATGTTTGAAGATTAAAGACTTATCAGGTCTCAAATAAAGCAACAAAAGTAATTAATTAATCGGGGTAGAAAATGATAAAAATCAGAAGTAGTGGACATTCTCTTAAATACTTTTTTTAAGGATCGCCCGCTGTTGTCCGTTGATTGTATATGAACTCACTTCAGGTACCGTATTGCCATCGAAAACTCCTTTACCAGTCATGTTTTTCTTTTGCTGATCAACAGACCACAGTTCAAAAATGATGTGATCAGATTCAAAACTATATTTAACCATGATCATATTATTCTCAACACTGAAAACGGAACTGAGGTTGTCCCTGTTGTAAAGAAAAGAATCTAAAACGATGGAATTTTTTTCGTCTATGCAGTAATGCCCTTTTTTCTTATCAACCAGACGCAAACTGTAATTTCGAAGGTCTTTCTTTCCATTAAGTTCATAGCCTATGTGCCAGTCATAAATGGAATCATTCGCAGTCGCTGCAATTTTCAATTCCATATTCGCCTTCATTTTTACAGAATCGATCCCATAAATCTCCAGTGATCCTTTGTAATTTCCGATCCAGCTGCGCGGGAAACCCTCCTGAGCGAGCACATTTCCAAAGCCACAAAAAAAGACTGCTAAAGTGACATAAACTAGCTTCATTAATTACTATTTATTTAAATGCAATTTACACTATTTTTGTAAAATGGAATTCAAAATTGTATCTGCATTTAAACCTACAGGCGACCAGCCGGAAGCGATAAAACAGCTGGTAAAGGGAGTGCTGAACCATGAAAAGAACCAGGTCTTGCTTGGTGTTACGGGTTCCGGCAAGACATTTACCGTGGCCAATGTGATCGAGCGTGTTCAGAAACCCACACTTGTGCTGGCACACAACAAAACCCTGGCTGCGCAATTGTATTCCGAATTCAAGCAGTTTTTTCCGCAGAATGCAGTGGAGTATTTTGTTTCCTATTACGACTACTACCAGCCCGAAGCCTATATTCCGGCGACGGGTCTTTATATAGAAAAAGATCTTTCCATCAACGATGACATAGAAAGGCTGCGCTTAAGCGCTACCTCTTCCCTATTATCAGGAAGAAGGGATGTGCTTGTTGTGGCTTCGGTTTCCTGCCTTTATGGTATTGGAAACCCTGTTGAATTCAAGAAAAATGTGATCCACATTCAAACCGGCCAAGCCCTTCCCCGCACAAAATTCCTCCAGCTTTTGGTAACCAGCTTATATGCACGAACGGATGCTGAAGTTAAGAGCGGCACTTTTAAGGTAAAGGGCGATACGATCTCTGTATATCCCAGCTATGGCGAAATAGGTTACCGGATCCATTATTTTGGCGATGAGATCGAAGAGATAGAAAGCTTTGACCTCACCAACAACAGGACAATTGACAAGTTTGAGGCACTGACCATTTATCCCGCCAATTTGTTTGTCACTTCCCCTGATGTCTTGCAAAATGCCATCCGGGAGATTCAGGACGACCTGGTAAAACAGGTAGCTTTCTTTAATGAAAGCGGAAAACATCTGGAAGCAAAAAGATTGCTGGAAAGGACTGAGTTTGACCTGGAAATGATTCGCGAGCTGGGTTATTGCAGCGGTATAGAAAACTATTCGCGCTATCTGGACGGCCGTGCACCGGGAACCAGACCTTTCTGTTTGCTGGATTATTTTCCCGAAGACTACCTGATGGTGGTGGATGAGAGTCATGTTACCATTCCGCAGGTGCATGCTATGTATGGCGGTGACCGTTCGAGAAAGGAAAATCTTGTTGAATACGGTTTTCGGTTGCCTGCAGCCATGGACAACCGCCCGCTGAAGTTCGAAGAATTTGAAATGATCCAGAACCAGGTGATTTTCATCAGTGCCACTCCCGCTGATTACGAACTGAAGCTGACGGAAGGAGAATTTGTTGAACAGGTCATCCGGCCTACCGGACTGATCGATCCGGAAATTGAAGTGCGGCCCAGTTTAAATCAGATCGACGACCTGATGGAAGAGATACAGCTCTGCGTGGAAAAAGATGAAAGGGTACTCGTTACTACACTGACGAAACGGATGGCAGAAGAACTGTCCAAATACCTGACCCGGGTGCAGATCCGTTGCCGGTATATTCATTCTGATGTGGATACCCTGGAGCGGGTAGAGATCATGCAGCATTTGCGCAAAGGTTTGTTCGATGTGTTGATAGGCGTGAATTTGTTAAGAGAAGGCCTGGATCTGCCGGAGGTGAGCCTGGTAGCCATCCTCGACGCCGATAAAGAGGGCTTCCTGCGCAGCCACCGTTCCCTGACACAAACCGTAGGCAGGGCGGCAAGGAATTTGAACGGAAAAGCGATCATGTATGCCGATAAAATTACGAAAAGCATGCAACTGACTATAGATGAAACCAACAGAAGAAGGGAAAAGCAGGTGGCCTACAATACAAAACACGGGATCACCCCAACCCAGATCAGAAAAATTATTGACGATTCGCTGACCAAAAACCAGGTGGCAAGTTACCAGTACGATGCTGCTAATCTAAAAGTAGCCGAAAGGGAGCCTGCTTATCTTTCAAAACCTGAGATCGAAAAACGGATCCGTGAAAAGAGAAAATCCATGGAAGAGGCCGCCAAGGCCCTTGATTTTCTGGTGGCTGCGCGATTCAGGGATGAGATCAAGGAATTACAGGCTTACCTGTGAAAACTTTCAATTTTCAAACCAAAATATTCCATCCTAAGCCAGATCAAGACAAGGAATTACAGTACCCTAACCTCATGATACAATGGAATCTGCCAATTGTTTTTGTTGAACTCCTGAGAGATCCCTATTTTTTTTCTGCCTCCCGGTGGATCGGATGGTCCTTGTGATGAACCCATTCCGTCCAGGAACCATCAAAGACAGACTTTTCAATTTTTCCTGCAAGTTCGTTGGCCAGGTAAAGGATACAGGCAGTAACACCGGAGCCACAGGTAAAGATAACCGGGTTGTTTTCAGGGTTCAGCGATTTGAAGATCTCTTTAAGTTTTTCTCTGGGTTTAAATTTACCCTCGTGAAGAACTTCGGTAAAAGGAAGATTTACCGATTTCGGTATGTGCCCGCTGGGCAGTCCAGCCCTGGGTTCCGGTTCTGTTCCCTTAAATCTTCCTGCCGACCTCGCATCCATGACCAGGGCCCGCTCTGATCGAATATTCTCCAATACATGCTCGGCTTTGCTTACGGCTTTGGGATTGAAATTTGCAAGAAAATCTCCTTTCTTGTATTTCCTGATTTTAAAAGCTTCCACAGGCAGGCCTTTTTTAACCCAGAGCGGCATACCTCCATTCAGTACTGATACATTTTTATGACCCATCACTTTGAACATCCACCATACCCTGGGGCTCATATATACCCCGGTGTTGTCATAAACAACAATATGGCTGTCCGCAGAAATTCCCAAATGACGGCACTCCTTTTGAAAGGAGGCAGGATCCGGCAGCATGTGGGGTAAAGGATTTTCTTTATCACTAAAAACGTTGTTCAGATCAAAATAACGTGAATTGGGTATTTGCTTTTCATAATAACCGGCGTTTCCCGGATTCTTATTTTCCGGCTGGCTGGCATTCAAAATGACCAGATCCGGATCGTTGAGATGCTTTTTCAACCAATCAACTGAAAGTATATTTCTTCCCATACCAAAAAAATTTTATAATTAATACCCGGCAACAGAGAACACCGACAACATTTTTCTGCCCAATCTTATTCAATATAAATTTAGCCATAATTTTTAAACGCTGCCTGATTTTGCATTAAAAAAACTTGAATGTCTTCAGGTCTGACAGGAATGGATTACAGCATAAAAACAGTTGAAGAAAGTCAAGTACATCCGGCCGTTTTATTGGTTTCTATTAATTCATTGTATTTTTATTTTTATATTTGAGCGACCTGATCCTTAAAATAATTTTGATTACACCATGCCTGAATCCAGCTTTACCCTTTTACAAATGAGACGCCTGCTCTTGTTCTTCATTTTTCTTTCAGTTTCCATAAACGGAGTTGCACAGGAAACAAGCGGTTCCTTTACCACAACAACTCAACAAACTTTTTCCTATGGCTACCTGCTTCATAAGCCCGCAGGGGCAAAAGAAAAAAGGCCCCTGCTGGTTTTTTTGCACGGCAAAGGCGAGAGAGGAACCGATCTGGAAAAGCTCAAAATTCATGGTCCCTTAAAATATATAAAGAACAAACCTTTGGATGCCTATGTGCTGGCTCCTCAATGTCCGGATAACGCTTATTGGGATTCCGAATCACTTTTTCAGCTCATTCAAAAGATAGTTGCAGAAAATCCTATTGATCCGGACAGAATTTATCTGACCGGACTCAGCATGGGTGGCTGGGGAGCCTGGAATCTCGCCTTTGCACATCCCGAAATGTTCGCGGCCCTGGTACCTATAGCCGGCTATGTAGACAGGATACCCGTGGTTGAAAATTGCAAAATCGCTCATATACCAACACGTATCTTCCATGGCCTGCTCGATGAGGTCGTCGATGTATTTTATTCTGCAGAGATCTACAAAAAACTAAAACCCTGCAACCCCAATCTTACCCTAACCATTTTTGAGGATGCGCATCACGACAGCTGGACCCGCGTTTACGAAGATCCCACCATATATGACTGGATGTTTGCACAGGTGAAATCGACAAACATCAAAGGAAAATAAGGTAATTCCTGATTCAAATTTTTCTATTATCAGCACTTTCGCTGAAATTCAGGTATGCAGGATGTGGATATTTTATAACAACTTATTTTTGAAATATTGCCATTTTCAATGCGGACTTAAGCTTGTACAAGATATTTTAACTTGAACTTTCTCATAAAATGCCATTTTGTTTTTACTTTTGGTAAAAACAAAGTTTCATTGAGGCCCAAAATCTTATTCCTTTTTTTTCTCTTCAATTTTATTGTCAAGGTTCAGTCACAGGAATTGTTACCCTTTGTTGAAAATTTCACCATGACCGACTATGATGGCGACAATCAGGTCTGGAGTTCAACACAAGGCACGGATAATGCGCTGTATTTTGCAAACAATTACTATTTTCTAAGGTACAACGGTGTAAAATGGGATAAGTATATATTGCCAAACAAGACTATCATTCGTTCCGTCCTTGCTGACGGGGATCGGATTTACTGTGGCTCATATACAGAGTTTGGTTACTGGCAGCGAAAAAATGGAAAAATGACCTATTCTTCCCTGAGCAAAGGAAAGAAGCTATTTGAAGGCAATTCGATCAATGAAGAAATCTGGAAGATCTTCAAATTTCAAAAGAACGTCTATTTCCAATCATTTAATACTCTTTTTATTTATAACGGAAAAACGATCGAGAAGATCAGAATACCATTTCAGATATCCTATTGTTTTGTTGTAAATGATGAAATATATGTCGCATCAGTAAGAGAAGGTGTTTATAGATATGTTACAGGGCAGTTCAAAAAAATTGAAACCTGGCGTAATCTGGAGAATAATGTAGTCCATGGCATTGACAGCGATGGCGAAAAGATCTATGTTTTCACCGAAAAAAACGGTGTGTTTATCGAAAACAACGACCGGTTAATACCCTGGGACAACTCCTTAAATAATGAACTAAAGGAAGATATCATTATTACTGCCCGGTTTGTAAATAAGGGCCAGCTCGCCATCGGAACTGCTTTCAAAGGTTTATATCTGGTAGACATGATCACGGGAGAATATAAAAATATCAACCGAAACAATTCAATCAAAAACAATTCGGTATTAAGCATTGGATTTGACAAAGAAAATGATTTATGGCTGGGTCTGGACAATGGTATTGCGCATGTTGAGATCAATTCACCCTATTCCATTTTTTCAGACAATACAGGGATTTTAGGTTCTGTCTATTCTGTTTCATTTACCAATAACGGCTATTTGTTGGGCTCTAATCACGGTCTGTTTACTTATCAGCACAAAACTCTGAAAGTGCTGCCCAATACCAAAGGGCATGTTTGGGAAATACAAAAAATAAATGATCAGTATGTTATCGGTCATAATGATGGCACGTTTTTATTTGACGGAATACAGGCAAACAAAATTAATTCGATCAGTGGTGGATGGAAAATATTAAAAAGCGAATCTGATCCCATTGTTTTTCAGGCTAACTATTCAGGTATTGTTATGTATAATATGCCTCTTGATTTTAGCAAATACATAATTATTTCCGATCTGACACGACCGATTAAAAATATCGCTCAGACCAAACCAAAAGAGCTTTGGGCAGTAGACAATTACAAAAGTTTGTACAGAATTCTATTTAATCCCGGTTTTGAAGCCGATACCATTGAAAACATTACCGAAAAGAACAATATCAGAAATGATTTTGAAGTAAAATTGTTTCAGTTCAAGAACGAAGTTCTCTTTAAAATTGACACAATCTGGTACCACTATAATTCTATTAATGAGAAACTGGAAAAAAACAAACTTTTTAATGAAAATTTTTCTGGGGTTTCAGATATCATACCTGTCAATGATACAAATTTCCTGGTAATGAAAGACAAGTTGATCTATATCATTTATCCTAATAATGGGAATTTCATTTGGGAGTTGATTCCATCAAAATATTATGAGGGTAAAATAATAAGTCAGAATACTAAAGTGTTTCAAAATGGGGATATTTTTTATCTTAACCTGGATGATGGTTTTTTTACTTTTCACCTGGAAAATAAAAAAATTAAGGATCAAAACGTTTACATTGAGGCGTATTACAAGAATGCTATAGTAGAAGAGAACAGCAAAATTGAATATAACCAGCCTCTGGAAATTCGTGTAATCTCTGAGTATTTCGGTTATAACCGTTCAGGTCTCTTTTACAAACAAAATGGCGGAGGAGAATACTTACCAGTAAAGAAAGGATTCGTTACGCTAAACAACCTTTCCAGTGGTAGACAAATGATTAAAATCTATCACAATAATGGTCTCGATTTTACAGAAGTTGCTTCTTTCAGCTTCATCGTAGCAAGGCCCTGGTACTTTTCTGTTTGGATGATCCTGGTTTACTTGCTATTGGTGGCCGGTATCTTTTATCTGTATTACAAATGGAATAAAATAAGGTATTTTGAAAAACTGAAATTGAAGGAGGAAGAATTGAAGCATCAAAAAGAGATACTCCAAATTGAATTGGAAGCCAAAAACATACTGACCCGCCAGGAATATGAAAAACATATGCTGGAGATGCAGATCAAATCCAAGGCCTCAGAAGTCGCAGGCAAATCATTGTCAATTGCCAAACAAGCAGAAATGATCGAGTCCATACAAAAGGTACTCGATACTGAAACTGACTTATTCCAACTCAAAAATAAAATAAACAAGTCAATAAAATCAAACGCCATTAATAAAAAGGAATGGGAAAGTTATGATAAAAATATTTTACAAAGCCATGAGGATTTTGTAAGACGATTATCAAAGAAATTTCCCAACCTTACTTCAAAAGACATCAAACTCTGCATTTATCTGAGGATGAATTTATCGTCAAAGGAAATTGCTCCTTTGCTGAATATTTCGTATCGGGGTGTAGAGCTGCACAGGTACAGGTTAAGAAAGAAAATGGCACTTCCGACTGATGAAAAGCTTTCAAACATCATCCTATCCATATAAATTTCACATTTTTCTTTAAAAAAATAGAAGTCAGGGAAATATTTCGACTTTCATTAACTCATCAATAATACATCATTGCACTTTTAATTCGATGAGTCATTTGTGTCTATTCAATAATATATTTAATTGATTATTATTGCTTTATAAACTTTAATACAAAATATGATGTGTTTTTGTAGTAAATATTTTTAATCAACTTAAACGATTTAGTTGTATATTTAGAATTCACAAGAATCAATTAAGAATTGATATGAAACATATTCTTCTTTTTATCGCCATTTTGTTTTTACAAACGATTTCGTATTCACAAAAAATTTCGGGTAAGGTAGTAGATAATTCCGGGGTACCCATTCCGGATGTTGTTGTTTTCGCTGCATCTACCAATGAGAATACGACTACTGATTTTGATGGTATTTTCAGTATAAAAGCAAATCCCGGAGATGATATTCAATTCACGATGCTGGGTTTTGAGAAGGCTGTTGTGAAAGCTTCACAGGGAATGACCGTAATCATGAATGACGATAAAGAAGGTGCTTTGGATGAAGTGGTATTGATTGGCTATGGATCTAAGAAAGCAGGCGCCATCACAGGTTCGGTCTCTCAAATAAAATCTGATGAAATACTAAAGACTCCGTCACAATCAGCCATACAATCGATTCAGGGAAAATTGGCAGGCGTCAACATCGTCACCAATGATGAGCCGGGTGCAAATCCATCTATTCAAATCCGCGGTTTGGGAACTGTCCTGGCCGGCAGGGATCCATTATATGTGATTGACGGTGTCGAATCCCCAAGCTTGAATGGTTTAAGCCCCAATGAAATCGCATCGATGGATATCCTTAAAGATGCTTCCTCCCTTGCTATTTACGGACAAAAAGGATCGAACGGCGTAATTATTGTTACAACTAAAAAAGGAAAAGAAGGCAAGATGAGAGTCTCCTTTGAATCTTATTTTGGGATCAAACAGATCCAAAGAGAGGTGGAAATGGCAGATTCTTATCGATTTGCCTATTACAATAATTCTGCACTTGGATCCAGTTCGTACTTCAACTTTGAACAACCCTATGATACAAATTGGCTGGATGAAATTACAGATACCGGCAGTATGATCAGCAATTTCTTGTCGATTTCAGGTGGCAGTGAGCATGCCAATTACTATTTAGGATATACGAACTATCAGGAAGAGGGTATTTTGAACGGAACCGAATATGACCGGAATAATTTCAATTCAAGAATCGAACTCAAATTACTGGATGACCGTTTGAAAATTTCAAATTCCCTCAATTTTTCTGTAATTCACAATACCCCCATGCCGCTCAGCGCGTTTACAAATGCTTATAAACAGGCACCGATTATGCCGGTTACCTATCCAAATGGCCGATGGGGAATGCCCTTTATAAACTCTCAGGGTATCAATGATTATGACGGTATCCGTTATAACAATGTTGCAAATCCTGCAGCACAGCTTTATTATACCAATGAAGAAAATAAAAATAACATCATCTTCGGGTCCATCAGCGCAGAGTTTAAAATTATAAATGATTTAAAATTCACTTCGAACTTCGGAGCTACATATAATGAAGGAAAAGGTTATACCTACACACCAAGCAAAGAGATTTGGTTATCACAAAATCCCACACAGGAAGCAGCCGATTATCCTGAATCCAATCCGGACAATGTATTAAACCAAAGAAAATTTGATTCTTTTATCTGGAACTGGGACAATTATTTCACCTATACGAAAGCATTTGGTAAAAATGATTTTACGGCGGTCCTCGGTATGTCACGATCAGAAAACAACAATGGTGAGTATTTATCAGGTACCCGTAATGATGTTCCTGAACAATCCAATTATTGGTATCTCGATTTTTCGAGTGATAACACCAATATAGCCCCCGGAGCAGTGGTTTCGAATTCACATTCAACGCCCGTGCAATCGATGGCATACTTTGCAAGAGCTGATTATGCATATGACGGAAAATATCTGATCACTGCCTCTTTCAGACGAGAGGGTATCAGTTCTTTTCAGGAAGATGAACGCTGGGGTAACTTTCCAGCGGTATCAGCTGGATGGGTCATCAGCAATGAAGAATTTTTTAATAGTGGAAAAACCTTAAATTACTTAAAACTGCGCGGTGGATACGGTGAAGTTGCGAATGGAAACAGCGGCAATTCATTGAATACCTTGGTTTTTGGTTCCGGCTATAATTATGCTTTCGGACCTGATCAGGAAATTTTTGCCGGTGCAAATATTCCTTACCAGGTCGACCCTTCGCTGTCCTGGGAGACCATGAAAGAATATGATCTGGGACTGGATTTCAGAATGTTCAACAACAGATTTTCAGGAATCTTTGATATATATAACCGAAACTCAGAAGATGTAATTCTACCTGTTTCCCTGCCACCTGTTCTTTCACCAGGCCCTGTCTTTTTGAATACAGGAACTGTTTCAAACACGGGCTTTGAAATAACACTCCGTTGGGAGGATACGATAGGCGAAAACTGGAGGTATTTTATCGGATCCAACTTTTCTGCCAATGAAAATGAACTGCAGGATGTTAGCAATGCCTATTTTGCCAATTTTATTGGTGGTGGACTGGGTAACGGGCAATGGACCAAGCAGGTTTTGGAAGGCGAAGCACTGGGTAGTTTTTATGTTTATGAAGTAACGGGTTACAATTCTACAGGAGCTTTTACATACAGCGATGAAAGAGTTGTTGCCGGATCCTATCTGCCAACCTATACTTACGGAATTAACCTGGGATTAAATTATAAAAACCTCGACTTTTCAACCGACCTGTTTGGAGTTGGCGGAAATAAACTCTACAACGGAAAGAAAGCCCAGCGGTTTGGCGGTGAAAACGTTGAATATGATTTGCTGGATAGTTTTTGGACCCCCTCAACACCCAATGCAGAAAACCCTTACCCATTCAATGAAGTACCTATTGCTTCTTCTTATTATGTTGAAGATGGCGACTATTTAAGAATTAATAACATCACGCTTGGCTATTCAATACCGAATATGTATAAAAAAATTGATAAATTCCGAATTTATGTAACGGCTGTAAATCCGTTTATTTTTACTGACTTTACAGGTTTTTCGCCCGAAATTTCAGGAAATAACAATGCCAATCCAATGGGAAGCGCAGGTATTGAACTTGACGCTTATCCATCTAACAGATCCTTCATTATTGGGCTAAATCTCTTATTCTAATTGTATATATATGAAAACTAGTTTTGGTAAATTGTTCCTAATTATTCCCTTTGCACTGCTTGTCACAGCATGTGAAGATGTTTTGGATGTGGATCCCAATAACGCAATTTCAGAAATCGATTTTTTGAATAATCCTGATAATGCCGTACAATTGGTTAACGGAGTTTACAATGCGCAGTTGGAGTACAACATGTATTCTTTTTCCTGGATCGGTATGACAAGCATAACCTCTGATGATGCCGACAAAGGTTCAACAGCCAATGATACAGGAGCGGACAAGCATAAAATGGATGCCCTGACCTTTGATGCCACCGATATTTCGATCAGCGATGTCTGGAAAGGCCATTACGACGGTATTTACAGAGCCAATAACGCCTTGTTTTATTTGGAACAGCTTACCATTGACCCTTCCCTGAAAAACCGTTTGATCGGCGAAGTGAAATTTTTAAGGGCACTGTTCTATTTTGATCTGGTAAGGTGTTATGGCGGTGTGCCTCTCGTTACAACCCGAATCGATATCAATAACACAGAAGAAATCAACAATGTTGTTTTTGTCCGGAAAACCAAAGAGGAAACCTATGCCGTTATAGAAGCAGACCTGCTGCAGGCTATTGATTATTTACCTTTAAAAAGTCAATATCCGGCAGATGATCTGGGCAGAGCTACCAAGGGAGCAGCCCAGGCCTTATTGGCAAAAACCTATTTATACCAAGAAAAATGGCAATCTTGCTATGACAAAGCCGGAGAGGTTATCAGCTCAGGACAGTATACCCTTCTACCTGCTTATGAAAACGTGTGGAGAGAAGTTGGGGAAAATGGTTCAGAGTCAATTTACGAGGTTCAGGCAACCCTGACACTTGGCTTGCGCGATTATACGAATGTTCAGGGAGCCCGCGGAACGCCCGATCTGGGCTGGGGCTTTAATACACCATCCCTGGCTCTGGCAAATTCTTACGAATCAGGAGATACGCGTAAAAATGCCACCATCCTGTTTGTTCAGCCAACACCATTTGTATTGTGGGACGGCTTTGAGGGTTCATCAACATGGAATAATCCTAGGTATAATTACAAGGCATATCAAAGTAGTATAGTTGAGTCGTGGAATGGGGATAAGGGAACCACTGCCAAAAATTTGAGGGTACTTAAATACAGTGATATCTTACTGATACGCGCAGAGGCGGCTTTAGAACTTGGTATGAATGCGGAAGCACTTACTAGGGTAAATGAGATCAGGTCAAGAGCCGGGATTAGCCAACTATCTTCCCTGACAATGAATGAATTATGGAAGGAACGCCGCCTGGAAATGGCTATGGAGCACGACCGCTGGTTTGATCTGATCCGCACGGGTCAGGCTCAGGCAGCAATGTCTGCAAATGGAAAAACATTTGTTCCCGGCAAACATGAATTGTTTCCTATTCCACAGGATCAGATCATTACCAGCAATGGATCCCTTACGCAGAATCCAGGGTACTAAGCATTAAAAACAAACAACAATTATTAATATTAATCATTAAATTAAATCATTATGAAAACAAACAAATTTTTATTGTATGCATTATTTGCAGGGCTGTTAAGCATCCCATTTGTAAGTTGTGGCGACGACGACGATGAAGAACCCCTTCCACCTATCGGCGGTTACAACAGTGCTGATGAAGTAGCAGCGGCAGACTTGCTGGCTTACTGGCCATTGGACGGAAATGGAACCGAAAGTAAATCAAAGACAAATCCTACTTCAACCGTTGCTACAACTTTTGTAACCGGTGCTAAAGGACAGGCTGCCAAATTTGATAACGGATATATGGCTTATCCTGCTATAGCCGCATTGAATTCAACTTCAGGAAGTGCTTCAATCAGCTGCTGGGCAAAGTTGTCAAATACCAAATTGGTAGCAGATGGTGTAAGTAATATTTCTCCGATATTTTCATTGACCAGAACCGGTGAAGTATTCGGAAACTTTAACTTATTTGGAGAAACCCACGGTTTAACAACCAGATGATTGAATCCATGTAAAAGGAATTTTTAGAATCAAAAATGCAGATGGATCAGAATTCGGAGGAGATGCCGTGAACATGATTCAACATGGAACCTGATGGATGAATGCTAACGGGCATACATGCAGCTCCTAATAAAATTGGTGGTACAATGGGCTCATGTTGTATACCTCTTTGATGGTCCTACAGGTACCAATAAGATCTATGTCAATGGAGTAAAAATTTCAAATCCTGCATGGGAAGTCAGAAATGGCGGTGCTGCTAAGCCCCTAAATCATTATCTGCCTACCAGACCTGTAATTGGAGCTTTGGAGACAGTTGTTAATGGTACTAATGCTGATGCATGGAATAAGGCTTTGACAGGTGAAGTTGATGAAATCAGAATTTATAACAAAGCATTGACCCCCGCAGAGATCGGCGCTTTATACGAATTGGAAAAAGCAGGAAGATAATTTTTGTTTTCATATTTGAAAACCTGACAGGTCTTTTGCCTGTCAGGTTTTCTTTAAATCCGTGAGACTATAATTTTGAGGAGCAAAATTATTTAGTCGAACTGATCCTGAGCTTGTCGAAGGATCTTTTGGGTTTTATTCCCCGCCAAAGTGACACGTAAAAATTAATTCGATTAAGATACCTTGACCGCTTGCGGCATTGAGTTTCATTTAATAACAAATCAATCCCAAAAAATTATGAGAAAGGCTCTTGGCTTTATTATGCTGCTATATTTTCTGACTACCTCCTGTTCCTGTTCAAAATCTGATGAAGACACTGAGGAGCCCATTGTTGAAAATCCGTTAACAGACGAAGAAATACTGGATAAAGTCCAAAAAGATGCTTTAAAATACTTCTGGGATTATGCTGAGGTCAATTCTAAATTGGCACGGGAGCGTTACCATACCGACGAACCTTCGGTAGATGCCAATCTGGTTACCAGCGGAGGATCCGGTTTTGGTTTAATGACCATACTAGTGGGAATAGAAAGAGGTTATATTCCGAGAAATGAAGCTGTTACCCGATTGAATACCGCTCTTGTCTTTCTGGAAAAAGCCGATCGCTTTCATGGCGCCTGGAGCCACTGGATCAATGGTAACAATGGCAAAGTCGTTCCTTTTGGAACAATCGATAACGGTGGAGATATAGTTGAGACCTCCTTCCTTTGTCAGGGTCTGATCTGTGTGAGGGAATATTTTAAAAATGGATCAGCTGAAGAAAAAGCGCTGGCACAAAAAGCAGATGAACTTTGGAAAGGTGTTGAATGGAGCTGGTATACAAAAGGGGAAAATGCCATGTACTGGCATTGGTCACCCAATTATGAATGGCAAATTAACTTTAAACTGGAAGGTTATAATGAATGCCTGATCACCTATGTCATGGGGGCCTCTTCACCAACTTTCCCGATACCCGCTGCAGCATACCATGAGGCCTGGGCCAGAAAAGGAAACATTAAACATGCCGGAATGCGTTACAATATCCCGGTCATTTTTAATTATAACGGCGCCACAGGCAATGTCGGACCGATGTTCTGGGCACACTATTCCTATATGGGTCTTGATCCCCGGGGATTAACAGACCAATATGCCAACTATTTTACGCTTACCCAAAACCATGCTAAAATAATGTATAACCACTGTGTCACAAATTCCATAGGATGGATTGGTTACAGTGAGGAATGCTGGGGTTTAACTGCCAGTTATACCAGAAATAATGACGGCAGTGTAGGATATACAGACCACAAACCAGGAAACGACAGGGGTGTGATCACACCCACAGCTGCCCTGTCCTCTTTTCCTTATACACCTGCAGAATCTATGAAAGCCCTGCGCTATTTTTATGAAAATAAAGATTGGAAAGATCGGTTAATTGGTGTTGCCGGACCTTATGATGCCTTTTCACCACATCATGACTGGGTGACAAAAAGGTATTTGGCAATTGATCAGGGTACGATCGTACCCATGATTGAGAACCACAGAACCGGATTCTTATGGAAACTGTTCATGCAGGCACCGGAAATCCAGCAAGGACTTAAAACACTGGGTTTCTCATCTACCCAGTATGGGTTCTAAAATAAGTCAATGTTTTAATTCTTTGATTCCAAAGTATTTATCCAATATCTATTAAACCAATTTACTGTGTCAATGGCACTTAACTCTGTAAGGCAACATGTTCGGTACAGTCAGGATGACACTCAAACAATACGAAATTTATTGAAATGAAATTTACCTATACGATTCTCTTAATACTTTCCTGCGGGGCCTTTGCTTTTGCGCAGAATAAAGAAAATACACCGGATCAAAGATCAAAATTTATTCAGGAGCTCATTACCAAAATGACGATCGAAGAAAAACTGGGCCAGCTCAACCTGCCTACTGCAGGCGATATCACAACAGGTCAGGCTAACAGTTCGGATGTGGCAAAAAATATACAGCAGGGAAAGGTGGGTAGTTTGTTCAATATTAAGTCAGTGGCAAAAATCAGAGAGGTTCAGAAGATTGCAGTTGAAAACAGCAGACTGAAAATTCCTTTACTATTTGGAATGGATGTTATTCATGGCTATGAAACTACTTTCCCGATACCTTTGGGCTTATCTTGTACCTGGGATATACAATTAATCGAACAGTCGGCCCGGATAGCCGCAAGAGAAGCCAGCGCCGATGGTATTAACTGGACATTTTCTCCCATGGTAGATATCTCACGCGACCCCCGTTGGGGACGGGTTTCAGAAGGTTCAGGTGAAGATCCTTACCTGGGCAGCCGTATCGCACAAGCCATGGTAAAAGGTTACCAGGGAAATGACTTGTCTCTGAAAACGACCATTCTGGCCTGTGTAAAACATTTTGCATTGTACGGAGCACCTGAAGGCGGAAGGGATTACAACACAGTTGATATGAGCAGAATACGGATGTACAACGATTATTTTCCGCCCTATAAGGCGGCTGTGGATGCCGGAGTGGGTACTGTAATGGCATCTTTTAATGAAATCGATGGCATTCCCGCCACAGGTAATAAATGGCTTTTGACAGAAGTGCTCCGCAACCAATGGAAATTTGATGGATTTGTGGTAACCGATTATACGGGTATTCCGGAGATGACGGATCACGGTTTAGGTGATCTGCAAACAGTCTCTGCCCTGGCTATGAATGCCGGTATGGATATGGATATGGTTGGCGAAGGTTTTTTAAACACCTTAAAAAAATCTCTGGATGAGGGAAAAGTTACCATGGCGCAAATAGACCATTCCGTTAAATTAATCCTGGAAGCAAAATACGACCTGGGTCTGTTCGCAGATCCTTATAAATATTGTGATGAGAACAGAGCAAAAACAGAAATATTTACCCCGGAAAACCGGGCAATTGCGAGAAAGACAGCGGCAGAATCCTTTGTGCTGTTCAAAAACGAAAAACAGCTGCTTCCCTTAAAAAAATCGGGAACCATTGCGCTTATTGGCCCTCTGGCGAACAATGCCGTGAATATGCCCGGAACATGGAGTGTTGCTACCAAACACGCTAACGCAGTTCCTTTATTGCAGGGCATGCAGGAAGTTTTAAAGGGCTCTGCTAAAGTATTGTATGCCAAGGGCAGCAATTTAATAGAGGATGCCGATTACGAAAACAGAGCAACCATGTTCGGCAAAACGCTGAACAGAGATGACAGGACTAAAGAGGCTTTACTCGCTGAAGCGCTTGAGATAGCAGGCCGCTCTGATGTGATAGTCGCTGCCCTGGGTGAATCTGCAGAAATGAGCGGAGAATCAAGCAGTCGTGTGAATTTGGATATCCCCCAAACCCAAAGGGAATTGCTTGACGCCCTGATAAAAACAGGAAAGCCGGTTGTACTTGTGCTATTTACCGGCCGGCCCCTGGTGCTAACAGAGGAAAATCAAAAAGTAGCAGCAATCTTAAATGTTTGGTTCCCGGGAACGGAAGCAGGTTATGCCATCTCTGATGTATTGTTCGGAGATGTCAATCCCTCCGGAAAACTAACGATGACCTTTCCGAGAAGTGTTGGACAAATCCCTGTTTATTACAGCCACAAGAACACAGGAAGGCCCTTGAAAAACAAGAACGGGGAATTTGAAAAGTTCAGAACGAATTACCTCGACGAGCGCAACGAACCACTTTTTCCTTTTGGTTATGGTTTGAGTTATACCACTTTCACTTATAGCAATCTAGAAATTTCTACACCGAAAATGACTGCAGGCGAAAAACTTAAAGTTACCCTGAAGGTAAAAAACACAGGAAACTTTGATGGCAAAGAAGTTGTACAATTGTATATTCGTGATGTGGTGGGCTCAGTTTCCCGACCGATGAAAGAACTGAGAGGATTTCAGAAAATCTTCCTCAAAAAGGGCGAAGAAAAACTGGTTACCTTTGAAATAGGTATTGACGATCTGAAATTTTATAATTCCGATCTGCAATTTGTTGCAGAACCGGGTAATTTTGAAGTTTTTGTAGGAACAAATTCTGACGTGTCAGATAAAATTGGTTTTGAATTGGTTGATTAAATCGGAATTGCGAATTTTTGAAATTATCGGATGCAGGCTGCCACCATTCCATCATTTATTTACAGCATGAAAAATATACTTCTTTTCGCTTTGTTCTTGTTGGGTATCCAATATTCCATGTCCCAGCAAAAAACCTATTGCAACCCGATCAACATCGATTACGGGTACACCCCTATCCCTGATTTTGCCAGGCAGGGAAAACACCGGGCAACTGCCGATCCTGTAATAACCTATTTCAAGGGGAAATACTATTTATTTTCGACCAATCAGTGGGGTTATTGGCATAGCGAACGACATGTCAGACTGGAAGTTTATACCCAGGAAATTTCTCAGGCCGGAACACAAGGTCTATGATGAATTGTGTGCGCCATCACTTTCTTTCGTAAATGATACCCTATTGGTAATTGGTTCTACACATACCAAAGAATTTCCTGTATGGATGAGCACCAATCCTGAGGTTGATGATTGGAAAGAACTCGTACACAAACAACAGGCCGGTGCCTGGGATCCACAAATTTTTTGGGACCGTGAAAAGGATGAAATATATTTATATTATGGTTCGAGTAATTTATATCCGCTATACGGTTTGAAATTAAACCGGAAATCCTTTCAGCCCGAAGGAGAACCCATACCCGTTCTTGCATTAAATGATGATGAACACGGTTGGGAGCGGTTTGGAGAAAATAATGACAATACTTTCCTGCAACCTTTTACGGAGGGCGCTTTCATGACCAAACACAAGAACAAATATTATTTGCAATACGGAGCCCCCGGAACAGAATTCAGTGGTTATGCCGACGGTGTATATGTAGGTGAAGGACCTTTGGGGCCATTTGAATACCAATCGCACAATCCCTTTTCGTATAAACCCGGAGGTTTTGCGCGTGGTGCGGGCCATGGCGCAACATTTCAGGATAAATCAAATCAGTATTGGCATGTGTCAACAATCGGGATCTGCGTAAAAAATAACTTTGAACGTCGCATCGGGATCTGGCCTGCCGGTTTTGACGCTGATGGGACCATGTATTGCAATACAGCCTATGGCGATTATCCTACCTATCTTCCTTCACTGAATAAAGATCATTTAACCCAACAATTTTCCGGCTGGATGTTGTTAAATTACAATAAACCGGTTCAGGTTTCCTCCACCTTAGGTGCTTACAAACCCAATTTTGCCGTCGATGAAGATATTAAAACTTACTGGAGCGCAAAATCTGCTGATAAAGGAGAATACATGATTACGGATCTCGGAGAATTGAGCACAATAAATGCCATCCAGATCAATTATGCGGATCAGGATGCCGAGATCATGGGTAAACCTGAAATGACTTCCGGGCATAAGTACATACTCTATCAATCCAATGATGGTAAAAAATGGAAAATTCTCATAGACAGAAGTAAAAGCGCCAAAGATGTACCCCATGAATACATAGAATTGCAAATTCCTGTTTCGGCCCGCTACTTGAAATTGGAAAATTTTGGCATGCCAACCGGAAAATTTGCTTTGAGCGGTTTTAGAATTTTTGGAAAAGGCAGTGGCGAAAAACCGGAAATCGTACAAAATTTTGTAGCGCTTCGTTCCGGTCCGAGAGTTAAAGGAGAACGCAGAAATGCCTGGCTTAAATGGCAGCAAGAACCCCAAGCGGATGGCTATGTGATCTACTTCGGAAAATCCCCTGACAAAATGTACGGCTCTATCATGGTTTACGGAAAAAATGAATATTATTTCAACGGTCTTGACCGTTCCGATGCCTATTACTTCCAAATTGAGGCCTTTAACAATAACGGTATCGGACCAAAGAGCGAATTAAAATATTCAGAGTAGTTAATAGCCACTTTGTTTTAGATAGATTTTATCAGGATTACCAAATCTATTTTTACATGTCCTTGTCTCGCAGGAATGATTGGGTCTTTGTGCACACAGGTATTGCTTAACCCCCTCTTTATACCAATTCTTTTCATAAATAATGACTTGCTCACTCAGGGATATTTTTCGCCAAAACAAACAATTATTTCTAAAAAAAATTAATTTCGCAAGTCGAACCTTATCAAACCAATAATACTCCATGCAAAAAGACTCAATTGCCTCATCGGGTGATCAGCCCTACGTATCCGCTATCAATATAAATCCAAGCGAAGCTGAATACCGCATTCCGCTCAAATACAGAAAAATGGAGAATCTTCATATCGTTTTCTGGCTCTTTAAGGATCTGGCCTGGTGTATGATCTGGAAACCGGTAGGAATAGCCATGATCTTCCCTACCCTGATCATATCTGTGATCATTGCCTGGCGCACCCGGCACTTGGTAAGTGAACTTTGCCATAACCTGGCCATCACAGTCTGGATATCGGCAAACTCGTACTGGATGATCAGTGAATTCTTACTTTTTGACGAACAGATTGTTACCGGTACTATCACCTATAAACACCTGGCAGTGATCCCCTTTACCCTCGGCTTACTTTTTCTGGGATACTATTATCTCTACTGGCGGCCAAAACACAAAAACACGCTCGAAACCATGTAAGTGAAAGCCCGGTCTGAATTCCTGTTTCGTAACTTTTTGATTGAGAAAAAATTGTATTTTTAGGGTGCCTTTGATCCACGAATCCATATGGTACCCGTATTTCTTATCTGAGATGAAAAAACTAACATACATATTATTCTTCAGTTTATTCATCTTTTCATGTAAGACCAAACAGATCCACCTACGGGAAGGAACAATTGAAACGGTCACCGGAAAAATTCCTCTTGATTCCATGGGACTCACGCTGGTACATGAACACATACTGGTGGATTTTATTGGCGCAGATTCGATCAGCTCCGACCGATGGAACAGGGATTCCGTAATTTCGAAAGTATTGCCATACCTCCTTGAAGCAAAAAAATTTGGAGTCAAGACCCTGCTTGACTGCACACCCTCATATCTCGGTAAAGACCCCCAACTGCTCCAGAGATTAAGTGAATTGTCTGAGATCAGGATCCTCACGAACACCGGGTATTACGGTGCCGTTGGCGGAAAATACCTGCCCGTGCATGCCTTTTCGGAAACCGCAGAACAACTGGCTGACAGGTGGATAGCTGAATATGAAAATGGCGTCGGGGGTAGCTCCATAAAACCCGGATTTATAAAGATCTCCGTCAATGAGGATGACTCTCTCAGCCCAATGGATAAAAAACTGTTGCAGGCCGCAGTCATAACCCATAAAAAAACAGGTTTGGCGATCGTTTCACATACAGGAACATGGAAAACTGCCCTTAATGAACTGACTGTACTAAACGATATGGGGATTGATGCCTCAAATTTTGTTTGGGTGCATGCACAGGCCGAACAAAATTTCGATAATTATATCACTGCCGCAAATTCAGGTGTCTGGATAAGCTTGGATGGTTTAGCCTGGGATATAGATGCCCATAAAGAGCGCCTGCTTTTCTCGAAAAAAAATGCTCTTTTACACCGTATTCTCATCTCACATGATGGCGGCTGGTATGATCCTGGCAAACCGGGGGGAGGTGATTTTCAATCTTTTACCCATATTTTCGAAATATTGATCCCCGAATTAAATAAACTTGGTTTCACCGAACATGATTGGAAAATGATCCTGTACGAAAATCCAAAAAAAGTTTTCGGTCTCTATCCTTGGAAATAGAAATTAATAAAAAGCAGCCAGCACGAGTGCCCGTCCTTTACATTATTTTGTAAATTTATGCCTCAAATATAAATCATGTTAAAATTCATTATCTTTTTATTTTTTAGCTTGTCAGTCTCGGTTACAAGTCTGAAATCACAAAATATGGAAAAAATTGAAAGCCTCCTGGTAATACTTGATATCCAAACCGGCAAAGAGTCTGTTATTCTGAAAGAAAACCGCCATTTCGAAGCACCAAACTGGTCGCGGGATGGAAAATTTTTATTGATAAATGCCAACGGAAAACTGGAAAAAATAAGTCCTGAAGGCAAAAAAATGGGCCTGCTTCCAACCGGCATTGCCGACCAGTGCAACAATGACCACGGCTTTAGTTTTGACGGAAAAACACTGATCATCAGCCACAATGATCCCACAGCCGGTACCGGGGCCAACTCGCGCATTTTTAAAGTCCCTTCAGAAGGTGGTGAGCCCGAACTGGTTACGACCCTGTTTCCGAGTTACTGGCATGGTATCAGTCCGGACGGCCAAACCCTGGTGTATTGTGCCAACCGGAATGAAAGCTGGGATGTGTACGCGATCTCCATTCATGGAGGACCTGAAACCAGACTGACCGACGCACCGGGGCTCGATGACGGTCCTGAATACAGCTATGACGGACAATGGATCTATTTTAATGCTCACCGTACCGGCAGAATGCATGTGTACCGCATGAAACCGGATGGCACAAAACAGGAACAGCTGACCTTTGATGCTTTTGACAACTGGTTTCCGCATCCTTCCCCGGACAACAGGACAGTAGCTTTTATTTCTTATCTCGAAGATCAGAAAGGGCAACATCCCTTTGGCAGGGAAGTCAAACTCAGGTTGCTGGACACACAGACAAAAGAGATCAGAGACCTGACACCGGTTTTTTATGGCGGACAAGGAAGTTTCAATGTGCACAGCTGGTCACCTGACGGAAAAAAACTGGCTTTTGTGAAATACACCAGATTTAATTAATTCCCAAAAAACGAAATATGAAAACACTGGCCTTTGGAGCGAGCTCCAGCGAACATTCCATAAACAAAAGATTCGCACATTACACGGCACTGCAGCTCGACCCTCAGGCTGAACTTCTCGATCTGAGGGACTTCCCTTTACCCGTTTTCTCAGTAGATCTGGAAAAGGAAATTGGCATCCCACCCGAAGCAAGAAACTTTATATCAAAAATAAAATCCGCCGATCTGCTGGTCATTTCCCTGGCAGAGCACAATGGCAGTTATACCGCGGCTTTTAAAAATCTGTTCGACTGGACCTCGCGTACAGAACCCAAATTGTTTGCCGGTATGAAGATGCTCTTGCTGTCTACCTCGACCGGACAACGCGGTGGACTTGGCGTAATGGAAGCCGCCCTGATAAGGTTCCCGATTCATGGGGCCGATATCATCGCCCACTTTTCACTCCCGAAGTTCAGTGAAAATTTTGATGAGACCGATGGGATCACAAGCCCTGAATTAAGATCAACATATTTAGAAATATTAAGAGGAGTAAAAGAAAATACTGAAATGAAATATTTTGAATTGAATTAACAGTAAAAAATTAAAATTTAATGGCATAAAACTCCCGTAATAACTTCCAATTTACTTAATTTAGGCCGCTAAAAACAAGTTTATTTAAACACTTTATTAGAACAAACAAAAAATAAAAAAACATGTTCGGAACCATAAAAAACTGGGGGCTCAAAGAAAGCATCACCCTGCTGCGGATCTTGATCGGCTGGCACTTTCTTTACGAGGGAATCATAAAAATGTACAATCCGGAATGGACCTCCTTTGGCTATCTCGCAACGGCTCAGGGACCCTTTTCTTCCATCTTTACCGCCCTTGCGAATGAGCCTTATATCGGTGGTGCAGATATCCTGAATAAATTTGCGCTCGTTTTTGTGGGGATCACCTTCCTGCTGGGGATCTTTGAAAAAGCCGGTGCCATTGTCGCAATAGGATTACTTTTGCTTTATTACCTGGCCCATCCCCCATTTCCGGGACTGGATCAGATCAAAGTGGAAGGCGCGTACTGGTTCGTCAATAAAAATTTAATAGAACTCGTCGCCTGTATGGTCATATACCAATTCCCAACTGGGAAATATTTTGGCTTGCAGTACTTATTCGACAGAAAAAAAGAAACAACTAAATCAGAAGCATTATGAAATGGACCAGAAGAGATGTGATCAAAAGTTTGGGCGGATTGCCTATTTTAGGAACCGTGTGGTGGGCAGGTGCCTCCGCGGGACTGATCACCAACAAGAAGCGATCTGAAATCTTAGAACAATTAAATATTCAAGCCTCTTTACCACCGGTTCTGCCTCCGATCGAGGGAAATCCAATCAGGGTAGGGATCATCGGTTTCGGGATTCGCGGGGAACAGCTCTGCAGATCACTGGGTTTTGCAACCAAAGACTGGTTGCAGGAAATGGAGGAGGCGGTAAAGGCTGATCCGAACCGAACAGACCTGAAGGATTTTATGAACCAGGAAAAATTGAACGTCAAACTGGTAGCCGTGTGTGATATCTTTGATAAAAGAGCCCAAAAAGTGATCGATTCCTTTTCTACCCAAGATAATCCGGTCACCAGATATAAAACCCACCAGGAGCTGATCCGCAGCGGCAGCGTGGATGCAGTGATCATCGCCACGCCCGACCACTGGCATGCGCCTATGGCCATTGATGCCCTGGAGAACCATGTAAGTGTCTATCTGGAAAAACCCATGACACATACAGTTGAAGAGACATATAGATTAAAGGAAGCTGCCGGACGATCCAAAGGAAAATTTATGGTAGGCCACCAGCACCGGCAAACCTTGAGTTTTATTACTGCCAAGGACATCATCAAAAAAGGCACATTGGGACATGTTTCCATCATCCAGACCAATACGAACAGAAATGACGATAACGGAGCCTGGAATTACGAGATTGAAAAAGAAGCCAATGAGCAAAGCATCGACTGGGAACAGTTTTTGGGATCGGCCCCAAAAGTACCGTTCAACAAAGATCATTTTTTCAGATGGAGAAAATGGTGGGCTTACGGTTCCGGACTATCAGGCGACCTGCTCACCCATGATTACGACAGGCTGAACTGCGTGATGGAAATGGGAATCCCTGATTCTGTAATGGCCTCGGGAGGAATTTATACACACAATGACGGAAGAAATGTTCCCGACGTACTTCAGGTCAACATGGAATACCCCAATTTCAGCACCGGCAGCAGCCAGGAAAAAGGTAAAGAAAAGGGCATGAACTTTACGTACAGCGCTACCCTCGGAAATGCATTTAACCGTCCGACCATCATCATGGGACACGATGCTACCATGGAACTCGGCAACCAGCTTACGATCTGGCCGGATAACAGTTCCACGAAGTATGCGGCTCTTTTAGAAGCTGGCAAAGCAAATCCGTCTACACCCATTTACCAGTATAACCCGGGTGCCAATGTGCCGGATGCTATCTCATCTGCCACATCACAGTACTTTGCAGATAAAGGCCTGATGTGGACCTATTACGACGGTGCCAGAATGGATCCTACCTTTTTACACCTGAGGGAATGGCTTAGCGGTATCCGCAACAATACCCGGTTGAGCTGTGGAATAAAAGAAGGTTTTGAAGAAGCCATCTCGGCCCATATGGCAGGCTTGTCATACAAATTAGGCAGAAGGATAGACTGGGACCACAACATCCAAAAGATCAAAACCATCGAAGGAATAAATTTTGACGAGGTATTGCTGGGAAGTACAGTTTATTAATACCAAATCTTATACCCATCATTGACGCCGGAGGTTCCTGAATCTCCGGCTTTTTTTATTGCTCAGATGATGGATTCGCATTAAAAAACAGATTTTCAAATATTTTTTTTTATTTTAGGTGCAGAAACAATGCTTTATGATTCAAACATAAAATTCATTCCCTAATTCAAATCACATGAAAAAACTCACTAAACAAGATATCAGTCAGGAAGTGTTTGATCTGTACGATGACTATGCGCACAACCGGATCGATCGCAGACAATTCGCAGAAAAGCTTTCCCTGTTTGCTGTTGGCAGCATAACCCTGCCCTCACTGCTGAGTTTTGTCATGCCCAATTACAAAGATACCCTGCTGGTTCAGGCCGATGATCCGCGGTTAAAATCTGAATATATTCATTACCCGTCTCCCAAGGGAGGCGGGAACATAAAAGGGCTGCTGTCCATGCCTGTGAAAAAAAAGAAAAAAATACCGGGTATACTTGTAGTGCATGAAAACCGGGGGCTCAACCCCTATATTGAAGATGTAGGAAGGAGAGCGGCTTTAGAAGGTTTTATCAGCCTGGCACCCGATGCACTTACTCCGCTTGGCGGTTATCCCGGCAATGATGATGAGGGCAGGGAATTGCAAAAAAAGCGCGACCGCAATGAAATGCTCGAAGACTTTATCGCCGGCTATGAATACTTAAAAAACCACAAAGATTGTAACGGACAGGTAGGTGTGGTCGGTTTTTGTTTCGGAGGCTGGATCGCCAACATGATGGCCGTGCGTATTCCGGACCTGCCCGCTGCCGTGCCTTTTTACGGAGGCCAACCCACTGCGGAAGAAGCTGAGAAAATAACTTCACCCCTCCTGTTGCAATTCGCCAGTCTGGACACTAGGGTGAATGAAGGCTGGCCCGCTTATGAAGCTGTACTTAAAAAGAATAAAGTTCCCTATACTGCCCATTTCTATCCGGAAGTAAACCATGGTTTTCACAACAATACCACACCCCGTTACGACGAGAAGGCAGCAACACTGGCCTGGGAAAGGACGATCGCTTTTTTTAAGGAAAAACTCAGGTAAGGCTGAGCTTTAATACAATAGATCTTTCATAATCTAGTTAACTTCATTAGTTAAACCATTTTAAAAATGAATGGTCTTAATGTAAAAAACTGTTATGAAGACATCTATCATTTTTTTCCTGATTGCCGCCCTCTTCCTGAATTGTGCTTCTGATGATGATCCGTCAATCGATTCTCCGGATGGAACTATGTATTTTCCTCCCAATGGCAGCGAAACCTGGGAAACAACTTCCTTTTCAGAGCTCGACTGGAACGAAAGTGAAATACCGGCTCTGCTGGCCTTCCTGGAAGAAAAAAATACCAAGGGTTTTATGATCCTGGTAAATGGTCGCATTGTGATGGAAAATTATTTCGACGGGCATACCGAAAAAACGGCCTGGTACTGGGCAAGTGCAGGAAAAACGCTCACTACGGCAACCATAGGAATCGCTCAGGAAGCAGGTCTTTTGAATATCAATCATCAGGTCTCGGATTACCTGGGTACCGGTTGGACCTCAGCCCCGATTTCAAAAGAAAATTTGATCACCAACAGACATTTGCTGACCATGACCTCCGGCCTGGACGATGCGGCAGGTGACGGGAACGACCCGCCAGATCTGTATTACAAAGCTGATGCCGGAACCCGCTGGGCATATCACAATGTTTTTGAAAAATTACAGGATGTGATTGCCGCAGCAAGTAAACAAACATTTGCCACCTATTTTAATACAAAACTGCGGGACCGCATAGGTATGACCGGCACCTGGATAGAAAGCGGAGCGTTTAATGTCTATTGGAGCACAACAAGAAGCATGGCCCGTTTTGGCTTGTTGAGTCTGAATGAAGGCAAATGGAATACAGAACAGATCATTCCTGCCGCTTTTTTGAATGAAGCAACCACTACTTCCCAGAGCCTGAACAATGCCTATGGATATTTGTGGTGGCTCAACGGAAAAGCAAATTACCGCCTCCCGCAAACACAACTGCAATTCCCGGGTAGCCTTATTCCGGATGGCCCAAATGATATGTTTTGTGCCCTGGGTAAAAACGACCAGAAAATCTATGTGATTCCCTCAAAAAAAATGGTTGTAGTCCGCATGGGAAATGCAGCAACAGGTGAAAATTTTGCTCTTTCCGGCTTTGATAATGATTTGTGGAAAAAAATAAATGCGGTAATTCAATAGCAATTATTACACCGGTAACATTTTCATAATAATTTCGTAATATTTCTTATCTTTCTCCGGTAAGCAACACAGTCACATGGAAAAATTCATACTGGCCTTAGACCAGGGAACAACCAGTTCAAGGGCCTTGCTGTTTGATCAGGCAGGAAATATACGCTATACCGCACAAAAAGAGTTCACCCAGATCTTTCCAAAACCGGGATGGGTAGAACACGATCCGGTTGAAATCTGGTCCTCACAAGCGGCAGTAGCTGCTGAAGCCATATCGGGTTTGGGAATAAACGGCCGGCAGCTGGCAGGTATTGGAATTACAAACCAGCGGGAAACAACCATCGTCTGGGACCGGCTTACGGGAAATCCTGTGTACAACGCGATCGTTTGGCAGGACAGGCGTACCGCCGGCTACTGTGATGAATTGAACGATCTAGGCTATGCCGAAAAGATCAGGCTAAAAACAGGCCTGGTAATCGATGCCTATTTTAGCGGGACCAAGATCAAATGGATCCTGGATCATGTGCCCGGCGCCCGTGAAAAGGCAAATCGCGGTGAACTGGCTTTCGGTACAGTCGACTCCTGGCTGGTCTGGAAGCTTACCCAGGGACGAACCCATGTCACCGATGTGAGCAATGCGAGTCGTACCCTGATTTACAACATACACACGCTGGAATGGGATCAGGAATTGCTCGATTTGATGGAAATTCCTGCATCGATGTTGCCCCGTGTTGCTTCAAGCAGCGAGATCTACGACCATACCAATACAACCCTGTTTGCTTCCAAAGTACCCATTTCGGGCATTGCCGGCGACCAGCAGGCGGCCCTTTTCGGGCAGATGTGCCTCGAGGAAGGCATGGTAAAAAATACCTATGGAACCGGTTGCTTTATGCTGATGAATACCGGAACCAAACCCTTTATTTCGCAAAACAAGCTGCTAACCACCATAGCCTGGCAGATCAACGGACAAACTACATATGCCCTTGAGGGAAGTGTTTTTATGGGTGGTGCCATTGTTCAATGGCTGCGCGACGGACTGGGAATCATCAAATCTTCCTCAGAAATTGAAGCCCTGGCCGCCCTGGCAAAAGACAATGGCGGACTGTATTTTGTGCCCTCGTTTACCGGAATGGGAGCGCCATACTGGGATCAGTACGCCCGGGGTATGATGATCGGCCTGAGCCGGGGTACCGATCGTTCTCATATAGCCCGTGCCGCCCTGGAAGGAATCGCATTTCAAACCATGGATGTTCTGAAGGTCATGGAACTGGATACCAACTTAAAAATAAAACAATTGCGGGTGGATGGCGGCGCCTGTGCCAATGACCTGATGATGCAGTTCCAGGCAGATATGCTGAACAGCTCAGTCATCAGGCCCAAAATAATTGAAACCACTGCCATGGGCGCTGCCTACCTCGCCGGCCTGGCTACAGGCTTTTGGGAAAATATGGAACTGCTGAAATTGCAATGGCAACCCGACAGACAGTTCGATCCTTCAATGGATCAGGTAACATCAGAAAAAATGAAAAGTGAATGGGCCGATGCTGTGGTCAGGGCCAGATCCTGGGTAAAATAAATTTTAAAAATATCAACAAACATGGAAAAAGCATTGATCTATGAATTTATAGGAACCGCCATCATGATCCTGATGGGTGGCGGCGTTGTTGCCAATTCAAATCTGGAGCTGGCCAAGAGCAAAGGTGCCGGCTGGATCAACATCGCCTTTGGCTGGGGTTTTGGCGTGTTCCTTGGCGTAATCGTCGCAGGGCCTCATTCGGGGGCACACCTGAATCCTGCAGTAACCCTTGCTTTTGCCACCACAGGCATGTTTCCCTGGGCTTCAGTTGCCGGCTATGTGCTGGCTCAAATTTCAGGAGCCTTTCTGGGTGCAATTCTCGTTTATTTCTTCTTTAAAAATCATTTTGACGCCACAGACGACAAGGAACTCAAGCTGGCTATTTTTTCCACCATGCCCGCGATCAAACACCGGTTTCACAATTTGCTTGCCGAAGTGATCGGCACCTTTGTGCTTATTTTCGTCATCCTGAACATCGCAGGGCCAACCATAGAAACCGGTTTGAACACCGAAGCCAAAATAGGTCTGGGTTCTATAGGAGCACTTCCCGTTGCCTTTTTGGTGGTAGGTATCGGCATGTCATTAGGCGGTGTAACCGGTTATGCCATCAACCCCGCCCGTGACCTCGGCCCGCGAATCGCACATTTTCTGTTGCCCATAAAAGGCAAACGGGACAGCGGCTGGTCCTATGCCCCAATTCCGGTTGTGGGTCCGGTAATCGGTGCTGTCCTTGCGTCCTGGGCTTTTCTTTTACTGGCTTAATTTGGAAATTGTTATTTGTAATTTTTATCCTGCTCTTCGAAGTCTCCCGAATTGGAAGCAAGCTAAAAATCCCGCGCTACTTTGCGATTGCATATCGTGGTTTCTATTACCATGACAATCAAACAGATTTCCCAATTAATAGATTGATTTTTATCTGATTCCAGAAAAACAAACCAGAAAAACTATGTAATAAGGAACTTGTACTTTAGTGCTGCCACTGGTCACATATATTGTCTCACAGCAGCTCATTAGCTTGAATAGAAACAGAATTTCTCAAAACAAATTTCAATTGTCAAATTCCAAAAATCACAACTCATAATAAGTTATCCTGGTTCCTGATTCCTGGTTCCTGGTTCAAGGAGGAGCATTACTTCCTTCGAAGTCGGGAGACTTCGAAGAGCATAGAGATAAACAATATTCTTATTAAAAATAATGATAACAGAAAAGTATCTAACCTCAGGTTTAGACCTTAAATGCTATTTTTAATATACCGATTTATACTTCTCTATTATTAACTGGCTTTTTAGCTTTATAATTACGGAATAAATAAATCACACCAATCAACTCTATTAAAAGCCCTAACAATAATAAATTACCAGCAAAACTTTCTTTAGTTATTTTAGCTATTGCACCAATAAAAACAACTACGATACCAATACCTAAAAGACCTAGTAGTTTTGGTTTAAAGGGAAATTTTTTCATGTTTTTAAAATTAACAACTACCTCCGCTACAGCGCGATCGCATCGCGTGGTTTCACCTGCTATGACGATCAAACCGATTTCCCAATAAATGTATTGATATTTTTCTGATTCCAGAAAAACAAACCAGAAAAACTATGTAACAAGGAACTTGTACTTTAGTGCTGCCACTTACCAAATATACTATCGCACAACAGCTCAGTAGCTTGAATAGAAACAGAATTTCTCAAAACAAATCTCAATTGTCAAATTCCAAAAATCACAACTCATAATAATTTATCCTGTCCTGTTTCCTGTTTCCTGTTTCCTGTTTCCTGATTCCTGATTTCCTGCCTCCGGCAGGCAGGCTGGTTCCTGGTTCAATGAGGAGCATTACTTCCTTCGAAGCCGGGAGACTTCGAAGAGCATAGAACACGTTATCTAAAAATATAAATCACAACAATACAATCCAGCAACAGCGTAGCAGTTTCAGAAATCTATTTCGTAATTTTACCCAACCATATATTCAAATCATGAAAAATTTCTTTTTCGCTATGCTAACCTTGGGAACGCTGATCTGCTCCGCCCAACAAAAAGAACTTATAGATAACAATCCTCAGGAAGTTAATTTGATCGGGATCATTAACAGAGAAAATATGCTTCAGGCTCCTTATAACGAATGGTTTACACCAAATTACGATGCCTATAAAACCGATAAGGAAATTATGGCACAACTCAGCCCCCTACTACAGGATGTAAACCTGAAAGTCTTTTTGGGAACCTGGTGCGGCGACAGCCATGACCAGATACCGGTATTATATAAGATCCTTGATGAGGCAAATTTTAAGCCGGAAAATCTGGAAGTAATTTCCGTAAACAGAAATATGTCAACCCCAGATGGGCTTCAAAAAGGGTTTAATATTGAAAGGATCCCAACCATCATCGTGTACAAAAAAGGCAAAGAGATCGGCCGGTTTGTTGAATATCCAAGAAAGTCTGTTGAGGCGGATCTGCTAAAGATCGTCAGCGGACAAGGTTACAAACACGTTTACGAAAAATAATTCAGAAACCGACTTCTATTTTTTTTACAAAAGATAATCTTCAGGGTAAATCAGAGCCTTCCCTAAAGCTGCAGCACTTTCGCCAGATCTTCTTGTGAAAGATTGAGTAAACCGACTTTTGGCAAACGTCTGGTCAGTTCCCGCCAATTGGGATCGGAGGTAAATACTTCCGCAAAAACCGGCAATGCCTTATCCAGCTGTCCGTTATTCGCCATTGTAACGGCCGTCCAGTATTTCATTTCCAGGTTTTCTGGGAACAGCTTTTGAGCAGATGCATACGCTTCCATCGCCATTTTCATATCGCCATGCTCTACAGCCAGATCCCCTTTATTCATAAAATCATAAGCCCTGTGCACCCGCAATAACCTTTCCAGTTCCTGGATGGGTGCTTTGTGATCATCAACCCGGAGATCCACAAGCTTGTCTTTCCAGGGCTCAGACACTTTGTTTCCTCCTACCACAATGAGTGCAGCAGATTGCTGCCCCCTGATATCTCCTCCGGCTTCCTGTGCAGCTTTTAGTGTTGCAAGTACGCGTTCCGCCAACGGCAGTCCGGCATTTTTTAAATAGGCCTTCGCCATGGCAGGTACCACTTCATCATTGAGCATCATGTTGGCCTGAACAGAGAAATTATCCCCCACAAAATGACCGGCCGAAGCGATGCATTTTTCGCCTGTAAAGGCATGTACATTTCCCTTGTTATCCAGCATGGCGATCTGCCGCACCTCCCGGCCCTCATCTTTGGCAATTAAATTGTCCATAACTTCCTTTGCTGTAATCCCGGCTTCCATCAGTTGTAAGCCATTCGGACCGTAAGCCGGATTGACAAAGGACTGTGTAGCCACCACCCCTACTCCTGACTTGCCCCAGGCCACTATCGTGCCTACAGAAAACCAATGGCTCTGCACTCCCACGGCCATTTCACCGGTAGCCGGATCGCGTGCAACGATAGAAAAAGTATGAGCAAAGGTATCTTTATAGATCTGTGATTGCGCAGCTGCTGTAAAAAGCAGATAAAGGCAGACAATAATTTTTTTGAGGTTTTGCATAACCATTTTTTTAGGAATTGTTATTAAATACAGAGTCATATTTTAAAATTCGTGATTGGCTGCTGCTTCTATGTTTTCGGCCAAAATAAGGAACCGGCTTGGTTTCTCATTGGCTACAGCCAACATGGCCTTGGCTATGTCTGTTGCTTTATTTGGCGCATATTTTTTCAAGGGTCCGATTAGCAGCGGCCCCGTGATCTTGAAAAATGAGCTTGCCAGGCTTTCTGCCATCCGTTCTTCCTTTCGGTCACCCAGAATAAGCGAAGGCCGAAGTATGAAGGTATTTCTCAATTTAACGGCAAGTACGGCTTCTTCCATTTCTCCTTTGGTCCGGCTGTAAAAGATACTGCTATGAGGGTCAGCGCCCAAGGACGAAACGACCACAAAAGTGGCTATGGCATTCTTTTTGCACAATTGAGCTGCCTTAACCGGAATCCCAAAATCTATTTTGCGGTACAATTCTTTGTCGGGCGTTTTTTTGGCTGTGGTGCCGATGCAGCAGAAAACCTCATCAGCCAAAAAGTCTTTTTCAAAATTCTCGAGAGCGAGCAGATCGCCTGTAAAATTTACGATCTTGGAATGTTTAAAAGCCAGGGGTGTTCTGGTAAAGACCTTGATAGTCTTATAGCGTGCGTCTTCCAGGAGCAGGTCTAATAACAGGGAACCGGTAAGGCCTGTTGCGCCTAAAATGATGGCTGTTTTTTCCAAAAGATACAATTTTAAGACGGGTGAAGATACAAAAAAACCTCCTGTTTTATTGCAGGAGGTTCAGAACATCGCAACAATTATTTCTTAGTTGCCTTTTTTGTAATCTGCCAGAAAGGTAGCCAGGCCGATATCAGTAAGCGGGTGTTTAAGCAGGCCTTTGATCGCGCTCAGGGGGCCGGTCATCACATCAGATCCGATCTTTGCACAATCAATGATGTGCATGGTGTGTCGAATCGATGCTGCCAGGATCTGGGTGTCAAAGTTATAGTTATCATAAATCAGTCGGATCTCAGCAATGAGGTTCAGCCCATCGGTTGAAACGTCGTCCAGTCTTCCCAAAAACGGTGAAACATAGGTAGCTCCTGCCTTAGCGGCCAGCAGGGCCTGTCCGGCTGAAAACACCAGGGTCACATTGGTTTTTATTCCTTTGTCAGAAAAATATTTACAGGCCTTAATTCCTTCTGCGATCATGGGCAACTTGATCACGATCTGCGGATGCAAAGCTGCAAGTACCTCTCCTTCCCTTACCATACCTTCAAAATCGACTGAAATCACCTCAGCGCTCACGTCGCCATCCACGATCTCACAGATCGCTTTGTAATGGTTTAAAATATTTTGATGGCCGGTAATGCCCTCTTTCGCCATAAGGGACGGGTTGGTGGTAACCCCATCAAGTATGCCCATGGCTTGTGCTTCCCTGATCTGGTCTAAATTGGCAGTATCTATAAAGAACTTCATATTTGTTATTTTAAAATTTAGGCAAATTTACGGATTTATTGGATTCATCCCCGATGAGTCTAAGATTTCATCTCAATTTTTGCTGTACTGTATCGTTAATTTAGGTCATGCTTTTGTATCTTGGTATTTTGTAATTCAGTAAACCCAAACAATGAGTCCTCAAGAGCAAGTATTTATCAACGGATTTAAGCACCTTCTTTATCAGCCCTTGAAGATCGGAGCTGAGCAATCCCTCACAGCCAGTATGAATTTCTTTGAATTTATGAATCAGCGGCGCTCTGTGCGCAGTTTCAGTGAGCGGCCGGTCGATAAAAAGGTCATTGAAAACATATTAAAAACAGCGGGAACAGCCCCTTCAGGAGCACACAAACAGCCCTGGACATTTTGTGCCATTACCGACCCGCGAATAAAAAAAGAGATACGCATAGCGGCAGAGCTGGAAGAAAAAAAATCCTACGAAAGCAGAATGAGTGAATCCTGGCTGAAGGATCTGGCTCCGCTGGGTACAGATATGCATAAGCCTTTTCTGGAAATCGCTCCCTGGCTGATCGTGGTATTTAAAAGGGTATATGAACTGGATGAAGACCGGTCGGTAATGAATAATTATTATGTGAATGAATCTGTTGGTATTGCCTGTGGCATGCTGATCAGCGCTATACACCATGCAGGTCTGGTAACCCTGACACATACGCCGAGTCCGATGAAATTCCTGCATGACATACTGGAAAGACCTGAAAACGAGCGGCCATTTTTGCTTTTACCCGTTGGTTATCCACAGGAACCCAACTATGTTCCGGAACTGTATCGAAAAGATCTTGACGAAATGGCTGTTTTTTATGAGTGATCAGCTCTTTTAAAAACCCGGGAGGAACTTAAAGTTTGTAATGGTTGCTGAGCATTTTCTCATACCAGGTATCAGGCAAAATCCGCTTGAGAACGATGGAAAACTTCTGTATAAAAGTTCCCTCTTTGTAATGTATTTTGGGTGTTTGATCCTGAAGTATCTTTTCTATCCGCCTGGCCATCCTTTCCGGATCCTCACCCTGGTCCACATGGGCATTCATCAGATCGAGGCTTTTCTGATAGTTATCCGCATAAACCGACTTATTTTCCAGCACCGTTGTATAGCGCCCTGCAGCGATATTCGTGGCAAAATCGCCCGGGGCCAGGTTGGTGATCTGTACACCAAAAGAACGGACTTCCATACGCATAGCTTCAGTTATCAGTTCCAAAGCACCTTTTGAAGCAGAATAGATTCCCCGGAAGGGCAAACCCATATACCCGGCTATAGAAGTTATGTTGATGATCAGGCCTGAACGCTGCTTTCGCATCTGGGGTAAAACTGCTTTCATCACTTCAATAGCACCAAAAAAATTGACATTGAAAACCTGTTGCATGGCTTCCGAAGGGGTTTCCTCAACCGGCCCGGTAATGCCCATACCTGCGTTATTGATCAGTACGTCTATTCTTTGCTCTGATTCTATGACCCGGTTTATGGCAGCCCGGATCGATTTGGGATCGGTAACTTCCATGGGCAGCAGGGTAAACGAAAGATTCTTCTGCACAGGTTTTCTGCTGGTTCCATAAACCCTGCAGCCTTTCTTACTCAGGTATTCGGCTGTTGCCAGTCCAATGCCCGAAGAGGCACCGGTAATAAAGATCACTTTGTTCTGCATGCTGCAAAGATGAAAAAAAGCGGGAAGAAATCGGGAAAAAAGAAAGAAAAAAAGGCAAGCTACCTGCATCACACCGCTACGACCTGATACCTTTGCTGCGTTCCCACCCTGGAGGATTCTCAGGGAGCTGGTTGTGCAGGACTTGCCCGTGCAAATTTACAACCCTTTTATTATTTTTCAACTATAATTCACTAAAATTTTCCAGTACAAAAGAAATGTGTTTTTTTTCTATATTTGTTTAAATATAAAACCAACAATTATGGAAAACAAACCAAATCAAAGTAAAAACATCATGCTTACCTATGGCTTATACCTTGGGGTGGCTTCTATTTTAATTTCTGTTGTCTATTACGTTCTCGGCATGGCCTATGAGAATGACTGGAAAAAAAGCGTGATCTCAATCGCTGTTTCAGGGCTCATTCTCTTTTTAGGCATCAAAAAGTTTAAAGAATCGAATGAAGGATTTTTAACCGTCGGTCAGGCCATCAAAACCGGTTTGGGGATCTCTTTGGTCGCGGGGATCATTTCGGTTGTATACACCATCATTTTTATGATGTTCATCGAGCCTGAATTCGTAAATAACCTGGTGGAGATTACCCGGCAAAAAACGTATGAAGATAATCCGGAACTAACAGAAGAGCAGGTTGACGGTGCCATGGAAATAGTCAAAAAAATGTCTTCACCCGGCATGATGTCAGCATTTATTCTTCTGGCTTCACTGTTTTTTGGATTCGTTATTTCCCTCATTTCCGGTCTTATCCTGAAAAAAGAACAAAAAACCTATTGAGATTCTGACTGAATTCTTAAAAAACAAAAATACTTAAGTTCATAAAGGCTGTCTGAAAAGGCGGCCTTTATTTTTAATTAAAATTACCCGGTTTTGTGTCCTTGAATCTTCAGGCGTAAATCTGGGTGCATATTCTTTTATTTTCTTTCTGATTCTTAAAAACCACAATTTTCAGAAAATAAGCCGGAAAGATACCCTGAATAACGAGATCGAATTTTATATTTGTAAATGAATTTCTAATAAACAGGCCTTTCATGGACATATCCGTTGTCATACCTTTACTTAACGAAGAAGAATCATTACAGGAATTACACGACTGGATTGTGAAAGTGATGCAGTCCAATCATTTTTCATACGAAATACTTTTTGTTGATGACGGAAGTACGGACAGTTCCTGGCAGGTCATCGAGGCCCTGGCTCAAAAAAACGCAAATGTAAAGGGACTTAAATTTCACCGGAATTACGGAAAATCCCAGGCGCTGAACGTTGGGTTTAAAAAGTCAAAAGGAGATGTGGTAATCACCATGGACGCAGACCTGCAGGATAGTCCGGATGAAATTCCCGAATTGTTCGACCTGGTCAAAAATCAGCATTACGACCTCATCTCGGGATGGAAAAAAAAGCGCTATGATTCTGCGATCAGGAAAAATCTGCCTTCCAAACTGTTCAATGCCGCGGCCCGCAAAACATCCGGACTGAGTCTGCACGACTTCAATTGCGGACTGAAAGCCTACCGGTCTGAGGTAGTCAAAAACATCGATGTGTCGGGAGAAATGCACCGGTATATTCCCGTACTCGCAAAAAATGCCGGTTTTTCGAGAATTGAAGAAAAGGTCGTGCAGCATCAGGCAAGAAAATACGGAACCACAAAATTTGGCATGAGCAGGTTTATGAATGGATTTTTGGACCTGCTCACCATCAGCTTTCTCACAAAATTCGGAAAAAGGCCCATGCACCTGTTCGGCCTACTCGGTACAGCCCTTTTTATCATCGGATTTCTAGCTTCTGCCTATATCGGTATTTCGAAGCTGGTAAAATTATATCTGCACGAGCCGGCCATACTGGTTACAGATAATCCCTGGTTTTATATCGCTCTGACCTCGATGATCATTGGCTTTCAGATGTTTTTGGCAGGATTTCTGGCAGAGCTGATCCTGCGTACAAAAATCAAGGAAAAACGATATAAAATCAGCAAACAAATAAATTTTTAAAATTATCTTTGTGTAAATTCCAATCACATGAACCCAACTGAAATTCTTAAAAAAGCGCAGGAATGGCTTAAAAGCCCATTTGACGAAAAAACAAAAGAAGAAGTTAAGCAAGTAATCGAAAACGATCCCAAAGAACTGGCAGACCGTTTCTATAAAGATCTGGAGTTTGGTACCGGAGGTATGCGCGGTGTGATGGGCGCCGGAACCAACCGAATCAATAAATATACCCTGGGTAAAAGTACCCAGGGCCTGTCAAATTATTTAATAAGTGCCTTTCCGGGAAAAAAACTGAAGGTAGTCATAGCCTATGATTGCAGAAACAACAGCCAGCTGTTTGCAAAAGAGGTAGCAAAAGTGTTTTCGGCGAATGACATTCAAGTTTATTTGTTTGAGGAACTCAGACCAACCCCGGAACTGTCTTTTGCTGTAAGAGAACTGGGCTGCGATGCGGGTATCGTGCTGACCGCTTCCCATAATCCGCCGGAATACAACGGCTACAAGGTTTATTTCAATGATGGCGGACAAATTGTTCCTCCTCAGGATGATGCTATTGTGGATGAGATCGACAAGGTAAAATTTGATAAGATCCGTTTCGATGCAAAAGAGGATCTTATCCAGGTTATCGGTGAAGTCCTCGACAACAAATTTATTGAGGCTGCGGTAAAAAATGCAACTTTTCCGGATACGAAAGGAAGGAAGCAACTAAAAATAGTTTTTACTTCCCTGCACGGCACTTCCATCACCATCATGCCCAAGGCATTTGAAAAAGCTGGTTTTACTGATGTACACATCGTTGAAGAGCAAAGGGTACCCGATGGAAATTTCCCGACAGTAAAATCTCCCAATCCGGAAGAACCTGCCGCCCTGAAAATGGCCACCGATCTGGCTAATAAAATTGGAGCTGACATCCTGATTGGCACAGATCCGGATTGCGACCGTTTGGGTATCGCCGTTCGCAATAATAACAACGAACTGGTTCTGCTCAACGGCAACCAGACCTTTTGCGTACTGATCGAATTTTTGATCAAGAAATGGAAGGAACAGAACAGAATAAACGGAAAACAGTTCATCGGCTCAACCATTGTTACCTCACAGCTCGTGAACAGGATAGGCACACATTATGGCGTGAATACCAAATTGGGTTTAACCGGTTTTAAATGGATCGCCAAGATGATCCGCGATGCCGAAGGAAAAGAAGAATTCATTGGTGGTGGCGAAGAAAGTTTTGGTATGATGGTTGGCGATTTTGTAAGGGATAAAGATGCCATTTCTGCCTCCCTGCTTGCCTGTGAAATTGCCGCAGATGCAAAAAGTAAAGGAAGTTCCGTTTATGATGGACTGCTTGATATTTACACAAAACTCGGCTTGTACCGGGAACATTTGATTTCTGTGGTTAAAAAAGGTATGGAAGGTGCTCAGGAGATCAAACAAATGATGGTAGACCTCAGGCAAAACCCGCTCACCGAGATCGATGGCGAAAAGGTGTTGTATTTGAATGACTACGAATCCTCGGTTTCCAGGAATCTCATCAAAAAAACATCAGAAAAGATCGACCTTCCAAAATCGGATGTGCTCATTTACGAAACCGAAAATGGCACCCGGATTGCTGCCAGGCCAAGTGGTACGGAACCGAAGATCAAATTCTATATCAGTGTGAACAGTCCGCTGCAAAGCAAGTCCGCCCTTGCACAGACAGAAGAAAAGTTGAACAAAAAAATTGAGAGAATCGTCAAAGAGCTATCTTTGTAAACTTTGGAGAGATCTTCCCTTTGGTTTTAAGTTTACAGAATGAATTATTTTCTACAAATACTGCGTTTCGCCAAGCCCTATACAAAATATGCCTGGCTGAATGTTTTTTTTAACCTTTGCTATGCTGTTTTTAACGTGCTATCCGTGCTTGCCTTTATTCCGGTACTGGGAATTCTGTTCGGAAATGAAGACAAAATAACGGAAAAACCACGATTCTCGGGCGTTGACGGGGTGTACGATTACGTGCAGAACAGCCTGAACTATTATGTTTCCCAAATAATCAATACCAGTGGCATTGAAAAGGCCCTGCTATTTATTTGTTTGGTGAGTTTTTCGCTGTTTTTTTTCAAAAACCTCTTTCGATATCTTGCAGAATATGTGCTGGCCTATTTTAACAGCGGGGTGGTTAAGGATCTGCGGGATGCCATGTACAGAAAAATACTGGAACTGCCTGTGGCCTATTTCTCTGAAAAGAAAAAGGGCGACACCATAGCGCGCATGACCAGCGATGTTCAGGAAATAGAAAATTCTTTTTTAAATTCACTGGAAGCCATTGTAAGAGAGCCTGTTACCATTATTTTTACGCTGATATCCATGTTCGCGATCAGCGTAAAACTGACCTTATTCGCATTTATATTATTGCCTGTTTCAGGGATTATAATCTCTTTCGTAAGTAAAAAACTTAAAGCCAAATCTTTAAAGGCACAACAGGAAACAGGGCATTTTCTGGCCTTTATTGAAGAAACCCTCACAGGATCAAAGGTGATCAAAAGCTTTACGGCAGAAAACAAAATGCAGCAAAAATTTGAAGCTTCCACCTCGCGTTTTAAAAAACTGATGATCAGTGTTTTTCAGCGCAAAAGCCTGGCCTCGCCCCTGAGCGAATTTCTGGGCGCCGCTACCATCATTGCCATTTTATGGTTTGGCGGCAGGCTCGTGATCCAGGGTGATGAAGGCATGAAACCGCAAGAGTTTTTGGGGTATATCGGACTGTTCTACCTGATCCTGAATCCGGCCAAAACCATTTCAAAAGCATTCTTCAGCGTACAAAAGGGAAATGCTTCTGCCGAAAGGATCATGGAAATTTTAAATACCAAAAACGACATACAGGACAAAGAGAATGCCATCGTTAAAACAACTTTTGAGGAGAGCATTGAGTTGAAGCATGTTTCTTTCAAGTACAAGGATGATTATGTGCTCGATAATTTTTCCCTGGTCATCCCGAAAGGCCACACAGTTGCGCTGGTCGGCCAATCCGGAAGCGGAAAATCTACCATAGCCAACCTGATTCCCCGTTTTTACGATGTGAATTCAGGCGAAATACTTTTGGATGGCATCAATATTAAAGACCTGACGAAAGAATCGCTGAGAGACCTCATCGGCCTGGTTACCCAGGAATCTATTTTATTCCACGACACGGTTAATAACAATATACAGCTGGGTGTTGAAGCGGCTTCCATGGAACAGGTGATACAGTCGGCAAAAATTGCCAATGCCCATGAGTTTATCATCGACCTGCCAAAAAAATACGATACCAATATCGGCGACAGTGGAAATACCCTTTCCGGCGGACAAAGACAAAGGCTTTCCATTGCCAGGGCTGTGCTGAAAAATCCACCGATCATGATTTTGGATGAAGCTACCTCGGCTTTGGACACAGAATCAGAACAACTCGTGCAGTCGGCTTTGGAAAATATGATGAAAAACAGAACCTCCGTGGTAATCGCGCACCGGCTTTCTACCGTTCAAAAAGCGGATCTCATAGTCGTTATGCAAAAAGGAAAGATCGTAGAACAGGGCAAGCACCAGGAACTGTTAAATAAAAAAGGCGTGTATTACAATCTCGTAAATATGCAATCCTTACAATAAATGAATATAAAATAAACCGATGGATATTATAAAAAGTCTGGAATGGCGGTATGCCTGCAAGAAATTCGATGAGACAAAAAAATTAAACAATGCACAGCTTGACATCCTTAAAAAAGCGTGTAACCTGACACCTACTTCCTTCGGTTTACAGCCGGTAAAAATGATCGTCATCACCGATCAGGAGCTCAAACAAAAAATATTTAAATACGCCTATTTTCAGCAACAGGTAAGCACCTGCTCGCATTTATTGGTGTTGTGCATTGAAACCGTTACTGATGACAGCAGCATTGATGCCTATTTTGATCTGGAAAAAAAGACCAGAGGTACTTCAGAAGATATCATTGCCAAGTTTAGGGAACAGTTAAAGGGTATGTATCGGAAGAAAAGTCAGACTGAAATTGAACAATCTGCTATTTACCAGACCTATATTATTCTGGGAAATCTGATGACCGTATGCGCCATTGAGGGTATTGACTGTTGTCCGCTGGAAGGTTTTGTTCCCGAAAAAGTGGATGAGTTGCTCAATTTGGCCGATAAAAATCTCAAATCAGTACTGATGCTTCCTGTTGGCTTCAGGGCTCCGGATGATTTTATGCAGACGATGAAAAAGGTGAGAAAACCGCTGGATGAGATCGTTTTCGACTACCCCGGATAGACCAAACAAAATGTGCCTTTCTCTAATCCAAAACAAGTGATAACCATTTAATTGAATTGTTTTTAACTAACTTTAAGTACATAATTAATAACAAGCCATGTCACAAGCACTCAGCCAACTCGAACCCAAACAGATCTGGAAGAATTTCTCAAAATTAAATGCCATACCCCGCGGTTCAAAAAAAGAAGAAAAAGTAGTTGCCTTTATGGTGGAATTCGGCAAATCGCTCGGGCTGGAAACCAAAGTCGACGGAGTAAAAAATGTGCTGATCAAAAAACCGGCTACTCCAAAAATGCAGAACCGTAAAACTGTGGTATTGCAATCGCATCTGGATATGGTTCACCAGAAAAACAATGCCACCGTTTTTGATTTTGACAAACAGGGCATTGATATGTATGTTGACGGTGATTGGGTTAAAGCCAAAGGCACAACCCTTGGGGCAGATAACGGTCTTGGCGTTGCCGCGATCATGAGTGTACTGGAGAGCAAAGATATAGAGCATCCCGCCCTCGAGGCTTTGTTTACCATAGACGAAGAGACAGGTATGTCAGGTGCCAAGGGCCTGCAGGCAGACTTTTTAAGCGGAGAAATTCTGCTCAATCTGGATACAGAGGAAGATGACGAAATTGACATAGGCTGTGCAGGCGGACTGGATGTAACGGCAAGTAAAATGTATGCTGAAAAGGATGTTCCTAAAGACTCCATCGCATATCAGATCAGTCTGAAAGGACTGCGTGGCGGACATTCAGGTATGGATATACACCGAGGCTTTGGGAATGCCAACAAGATCATGAATGAAATTTTATTACGGGGTAAAGACCTGATATCTGTTTCTTCTATCCATGGTGGTAGTTTGCGCAACGCCATTCCAAGGGAAAGCGTTGCCGTTATTACCTTTGATAAAAAGCATGAAGCACAGATCAGGAAGACCCTTGAGGAAGTTTTCAATACGATAAAAACGGAATTCAAAAACACGGAACCGGCAATGGAGCTCCAGCTTGAACAGGTAAAAACCCCTGCAAAGGCCATGGACACGGAAGCGCAGAAACTTTTTCTGGAAGCTATCAAAAACGCCCATAACGGAGTCTATAAAATGAGTGAAGACATGCCGGACCTGGTGGAAGCCTCCAACAATATTGCCAAGGTGAATGTATTGGATGGCAGGATCATGATCGAATGCCTTACCAGGTCATCGGTTGAAAAAACAAAGGCCGAAGTTGCTGAACAACTAAAAACAACCTTTGATGGCAAAGGATTTAAAACCGTGTTTTCAGGTGATTATCCCGGCTGGAAACCAAATCCGGATTCCCCTATCCTCGCTGTGCTGACTGAATTATATACTTCAGTCTTCAACACCAAACCCAAAGTAGTTGCCTGTCACGCCGGTCTCGAATGCGGTATCCTGGGAACCAATTATCCCGGTATGGATATGATCTCTTTCGGGCCAACCATTCATGGTGCACATTCGCCTGATGAAAAAGCCAATATACCTTCTGCCCAAAAGTTCTGGAAGTTTTTGCTGGCCATCCTGCAGCATATACCTCAGAAATAGGGTTTGAGAACGGAAGTACTGAAGTTTTATGAATTATTTATAAAATATCTTTTTGTAAAGAAGCGTTTTAGCATAATATTTGCTACCTGAAAGAAAAACTGTTTCTTTTTATGAAGAAAGGACTGCTATTTGTATTTTTTTTATCGCTATTCGGGCTTGGATTTGCCCAGATGGATCAGGGAAAATCAATCCAACTGCAGGGACTGAACTTTCAGGTCGATCCAACACAGCAGGAGGTGCAAATAGACAATCCCTTTGATGTGAAAATTCCGCAAAACCTCAACTTCAGCCCGGATTACAACCCGAGTTTTGACCCCAATAAAACAGAATTTGACTTTTTAAAAACGAAAAAGAAACAACCAAGCTTTTTATCGCAGAATACCCAGAACGACAGCGACATATTAAAACCCCAATACTACAACGGCAAGGATGTAACCAATGCAAGGATGGTCACCAGCCAGGAATTGGGCAGGTTATCGACAAACTCTGACAAAATACGCATAGAATGCAGGGACCACAGTTATGTTGACGGCGACCGCGTGCGGGTCTATCTGAATGAAAAGGTAGTCTATAGAAATATCGGGCTTCAGGGAAATTACTTTATCATAAATATTGAATTAGAAGAAGGTTTTAACCGCATCGATATAGAAGCGCTGAATCAGGGAACTTCGGGGCCAAACACGGCAGAATTCCTGGTTTTCGACAAACAGGGCTACAAGATCGCAGACAAAGAATGGAATATGGAAACCAACCAGATCGCCACTTTGGTAGTGATCAGAGATTAGCCTTTGACTATTCCTGATTTTCGATTAATTGCTTATTAAATGAAACTCCCTTTGCTACAAGAGTACTTTACCAAAGGATCGGCTGCCTGCCATGCTGCTTTAAATAAGCATTCGTCTTGCTGAAATGCTTGTTGCCAAACCACAAGCCCCGGTTCGCACTTAAAGGTGAGGGATGGCCGGCATTAAGCACCAAATGCTTCTTCCCATCGATCCTGCTACCTTTATTTTTTGCATATCCTCCCCAGAGTAAAAATACGAGTTGTTCCTTGCGCAGGGATAGTTGCTCAATGACCGCATCCGTAAAGATCTCCCATCCTTTGTTCTGGTGAGAGCCCGCCTGACCGGCACGCACCGTCAGGGTGGCGTTGAGCAGCAATATTCCCTGTCTGGCCCAGGGCATCAGATTTCCGCTCTTTGGAATTGGCTTTCCGGTATCTGTTTCCACTTCCTTGAAAATATTTATTAAGGAAGGTGGCTGTGGTACGCCATCGTGGACAGAAAAGCAGAGTCCGTTTGCCTGGCCCGGTCCGTGGTATGGGTCCTGGCCGATGATGACCACCTTTACTGCCTCAAAGGGACAGGCATTGAAGGCTGCAAATATTTCTGAGGCCGGTGGGTAACAGGTATGGCTTTTGTATTCTGAGCGCACAAAATTCGTGAGATCTTTAAAATAATCCTTCTCAAATTCTGCAGAAAGAACTGCTTTCCAGCCGGCTTCTATTTTTACATCCATAATACAAGTTCTTTGAAACAAGTCCTGCCACCAACGAACGACTTATTTCTTTATTTTTGCTGTTACAAAACTACAATTTTGATCAGCAAAATAACACAAAATACGCTTAAAGACCTTGAATTTGACCAGGTTTTGGATCAGATCGCAGCCTACAGCATTTCCGGTCCCGGCAAAGCGGCTGTTTTGGATCTGAAACCCATTACGCATGAAAAAATATTGGTCAACTGCTTGCATGAGGTGAATGAATACCTTTCCTCTTATCAAAACAACAACCGCATACCCAACCACTATTTTGAAGAGATCAATAAAGAACTGAACTACCTGCAGATCGCAGGAAGTTATCTGGAAGGCGCATCCTTTTTAAAATTGAGCGCTATGGCCAATACAGTGCTTGGGCTTTTGAAATTCTTTGAAAAATTCAATTTTTTATATCCTACCCTTCAGTCCGATATCAGCAAACTCACCTATCACCCGGCGCTCGTGCAACAGATAGAAAGGCTGATCACGCCTTTTGGAGAGGTCAGGGACGATGCCTCGCCTGATCTGCTCAGGATCCGCAAGGAAATTCAGGCTGTCAGGGGAAAGATCGGAGGCAGTTTTAACACTGCCCTCGCCACCTATATCTCTTCAGGATTCCTCGATGAGATCAAGGAAACGGTGGTAGACAACCAGCGGGTTCTGGCAGTTTCTGCCATGCACCGCAAAAAAGTGAACGGTGCTATTTTGGGAAGCTCTAAAACAGGGAGTATCGTGTATATCGCTCCGGAATCGACCTTGCAGTTCAACAGGGAACTGCAAAATCTGCAATACGACGAACAGGAAGAAGTCATCAGGATCCTTAAAAAGCTAACGGATGAAACCCGGCCTTATCTGGCTGTCCTGACCAATTACCAGGATTATCTGGTAACTCTGGATCTGATAGGCGCCAAAGCCGCTTATGCCCGGGAGATCAATGCCTGTCTGCCGCCTATTTCCAGGGATAAGGTAATCAGACTAAGAGAAGCCTATCACCCCATTTTACTGCTGGAAAACAGGAAGAAAAACCAAAAGACCATTGCGCAGGATATCGAACTGAAGCAGGATCACCGGATCATTGTAATTTCCGGTCCGAATGCCGGAGGTAAGAGCATCACTTTAAAAACGGTCGGACTCTTGCAGACCATGCTCCAAAGCGGCATACTGATCCCTGTACACGAAAAAAGCGAAGTTTCTTTTTTCAAAACCATACTAACCGATATCGGTGATAACCAGTCTATAGAAAACCACCTGAGCACCTACAGTTACCGCTTGAAGAATATGCGTCATTTTTTGCAAAAATGCGATGAACATACCCTCTTTCTGATCGATGAATTTGGCACGGGAAGCGACCCTGAACTCGGCGGAGCTCTGGCAGAAGTATTTCTGGAAGAGTTTTACGAAAAAGGTTCCTTTGGCATCATTACCACCCATTATGCCAACTTAAAAGTACTGGCCGATGAACTTCCTGAAGCTGTCAATGCAAATATGCAGTTCGACTACCAAACATTGGAACCCTTGTACAAACTGGTAACCGGACAGGCAGGGAGTTCCTTTACCTTTGAAGTTGCCCAAAAGAACGGTATTCCTTTCCGGCTTATCAACAGGGCTAAAAAAAAGGTGGAAAGGGAAAAAATTCGTCTGGACAAGACCATCGCCAAACTGCAAACTGAAAGAAGTCAGTTACAGCAAACCTCCCACAAACTGGAAAAAGAAAGGGCGCTGGCCGAAGAAACCACGCAAAAATTAATTGAAAAACAGCAAAAGATACAGGACAAGATCAACAGCTATCAGGAACTTTATGACAACAACCAAAAGATGTTGTTTTATGGCAGAACCATGAATCAGATCCTGCATAAATTTTTTCAAAACAACAACAAGAAAGAGCTGAATGAACAAATCCAGAAATGGATTGCCATGGAACAGTCCAAATATCTGAAAACACTGGAGGAAAAGAAGCAAAAGCAGTTGCAAAATGCCAGCGTTGAACCGGAGAAACCCATTTCGAAAAGAGAACGTAAACTTTTGAATGAGCAGATCAGGCAGACAGAAAAAAAGGAGAAGGAAGTACTCGAAAAAGCAGAAAAAGAAATTTTACATGAGGTGATCCGGGTAAGAACAGAAAAAAAGGAAAAAGAAAAAAAGATCGCCCGAACCAAAGAGGATTACCAGTTCAAGGTCAACGACCGCGTGCGTTTGATCGACGGATCGGCCAAGGGAACCATTGAAAAAATAGAAAAAAATACGGCCACCATCAATTACGGGATCTTTACCGCCAAAACAAAACTCGACCAGCTGGAACTGGTTGAAGAAACAAAAAATTAAATCAGAGAGCCGTCTATTTTCCTGTTCTTAATATTCAACTATTTCTTTTTTGGTCCTTCCCTGGTTTGGCAATTCTAATATATCACCAATTATTTTGTTGTACCGGTCCGGGTAAAAATCATATTTTCCATCTCCCGGATAAAAGGTCATTTCACCAAAAATGATCTGCTGATCTACCAGATAAAAGTCAACTCTGACCAGCGGAAATCGACCTGCTAAAACTTCTGCCAGGTCCCACATTTTGCTGTACAAGGCAGGTTTTTCAACAGGACCTGACAACGGCTCTCTGTTCCTGGTATTGAATTCCTGCAATTCAAATTCCCTGTTGAAATTGCCTTGTACTTCCTTACCGTTCAAATCCATTATAACCTGGGCATAAACACATTTGCCGTTCATACAGACGAATTTATAATCAGTTAAAAACCTTTTACCCTCTTCAACGAGTAGTTTTTCAATGACGATCCCGGGTCTGATGTTTTTATAAGCCCATTCAAACCCTACCTTTTTGTAATGGTCGTATTTCAACCAGTCTCTGAGTATTTTTTTGGTTCTTTTTATATCCAAACCGGCTTTGTCGCATACGATCAGATTTTTTCTGCAGGCATGGGTAGCCTTTATGATAAACTGATCGGGCAAGGCCTCAAAATCAATTTCTTCAACACGGCGGTAAAAGCCATAAAGTTCATTCAGATATACCGGGCCGATTTTTTCACTAACATAGGCTCTGACCGCATATTTATCAGCCAGTTGCGTCAATATCGGCGGATGGTAATAAAGCTTCAGCCAATTCTTTTTTTCGTTGACCTCAACCGGATTTTCCAGATTTAATTTTTTACCCGTGTAGGCTCCATGTCTAAATTTCAATAACATGGATACAGGCAAAAACCTGAAGTTCTTTAAGATCCTGTAAAATTTTTTCCTGTTCTCAGAAATCTTCATAAGTGCATGATTTCTTTGCCTGTTACCCGGATATTATTGAGATCTTTTCGGAAAGGAGCAAGCGGCTATTCAACGTACCTCTCCATCTCCCTGTCGTAAAAATTTCCGGCCTGCTCGATCAGGTCTGCAACCTCATTCGCCAGTTCTGTCTCCTCACCTTCCAGATCATCGAACCATTCAACTTCATCATTCACCAGATTGATAATAAACCTGGGATAATCAGTATGGATAACAAAAATATCATCCGGACAATCGGTATTGTCGCCCATTAAAAATTTAGGTAGGGTCATTTCTTTTTTTTACAAAGGTAAGCATTCAGCACAATTTTGGAAAGCCACGCCGTTTATTCTCTGTAATATTTGACAGCACTTCATAAACAAACAATTTATCATGAAAAAAATGAAATTTAACCCACATTTCCATCATCACCTTTCCCCTTGAGTGCAACAAATATAGATTCATTACGTGGTAATTAATTGATTTTCAAGCGATAGATTTTTCCGATTTTTAATGTAAAATTATTATTGATTACGAATTCAACCCCGGCCTATTTTATTTTTCGTCATGGCTTCCAGAAAATTTTAGCGATGCCGGTGCCAATACCGATGGCTATCGGTATCGGCATCGGCGGGGGAAGGAGCAGCCAGAGAGCGAAGCGTCCTTAGGCTGCGGTGGATAAAAATTTTATGGCAAAAGCCATAGAAAAAGAAAATCAGCCTTGTCCCAGTTCTCGGGATTGCCTACTTTTTGGTCAAGCAAAAAGTAGGAAATCTTCAGGTGCTGTGCGGCATGTTTAGATTAATTGCACTATATGTAATTGATTTTCAAATGATAAATATCTTGTACTTTTTAATAAGGACAAGTCAGGAAATAATGTAATTTTAACCCACATATCCATCAAACAATGCCAAAAAGAACAATTTTTTCCATGCTCGACACAGCAGTTGAGCGCTATGCCCATAAACCTTACTTGCACCAAAAGTCTGATGCAGGATGGGAAGTAACCAGTTTTGAAGAGGCCAGAGAAAAAGTTATGCAACTGACCAGTGCCCTGGTAGATCTCAAAATACACTACGAAGATAAAATTGCGATTATCTCTGAGGCAAAAACAGACTGGATCATAGCCGAATTTGCCGCCCTGTATGCCGGCGCTATTTCTGTTCCTTTATCCATAAAACTGTTGCCCGAGGAGATTCCTTTCCGGATAAACCATTCCGATTCAAAAATCTTGCTAATCTCTGAAAATACCATTGAAAAAATACTATCGCAATGGGACCGGTTTGAATACAAAGACCTGAAGCTCGTTATAATGGATCTACCAAGCACCAAGATCAGCGCATTGTGTAAACAGTACAATTTTAAAGAAGTGGACCTGCTTTTTATCGGTGATTTGTATAAAAGCGGTACAAAATCCCTGGATAAAAACAGGGCATTGATTGAACGAACCATACAAATGATCCGGGAAGATGATGTGGTGACCATATCTTATACCTCCGGGACCACAGGAAACCCGAAAGGAATCATGCTCACCCACCTGAATTACTATTCGAACAGCCACGCTGCAGTGGACACATTTCAGATCAAAGAGAATATTTCCACCCTGCTTATTTTGCCCACAGACCACTCCTTTGCACATACAGTAGGCATATATACGGCCCTGGTAAAAGGACTGGCCATCTATTTTGTCGATGCCCGTGGCGGTGGGATCAATGCCCTGAAGAATATTCCCATAAATCTGGTGGAGGCCAATCCGCGCTTTTTACTTACGGTGCCTGCCCTTACCAGCAATTTTATGCAAAAAATGAAGGATGGCATTCAGGCCAAAGGTGCGGCCATCGAAGGTGTATTCGAGCGGGGTTTAAAAGCAGCCATTCTCAGAAATGGCGATGGCTTTAACAAACCTTCGGCAGCAGTTCAGCTCGCTACCTGGTTTAATTACCAACTCGCCGAGAAACTGATCTTTAAAAAATTGCGGCTGATCTTTGGCAAAAACATTGAATTCTTTGTGGGTGGCGGTGCCCTGCTCGACATCAACCAGCAGCAGTTCTACAAGGCCATCGGCATACCGGTTTACCAGGGTTACGGACTTACAGAGGCCACACCGATCATCTCCACCAACACACCTTTTGCCCATAAAATGGGGACTTCCGGTAAGGTATTGGGCGGAATCACTTGCAAAATAGCCGATGAAAACGGCAGAGAATTGCCAAAAGGCGAAAAAGGTGAAATTGTTATCAAAGGTGATAACGTGATGAAAGGGTACTATAAAAATCCAAAAGCTACCGAAGAAACCATCAAAAATGGCTGGCTGCATACCGGCGACCTCGGCTATTTTGACAAGGACAACTTTCTGGTGGTTACAGGCCGTGAAAAAGCATTGCTGATCTCGGAAGATGGTGAAAAGTATTCCCCTGAAGAAATTGAGGAAGTCATTGCCAATTCCTCAGCTATGATCAACCAGATAATGACTTATAATGACCATAAAAAATATACGACTGCACTGGTCACGCTCAACAAAAAGAATATAGAAGACTGGATAAAGAAAAACAACATGGCCAATACCGACCAGGTTTTGGACAAAATAAAAGAGGAAATTTTTTCTTTCAAAAAGAAAAATGAGTTCAAAAACAAGTTTCCGGAAAAATGGCTCCCTGCCCAATTTCAAATCGCGGAAGAAGCCTTTTCTGAGGAGAACAAGATGATCAATTCTACCATGAAAATGGTTCGTTTTGCTATTTTAAATGCCTACCAGGACAGGATCGACCTGATGTACGGACCAAACGCCCAGCAAAATTCAACAGATAAGAATAAACAGGTACTTGGAAAAATGTTTAAACTATAAAAAATGGGGCGCTCGGCCCCATTTTTTCTGATATCTAATACGCATCGGTATGCACATTGGCAATGGCACGACCCGAGGGTTCATTCATGTTTTTAAAGCTCTCATCCCACTCAAGCGCAATTTTTGTACTGCAGGCCACCGAGGGTTCCTGAGGCACACAAAGTGCTGCGGTATCTGAGGGAAAATGTCCTTCAAAAATAGAACGGTAATAATACTCTTCTTTGGTCGTGGGTGTCTGTATCGGAAATTTGAAACGGGCATTCGCCAGTTGCTCATCACTGATCTTTTCGTTCACCACCTTTTTCAGGGTATCAATCCAGCTGTAACCAACACCGTCTGAAAACTGCTCTTTTTGTCTCCAGGCCACACTGGCCGGTAAATAACTTTCAAAGGCCTTGCGGATCACCCATTTCTCCATGCGTTCCTTGTTGATCATTTTATCCTGCGGGTTGATCCTCATGGCTACATCCATGAATTCCTTGTCCAAAAAGGGCACCCTTCCTTCTATACCCCAGGCAGCAAGTGACTTGTTCGCCCGCAAACAGTCGTACATATGCAGTTTTTCCAGTTTGCGCACCGTTTCCTTATGAAACTCTTCCGCATTGGGCGCTTTGTGAAAGTACAGATAACCGCCAAAGAGTTCATCGGCACCTTCTCCGGAGAGCACCATTTTTACCCCCATAGATTTGATAACACGGGCCATCAAATACATCGGTGTTGAGGCACGGATGGTGGTGATATCATAAGTTTCCAGATGATAGATCACATCTTTTATCGCATCCAAACCTTCCTGTATGGTAAACTTGATCTCATGGTGCACGGTTCCGATATGCTCAGCCACTTTTTGTGCCGCCGCCAGGTCAGGAGAACCCTCCAGACCAACAGAAAAAGAGTGCAGCCTCGGCCACCAGGCTTCCTGGGTATCGTCTGATTCAATTCTTTTCTCCGCATATTTCTTCGCAATGGCGGAAGTAACTGAAGAATCCAGTCCGCCCGACAAAAGTACACCGTAAGGCACATCCGACATCAATTGTCTGTGCACAGCGGCTTCCAGGGCCACTTTAAGTTCTTCAATGCTGGTCGCATTGTTTTTCACTGCATCGAATTCCTTCCATTCGCGGTCGTACCAGCGTTTAATTTCTCCTTCCGGACTGTATAAATAATGCCCCGGAGGAAAAAGTTCAATTTTTGAACAATGGCCTTCCAGTGCTTTCAGTTCGGAAGCTATGTAAAAGGTTCCGTTTTTATCCCAGCCCATATACAAAGGGATGATCCCCATATGGTCGCGGGCAATAAAATAGGCATTCTTCTCAGCATCCCACAGTGCAAAGCCAAAAATGCCATTCATTTCATCTATAAAGGAAGGGCCTTTTTCTTTGTAAAGTGCCAGTATAATTTCACAATCGGATTCTGTCTGAAACTTATATTTTCCCTCAAACTGCTTGCGAAGTTCTTTGTGGTTATAAATTTCGCCATTGGCTGCGAGCACCAGTTTTTTGTCTTCGCTGAACAAAGGCTGCTTTCCCGAAGCCGGATCTACAATGGCCAGGCGCTCATGGGCCAGGATAGCCAAGTCATCCGAATAAATTCCGCTCCAATCCGGTCCGCGATGCCTTAATTTTTTAGACATCTCCAGTATTTTTGGTCTTAAAACTTCCGCTTTTTCTTTTAAATCAAAAGCACATACAATTCCACACATCTTTTTATCTTTTTTATTTTGGTCTGCAAATATGACCTAACCGTTTGTTAATATAAATCAAATATAGTAATATGATTATTATATGTAACTTTAAATTTAATATTCAGTTATATATGTAATCTTTTATATGTGTTTTAGTTAATTTAAGTAATAATACTATAAAAGTAAAAAGGAAAAAGGAAAAAGTTCAAAAGTAAAAATTTTGACTATTATGCAGGAAACGAGTTAAAGACACGAGTTGACTCCTCAAAAACGCAGCATTCAACATGCATAATTCAAAACTCAACACTTAACACTGGCCTAAATAAATGAACCAAATGAACAGTAGTACTTTTACCTTTTACTTTTGCCTTTTTACTTTTTCCTTGTCATCCTGATTCTTGGTTCTTGATTCCTGATTCTCATATCTCATATCTCATATCCAATTCCGGCTTTCTCCAAATAATAAAATACCCCGGGTACCCGTTAATCGAATGAATAATTCTATTTTTGGCAATCAAAAAATGGGATCTATAATTCTCTGCATGCGCGTAATCGACCATACCGAATTTTTAAAAATTCTCGGCAAAGCTTTTGCAAAGCTCCTCCTTGCCGGAGTCATTATCGGTTTGCTGCACGCCCATGACCTTTTGGTGGCACTCATTCTCGCCCTGCACTTGCTGAGAAAGTTCTACCTGATGTTCAGAAAGAATGGAAATAAAAATTATGTCCTCATTTTGGGTATGGTGCTCACAGGCATCTTTGGTGTGCTGGCCGAAAAATGGGGTATCCGGAACGGATTTTGGGAATACCACGACCTCAGCGGAAGCAGGACTTTTCCTTACTGGCTGCCATTTGCCTGGATGCTCAGCTTTTATTTTATCTATGATCTTGAACTCAAATTATTAAAAGTCATACACATTGATCTGCTGAAATACAAAATAATTTTTGCTTTGATCATTGTCGCCGTTTTTCCAACTATAGGCGAGATGATCACCATAGCCCTGGGCGTGTGGACCTACCACTGGCCTTACAAAATAATCGGTGTGCCCGTATATGCCATAATCGCCCTGGTTGTACTGCATTCTTTTGTGCAATTGCTTCTGGTCATTTATTGCAATCAGAAACAAATCCAAGATCCTATTTATACCGGCCTGCAAAAAACAAAACCTGCAAAACACCCCGAAAAGAAATCACAACATCAATGATCAGCTTACATTACCATTTTTTTCAATCCCTCATAAATTGCTTCCCCTACCCTGTTCCCGTATAGTTCCTTAGAAAAATCTGCCTGGCTGTTTTTGTATTTTTGAAAGCTTTGATAAATAACTTCGGGATCTGTTCCAACAATGGCAGCAAAATCATTGTCCACCAGCTCCACCCATTCCGTTTCATTTCTGGCTATCAGACAATGTTTTTTATTGAAAAAGGCCTCCTTTTGCAGGCCACCGCTATCTGTTAGCACCATTTTGCAGTTGTGTAAAAGAGAAAGCATATCAAAATAGCCAAGCGGATCAACAATTTTAAAGTTATACGACAATTCGCAACGCGAAATCATTTTTCTGGTACGCGGATGCAGGGGCATCACAACCGGCATTTCACTGTTGATCCTGTCCATGGCAGCCAGGACATTTTTTAAGGTCTCTGCAATCATCGGTGGTTTCCTGTCGGTGTATGGTAGCCAGCACAAAATCATTGTTTTTCAGATGCAGATCCCCCATGATCTTTGATTTTGCCTTCGATTTTTCACTGTAATAGGATACGGCATCCTTCATAATATCACCACATTGTATGATTTCAACCGGGAAATTGTCAAAACCTTCCTTTTTTAAATTCTGAACAGACTTTGCTGTTGGACAAAATAAAACATCTGATATTCTATCCGTTATAATTCTGTTGGTCTCTTCAGGCATTTTTGCATTAAAAGAACGCAGTCCGGCCTCGACATGGGCAATCGGTATATGCAGTTTTTTAGCCGCCAGTGCTCCCGCCAAAGTAGAATTGGTATCTCCATAAACAACAAGTCCATCCGGCTTTTCCTGCATCAGGACCTGTTCAATTTTTTCCAGCATTTTACCCGTCATTGCCCCATGGGTGGGCTCCTGAATTTCAAGATTGTATTTCGGAACCGGGATCTCCATTTCTTCAAAAAACACTTCACTCATGTTCTGGTCAAAGTGCTGCCCGGTGTGTATGATAATCTCATTCATTTCTCCGCGTTCAGCAATGATCCTGCTCAAAACAGCAGCCTTTACAAACTGGGGCCTCGCGCCAATTACGGTCACAATTTTTTTCATCTCGTCTTATCGTTTGATTGTTTGTTCTATAAAATCCTGCAGTTGCAGGGTCAAATTTTTGCGGTGGTACTGCTCAATATTTCTTGTTTTTTGATGCAGGTTATCCGTTTTATACAATTGATAATAAGCTGCAATAACTTTTTTAAGTGTAATAGCATCTTCAAAATCTACCGTATGGCCGGCATGTGTTTGCTCAATGATCTCTGCCAGATCACCATCTGTTGGCGCAATCGCCAGAATGGGCCTCCCTGCCTGAAGGTATTCAAATATTTTTCCGGTAATGATCCCTTTAGCTGAAGGAACCTTATTTACCGCGAGAAGCAATACCTGCGCTGAAGACTGGTGCCTGAGCACCTCGTGATGAGGCAGGTAATCAATATACATGAGCGACTCCGATAAATTATATGTGTATATATTCTTTCTTACTTCAGGTGCTACCTTGCCTATGAGTTTGATCTGCAGGTCTTCTGCAAAACCGGGAATTTCTTCCTTTAACATACTCAGTACTTTCCAAAATACCTGGGGATCTCTGTCAGCATTCATCATCCCTATATGCGTGATGCTGAATTTTTTATCCAGCGCAACGGTGGACAAGGAAGTTACCTGGTCATAGCCGTTGGTGATCACTTCTGTATTCGGATTGAATTGTTGAAAATACACCTGCATGCTCTTGCCTACAACTATAATCCCATCAGCAGTTTCGGCAACTTCACGTTCCATTTTCCGGTGTTTTTCAACCGACCCGGCTGTAAGAGGCAACTGATGAAAATAGTCTATCTCCATCCAGGGATCCCTGAAATCAGCGATCCATTTGCAGTTCAGGCTTTTCTTCAGTGCCAGTCCGATGAGATGCAAACTATGCGGCGGACCGGTAGTAATGACCACATCAACAGGTTGTGATTCCAGATACTTTTGCAAATAACTGACCGAAGGTTTAACCCAGAATATTCTCGCATCGGGTATAAAATAATTCGCCCTGATGAATTGCAACCGCTTTTCAAAAAAAGAGGGATTCGGATTTAAAAACCCCGCACTGCTTTGTTTATTTTTTCCGCCAAAAAAAGAGAGCAGGTGATTGGGTTCAAATATGGGTTGCTGCAGCACTTTTATATTTTTGGGGACCTGTGTGAGCAGACTTTCATCCAATACAGCATAGGAGGCATCTGAAGGGAAATACACCACGAGCTCTGCTCCATTTTCTGCCAGGTATTTGGAAAAATGCAACCAGCGCTGCACGCCGCTACCCCCTGCCGGCGGCCAGTAATATGTGATCAGTAATATCTTCACGATGCTCCTTTTTCCAAATCCTCGTATAACTTGACCAGGGTCTTTCCTGTAATTTCCCAATTAAATTTTTGTGTGATAAATTCTTTTCCCTGAGCCCCCATTTTTGACCTTTTTTCCGGATCCTGATACAAGGTAATCATATTCTTTATATAATCCGTCGTATTTCCCGCCTCATGTACCAAGCCGCAACCCGCCTCAAGAATGATATTCTTTTGCGCCCTTGCATCGCTTACCAACAAGGGTTTTGCCAGGGCCATATACTGAAAGATCTTGTTGGCATAGGTGGTGTCATGATGCAGGTTTCTGAGCAAAGGTGAGATACAAACAGCACTTGCCGTAATATAACTTTGAAAAAGTTCCGGCTCTTTCCACCCCTCAAATTCAACCAGATCGCCAATTCCCATTTCCCTGACTTTGGCCTTGAGGTTTTCATCTGCCGAACTGGTACCTACGATAACCAACCTCATATTTTTGATCTCATTTTTTAAGGCAGGCATCGCTTCTATCGCGGTCATAAGTCCCCTGCGCAAGCCTGTATCGCCAATATACAAAATCACAAACTGATCTTTGTACCGCTTAAGCAGGTTTTGATCCAGGTGGTAATTCTCATAAAAAGAGCTTGAAACCGTATTCGGGACAACAACAACCCGATTCTCATCAACCAGCTTTCTTTTTAAAATTTCCTCCTTTGCTTCGGCTGTTACAACAATTGTTTTGTCACTTTTCCTGATGAGCTCACCTTCAACATTTTTCCATTTTTCCGGAGAGATCAGGTACTTATTCGGTATTTTTTTTAAATGTGGATATTCTTTCATGATCTCCGGACGATTTTCATGAAGGTCAAGTACAACAGGCAGTTTAAATTCCTTATTAGCCCTGTGCACTGCCTCAGCCACCACCATGTCATGTACATGTATGACTTCGACACGGTTCTTTTTTAAAAAATCCCTGATCTTTTTTACCATGATCCGGGTGTAGACCGGTATGGTATAGGCTAAGGCTGAAGTTTTGTAGAGTAAACGGCTTGATCTGTACCGAAATATTTCCAAACCCTCCATTTTTTCATAGGAAATCTGATCACCGTATTGCAGACAAAATAAAAGCACTTCATGGCCATTCTTCAAGAGTGCCATTGCTTCGTTTTGTACCCGGGGGTCGGGAGGAAAGGTTTTATCCAGGATCATTCCGATTCTCATGGCAAACGCTCTGCATAAACTGCGTAATAACGCGGGGTAAATTTTCGCAAGGCAGGCCTGAAACCAATCTTATTTACCGGGCTCAGCCATTTTTCTGTCTTTTCGATCTTCCAGCCTGACTTTTCAAGTAACCAGTCAAACTGCCAGTCTTCAAACTCGTGGTAATGCCTGTCCCATTTGTCTGTTTTGCTTCTGTAGGCGGGGGCAAACCAAAGTTTTAAGGGTATGGTTGTTATCAGTTTATTCGCCTGGATGGCCCTGAGTATATTGAATGGTGCAACCAGGTGTTCAAAGATCTCAAAAGCGGTTACGGCATCAACTTTCGTCATGGCTATCCGCACATCCAGGTCCAGATCCTCGCCGGTGGAATTCACTACAGTATACCCGCATTGCTCCATCCGTTCGCTCAGTTCATTCCGAACACCCAGATCAAGTATGGTTGCCGGGGCAGGCAGCACATTCTGCAAAAATGCCAGGGTATGTTCAAACCGCTTTTTAGGTGTTACCTCGTATTTCATATTGATAAAAACGATTGCCGGCCGGATTAAACGAGCCTGTTTTTTATTGTTGTTTGTAAGATTAGGTTTGATTCGCCTTTCCGCCTTTTTTCTTTTCCAGTAAATACCAGCCAAGGGGTATGACCAGCAGCAATGCATAGGAAATGAGCGCTATTTGGGTACCTGTTTTTATTACTTCGGGTTCAAATTTAAACCGGATCTCATGTTTCCCCTTCGGAATTACCATGGCCCTTAACATATAATTTGCCCTGAAATGAGGGCTTGGCACTCCATTAACATATGCATTCCATCCGTTTTTGTAATAGACTTCAGAAAAAACAGCGAGCTGGTCCACCGCAGAGTTACTTTCATAAAGCATGTCGTTGGCCTGGTATTTCTTCAACAAAATACTGGCGGTACTGTCTTTACTGAAAACCAATGAATTGACAACCTTTGAAAACTCCTTCTCAAGCACGGCCGTTTTTTTTGTCTTCAGGCTATCCAGGGCTCTGATCTCTTCATCAGCCCCGGCAACTATTTTTACCTCCTCAACAAACCAGGCGTTTCCATTGGCCTCTTCATTCAATTGTACCCTGGGGATATTGTTTTCATCCGGAAAAATAAAATATTTTGTATTGAGCATATTCAATACTTCCAGATTGTTTTTTGCGATCTGAAAGTCGAATAACTCCTGATAACGCCTCGGTTTTGCAGCATGGTAACCGCCAATGGAATTGTGGTAGAATGAGGTGCTGCCGTCATTCATGGGATTTACGGTAAAGTTCATCACCCTGTAATGGCCGGGGTCTTTCAGGATCGCACTGTTCACCTCAGCCATTGGAAATGGATTTTCCAGTTTTTTTGAGGAGATAAAGTCTTCGTCATTCACATAGCGCTTATTGACCAGTACCAAATCAAAAAGAACGAGCAATAAAAGGATTGCAAAGGCACTGTTCCGGTTGAGTTTTTGCTTTACATAGAACCACAATACAGATGCTGCCAGTAGCACGAGAATCAGTGACCGCAGACTGTCGGCCCTGAAAATCGACTTACGGTCGGCAATAAGCACATCTGCAAATCCGGGCGCCATACTTTCAAAGGTCTGGTCCCTGAAACTCTCAAAGGTGAACAAGGACGGACCAATTACAAAAAACAACAGTGCCAGTCCACCCGTAATCAAAATACTCCACTTGATGGCTTTTTGTTTGTCGGCGGTATTTATGCTTTTACCAAAAAGTTCGTGTAATCCCAATATGCCCAAAAGTGGCACTGCCAGTTCTGCGATTACCTGAATAGAAGATACCGCTCTGAATTTGTTGTAAAGTGGAACGTAATCGATAAAAAGGTCTGTCAAAACAGCAAAATTCTTACCCCAGCTCAGTAAAATGGAAAAAATTGTGGCGGCAACCAGCCATTTCTTTACATTATTTTTCACCAGAAAGATACCCAGGAAGAACAAAAACACCACTACGGCGCCCAGATAGGCCGGAGCCGCCACGATGGGTTGTTCACCCCAGTACATCGGGGCATTTTCCGCAAACTCCATAGCCTGATTTCTCCCGGCTTTATCTTTTAAGAAACTGTATATTTCCGAATTCTTGTCGAGCTTTTCATTGTTCGAACCTCCCATGAATCTGGGAATGAACAGGTCAAAGGTTTCCAGCATGCCATAACTGTATTCAGTAATATAATCTTTTGTCAATCCGGTTGATTGTTCTCTTTCGGTACCGTCCGGGTTTATGGTCAGTTCGGTTTTACTGCGGGTACTTTCAGAGGCGTATTCCTTGGTCGCCAGCAGGCTGCTGGCATTTATTCCCAGTGCCAGAATGGCGGCCAGCAGGATCAGACCCGTACTTTTCAGAAAATCAGGCAGCTGCTTATTTCGAATGGAATCGATGCCCATGATAATTCCATAGATGAGTCCCATAAAAAACAGGTAATAGGTCATCTGCGGATGGCTCGCAGCTATTTCCAGGGCAAGGGCAATTGCCGTAAGTACGAATCCGGGCAAATACTTTTTGTCGAATACGAGGACCATACCGGCCAAAACAAGGGGCATATAGCCAATGGCATGTGCCTTTGCATTGTGGCCTACACCCAAAATAATGATCAGATAAGTGGAAAAGCCAAAGGCCAGTGCACCCAAAATCGCCGTTTTCCAATTAATTTTAAGACTGAGCAACAAGATAAAAAACCCAAAAAAATACAGGAAAAGATAATCTGCCGGCCTGGGCAGGAACCGGATGGCTGCATCCAGCTTTTTTATATAATCGTGCGGATAATAGGTACTGAGCTGGTAGGTAGGCATGCCTCCAAAAGCACGGTTTGTCCAGTAGGGTTCTTCTTTAAATTTTTCCCTGAATTCCTGAACCTCCTTTGACATTCCCCTGAATTGGGCGATATCACTTTGAAAAAGTTCTTTGCCCTGCAATACCGGAGAAAAATAGGAAAGGGCTGCGATGACAAATACAAGAAATGCTACCAGATAGGGCAAAAATTTTTTTAGATACATTGGCTTCTTGGTTTAGCGGTACGTTTTTCTGTTTACCGGCGACTGGCTGAACTATTCTTTTTTAACCTCTTCATAATCAACATATTCTCCCACTTGATTTTCGGTTTCCCGGAAAGTTGGTCTTCGATCGATGGTTGTCTCACCTACTTTTATATCTTCTTTCTTCTGTTCAAATCCCTGTTGTTTCATCTGGCTTTCAAACTTTGTAACCATTTTTTTAAAAAAGATCGGGAACAGCAACCTCCCAATTAATTTGAAAACATAATATACCACGATGATAGTCAATAGCGTACGAAAAAAACCCTGAAATGAAGCTTCCTGCATATTTTTTTTGAATTAAAAGCCAAAAATAACAATTTGAGGGCAAGATAAGCGTTAAATAAAAGAAAAACTTACTTTTGACAAACTCATATACAAAGATGTCCCACATTTTTAAATTTTTCTTTTTGCTTCTTTTCGTCGAAATTGGCTATGCACAATATACCCCCATTATCAACTCAAAAAGACCCGGATTTTCTGATAGTCCTTATAGTGTAGGAACGAAAGTCTATCAGGTTGAAGGCGGACTTTTTTACAAGAATGTAGGGAATTATTTGTATTATGATCAAACCGATCAGGAATCCTATGCTTATAGCGCAGAGTCCTTTGGCACCGACCTCATGTTCAGATCGAGCTTCTTCCTTGAAAAATTGGAACTTAATGTGGAAATGGCACTTGTTGATGAGGAGCGCGAATATAGCACTCCAGCTATCTACTCGGAATCCGAGTTAGGCTTGAGCAAGCTTACTATCGGTGCAAAATACCTTGTTTACATGCCGGAATACGCCGACAAATCAAAAGAAATAAGAAGCTGGAAGGCCCGGCATGCTTTCGATAAAAAAAGGCTGATCCCCGCTGTGGGTGTCTATGCAGGATTGAATACCAATTTTTTGATGGACATGTACAAAAATCCGGATGGTATCAGTCCGAGATTTGCCATTTTTACGCAAAATGACCTCTCAAACCGCTGGATCGTTTTGATGAATTTTATTATGGACAAATCGTTTACAGACCAGGCGGAAAATTCATTTATTCTAACTACAACCTATACTTTAACAGAAAAGTTATCCGTATTTGGCGAAGGGCAGCTTTTTTTCAGAAAAGAAGTCCCCAATGATTTTCAATTTGGAGCAGGAGGTGCTTATCTTGTAAATAAAAACCTTCAGGTAGATTTTTCTGCAAGAATGATCTATGATGAAAGGTATGATTCATCATATCTGATTGGTACAGGCGCATCCTGGCGCCTCGACCGTCATAAGGACAAGATCATTGGAAATACTGAGGACGAAGATGTGATGAACCCCGACGAGAAGAAAGGCTTTTTTGCAGGGCTATTCGCCGGAGGCTGGTTTGCATCCAAATCCAATAACAAAAAAGTGGATGATGTAAAAGTCAGCAAAGCCAAATCCAGGGCCGGATTACAGGCTCCGGTAAACAAAAAGGCCCAGAGAGCAAGAGAGAAACAGAACAAACAGCTGATCAAAGACACAGAGAAAAAAGAAAAAGCCGAAAGAAAGAATCAGCAAAAAGAAAATGGTTAATTTTGAACCATGATCACGGTTCGAGAAATTTTTACCCGGAAAGAATTAAAGGAATTTGTAAAATTTCCCTTTCAGATTTTCAAAAATAATCCCTACTGGATACCTCCCATCATATCAGAAGAACTTGAAACTTTTGATCAGGAAAAAAACCCTGCTTTTGAGCAGGCCGAGGCGCGGTTTTTTATGGCCTACAAAAATGACAAACCTGCAGGCAGGATTGCCGCTATCATCAACCATACAGAGATTAATAAACAGCTTATCAAAAAGATGCGTTTTGGCTGGTTTGATGTGATCGATGATATCCAGGTAACACAGGCATTGCTGGATAAGGTTCATGAAATTGGTAAAAATAATCTGCTGGAATTTGTTGAAGGGCCTGTGGGCTTTTCCAATCTGGACAAGGTGGGTGTAATGACCGAAGGTTTCGACCAGCTGGGAACCAGCCTGACCTGGTACAGCCAGCCCTACTATAAAGATCATCTCAGTCAGCTTGGCTATCAGCCGGAAAAAAAATTTATAGAAAGCTATTTTTACATCAAGGATATCGTTAATACGAATTTTGACCGCTTTGCAAAAATCATTGAAACGAAATACCATCTCAAAGCCATAAACTTCAGCACTACAAAAGAAATCTATCCCTATGTTGATGAAATGTTTGCTTTATTTAACGAAACTTATTCGAAACTAGCCTCTTTCGTTCCTATTTCTGGCAAACAGATCAACTACTTTAAAGAAAAATACCTGCGCTTTATCCATCCCGAATTTGTGAAATTCGTTTCGGATGAAAACAACAAGCTCGTCGCATTCGCCATAACCATGCCTTCCTATGCCAAAGCCATGCAAAAAGCGAGGGGACATCTTTTCCCATTCGGTTTTTTACATTTACTGAAAGCAAAAAGAAAGAATGACACCGTGGATTTTTACCTGATCGGCGTGCTTCCGGAATACCAGAAAAAAGGAGTCACTTCGATCATCTTTTCGGAATACTTTAAGACCTATAAAAAGCACCATATCAAAATCGCCAGAAGGACGCCGGAGCTGGAAGACAATCAGGACATACAACTGATCTGGAAAAATTTTAATCCAAAAATATACATCCGCAGGGCGACTTTCCTCAAAAAAATACATTAGTTATTTTTTAGTTTTCTACTTTTATAAAAAATCAGATATGCAGCTCTTTTACAACCCTTTTATAGACGAGAAAACTTCGGGGTTCTGTTTTGACAAAGAGGAGAGCAAACACCTCATCAGGGTCCTGAGAAATACTGCCGGCGATACCATTCAGATTACCAACGGCAAAGGCTGTCGGTTTATCGGCGAACTGATGAACAGCGATGAAAAAAAATGTCAGGTCCGCATCATCAAAACCGAAATGGTCGAAAAGCACTGGCCCTATTACCTTCACATAGCCATTGCACCAACCAAGATGAACGACCGGATGGAATGGTTTGTTGAAAAAGCAACAGAAATTGGCGTGGATGAGATCACCCCGCTTATCTGTGACCGTTCGGAAAGAAAAGAGATCAGGCAGGACCGCATGGAAAAAGTCGCCATTTCTGCCATGAAACAATCCCTGAAATATACCCTGCCACAAATTAATGAAGCGGTCACTTTTGGGAACTTCATAAAAAATAATACAGACGGGATCAGGTTGATCGCGCATTGCGAGGAAAGAAATAAAACAACGCTCAATCAGCTCGAAAAAAAGGAAAAATATACAGTACTGATCGGACCGGAAGGAGATTTCAGCGCCCCGGAAATTGAACTTGCCCTGAAAAATCAGTTTATTCCCTTATCTTTGGGAATGAGCAGGCTGAGAACAGAAACTGCCGGAGTATTTATTTGCAATGCTATTTCATTGATTAACAGTTGAATATAATTTTTATATCTTGAAAATACCCTCAGCAATAAAGAGAACACAAACGCGCCTTTTTCATGTGTTATTTTTATGGGTCGCTTACTCAGGCTTCGGGCAGGAAGTAGCCGTATTAAAATATGGAGGCGGTGGTGACTGGTATGCCAATCCCACTGCAGTGCCTAATCTGATCCGGTTTTCGAATGAGTACAATCGCACTGCGCTTGTACCCAAACCCAAAACCGTTGAAGCCGACAGTGAAGAGCTACTTTTTTACCCCATTCTGTTCATGACTGGTCATGGCAATGTTGTATTCAATGAAAAAGCCGTCGTGAATCTGCGCAATTATCTGATTTCAGGTGGCTTTTTACACATATCGGACAACTACGGCCTCGACACTTCGGTCAGAAGAGAAATGAAAAAAGTTTTTCCGGAGCTTGAATTTCTGGAAGTACCTCTGGATCACCCGGTCTATCACCAGAAATTTTCCATTTCACAACTGCCAAAAATCCATGAGCACGATGGAAAAAGAGCCCAGGGTTTTGGACTGTTTTACAATGAAAGGCTGGTATGTTTTTACGATTATGAATCTGACCTCAGCGATGGCTGGGAAGACGAGAGCATCCATAATGACCCGTATGAACTGCGATTGAAAGCGCTGCAAATGGGAGCGAATATTATTTCCTATGCTTTTTTGAATTGATTCGATATGGAAAACATTGACCAAATACAAATCAACATAAATTCAGATAACCTCTGGGTCGTCAATTTTGCTTTGGGTTTGGTTATGTTCGGCATCGCACTCGACATAAAAATGTCGGATTTTACCAATATCTTAAAATACCCAAAGGCCGTAATTACAGGCCTTATTGCACAAATCATTTTTGTTCCCCTCGTCACCTTTTTACTTGTTCTTATTATTCAACCTCACCCGAGTATTGCACTGGGTATGATCATGGTTGCTGCTTGCCCGGGTGGTAACGTTTCAAATTTCATGTCAAAGCTGGCAGGAGGAAATCTGGCCTTATCGATCACCCTGACGACGATTTCAACTTTTGCTTCACTGGTAATGACTCCGTTTATTTTTGCTTTTTACGGAAATTTATACCCTCCCACTGCTGAAATCCTGAAACGCATATCCCTGGATCCGATGGAAGTATCAAAACTGGTTTTGCTTATACTGGGTATACCCTTATTTTTGGGAACCTTATTGCAATATTTCAAACCGGTATTCGCTTCCAGATTTTCTAAAATAATGAAACCCGTTTCGGTTATCATATTTCTGACTTTTATCATTGGTGCTTTTTTAAATAATCTGGACGTGTTCTTAAACCACGTGCATCACGTATTTTTTCTGGTCATTCTGCATAACGGCCTCCTTTTCGCGACAGGTTTTATACTCGCCAAAACAGCTGGTTTAAATCTCCTGGACCAAAAAACCATCAGTATAGAAACAGGCATACAAAATTCGGGTTTGGGATTGATGCTGGTCTTTTCCTTCTTTGGCGGTTTGGGTGGGATGGCAATCCTTGTGGCATTCTGGGCTATCTGGGACATGGTTTCCGGTTTGTTATTGGGATTTCTTTTTTCATTTTTTAAAGGGAAATTGAGTAAATGATGAAAAAGTTATGGTACTACTTTTTACGTACTTATACACAAATAGGCTTTTTTTTCTATTTTAAAAAAATACTTACTTACGGTCAGGAAAACATCCCCCGGAAAAGAGCCGTATTTTTTGTCTCCAACCACCCCAACGCCTTAATAGACCCACTGCTAATCGCAACTACAAACAAGAGAATCACCTATTACTTTACCAGATCAGGCGTTTTTAAAAACAAACTGGTAGAAAAATTACTGTATTCAGTAAACATGCTGCCCGTTTACAGAATGAGTGACGGGATAAGTACCCTGCAAAATAATGAAAAGGTTTTTGCATATGCATTTGACCGTTTGAATGAGCAATTTGCCCTGCTTATCTTTGCCGAGGGCAGCCACAGTTTAAAACGCAGGGTTCGGCCCCTGAGCAAAGGGTTTACAAGAATTATCTTTGGAGCCCTGGACCGGTATCCAGGGCTCGAGATCGATGTAGTTCCGGTTGGCATCAATTACAGCGACCCTACCCGCTTTGGTTCCAGTGTAGCCATCTATTACGGAAAACCGATCCATGCCAATCCGTATTGGCAGACAAATGATAAAAACAAGGGTACTGCCGAACTGGTCAAACGCACATCGGAGGCCTTGAAAGAAATTGTATGCCATATTGGTACTGATGAAAATTACGAAGCCATTTTGCAAAACACAAAAAAAGAAGCCTTTCTTGATCCGGTCAACCTTCAATCAGAGTATTTCCACGCTAAAAACAGGTGAAGGCATCTCCCAACCTGAGGAATCTTTTAACCTGCTGCAAAAAATTGTCAGCATGAACAGTTTTTTCCCATTGCTGTTTGGCGCTATTTTGAAGAGCAAATTCATGAAAAGGAGTTTATAGCTACCTACAAATTTACCCTGGGAATAACCATTTTTCCCCTGTTTTACATATTGCAAAGTCTGCTGCTGGGATATTTATTTGGAAATCCTGCCGGCTGGATGTATTTTGTATTTTCCTTTTTGAGTGTATGGCTGCTTTCGAAGATAAAAAAATAAACCTATTCTACGATAGATTCCTGAATTAAACGCTGGACCTCGGAGCGGATGCTTGCCGAAGACAATTTATTGTTTTCGCGGCTGGGATAAACACGATTTGATAGGAACACATAAACAATCTGTGTTTCTGGATCTGCAAAAGTATAGGTGCCCGTATATCCGCTATGCCCGAAACTATGCATGGACACACAGCCACAAGTAGATTTTTCCTTTGGATCCAGTTCGGGTTTGTCAAATCCCAATCCCCTTCTGTTACCTTTATCCTGATAATACCTGTGGTTAAACTTATCGATGGTTTCGGTCTTTAAAAAATTCTTACCTCCGTAATAACCACCCTGCATATACATCTGCATCATTTTGGCCACATCATTGGCATTGCTGAACAAGCCGGCATTCCCACTTATGCCACCCAACATGGCTGCGCTTTCATCGTGAACAGTTCCCTGTAATTGCTGATTCCTGAAATAGGTATCATTTTCTGTAGGTACGATCCGCTCTTTTTCGAATTTCTTCAGTGGATTGTAGGTCATGGTCGAAGCCCCAAGCGGTGCATAGAAGAATTCATCATTTAACTGATCCAGGGGTTTATTATAGGCATTTTCCAGATAATCCTTGAAAAGAATAAACGGCAGGTCACTGTACTTATAATCCAGGCTGCTATTCTGCGGTGCTTCGGCGATCTGTTTGAACACTTCCTGTTCGTAATCATCACGGAGATATAAGTGATCAGCGACCTGAATATTGAATTTACTGCCGGGCTCACTTGTGTAAAAAATATCCAGTGGCTTTGAACTCACAGGGTCTAAAGTTGGCTTGTAGAAAATTATAGAGGGTTTTAATTTTCCGTAATGCGACAAGGCTTCCTTTACGGTTACCCCTTCCTTATTGCTCCCTTTCAATACGGGAATCAGGTCTCCCAATCTGGAATCGATGGTGAATTTTGCCTCTTCTTCAGCTTTCATGATCATGGGCAGACCACCGAGTATTTTGGTAACCGATGCGAGATCATAAATGCTTTCATCGGTAACAGGTTTCTTGTTGTCATAAGTATAATAACCAAAATTTTTTCGATATATGATCTTGCCTTCTTTTGCAACAAGCACTTGCAAACCGGGGGCCATTTTTTCTTTGATCACCCTGTTTGCCACGGAATCTATTTTGTTCAGCATTTCGCTGTCAAGGCAAACGTCTTCCGGTATGGAATAACCCAGTCTTTTTATATCTGCTATATCAAGTCCCTTACCATAGCTGAATTCTTTACTGATGTTTACCGGTAACCTGCCCTTGATGTCCATGGCTCCAAAGATCATCTGCGCTGACAGGTCCTGAAAAACCGGTGTGTTCTGGTAGGAAACCAAAATGGACTCAATATGTACAGTTGATTTTAACTGCAACAAACTATAGGGACTCGCAAAAACATTGAGTACCACATCGTGTTTTCGCGCGATCTCCTGGATCCAGTGCAGATCCGTTTCACTAAACTTATAACTCGAATACGCGCTCTTTCCATTGGTATGAAAACCCAGGATAACTGTCTGGTATGATTTCAATTTCTCTAACACCACATCAAGTGTATTCCCTTGGATCACATCCACTTTCGTATAGTCATTTAATCTTTTTACGAAGGTCTCATTCTCGTATTTACCGAGTTTGACATACGCAATTTTATTTTTTTCCAGATCTTTCAGAGGCAACAGATCCTTATCATTTTTAACCGCGGTAATTGAACCTGCTACCAGTTTTCTCATGAGCAGTTCATCCTGCACGGTATTGAGGTCTTCCTTTAAATGATTGAGATCAATCGGTTTGTACTGATTTAAACCAGACCAGTATTTGGCCATCAGAATTTTTCTTACAGAATAATCCAGGCGTTCTTTTGTGATTACATTCTTTTCATAAGCCTGTTTAATTTTTTTATGCCCCATGGGGACGCTCTCAGCAAAGAGCAGCACATCATTTCCGGCAATAAAGGCCATAAAATCAATTTCTCCGGGATTTACATAACTGGTTATACCCTGCATATTCAGAGCATCTGTGTAAATAAGTCCCTGAAATTTCATGTCCTCTTTGAGCAATTTCGTTACAGCTTTGTCAGAAATAGAGGTGGGCGTGTTGCTGTTTGGTTCGATCGCGGGAACGCTGAGGTGAGATACCATCACCCCGGTTAATCCTTTGGGGATCAGTTTTCTGTAAGGGTACAACTCTATAGAATCCAGGCGCTCCATAGAAAAATCGAGCACAGGCAGGGCTTTATGTGAATCTGTGGCCGTATCGCCGTGACCGGGAAAATGCTTGGCACTGACCAGCACTCCCTGACTTTGCATACCTTTTATAAATCGCGCTGCTTTTTCGGTTACATTGTCTCTGTCCTCTCCAAAGGATCTGTTACCGATAATCGGATTTTCAGGATTTACGTTGATGTCCACAGTGGGGGCAAAATCTATCTGCATCCCCAATCTTTTTATATGTTTGGCCACATGCACACCGAATTCTTCGATCAGGTGGTCATCTTTAATTGCCCCCAAAGCCATATTATACGGAAAGGGAGTTGTATTTTCCAGACGCATGTTCAATCCCCATTCTGCATCGATCCCAACCAGCAATGGCAACTTGGATATGCCCTGATACCGGTTGATCAGTGTTGCATGGCCTTCTATGCTGCCCTGAAAAAAAATGACACCGCCAATTTCATATTTATTTATCAGATTTTCAATTTCTTTCGCATGTGCCTCATCCCTGTTCGAATAAGAAGCGACCATGAACAGTTGCCCGATCTTTTGATCAAGGGTCATCTTATTCATAATGCTGTCCACCCATTTACTCTGAGCCAGACTATCCGCTGCCACAAGAGGGTGTTTTTGTGCATTGATTTGCACTGCAAACAAGGTACAGATTATGAAAACGACTTTTTTGAGCATGTATGAGAATTTAAAAATTGAATTTTACCATAATATCTTTTACTTTTTACTTTTTCCTTTTTACTTTTTCCTTTTTCCTTTCAATTCAAAAACCTCTGGTGCCAGCTTTTACCTGCTTCTATTTCCCATTGCTCATTCAAATCCCGGATGGTGCTCACCACGTTGTTAAAAACAATGGTTTTGTGATCGATCTTGCGCTCACTGGCGAATTGTTTAAAGGAGCTCAACGGAACCACATTGATATTATCACCTACCCTGAAGGCCGTATTGGTTTTGTTTAAGAGCTCTATTCCGTATTCCTTTTCCAATTGTTTGATAAAATGTGTGGAGGCATCGATAGAACAACCGGATACCGGATGGTGCGTTTCATCTGCTGAAATGATGATAAAATGATTGTATTTTATCTGGTACGAGGCTTTCAGGTCATCTCCATGGCGTTTCCAGGAACTTAGAAATTGTTCAATTCTTTTTCTGATCTCCAACTCTTCGGCAGCAGTAAAAGGCCTGTCGGATTGATAGATCCAAACTTTTGATGTATCCGATAACTGTTCAAATTCAACCAGCATGCTTATATTTTTTTAAATTTATTCTTAAGATCATCCAGGGTAAAGGTTTCTTTATTTGAGATCTCCCTATCCTTGATATCCTTGAGCACTTTTTTCGTGTACAAGGGAAATTCAGAATTCTGGATCCAGCCGAAATAACCCGTATCACTCTTTAGTACTTCTTTTACCGTTTTGCCTTTGTATTTTCCAAAAGTAAAGATCTCTTCTCCTTTTTCATTTAAAACGATAAATCCCGCAAAATCAACCCGGCTGTGGTGGTGTGAAAGTTCGCTCAGAAAATCAACAGAACTTTCCAGGTCTTCGTACCTTGCGATCTGGGCATCTAATATTTCAAAGGTTGCCAGGGTATCCGCTTTTGCTGAGTGCGCATTTTCCAGAGACTTTTCGCAATAAAACTGATATGCCGCACTTAAATTACGGGGTTCCTTTTTGTGATAGATCACCTGTACATCCACAGCTTTTCTGTTGTCCATATCAAAATTTATACCAGCCCTCAGCATTTCTTCAGCCAGCAGGGGAATATCGAACCTGCTGGAATTAAATCCGGCGAGGTCACAGCCATCAATCATTTTGCTGATCTGGGGTGCCAGTTCCTTAAAGGTCGGTTCATTCTTAACCATTTCGTTGGTGATCTTATGAATCTCCGTCGCCTGGGCAGGAATATCCATTTCGGGGTTTACATAGCGTGTAAAGGCTTCCTTATTTCCGTTCGGAAATACTTTTAAAAGGGATATTTCTACGATCCTGTCGGTAGCAATTTGTATACCTGTTGTTTCCAGATCAAAAAAGACAATAGGTTTCTCAAGTTGGAGATTCATCTAAAAAATTTAGGTTTATTTAAAATAATAAAAATTAAAATTCGGCTTTTGCATCCCAGGCTTCCAGATAGTCTGCTACTTTTTTAGCGAACATGCTGCCCAGTGCTCCGTTCACAACCCTGTGGTCATAAGAATGGGAGATAATCATTTTATGCCTGATGGCGATCATATCTCCATCAGGAGTTTCAATTACTGCCGGCATTTTCCGTATAGCTCCCAAAGCCAGTATACCAACCTGAGGCTGGTTGATGATGGGTGTTCCCATAATGCTGCCAAAAGAGCCCACATTGGTTACTGTATAGGTGCCTCCCTGTATATCGTCCGGATTCAACTTACCGGCCCGTGCGCGGTCAGCCAGATCATTCACCACTTTGGTCAAACCTACCAGACTGAGGGCATCCGCATTCTTGATCACGGGAACGATCAGGTTACCATCGGCCAGTGCCGCTGCCATACCCAGGTTGATCGCTTTTCTTTTGATGATCTTATCCCCGTCGACGGAGATGTTCATCATCGGAAAATCCTTAAGTGCTCTGGCAACAGCCAGCAAAAATACGGGTGTATAGGTGATCTTTTGTCCCTCTCTCTTAAAAAAGGCATCTTTGATACGCTCACGCCATTTGACGACATTGGTAACATCCACTTCCACAAAACTCTGGACATGTGCTGAAGTCTGCACAGAATCGACCATGTGTTTTGCGATGATCTTCCCCATTCTGGTCATCTCGATGATCTCATCTTCCCCGCTTCTCAGAATCGCGGGTTTGGGTTCTGTAATTATTTGTTTTACAGGTACAGGAGTTGCCGGAATCCCAACAGAACTTACTGCATTCTTATTGGACAAATACGCCAGAATATCATTTTTTGTGACGCGTTCATCTTTTCCTGTTCCCGAGATGGCTTCCAATTCTTCCACAGACAAACCCTCAGCCCTGGCTATATTTTTAACCAGCGGCGAATAAAATCTGCCTGAAACCGGACTTATTGACGAAATAGTTTCTTCAACTTTACGAATCTCCTGCTTAAGACTTTCAACAGCCTCTGTTTCGACCTCAATAGGTGCCGGAGCTTCCTGAACCTGACTTTTGACAATTCCTGATCCGCCTACCTCCAGTATGGCGATGGTTTCTCCAACCTTGACCACATCATCAACTTTGAAAAGTTTTTCTACCAAAATTCCCGCTACTTCACTTGGAACTTCAGAATCCACTTTGTCTGTGGCAATTTCCAACACAGGTTCGTCCAGGGCGACCTTATCACCGATCTCCTTCAACCAGGAAGTAATGGTTGCCTCAGCAACACTTTCCCCCATTTTTGGCAGTTTCAACTCAAATCTTGACATACGCATTCAGATTAGCTTACAAATTTATAAATAAAATGCATTTCTCAGGGTGCAGTTTCTATATATTAGTAAAAGCCCTTACTGACCTGAAATTTATTGAAAAAAATTGATGTAATACCAGAAGAGCCTGTGTCAATTGTCAAATAATATGACCAGATCAAATGGTCATAGAGAAAATACGGGTTTCCGGTTTATTCTCGATCAGCCTGAGATCAAAGGCCATACAGATATTTCTCACAAACATCCTGCCTTCTTCCTTCACTTTGACTTTGTTGTCTGTAATATCTAAAAGTCCATCGTCGATCAGGCTCTCCAGGCGCTTTACGATACCTTTTTTGGTGCTTTCGTCAAGGCCATATGACCATTCCGTTTCCAGATTGCACATCAAATTGAGTATGTGCCTTCGTATGATCAAATCCTGATCGTTCAGCAGATGCCCTCTGAACACAGGAAATTCCCCTCTGTTTACCCGGGCTGTATAATCGGTAACACTTTTTTCATTTTGGGCAAAAGCATACCATGAATCCGAGATGGATGACATGCCCAAACCGATCATCAGAGCCGTTTTTCCAGCAGTATATCCCATAAAATTACGGTGCAGTTTTTTATTTTTCATGGCCTGGAATAAATTGTCGGAAGGTAATGAAAAATGATCCATTCCGATTTCAACATAGCCATTTTCAAAGAACAACTGTTTGCCGAGTTCGTACAAATGCCGTTTTACTTCATCTTTCGGAAGGTCGGCATCTTCAAATCCGCGCTGCCCCACACCCTTGATCCAGGGCACATGTGCATAGCTGTAATAGGCTATCCGGTCAGGTCTGAGTGAAACCGTTTTTTTTATGGTATCGCGTATGCTTTTTTCATTCTGAAAAGGAAGTCCGAAGATCAGGTCGTGGCTGATGGATGTATACCCTATTTCACGCGACCAGTCATGCACTCTCTTTACCTGATCAAATCCCTGTACCCGGTTAATTGCCTTTTGAACCACCTCATCATAATCCTGTATGCCAAAACTGTTTCGTTTAAATCCCAGATCGTACAAGCCTTGTAATTGTTCTCTGGAGGTATGGTTCGGGTGACCTTCGAAACTGAACTCAAAATCTGCAGCCTTATCTGCCTTCTTTAAAATGCCGGTGATCAACAGACTCAGGTGTTCCATGGAGAAAAATGTAGGCGTTCCCCCACCGAGGTGAATTTCTTTGATCTTTGGCTTTTTAGGGAAGAGATTACAATAGAGATCCCACTCTTTGAGCAGGGCATCGATATATGGTGTTTCTACATCATGCTGTTTGGTAATCTTTTTATGACAGGCGCAAAAGGTGCAGAGGCTCTCGCAAAAGGGCAGGTGTATATACAAACTGATCCCTTCTTTTTCATTGCTTTCATTAAAACACTGAACCAGGGAATCTTTCCAATCCGCAACAGATATCCCTTTTTGATCCCAAAAGGGCACAGTGGGATAACTGGTATACCTGGGGCCGGGAATGTTGTATTTTTGTATCAGGGCTGAATTCATCTGCATCGGTAATCTTTAACGGCTTCCACAAAAGCGCCCGCGTGATCGAGCGGAATATTTGGCAGGATACCGTGACCCAAATTTACAATATATTTATCCTTTCCAAAAGCATCGATCATTTCATGTACTTTTTTTCTGATGACGGCAGGAGGCGACAGTAATCTCGCCGGATCAAAATTTCCCTGCAGTGTTATTTTGTTCTGTGTCAGTTTTCGTGCCATGGCCGGAGCAATGGTCCAGTCTACACCCAAAGCAGCAGCATGGGATGAAGCCATTTCTTCAAGAGCAAACCAGCAACCTTTTCCAAAAGCGATCACCGGAGCCTTGTCCTTTAGCGCCTCGATGATCTGGTTGATATAGGGCCAGGAAAATTCCATGTAGTCTTCAGGAGAAAGCATACCTCCCCAGGAGTCAAATACCTGTACGGCGTTTACCCCAGCTTCTACTTTTTTCTTTAAATAGGCAATGGTGGTATCTGTTATTTTCTGAAGAAATTCATGCGCCGCCTTGGGTTCGGTAAAGCAAAATTCCTTTGCCTTGTCGAAGGATTTGGAGCCCCTGCCCTGAACGCAGTAGCACAAAATGGTCCATGGAGATCCGGCAAATCCGATCAGCGGGATCTCATCATGCAGCATTTCTTTTGTCAGCCGAATCGCGTCAAATACATAGCCCAGTTTTTCCTGTACATCCGGAACAATTACGCCATCAACCTCCCTTTGGCTGCGAATGGTTTTGGGCAAATAGGGACCTATATCCGACCGCATTTCCACTTCAATATCCATGGCCTGAGGAATAACCAGAATATCCGAAAACAGGATGGCTGCATCGAGCCCGTACCTTCTTATGGGCTGTACTGTGATTTCAGCCGCGAGTTCCGGGGTCTGGCAACGGGTGAAAAAATCGTATTTGTCTCTGAGGGCTATAAATTCAGGCAGATACCGCCCGGCCTGACGCATCATCCAAACAGGGGGCCTTTCAACTGTTTCGCCCCTGAGTGCCTTTAAAAAAAGATCATTCCTGATTGTGCCCATATTACGTATTTCTTGTTTTATAGTGAAATGGTTTACTGCTGTTCAGCAACTTTTTTAACAGCAAGGTCTATGGCGCGCAGCGCTTTTTTAACTTCTGATTTACTGAGGCTCGAGCAAAGGAACCAGGATTCAAATTGCGAAGGTGGTATAAACAAGCCCTGCCTGACCAGCTCCCAGAAAAAGACCCTGAATTGATCCGTATTGCTTTTCAGCGCAGATGAAAAATCCTTTACAGGCTGCTCTGAAAAAAACGGATTGAACATAGAGCCGAAACGATTTACCTGAATGGGAACGTTATACTTTTCAGAAGCCTCCAGCAAACCTTGTTCCAGTTTTTTTCCAACAGTTTCAAATTTTGAGTAGGGATCCTGCTTTTTCAATTCTTTCAAAGTCGCTATTCCGGCCGCCATGGCAACAGGATTGCCGGAAAGGGTTCCCGCCTGATAAACCGGTCCGAGCGGTGCAACCATTTCCATAATCTCATTTCGCGCTCCGTAAGCTCCAACAGGAAAACCGCCTCCTATAACCTTACCCAGACAGGTGATGTCTGCATGCAAACCTATCAGCTCCTGAGCCCCGCCAAATTTTGAACGAAATCCTGTCATGACCTCATCGGCAATGATTAAAATACCGTTCTCTTTTGCCAGTTGATTCAGCTCTTCAATAAATACTTTATCAGGAATCACAACGCCCATATTTCCGGGAATTGGCTCAATGATGATCGCTGCAATATCTTTGTGTTTTTTAATATGCTTTTTTACACTCTCGATCTGGTTGAATTCTGCAACCAGGGTATTTTTAACCGCTTCGGGCGGTACACCCTTGCTTCCGGGCAAACTCAGGGTAGCGAGTCCTGAACCGGCTGCCACCAGCAAGGCATCGGCATGACCGTGATAGCCACCCGAAAATTTGATGATCTTATTTCTATCCGTAAAGGCACGGGCCAATCTGATCGCACTAAAAACAGCTTCTGTACCTGAGTTTACAAAACGGATCTTATCCATGCCTGGAAAAGCGGCACAGATGATCTTGGCCAGTTTTAGCTCCCCCTCAGCAGATGCCCCGAAAGAGTATCCGTTTCGCAAGGCTTTTTTAATGCTTTTTTCTACCTTCCTGTTCCGGTGACCCAGAATCATGGGGCCATATGAGAGGACAAAATCGAGGTACTTATTGTCATCCACGTCTGTTATTGTGCTGCCATCAGCGCTTTGTATGAACAAAGGTGTTCCTCCAACTGATTTAAAGGCCCTTACAGGAGAATTTACGGCGCCAACAAGGTGCTTCTGCCCCTGTTCAAAGAGTGCTTTCGAGTTCTTGAAGTTCTTATCAGACATCTTATTTTTTGTTTTGAATTAACCGGGCCGCTTCCTTGGCAAAATAAGTGATGATTATATCAGCACCGGCTCTTTTCATGGCCAGCAGACTTTCCATCATAACACGTTCTCCGTCGATCCAGCCTTTGGCGGCAGCTGCCTTGATCATGGCGTATTCGCCACTTACATTATAACAGGCTACCGGTTTATTTGTGGAATTTTTCAGTTCCCTGATGATATCCAAATAAGCCAGAGCGGGTTTTACCATAAGGATGTCCGCTCCTTCTGCTTCATCGAATCGCGCTTCGCGCATACCTTCCAAACGGTTTGCAGGATCCATCTGATAGGTTTTCCTGTCGCCGAAAGCAGGTGCTGAATCCGCTGCATCGCGGAAGGGACCATAAAAAGAGGAAGCGTATTTTACTGCGTAGGACATGATTGGGAGGTTTACAAATCCTGACTTGTCCAGGGCCTCGCGTATCGTTTTTACCATGCCATCCATCATACCCGATGGAGCAACCATATCAGCCCCGGCCCGGGCATGCGATACTACCTGTTTGGCCAGATTTTCAAGGGTAGGGTCGTTAAGCACGTCATGTTCGTGTATGATACCGCAATGTCCGTGGTCTGTATATTCGCAGAAACATACATCCGTGATCACGTACAAATCAGGGTGTTTACTTTTGATAAAACGGATCGCCTGCTGAATAACGCCCTGGTCATTCCAGCTCTCGGATCCTGTGCCGTCCTTTTTTGCGGGGATTCCGAAAAGGATCACGGCAGGTATTTGCAGGTCAACTATTTCCTGCAATTCTGCAGCAAGCTCATCCAGGGAATACCTGAAAACACCCGGCATGGAGGCTATTTCATTTTTTATATGCTTACCCTCTTCTATGAACAAAGGATATATAAAATTGTCTGTGTGCAGTCTGGTCTCCCGAACCAAACGCCTGATACTGTCCGTTTTTCTTAACCTTCTTGTTCTATTCATCTTTATAATATTCAATTAAAGTTGCTACCAGGCTTTCTGCCGACGGTTCCTCGGCGGCATGTACCTGCTCAAAATAATCGATCGCTTCGACCGCAGTGGTGTTCCCGATACAAAAAGCCACAGGCTCCCTGGAATTTTGTTCAGAAAAATAACTGAGCACCCCTGAAGGACTGAAAAACAATATAGCGTCAAAATGCTCCTTGAATCTGACAGGTGTAAACTCCGTATTGTACACAATGTGTTCAGTGACAGATATACCGTGTTCCTCCAGAATAACTGGCAGTTCTTCTCTTCTCAGGTTGCCGCAAAAAAAATCTGCCTGCTCTATTTTTTCGTCAATGATCATGTAGGCCAGTTCCTCAGCACTATTTGCTCTAACTGTATGATCGATTCCGTATTGAGACAGCAACCTTTCCGTTTGTTCCCCAACGCAAAAAACCCTGTCGAAGGAGATCCTTTTATTTAAGAGCGCTTCTTTCAGTGAAAATACAGAATTTTTGCTTGTAAAAATGGCATTAGGGGTCTTTTCCGGCAAACCGGTATGCTTGTTGTAGCTGATCGCGATCAGTGCTTCCTCTACAATGTCAAAATCAGAAAGCCGGTCTCTAAGCTCT
>CAWFJI010000001.1:0-8557 GCA_963816075.1 uncultured Flavobacteriaceae bacterium | reverse complement strand
AGAAAAGCTGGTCTATTAATTTTGATAACAAAAAGTGGGATAAGATTATTTATAATCTGATTTCCAATGCCATCAAATTTACACCGGAGGGAAAAGAAATTCAGGTGAACCTCACAGAAATTTATGACAAGGATGAAGCGCATCTGAAGTTAAGTGTCAGAGATTCAGGTATTGGCATACCTGAAGATCAGCTCGGGCACATTTTTGACCGTTTTTATCAGGTAGATCATTCAGCCACCCGCGAACAACAGGGAACCGGAATCGGACTGTCTCTTGTAAAAGAACTGATCCATCTTCAAAATGGAACCATTGAAGTCTTTAGTGAAGTGGGCAAAGGTACTACCTTTGAAATTTTGCTGCCCATACCAAAAACAGAAGGGGCTGAACTGCTTATCGGGCAATTTCCTGTAATAGACGCTATGCTGTTTGAAAACAACATCGTGCCGCCTGCTGAGGTTCAAACGCTAAAAACACCCGCGGAAGATCCCCTGGAAGTACTCATTGTAGAAGACAATGAAGAAATGAGGGAATATATTCATCATTGCCTTTCTGTTGAGAACTACAAGATTACAGAAGCATCAAATGGTGAGGAGGGGCTTGAGATAGCCATGACGATAATACCTGATCTGGTCATTTCTGATGTCATGATGCCTAAAAAAGACGGCTTCGAATTAACCGAAGCGCTTCGGAAAAATACCAGCACCTCGCATATACCCATTATCCTGCTCACTGCAAAAACTTCTCAAGAAAGCAAAATCAAAGGATTAAAAAGAGGCGCCGATCTGTATCTGACAAAACCCTTTAGTCCGGAAGAACTGGCAATTCAGGTAGAAAAATTGATCGGAATCAGGAAACTCCTACAACAGCGGTACCAGAACAATATCCTGAAAGAGAATAGTGAAACCTATCTGCAGGAAGATGAATTTATAGTGAAGCTCAGGTCTTTTATTCTCAGGAACATCAGTGATCCGGACTTAAACGGCGATAAAATAGGCAGCCATTTCGCTTTGAGCAGGGTGCATTTGTACCGCAAACTAAAAGCCTTGACCAACCTGTCTATCAGCGAATTTGTAAAAAATATGCGTCTCGAAAAAGCCAGAGAACTACTCAAAGAAAACAAATTGAATGTATCTGAGGTAGCAGACTTCACCGGATTTACCTCAGTTAGTCTCTTCTCTCGATCCTTCAAACAGGCTTATGGTCATTCTCCCTCCAAAATGTAACCCACAGTCAACTTTTGGTAACCATAATGAAAACAAACTCCCTGCTTTTTGCTGAAGTTTGTAACATGACATCCAATAACCATGGCAGAAAACGAAGTATGTGAAAAACTGAAAGACATGCTGCTGAACAATTTTGAAATGGATCCCGGCCGTTTTGACTGGGATGTTCCGTTAGAGAGCTTGTAATTGAGTAAGTGATGACATAAGTGCCAACACAGGAAATATAGAATAAATATTGGCCCTTAGCAGTTAGACATGATAAATCAAAAAAAAGTAGCAATCAGATCATATTAATTAATTTGGATATATTAAATATCTTCAATAATTAAAACCAAAAATCATGAAAGGAATCTTCATTCTTATTACCTGTTTAGCATTAGTCCTCATCGCCTGCAATGGTAATCAGTCAAAAACTGAAAGCAATGATGCAGATACAACAACACTTTCTGCAAATCTCACAGCTGACGATGCTAAAAGGATTGCGAAAGAAACGTATATCGCCATGTTTCCATTGGTTTTCAACTATGGAACCATGTATGCACAAGCAATAAATCCTGCAGCAAAAGAATATATTGGTGGTTTTGGTGTATATCGTCATTATGGTTTGGCCTCTCCTGCAAATAAAGATATTCCTACCCCAAACAATAATACTCCCTATTCATGGGCTTGGGTGGATCTTCGAACCGAGCCGTGGGTACTCACAATGCCTCCATCAGATGGCAATCGCTATTATACCTGCCAATGGGATGATATGTGGGCATATGTAATAGATGCGCCGGGCTCTGTTTTTGACGGCCAGGGAGGCGGAAATTATTTGCTTTGCACTTCCGGTTATAAAGGAGAATTGCCCAAAGGAATTAAAAGAGCTATCATAGGAGAATCGGAATTTTTGGGAACATTAACGAGAACTGGAGTCAATGGGGATGCAGATGTGCCAAAAATGAAAGCCATTCAACAAGGATATAAATTACAGCCATTGAGTAAATTTTTAGGAACGAAAACGCCAACTGCTGCCCCTGCCATCAATTGGCCACTTTATAACCCTGCCGATCTAAAAACAATCAACTTCTTTGCTTATGCCAATTTTATGTTGTCTTATACAATACCTAATCCAGCTGACAAGCCAATGCTTGAAAATGCAGCTAAAATAGGTGTTGCCGCAGGAAAACCCTGGGAGCCCCAAAAAATGGGCGCTGAAATTGTAAAGGCTATTGAGGAAGGAATTATTGAAGGTGATGCCGCTATTCAGGTTGCAGTGGCTAACACAAAGGACGGAACAAAATTATTTAACACCAGGGCAAAAATAGAAACCGATTATCTGAACCGTTCAGCAGGTGTGGTGATTGGCCAGTTTGGAAATTATCCCGTACAGGCCATGTATCCCGCATATCAGGTGGATAGTGAAGACAAACCACTTGATGCCAGTAAAAATAATTATACCGTTACATTTCCCTCAGGCCAAATTCCAAAGTCACAATATTTCTGGTCGTTTACGATGTATGATCTGCCTGGGCGTTTTTTGGTTGACAACCCAATTAATAGATATAGCATTGGTAGTCAGACGACTGCCATGAAGAAGGAGAAAGATGGTTCATTGATTGTTTATTTCCAAAAAACTTCCCCCGGAAAAGAGAAAGAAGGAAATTGGTTGCCAACACCCGATGGCCCTTTCTTTTGTGTTTTGCGTATATATGGTCCCAGTGAAGACGTTATAAATGGTACGTATAAAGTGCCACCCATGATTGCCAGTAAGAAAAATTAACGTGGTAATGTGTTATCCAGTCAATTCGGGTGGCTTTAAAAGGTTGGCGGTCATGCCGTTTACCATTCTTAAAATGTATATAAATTTGTCATTATGGAAAAAATAACAAGAAAAAGAATACTGGTATTCAGCATGCTTGCTGGACAGTTTTTTGCTGCGTGTAATAGCAACACCCAGGGAAGCGATGTAACCAGTGATTCGACGGTTGTAACAGAATCATCTTCTAACACGGCTGGTGTCTCAGAGGCGGAAGCAGGACAGGTTAAGTTTCCGCAAAACTTTTCTGAGGTAACCAAACCGGCTGATCATATTAAGATGCCAGTAGGATATGCAAAAGCAATTGCACAGATGGCATATATTTGGGGTTGGCCCATGGTCAATCAATTTAACCGTCGGGACAACATCACGAAAGCCCCATATCCTGCCCTAAATGGAGGCGTAGTGCCTGTTGCACCGATGAGCAGGCTCGCTATGCTGGTAGATTATATCAAACCATCGCAGACTTTTGTGGCCTGTCCTAACCAGGATGTAGTATATGGATTGGCATATTGCTCATTAAACAGGGAACCGGTGATTATACAGGTGCCTGAATTTGGCGACCGTTTTTGGGTCTATGCCATGTATGATGCCAGAAGCGACCAGTTTGCAAAACTGGGCAAACCTTACGGAACCAAGCCTGGCTTCTATTTGATTGCTGGTCCTAAGTGGAATGGGACAGTGCCGGAAGGGGTTTCAGGTGTTATTAGGAGTTCCACGGAAATGGCAAACATCATACCCCGTATTTTTATGGATGATACCAAAGAAGACAGAGTTGCCATACAGTCTGTAGTTAATCAGGTGGTATTGTATCCCCTTGCTGAATTTGACGGCAAAATGAAAACGGTCGATTACAGTGAACTTCCCAGCATCGGCGAAGCGGCCAAAGCTGGCCAGGGTGAGACCCCTTGGGTAGTGCCTGAAACTTTTTTTGATGTACTTCCAGCCGTATTGGACAGCATTGCTCCATTGCCAGGTGAGGAAGCACTGTATGCCAATTTTCGCCAGTTGTTGAATGCCGCAGCCGGAGATGCCACCTTAAAGCAAGCTATTATTGCTGCAGCAGTGGAGGCTGATAGATCTATTATCTCTTCATTCTTTAAGTGGGAACACAATGGAACGCCGGCTGGAAACAACTGGAATCGTTCCACGAACAATGCAGCTTTTGGCGTGGACTATTTTAACCGAACTGGCACGGCCAAATCCAACTTTTATGATAACAAGCCCGATGAAACGCAGTATTTCTATACGGATGTTGACGGGAAAGGCACTATGTTGACCGGTACAAATAATTATACCATAACATTTGCAAAAGACCAGACACCACCGGTGAATGGCTTTTGGTCCCTTACTCTGTACAATGAGCACCACTTCTTTAGTCCTAATACATTGAATCGCTATTCATTGGGTACAAAAAATAAGAACCTGAAATATAATACAGACGGTTCATTGACCTTGTATGTTGGTAAGAAATCACCCGGAGTCGATAAGGAAACCAACTGGTTGCCAGCACCCGGTGGATCCTTTAGCTTATACATCCGAAGCTATTGGGGCAAGCCCGCCATATTGGATAAGACATGGCAACCTCCGGCTATTATAAAGAACTAATACGTTATAAGATAAGGATGAAGCACGAACCTCTAACACAGGTAAGCGTTGGACAACCCTCACATTTTAAGGATAATTTCAAAAAAATAGAATAACCAGCCCCTTTTAAAGGCATTTAGGCCAGGTTTATTTTTCAGATTCAATTCAGGATGGAACAATTGGGATAACTTACCAACAACTTTTTGGTCAATCTCCCTCTAAAATGTAACCCACAGTCAATTTTTGGTAACCACAGTGAAAACAAACTCCTTTCCTTTTGCTGAAGTTTGTAACATGACATTCAATAACCATGGCAGAAAACGAAGTTTGTGAAAAACTGAAAGACATGCTGCTGAATAATTTTGATGTGGATCCCGGCAGTTTTGACTGGGATGTTCCCTTAGAGGACCTGCAACAAAAATTCAGCTCACTCGGCTATTTGGTCTTTTTCGAGCAAATTCATCAATGAGCACTTTGAAGGTAAATTTCAAATCCTGGAAAACATCAACACATCCGTTCATACACCCAATGATGTTTGCCAACTTATCATGGAAGAATTAAAAACCAATCCTTATAAATTATAAATAACATTTTTTTCAATTTCAAATTTACAAACCCTTTAAAACAAAAATTATGATTAAACGATTGAGACAAAGCTTCCTGATTTTAGGAGCATTTTTCATTTGCAGTGCCGGAATGATGGCCCAGCAAAAGAAGCCGAACATCCTGATCATCTGGGGTGATGACATTGGTCAATTTAACGTGGGCGCCTACAACATGGGCATGATGGGTTACAAAACACCTAACATCGACCGCATTGGAAAAGAAGGTGCCGTGTTTACCGATTGGTACGGGCAACAGAGTTGCACCGCTGGAAGGGCTGCCTTTGTTACAGGGCAGTCGCCCATTAGAACCGGACTGACCAAGGTAGGTTTGCCAGGTGCGCCTGAGGGAATGACCAAAGAAGATCCAACCATTGCTACCCTTTTAAAAGCCCAGGGCTATATGACCGGACAGTTTGGTAAAAATCACCTTGGCGACCGGGATGAAATGTTGCCAACCAAACATGGTTTTGATGAATTTTACGGGAATCTCTATCACCTGAACGCCGAAGAAGAGCCGGAGAATGCGGATTACCCAAAAGATCCTGAATTTAAGAAAAAGTTTGGCCCACGGGGAGTTATTCACAGTTACGCTGACGGTAGAATCACAGATACCGGGCCATTGACCAAAAAAAGAATGGAGACCATTGATGAAGAAGTCAATGCCAAAGCAATGGATTTTATGGAGCGTGCCAAAAAAGCCGACAAACCATTCTTTTTATGGTGGAACAGCACAAAAATGCACATATTTACCCACCTTGCTGAAGGAGTAGAGGGTAAAACAGGTTTGGGTATTTATGCCGATGGTATGGTGGAACATGACAGACAAATAGGTATACTGCTGGCCAAATTAAAAGAGCTGGGTCTGGATGAGAACACGATCATTATGTATTCTTCAGACAATGGTGCAGAAACCTTTACCTGGCCTGATGGCGGAACTACCATGTTCAAGGGAGAGAAAAACACCCAGTGGGAAGGTGGCTACCGCGTACCCACCCTGATCAAATGGCCTGGAACGATTAAGCCGGGAACGATTATAAATGATATCGGCGCTCACGAAGACATGCTGCCAACGCTGGTTGCCGCTGCCGGTGACAAAAATGCCACTGCAGATCTATTAAAAGGACGTGCTATCGGAGGAAAAACATTTAAGGTTCATATAGATGGCTATGATCTGGGCCCTGCACTGAGAGGGGAAACTGCCTGGCCACGAAAAGAATTTATATACTGGACAGACGATGGTAGTGTTGCGGCACTTCGTTATGAAAACTGGAAAATCACTTTCCTTGAGCAACAAGCTGAAGGACTAAAAGTCTGGCAACAGCCATTCACCGAACTGAGAGCGCCAAAAGTAGCCAACCTGCGTATGGATCCCTTTGAGCGGGCAGAAGCAGAATATGCCATGGGCTATCAGCGCTGGTATATGGAACATATGTTCGTTATTGCACCTGCCGGGGCTTATGTAGGCAAATGGCTGCAAAGCTTTAAAGACTATCCGCCGCGTCAGAAGCCGGGAAGTTTTAACCTGGAGAGGGTCATGGAATCTGTGATGCAGCCGGCGAAGAATTAATCATTAGTAGCAAGTTTAAATCAAAATTGTTCATACATCATATTATATCTAAACGTTTTAAAAAAACTTGGAAATGAAGAAAGTAACTAAGTTTATTTTTGGCCTTTTGATTTTTAGCCTTGCAAGCTGCGGGGGAGGAACTTCGAAAACACCAACTGAAAAAGATTCATTGGAAACGAATTCCTCTTCCGGAGCTATTACCCCTGCCGAAGCAAGGGAAATTGCAAAGGAGGCTTACATTTATGCCTATCCCATGGTTGATGGATACCGCATTCAGCATGCCTATTTTGTAGCGAAGGATAATCCGGAATACAAAGGGGATTATAATGTTTGGTTCAATTCTGCCAGGGTGTATACCCCGGATGATAAGGCTGTGCAGACACCAAATTCTGATACCCCTTATTCTTTTGCCGGATTAGACCTGCGGGCAGAGCCTCAGGTGCTCACCATTCCTGCCATGGAAAAGAACCGGTATTTTAGCGTTCAAATGATCGATTACTATACATTTAATTTTGATTACATCGGCAGCAGAGCAACCGGAAACGAAGGAGGTAATTATTTAATCGCAGGCCCCGACTGGAAGGGCGAAACACCAAAAGGCATCACCAAAGTAATCCGGTCTGAAACACAATTATTAATGGCTGTTGTCCGAACCCAACTTTTCAATACATCAGATCTCGATAAGGTTAAAAAAGTCCAGGCAGGCTATAAATTACAGCCTCTTTCCGCCTTTATGGGTCAGACGCCTCCGGCGCCGGCACAGCCTATTACCTTTATAAATCCACTTAGTCCGGAGGAGCTAAAGACCTCTCCTGAGGTTTTTAATATACTCAATTTTCAATTACAGTTTTGCCCCACCCACCCTTCAGAAATTGCTTTAATGGAGCGATTTGCGAAAATTGGCATTGGGGCGGGTAAGCATATTGATACGGCTCAACTTTCACCTGAGATGAAAACTGCCATGGAACAGGGAATTGCCGATGCCTGGCAGGAATTTGGTGCTTTTAAAAAACGTGTTGATGCCAAGGAAATCTCTTCGGGTGATATTTTTGGTACGCGCGATTTCCTGAAAAACAATTATCTCTACCGCATGGGTGCAGCCATAATCGGAATTTACGGTAACTCGAAAGAAGAAGCCATGTATCCCATATATTCTGTTGATGCGGATGGCAATTCATTAGACGGCACTCACCGGTACGCATTGCGTTTTGCTCCCGGACAACTGCCTCCGGCAAATAGTTTCTGGTCTCTTACCATGTATGAAATGCCTGCGAGCCTGTTGGTATCCAACCCTATAAACCGGTATTTGATCAATTCACCCATGCTGCCAAAGTTAAAAAAAGACGCCGACGGAGGGATCACGATTCACATTCAGAACGAGTCGCCGGGTAAAGGCAAAGAATCCAACTGGTTACCTGCTCCAAAAGGGCCATTTTTGGTTGTCATGAGAATTTACTGGCCTAAAGAAGAAGCGCTTAATGGTACCTGGTCGGTGCCGCCTTTGAAGAAAGTAAATTAATTCAGAACCCCAATATCACATTTAATATTCAATTATAGCAAAAGGTGGAAAAAGTCCGTTTAAAAATAAGAGTCTTATGTCTGCTAAGTTTAATCACTTCAGCTGCAGTCTTTGCGCAGGGTGATGGTCCGCGTTCATTTATTCTTTTACCCAAAGATGTTTGGGCAGTCAATGCACGATGGTTGGGTATGGACCAGAATATAAATCCTACCGGTACCATACTTATTCCTTAGACTGATGTTAAACTGAATTTTTTCA